>JBNLED010000019.1:0-74930 GCA_050304755.1 Polyangia bacterium | reverse complement strand
GGAGCCCCATGTCGCTGGTGACGATGGCCACCCGGATGTTGTCCACCGGCGGGTAGGCCCAGTCGGGGTCGTTCTCGAGGGGAAGCGCCAGGGAGTTGATCAGGGTGAAGAACCCGGTGGAGAGGATCGCCTGCTCCTCCAACATTGACGAGGAGTTGTCCACCACCACCAGAATATCGACTCCGTCGAAATCATTCGCGGTCTGTCGCGTGGTCGCGATCTCCGTGGGCACCGGACACACAGGCCCCGGTTCCCGATCCAGGCAGCCCGTCGCCAGGGTGGCCAGGGCAATAATACCGACAAACGCCGCGAGGGAGATACGTTTCATTTTTTCCTCCATGAGTATTTTCTCTTAACCTTCATGCTCGATAAAAAAGCCGAGCTATTTTATATATTAATGTCACCAAAAGCAACTGAACTTCCCCAAGAACACGGGGGTTGTGCCTTATTTTGTAACCCCCTCTTTTCGAGCAAAAATTGGACCAGTACCGACAATTTCGCTTTTTCAAATAATTACTGTGTCTTATATTTCAAGGGCGCCAGGCGGATAGGCGGTTGTGTCAACCTTGTTGGCGATAAGGGTAATCTTAGTTGTCGGACGCGAGTTTACCTATTCCAAATATCTCCACAATTAGCATAACCGAGGCTGAACGGGGGGGTGAGGGGAGGCTGCATCCGCACCCTTCGGCATTGTCCAAAGGCTCATCTTCCGAATCGGTATCACATTCCACCTCTTCTCCGGACCCCTCCTCCCGGGCGATGCAGATTCTGTCGCTGGTGTAGGGTTTGTTCCGGCATTGCGTGCCCGGCCTGCAATCATCGTCATCCTCGCAGTGGACGGCGCAATAGGCCTCTCCCTCGTCGCTGAAGAAGCTGCATCGCTCCTCCCCTCCGGCGATGTCGGTACAGTAGGCGGCGTCGGGTTGCTCGATATCGCAACAGGCGGGCGCGCAGTACCCGAGCTGGTTGCTCGAGAACGATTCGGGACGACGGCAGAGGGTACCCTCGGGACAGCAGGGATACCCCGGTCCGCAGGGATCCCCCCAGTCCGACACGGCGGCGGCTTGGCATTCCTGACATCCCTCGAGCCCCAGATCCTCCCCCACCATTGAGCTCATCTCTTGGTTGAGCCAGTCACAGCGGGAGAGGGGGTTGAGGCTGTAGCCGAAGGACTCCAGGTAGCACTCCTCGGTACCGAAGGAGGTGACACCTGAGAGGACCCACTCCCCGTCCTGTTGGGTGAACAGGGGACCGCCGGAGTCGCCGTTGCAGGTGTTGGACTCACCGCCGATTTCGATGAAGAAGGGGTTAATGGCCCGGATCGTGGTCTCCCCCATCCGATGGATTCCGGCCTGCGACGCCTCGTCCAGCCCATATCCGACGATGACGCCGGGATCGCCCACCTCCGGAAACGGAAAATCTCTCAGCCGATAGGCCTCGACGGAGGTCACCTCCCGATCCAGACGGATCAGCGCGAGATCCGCCGCCTCCAGGCTGATGGCTCCGGTCCAGTCCGGATGGGCGCTCACCTGCCGCGCCCTCGCGAGCAGGGTCCGGCCTTCGGATCCGCCGTAGACAGCGACGACGGAGGGGGTTCGGGTGAAGTCATACCCCCGCCCCCCTTCGTCGAGAAGGACGCAGTGACCGGCGGTGAGGACCACCCGTGGATGGATAAAAGTCCCCGTGCAGAAGATGGTGTCGTTGCCGACCACTTGGACCACCCCCTGCCAGGAATCGTAGTGGGTTTCCACCCCGCCGACAATGCTTTGGGGAGGCTCAAAGCGCGGGGTCTCTTCGACCGGGTCACACGCCCACCCCCAAATGAACGCCAGACTAGAGAGTATTTTCAGGAATTTCACTGTTCACCTATCAGGCCCTTTAGAAAGATATACCGCTCGCCTCATTCTCAATCTACGCATTTTTATCCTTCCCTGCTTTGATTCTCAATGGCCTCAAATTGACGATTCAACTTTTACGATTTAGTGCTACCTTGATAGCAACCGATGGCTGAAAATGACTACACGGGGAAGACCCTTGACGGCAAATACCAGATCAACCGCCTTCTCGGGGAGGGGGGGATGGGAGCGGTCTATCTCGGTCAGCACGTCGCCATCGGGAAGGAGGTGGCGGTCAAATTTCTCCACGCGGAGCTCGCCGTCCGGGAGGAGGTGGTCAAACGGTTCTTCAGGGAGGCCCAGGCGGCGGCGGCCATCCAGCATCGCAACATCATCGATGTGATGGACCTGGGGGTATCCGAGGAGGGGGAACCCTACCTCGTCATGGAGTATCTCCAGGGGGAGGGCCTCGGCGACCTGCTGGAGCGCACCGGCCCTATCGATCTGGCCACCACCTGCGGAATTCTGGAGGCCGCCCTCGTGGCCTTGGACGCGGCTCACGAAAAGGGCATTGTCCATCGCGATCTCAAACCGGACAACATCTTCCTGGTGTATCACAAGGGGGAGGCCGCCGGGGTCAAGCTGATCGATTTCGGCATCTCCAAATTCGTGGACTACTCCGACCAGACCAAGCTCACCCAGGACGGATCCATGCTCGGCACCCCGGCCTACATGTCTCCGGAACAGGCCCGCGGCCTGGCGGACGTGGACCACCGCACCGACCTCTACTCCGTCGGGGTCATCATGTACGAGATGCTCACCGGCGACCTCCCGTACGCCGGAACCAACTACAACGAGCTGCTGGCCAATATGCTGACCAGCGACCCGAGGCCCGCGAGGGAGGTGAACGCGGAGGTCCCCGAGAGCGCCCTCCCGGTGCTGGATAGCGCCCTCGCCAAGGATGTCGGCGAACGTTATCAGACCGCCGCCGAAATGCTGAAAGCGGTCCGAGCGCTGGCCCCGGTGTCGGAGCGGCTCAACAAGCTCACCCTCTTCACAGAGAGCCTCAAGACCGATTCGGCCACCGGCGATTTGGGGAAGAGCCAGATCGAGGTGGGGGACACCCAGATGGCCCAGGAAGTGCTCTCCCAGATGATACAGGAGCGATCCACCGGTGACACCCCCAGGGCATCCTCCGGGTGGCAGCTCACCATTCGGCGCGGGCTTGAGCCGTTCCGGGAGCTCGGCCGGCGGATACGGGACACCCGGTATTTTCCGGTGGTCTGGCGGCCGGTGGCCAGGGTGAGCGGGGTGATCCGGAAACATCGGGTGCTCCAAGGGCTCACGGGCATTTTGGGGATCGCCCTGGTCGCCCTCATCGCCGTTGGAATGTGCTCGGGGCCGGATGAAGAGGGGGTGATGATCACCGTGCGGGGCGCTCCTGAGGGAGCAAAGATCTACTATGAAGACTCCCTGGTCCCCATGAATCCCTTCCGGGTCAAGCAGGGGGATACCCTCGTCCCCATTCGGGTGGAGAGCCCCAAGGGGAAAGTGTTCAAGATCTCTATCATCCCTGAAAGCGATCAGGTGGTGAACGTCAAGAAGCAGCTGGTCAAGCCCGCGGAAACGGTCGGTGATCCGAAGCAGGCGAAGACCGAGGATTCGAAGTCCAAAAAAGAGTCGACCGATACTCCCGAGAAGACGGCCGATACTCCGGACGATAAAAAGGTCGAGAAAACAGACAAGGTCGACAAAGACGAGAAGACTCAGAAGCAGCGACGACGATCGAAGTGGCGGCCTCCCTGGCGGCGGCGAAAGTAACCATCCTTAATGCAGCTCTAAGACTAGGACTCGTCCAGCTCGTCCGTCAGGTAGGAGAGAATGACCTCATCGAGAGATTTATCGGTGATGAGGTTCTCCCCGAACTCACCGTCATCATTCGGCGTGTCGAAGATTGACCGGCCGCGGGCTTCACTGGAGAGCTCGCCGAGAGCGCTGACGGAGGCCTCGGTATGCCGCTCCTTCATGACCGCCGGGCGGATGACCTTCACCCCTCTCTTCTCGTCGATGTCGATGGTCGGCGCCTCATCCCGCGGCGGCGGGGGCTCTGAGGGCGGCAGATCCGGTGGCAGGTCGCCGAAGATTTTGGTGGCGACCTCGTCATGTGTCCCGTCACGAAGCTCGATGAACATGTTCCGGTGTTGATCCTTCATCATCTGACGAACGGTGTTCTCCCAGTCCTCCTGGCTCAACACATCGGAGTAGGCGCTCTTCTTCGTCGCGATGATGGTCCCTTCCACGAAGAGGTGAGTGATGATGTGTGGATGGTCTATTCCGGAGTCTTCGGTCTGGATGTGATACAGAATTCCGCTATGTCTCACATTGGTGTTGTAACCGAGAAGAGGTGGTGGCTTTTTCATCTTTGCGGTTATTGGGGTGTGGGCGCGTTTGGCTGAGTCGCGCCGGGGACCGGTGGCGGCGGTGGCGGCGGCGGGGGTGGGGGTGGAGCCATACCGGGGGCCGGAGGCGCCGGGGGCGGCGGGGGCGCCGGGGGGATGCCCGGAGCGTTGGGGGCGCCGGGGATCTCACCAGGCTGTACATTGGGAATCACGGGCTGTTGTAGCGAGTTGGGAACGGTGGTTGATCCAAAGACAAACATCTTCACCGCGATTGCCACCACGGTGGCTACAACGGCGATCAGGACAATAATCAGCAGTGTCTTGCCCTTCCCCTTGGGCTTTATCTCCTCTTCATCATTGATGTTGTAAGAGGAGACCGGACTGTCCACACCGGCTTGAACGGTCTCTTCGAACGCGACGCCGCCCGGAGCCGCGGCGGGCGTCTCGGCCTGAACCGCGCCAGACTGTTGGGTCGCGGCCGGTGCATCCGCCTGAGCCACATCGTTCTGCGACGGATCACCATCGGCCTGCAGAGCGCCGGTCAGCATTGTCTTGGCCGCACGGGCTGGAGCCCCGTCGGCCGGCGCTCCATCGGCTTGGACCAGGTTCTCCTGATGCTGATCCGCCTCGTCTTTGGATATCGCCGACATCCCCAGCACGGTCTCCTTGAACGCCATCTCATCGGGCTTCTGTCCCGGAACACCGACCCCGGCGAGGGATGTCGATTGGGACTCCCGCGCCGCCGGAGCCTGAGAGGAGATACCCATGGGCGGCGTGCCCTTCCCGGTCTGAGGGGGTTGCGACGGCAGTCCGCCGGTCTTGGGGGGAGCGGATGAGAGCCCACCGGTCTTGAGGGGAGCGGATGAGAGCCCACCGGTCTTGGGGGGAGCGGATGAGAGCCCACCGGTCTTGAGGGGAGAGCGCGGCAGCCCACCGGTCTGCGGCGGACGTGACGGCAATCCACCGGTCTGCGGTGGCGCGCTCGGCGTCGCCGATGGCGGCTTCATCGCAGGAAACCCCATGACCGTTTTGGCCCGCTCATTGGTTTCGGACGGTGAAGGGGTTGGCTTGGAGACAACCGGCTTGGCCATATTGGGATGTACAGATTGTCCTGTCGGCTTTTGGGACACTTTCGGGGTTCCGGTCTTTACCTTCGATGAATCATCATCCGGCTTTTTGTCCGTAGGTTTCTTCCCTAAACCAGGCATTCCGAAGACCGTCTTGGCCATACCACTCTCCTTGTTATTCTGAGGGCGTCATCTTCCAACCAAGAAATGTAGTCTACTCTCTATCGTCCGGCAACATCAACTTGGGAAACAATTTGTTTTTTCTAAATGATCACTAATTGACTGCCGAAAATTTGATTGCTGAACATTTGATGTGGCATAATTTACGGAGCTGGTTAACTGTTTGTAATTATTGAACAACCTGGAGCCATTCCGAAAATGAGAAATATCATCGCTCACGCCAGAAGCCTCTCGAGGGAAAGCCATCAAAATGTGAACACCGGATACGTGCTTCTTGCGATGACCCAAAAAGGCCGGAGTGCCAGACTGCTCCACGGCTTCGGGGTTAGCGAAAGCCGAGTGCGGGCGCTGCTTCGCGGCGGTAAGGAGCCGGATCGGATCATGAAATCCCTTCCCACCCGATCCCAGGAGGTCATGCGCTCGTTTCTACCGGGGGAGGCTTCACAGACATCGAAGCCGTCCGAGCTCCACCTGCTGCTTGCGCTCCTCAAGGCGAGGGATTCTCTGGCCTATACCATGCTCGAGGAGTTGAAGGTGGACTTGAAGACGATGCGGATGCATACCCTCGCCTCCCTCACTGGTGCCGACTGCCTCCAACCCGTCGCCGAGGAGACCCCCAACGCGCTTCCCCTGGAGCGATACTTGGCGGACAGGACCCGTCAGGATCGATCTCCGACCGTCGCCGAACATCGCCCCGCGGAAGCGCCCCAACGCGCCCGGACCGCGGGACTACACGTCAACCAACTCAATCGGATGGGACGGGCGATTGAGCAGATCCAGCGAAACCGGAACGGCAGACCCCTCGAGGACGGGAGCGCGCTCACGGAAGAGCCCCTCTCCGAGAAAATTCCGAAGAAAGAGGCCCCCTTCACGCTGAATGAAAAACGTTTCCCTCTCCTCAGCCGACTGGGACGAAACCTGACGTGGGAAGCGAAGGCGGGACGTCTCGACACCATCGTAGGCCGGGAGCGGGAGATGGAGCAGATCACGGATGTCCTGAGCAAACGGCGGGCCAACAGCCCCTGTCTCATCGGCCCCTCGGGGGTGGGAAAGACAGCTCTCGTGGAGGGCCTGGCTGTCAAGCTCTCGACCGGGGAGCCGAGCGATCGATGGGTGATCGAGATTCGCCCCGCGGATCTCCTGGCCGGGACATCGGTCCGGGGCGCCCTGTCCGAGCGGCTCGGACAGCTGCGTCAAGAGGTGGCTCTGGCGGAGGGAAACGTGGTGCTGTTTTTCGACGAGCTCCACGCGCTCCTCGCCACCAACGACGGGCAGGAGGCCCTCCAGGAGCTGAAGACCGCCCTGGGCAAGGGGGAGATGCCCTGCATCGCCGCCACCACCATCGAAGAATATACAAAATTCATCGAAGCGGATTCCGCGCTGGCGCGCCGGTTTACAAAGATCGAGGTGGGGGAGCCCACCGAAGCCGAGACGTTGCAGATCCTCGAGGGAATCCTGGATGACTATGAGCGTCACCACCAGGTCCGTTTCGATGCGGAGGCCCTCACCGGAGCGGTGAGGCTCTCGGCTCGCTATATCCATGATCGGGCCCTGCCGGACAAGGCCATCTCCCTCATCGACACCGCCGGCGCCAGGGTCCGGCGGCGAGGGGACGGAAGGGTGACCGCGGATGACGTCTCCTGTATCGTGGCGGAGCAGATCGGCGTCCCGGCGGATCGCCTCTCCTCCAGCCACCACGAGCATCTGTTGAACCTGGAGGAGACCCTCGCGTCCCGAATCGTCGGTCACGCTCATGTTCTCGCCGCCCTGGGGGAGACACTGCGACGCAACGCGGCGGGGTTCCGGACCCGGCGACCCATCGGCTCGTTCTTGTTTCTCGGCCCCACCGGCGTTGGCAAAACCGAGACCGCCAAGGCCCTCGGGGAATTTCTGTTTCCCACCGAAGGCGCCTTCGTCCGTCTCGATATGAGCGAGTTTCAGGAGGCCCACGCGGTGGCGCGGCTCATCGGCGCCCCTCCGGGGTATGTAGGGCATCAGGAGGGGGGGCAGCTCACGGAGGCGGTCCGGCGACGCCCCTACTGCCTGGTGTTGCTCGATGAGATTGAAAAGGCCCACCCCGAGGTGCTCCAGATCCTGCTGCAGGTCCTCGATGACGGCCGCCTCACCGACGGCCTCGGTCGGACCATCAGCTTCGAGAACACCATCATCACCATGACCAGCAACCTGGGATCGAACCTGACAGTGAAGAAACGTCCCGTGGGCTTCGGGGTGACGACTTCGATGACCTCCGATGAGGATCTGAAATCGAGCGCCCTCGCGGCGGTGAGGGGCGCGTTGCCGCCGGAGCTCTGGAACCGCATCGACGAGCTCCTGGTCTTCGAGCCCCTCACCCGACAGAACGCATTGGACATCGCGTCCCTGCTCCTGAGAAAGGCGGGGAGCCAGCTCGAGCGGGAGACTGGAGTCCGCCTCAAAATCGGCGAGGGGATGCTCGACGCCCTGGCCGACGCCGGGGGCTACGATCCCGCGTTCGGTGCGCGCCCCATGAGACGCACCATCCAGCGCCTGGTCGAGGGCCCCCTCTCCAAGCTCATCCTCGAGGGCGCCCTTTCGTCAGGAGATGCCGTCATCGGCCGGGGGAGCGGGACAAATATCACCTTCGAGAGCCAAAAGCCGCGCAACATTCGAACCGCCTCATAATTCCCTCCATCGACCCCGAATTGGGAGGTTGCGTCCCGGCTACAGGAACGGTATCAGACTGCCGAGACCGTTTTCGGACCGGAAAGGAGCTATTTATGTCACCCATCGACTTCGAAGGGAGGGTCGCCATCGTCACGGGAGGGGGACGGGGCATCGGCCGGGATTACGCGCTGGCGCTGGCGGCGCGGGGGGCCAGGGTGGTGGTGAACGATCCGGGGGTCGGCCTGGACGGCGCCGGCGCCGATCCGGGACCCGCGGACCAGGTGGTGGCGGAGATTCGGCGCGCCGGGGGCGAGGCCCGGGCGAGCTACGACAGCGTCGCGACCGCGGCGGGGGGGAAGGCCCTCGCGGCGTTGGCGATGGACACCTTCGGATCAGTGGACGTGCTCATCCACAACGCGGGCATCCTTCGGGATCGATCGTTCCTCAAGATGAGCGAAGCGGAGTGGGATGATGTCATCTCGGTGCACCTCAAGGGGGCCTTCTGTGTCACCCAACCCGTCCTCCGGACGATGAAAGCGCTCAACTTCGGCCGTATTGTCTTCACCGCCTCCACCTCCGGGCTCTACGGCAACTTCGGGCAGGCCAACTACGCCGCGGCCAAGATGGGGATGGTGGGGCTCATGAACTGTCTGAAAATCGAGATGTCCAAATACGACATTAAAATCAACACGGTGGCGCCCACCGGAGATACCCGGATGACCGAGAAGGCGTATCCCGAGGCCATCCGATCCAAGGTGCCCTCGAAGCTCAATGTCCCCCTCGCGCTCTATCTCGCGTCCGCCGACAACACCGCGACCGGCATGATTTTCTGTATGAAGGGGGGGTGGTACAGCCGCACCGGGGTGGTGTGTGGTCAGGGGGTGCGGTTCGACGCGCCGGGAGAGATAACGCCGGAGGCGATCCGCGATCGGTTCGACGCGATCTGCGACCTGGAGGGCGCGACACCCCTCGGAAGCGGCGGCGACACCTTCGCGTTCATGCCAGAGGAGAGGTAGCGAGCATCGACAGGGCGGCGCGCAGCGGCCTGAGCCCCGAGGTGACGCGGCCCCGGCGGTTGCGGAGCACGATGATCTCCTCCTGGAGATCGGGGGTGAGGTGGTGCTCGGCCGCGTGGTCGCAGGTGGCCAGTCGGCGGGCCGCGGGGGTGCCGGGCGCCATCCTAAAGACAAAAACAGTCTTCGTTTTATATGTGGATCCAACGCGGACCGTCTCTCCGGCCACCTCGAGGTTGTTGACATTTTCAATGGGGACCGAGGCCCTGAGCCTGATCTCGATGGGGCCCTCTTCGTCCTCCCGGATCCAAAACTCCGCCGCCGCTCCCGGGGTCTTCTCACCGAGCAGCCGGGAAAGGGATTTTCGCCATCGCCGAAGGATGTGGTACCCCTCGAGGGTCGCGTCGACCGGCATCTCCGATCGAATGCTTCCGAACCACGCGGGAATCGCGAGGATCAACCCGTCGATGACGGTGGTCCACACCAGACCCGCGTCGACGTTCCGGAGGGTGTAGGCGCCGTAGGCGAGCGCCCCGATGAACCCGGTGAAGGACACCATGCCGCGTATCGCGGTGATATCCACGAAAGAGATACGACGCCGGCGATACCGCGCCGCGAGCTTCTTGAAACGCTCGATATCATCATCGGACATTCGGCGCCACGATCCCCCGGCGCGGGGCTTGAGGGGCACCGATTGCCGGCGCAGGATGAACAGCGCCGCGGTGATGGTCATGACCGGAATTCCCGCCGCCAGGTGACCCTTGTTCTGAACCCACAATCCCACGGCCCCCGCCGTGATCGCCAGGACGATCCGGACCGGGAGCGAGGTGCGGGAGAGCAGCGCCGGACGGGCCGTCATCCCAAGGTGGGCGTACGCCCTCCGGACATGGTGAAACTTGACGATGAGCAGCAGGATTCCGAAAAGAACGACACCGAGGGGCGGCAGTATGGTCGAGGGCGCGCCGGACGTCGGCTCTCCGGATATCGCGGCGGTCGTCACGTGAGGCTCCTCTGGCGACGCTTCGGACGTAGGGATGGAGAGCCCGGGAACGAGCTTCGGGTTGAAGTCCACTACGAGATTCATGGGATACCACCGGACCGGTCGATATTTGATGAGGTTGATATGGGTCTCCCCCACCTCCACGACATAATCCCGGGTGACCTCCGGATCCACCTCGATCTGTCCGGGGCCGTTGTCCGGCAGCTGGAGATAGACGGTCATGTTGTCGAGCCCCTCATCCCAGATGATGGGGGTCCAGTCCAACCGGGCCCGCCCTTCATGAGAACGGAGGGCGCCGGTGGCGATCAGGTCGGTCCGGTGGACGAGCTGGAAGGTGATACCGCCCCGCTGGACCTCCTCCTCATCCGCGAGCACTACCCGGATCCGTCCCCCCCGGATTTTCTTGAATTTCAGGTTGTACCGCCTGCCGTCATCCCGAAAGGCGAAGCTGGCCCTCTTGTCCAGCTCGGCCCCGGGCATCCTCATGAGATCGAACCCGTGAAAATGGCCGGCCTCCACCACGAAGCGGGCGTCGGTGGTGACAATGGATTCGGCCTCGGATGCAACATGAACGGAAACATCTACGTTGAATAGATGCGCTGATGTCCATGCGTTCGCGGTATGGGACCCGCTCAGGAGAATACATGCCACAGCCAGCGAGTATGCAGTTGAAACCCTAATCTTACCTGTGAGATAACCGTCCATATTTTTAGGTTATTATTAAGTTTTTAAGAAATCAAGTTTTGTGAACAAATGTAGGCTGGGTTCTTACAGATACCTTCATTGTTTCCGTAGTTTTCAACAGATCGGATTTGGCCTTAGATGAGACCGGTGAGCCATTATTTGAATTCGTCGGATCAGTGTGACAGAATATCCCTCATGAAACACATCCTCGTAGTGGATGATGAAGAGTCGATACGTCTGACGCTGACCTCCATGCTCAGCCATCACGGCTATGGGGTCACCGCGGCATACTCGGCCGAAGCCGCCCTGGAGATGTTGGACGGCGGGCGGTTCGATGTCGTGTTGGCGGACGTCCGTATGCCGGACATGGACGGTATCGAGCTGACCCGACGCATCGTTGCGGAAGAGATCCCCGTGACCGTCATCATCATGTCGGCCTACGGCTCGGTGGAGAGCGCCATCGAGGCGATGAAGGCGGGCGCCTACGACTACATCACGAAACCCTTCAAGACCGATGAGGTGATCCTGACGTTGACCAAGGCCGAGGAGCGGGAGTCCCTGCGCCGGGAGAACGCGGCCCTCAAGGCCGAGATGGTGGAGCGCTGCCAGTTCGAAAACATCATCGGCCGATCCGAGGCCATGGAGGCGGTGTTCAAGGTCATCGCCAAGGTGGCGGACTACAAATCCACGGTGCTCATCACCGGAGAATCCGGGACCGGCAAGGAGCTGGTGGCCCGCGCCGTGCATAACAACTCCTCGAGGGCCAAGGGCCCCTTCGTGGCGGTGAACTGCGGCGCCATCCCCGAGGCGCTCCTCGAGTCGGAGCTGTTCGGCCACAAACGGGGGGCGTTCACCGATGCCCACGTCGACAAGATGGGGCTCTTCGCGGAGGCCGAGGGAGGGACCCTGCTCCTCGACGAGATCGGCGAGCTCCCCCTCCCCCTCCAGGTCAAGCTGCTCCGGGTGCTGCAGGAGTCCAACATCCGGCGGGTGGGGGACACCAAGGATATTGATGTGGATGTCCGGATCGTGGCCGCCACGATTCGGGACCTCGCCGAAGAGGTCAGGACCCGTCAGTTTCGGGAGGACCTGTTCTACCGCCTCAACGTGCTGCCCATCCACCTCCCCCCCCTCCGGGAGCGGGCGGACGACATCACCCTTCTCGTCGAGCACTTCATCCAGCGGCACAACCGTCGGCTCGGGACCGGTATCCAGGGGGTGACCCCGGAGGCCGAACGGATGCTCCTCTCCTACAAGTGGCCCGGCAACGTCCGGGAGCTGGAGAATACCATCGAGCGGGCCATGGTGCTCGCCGAGGGGGACCAGATTACCGACAAGGATCTTCCGAACCGGATTCAACAGAGCCGGGACACCATCCACATGACCCTCGCCTCCGGTGAGCTATCCATCAAGAAGACCGTCCGCGTTATAGAGGAGGAGCTGATCCGCCGCGCGCTGGAGAAGACCGGCGGCAACCGCACCCTGGCCGCCAAGCACCTCGAGATCAGCCATCGGGCCCTGCTCTATAAAATCAAGAGTTACGGAATCGGATAGGACCTGACCCCAAAATTTACTCGATGCTCGCGGAGACGATGTAGTCGAGCTTGGGGAACTCCTTCTTGAGGAAGGCGTTGCCCTCTTTCTGGATGCGACGTTGGCTCGGCCCCCGTCCCCCGGGGGCACCCTCACCGTAACCGTTGTAGAGGCTGTCCACGACCGCCATGTCCCTCACCTTGCCGAAGGGGGCGAACCCCATTCTGTCGAGGTTCTTATTGTCCTTGAAATTAATGAAGAACTGGGTGGTCCGGGTGTTGGGTCCGCCGGTGGCGAAGCTCACCATGCCCCGTGTGTTGCTCTCTTTCACCGGGTCGTCCTTGATTCTCTTGGTACGCCATTCGGTGTTGACCACGGGGTCGCCGTGGATCCCGGCCTGGGCCATGAACCCCTCGATGACACGAAAGAACGCCACCTCCGTGAAGTAACCGTTCTTGACGAGCTCGAAGAAGCGATCCGCCCCCTTGGGGGCCCACTTTCGGGTGACATCGATGAGGATATCCCCCTTGGTGGTGTTGAGCCTGACGGTGAACTTCTCCGGCGCCGGATCAGCGCCCTCTTCTGGAGCGGTCTTTTTTTCAGGCTTGGCGGACGCCTTGCTCCCGGGCTTGCTCTCCGCGACCTTACCCTCCGCGACTTTTGATTCACTGCCGGAAGCCTTGCAGCCGAAAGCCGTCAGCAACGCCAGGGCGCACCCTGCTATTCGATATCTCTTCATCATTTCTCTCCTCGTTCGGGGTGGTGTTGCATCGTCGAGATGAACACACAACTCGCTGTTTCATTCCCCCTATCACAAACCGGGGGTGTTGTGGATTGTCTTCGGGCGGTTCCGATCGACGCCGAGGCGCGTTATATAGGGATCATGAGACCGAGAGCCCACCCGAGCCGTTGCGAGCAGGGCCCCATCCGGCCGCCCAGCGAGGCCGCCAGCCTGCTCATCCGGATCACCCGGAACTGCCCGTGGAACAACTGCCTGTTCTGTCCCGTGTACAAGGAGACGAGGTTCGCCAGGCGCGGCGAGGAGGAGGTGATGGATGAGATCGACCGCCTCGCCGAGGCCGCGGGGAATGTGAGGCGGCGGCTCGGGATCGATGCGTCCGTCACCGCCATATCGGCGCAAGATTGCATGGCGATCGTCCGCGATAACCGGGCCACCTACGAGGAGCGGCGGATTGCCCTCTGGATGCACCGTGGCGAGCGAAACGCGTTTCTCCAGGACGCGGACTCCCTCATCCTGCCCCACCACCGGATAGCGAGAAGCCTCCGGCACCTCAGAGACCGGTTCCCGGAGATAGACCGGGTCACCACCTACGCCAGAAGCCGCACCCTCGTCGCCAAGACCGAGGCGCAGCTCACGGCGCTCAAGGAGGCGGGGCTCTCCCGGATCCACGCGGGGCTCGAGTCGGGCTCGGACGAAGTGCTCTCGCTCGTTCAAAAAGGGTGCCGCGCCGAGCACCACATCACCGGCATCAGCCGCGCCAAGGGGGCGGGCCTCGAGGTCTGCTGCTATGTGATGCCGGGGCTCGGCGGGCGGGCGCTCAGCGCGGTCCACGCCGAGGAGACCGCCAGGGTCCTCAGGGCCATCGATCCCACCCACGTGCGTCTCCGCACTATGTTCCTCACCGAGGGAATTCCCCTCTACAAGAAGGTGGAAAGCAAGGAGATGACCCTGATGGAGGAGGATGAGGTGATCGAGGAGATCAGGGCCCTTACCCGCGGGCTCGTCGGGGTGAACGGCGAGGTGGTGTCGGATCACGACCACAACCTCTTGACGGACATCGAGGGGCATCTCACAGAAGACGCGGCCGCCATCGACGCGAAGCTCACCCGCTTCATCGCCCTCCCCAAGGACACGAGGGACAGCTTCGTCGCGGCCCGTCGGTCCGGCCATCTCCGCTCCCTGGAGAGCTTCCTCGCCGATCCCGCCCACGCCACCCGATATCTGTCCCTCGTCTCCGAGCTGAGAGACCTCGGCGAAGGGTCCCTCCTCGCCGGGATGTCGAAGCGCTTTTCTCCGCGGCTGTTTTGAGGTAGATTCGAGCCGCAGGATTTCACCTGACGGCCGAAAAAGGGGCCCGAAGGAGGTGGCGGTCAGGTGGTAAACCGAGACTCACATACGGTAGCGCTCTGGTATTTGATGGGATGGCTCGCGGTGGTGGCCGCCGGATGCTCCAGTCAGCCGCCGGATTCCGTAGAGCAAACCACCCGGAAGGTTGTCGAGCAGATCCAACCCCCGGAGAAGCCCCCGACACCTCTCGAAAACAGCTCTGCCTGCGGCGGCCTCGGCACCCTCTCCCTTGATCAGGCGGTGAGCCTGCTGAAGGGGCGGGCCGCCGCGATGCTGCCCAGGGGGATCACCCAGGAGGAATCCCTGTCCAAGCTGTTCTGGTCCTCCAACGAGGATGTGCTGGAGCTCGATATCAAAGAGGTGAAGGTGACCTTTCGCCTCGAGGAGATCTATCAGACACGGGCCGCCGGCATGCCCCAGGACGGCGAACGGCTGGCGGCCGCCCAGCCCTCGGAAGGGGGAAAGATCGAGATCAAGCCCGTGACTCTCGCGGACGGATCCGAGGGGGTCATGTGGCTTCGGAAGAGCACCGATCCCATGTACGGAGCGCTCTATTTTTTCGATCGGCAGGGGGTCATGCTGGTGGCGAGCCTCCTGGCCGGCAGCGTCGGATCCGCCGCGACGGAAGATCTCGCCTGCGGGCCGGCTTTCGAGCGCATCTTTACCCACATCGAGCCCGGGAGCACCCCCCTCGATCTCACCTCCGATTCCCGGCGATTGATGGGCAACCCGCTGCCCCCGGGATACTTCCGCTATAATGTGAGTTACGGGGATACCACCATCGAGTATGCCGGGAAGCCGAGTCCCGTGGGCAAGCTTCCGCCCCTGGCCGGGGTCTACGATGGGCTGCACCCCCAGCCCATCAACAAACAGAAGGCCGATGAGATCATCGAAGGGGAGCTGATGGGACACCCCGCGCAGTGGGTGGTCCACGTCCGAAAGCCCGACGCCATCGGGCGGCCCACACACCGGGCGGACGCCCAGCGGACGGCGGATCGGACGAAGCTGCACGGGTTCGCCTCCGCCGGGAGCCGGGAGGAGCTCCTGGAGCTCATGGCGCTGCTCAAGTGAATCCCACAATCCAAGGCGGATTCCGGTTTCGGCTTCGACAGCGATTGGTGTATATCATGGGCAAGTTGCATCCGGGCGTGCGACCCGGGACGAGTGGATGATGAGCAAGACCTCGAGGCGGTTCGACCAGCTGTCCAAAAACGTAATTATTGCGGGTTTCGAGGGGCCTGACCTCCCCGCGGACCTCGCCGGGGACCTTTGCGCGGGCACCCTGGGGGGGCTCATCCTCTTCCGGCGGAATATCGAGAGCCTCCCCCAGGTCTCCGCGCTGCTCGAGGAGGCCCATGGAATCTCGCCGACCGGCCGAACGCCTCTCATCGGCGTGGATCAGGAGGGGGGGCGCGTGGTCCGGCTGCGGGAGCCCCTCACGGTGCTGCCGCCGGCCCGCCGGCTCGGCGCGATGGATGACGAAGGGCTGACGCGGCGGGCCGGGACGCTCGTGGGGCGGGAGCTTCGGGCCCTCGGTTTCACCATAGATTTCGCGCCTGTGCTCGATGTGGACACCCACGAGGACTCGCCGATCATCGGCGATCGGGCGTTCGGATCCACACCGGAGACGGTCGTGAAGCACGCCCTGGCCTTTGCCGAGGGGCTGAAACAGGGCGGGGTGTCCCCCTGCGCCAAGCACTTCCCAGGTCATGGTGACGCCTCCCTCGACAGTCACCTGGACCTGCCGCGGGTTGCGCACGACACCCTGCGGTTGCGATCCCTGGAGATGGTCCCCTTTGCCGCGTGGGCGGCGGCGGGGATGGGGCCGGTGATGACCGCCCACGTGGTCTATCCCACGCTGGATCCGGAGCTCCCGGCCACCCTGAGCCGGCCCGTAGTCTCGGGGGAGCTGCGGGAGCGGCTGGGGTTCCGGGGCGCGGTCCTCACCGACGACCTGGAGATGGGGGCCATCACCGCTCTCGGCGGCCCCGGAAAAGTGGCGGTCCGCGCCGTGGAAGCCGGGGTGGACGGGCTCCTGGTCTGCCGTCGCCGCTCCCACCGGGAGGCGGTGGTCGAGGCGCTGGCCCGCGCGGCGTCCGATACCCCGGGCTTCGCCGAACGACTGGAGGTCGCCGCTGCCCGTCTCGCGTCGATACCCCTTGACGGTTTCCGAAACGCCCCCGGCTGGATAGGCTCCCCGACCCACCGGTCCCTCCAATCGGAAGTGACCGGTCGACTCACAGATACTGAATGATATGAACATCCACGGCAACCTCACCGGGCTCAAGCCCGCCCAGAAGCGGTTTCTGGAGCGCATCTCCAAGCGCCGTGTCCCGGCCGCGGCCATCGTGACACCGGAGCTCGCCAAGCACCTGGCCCAGCTCTCCCGGGAGACCGGCCGGCAGATCGGCGTCTTCATCGATCGCACCGGGGCGGTCCACCAAGTGACCGTGGGGGACGACGCCCGCATCCTGCTGCCGGACTTCGGCCGCATTCGGGCCGGTGAGCAGCGGTTCCGGGGGCTCCGCTTCATCCACACCCACCTCCGCTCCGAGCCCCTCTCCCGGGACGATCTCACGGACCTCACGCGCCTTCGGCTCGATATGGTGGTGGCCGTGGGGGTGGCCCCGGACGGCTCGCCGGGGGCGGTCTACCTGGCCCATCTCCTGCCGCCGTCCCCGAGCGGCGAGCTCTATCGGCAGCTTGGCCCCCTCAACCTGGGGATGCTCCCCTCCGATTTCGAGGGGATCATCGGCTCCCTCGAGGAGGAGTTCCGCCGGCGCTCGAAGGCGCGGAAGGTGGTGGCCCGGGACGGGCGCGCGGTGCTGGTGTCGGTGACCGCCAACCGGCGGCGAACCCTGGACGCGGAGCGCTCCCTCGACGAGCTCTCGGAGCTCGCCCGCACCGCCGGCGTGGAGGCGGTGGAGCGGGTAATTCAGGTCCGCCCCAAGCCGGATCCCCTCTACGTGGTGGGGCGGGGCAAGCTCGAGGATATCGCGGTGACGGCCATGCAGCAGGACGCGGAGCTCATCATCTTCGATCACGACCTCGGCCCCAACCAGAGCCGCGCCATCGGGGATGTCACTGACGCCAAGGTCATCGACCGCACCCAGCTCATCCTGGATATCTTCGCCCAACGGGCCCACTCCACGGACGGAAAGCTCCAGGTGGAGCTGGCCCAGCTCAAGTACCTGCTTCCCCGGCTGGGGCTCCGGGACGACTCCCTGTCGAGGCTCACCGGCGGCATCGGCGGACGGGGGCCCGGCGAGACCAAGCTCGAGATCGGCCGGCGCCGGGCGCGGGATCGAATTGATCGCATCGAGAAGAAGCTGAAGCACCTCTCCCGGGCCCGGGAGCAACGGCGGGCCAAGCGGCGCCGCGCCGGCGTCCCGGTGGTCTCCATCATCGGCTACACCAACTCGGGGAAGTCCACGCTGCTCAACGCCCTCACCCAGTCCGAGGTGCTGGTGGAGAACAAGCTCTTCGCCACCCTCGACACGGCGAGCCGCCGGCTCCGGTTCCCGCGGGAGCGGGAGGTGATCATCACGGACACGGTGGGGTTTATCCGGGATCTGCCCAAGGATCTCATCGCCGCCTTCAAGGCCACCCTCGAGGAGCTCGATGACGCCTCCCTCCTGCTGCACGTGGTGGACCTCTCCGACCCCGCCCGACAGGAGCAGATCCGCTGGGTGGAGCAGATCCTCATCGAGCTGAACCTCACCGACCACCCCCGCCTCGTCGTCTACAACAAGACCGATCTGGTGGATCCAACCGAGGCCGTGACCGATGTCCAGAACGAGGACGCCATCTTCATCTCCGCCAGGAACCGCGCCACCTTCGGCCCGCTCCTCGAGGCCGTCGAGCAGCGCCTCTGGCCCATCGGCGGAAGCGTCAGCTGTCCTTCATAGAAGACTACTTCAATTCGGGGCAGTGTGAGGCGTCGCCGCAGCTGATGACGGTCTCGGACGTCGTGCCATCGTCGTGCTCCACGGTGAGGCCCTGGTAGGTGGCGTAGAAGAGGCCCTCCGAGTCGGCCCAGCACTCCCCGAGCACGCCCCGCGCGACACCCGCCTCATCGCTCTCCAGGCTGCCGCCGCTCATGACCGCCTCGGACCGCCCCTCCCCCGAGGGGGTCCACTCGGAGTCGACGGTGAGGGTCTCGGCGATATCGTCCGGCGCCTCCTCGGGCCAGATATCCGCCCCCACCTCGAAGGAGAGCCGTCCGGCCATGCCCTGGTCGAGGCGCTCGTAGGAATAGGTCGCATCGAGGAACCGGCCGGGCTCATACTCGAACGCCTCGAACGCGGCCTCTACGGTGTAGGGGTATCGGGTGACGTCGAAGGTATAGGTAATCTTCCCGGTGGCGGGTGTGGGGTGGGCGGTGTCGATCTCGTGAATCGCCGTGTAGTCGATGACGAGATCCCCCGAGACCGCGTGGGCGGTTCCGGTCGCCTTCAGATTGCCGGAGACCACCGCCCGCCAGGCATCCGCGGAGGCGTTGATGTTCTTGCCCTCGAGCCGGTAGACATACTTGTCGTCGGTCTTCTCGTTCATGACGAAGCGGAACTCGATGCGGGAGAGGGACTCCTGCCACGGTCCCCAGATGTAGCCGCTCTTCGTCTCCTCGCTCGCTGGGGAGTTGACGATATGCCATACCCACCCCATGGCCACGGTGAGCCCGCCGTTGATGCACCACTTGGCGCCCCGGGTCAACTGGTAGAGATCCCCGTCCACATACCACTCTTCACCGTCGATCTCCTCCACGCAGCATGCTTCGCAGCCCGCCTCGGCATAGGGATCCAGAAGCTTCGTCGGCCCGGTCTCCTCCACATCATCGGCGCCGATCTTCACCTTGAGATCCTCCTCCTCGGGGATCGCCGCCCGAAAATCCTCCTCGGCCTCGATGGGGAGACACCCGGAGATCAGATGCCCCGCGAACGCCCCCACAACAATCCATAAGCTCGATGGTCTCATTTTTTTACCTCCCAAACGCATGGTTAGGCCCCACTCCGGCGTACCCTGTGCCAAATGGGGCTGCATTCTCTAAAACAGTGTGACCTGTGATGCCCTATCTGGTCCAACACCGGCGCCATCATTTTTTGTTCCTGTCGAAAAAAAAACGGGACCGGTCAATTAGATTTACCGTGCCCTCTGGGACTGCAAGAATTTATGTGTTCTATCATCCTCTCTATATTGTAGTATTTCATTACTATTGCATTATTCACTGGGGAACCTGGCGATATCCACCCAAATCCTCAGCAGACGCAATTGAAGTGTCACATTGTGTTTTCCGGGTGAAAGGGATAAGAGACAATCTTGTCCGATATGTTCTTGACCCTGGATCGGCCATTTGGTAGTAGTGGGCGGCTTTTTTTTGCCGCAGGGCAATGGATTGATTTACTTAGAGGAGGCGCGTAGATGCAAGCCAATTGGGCCACAGTAATGGGGTTGACGCAACCCGCCGGTGCCGCGGCGCCGGGAGCCGAGGGTGGCGGCGGCGAAGGGTCAGAGACCACGAGCTCCCAGGGGGCACCGGGCCAGGGCGCTCCGGCGGGGCCCTGCGGTGGTCAGGGCGGGATGACCACTATTCTCATGATGCTCGCCATGTTCGCTATTTTCTACTTCCTGCTGATCCGCCCTCAGTCCAAGAAGGCCAAAGAGCATCAGAATATGCTGAACGCGCTTCAAAAGGGAGACGAGGTGGTGACAGGCGGCGGCATCGTGGGAAAGATCTCCGGTATTACCGATAAAATCGTTACAGTCGAAATTTCCGAGAAGGTCCGCGTCCGGGTTCTGAAGGCGCAGATTGTCGATAAATTTAAAGGCTGAAAAGCAATAAGAGGAAAAACTAGTGGAACGCAAGTTGAGATGGAAAGTTATCTTCACCGTGCTGCTGCTCATCGTGGGAGTGGCGGCCTCGCTGACCTCCTTCGATAAGCCGAAAGAGGGCGAGAAACCCAGGCTTCCGGAGTCGCTCCACAACCTCTTCGCCGGAATCGACCTCGGGCTCGACCTGCAGGGCGGGCTCAGGCTGGCGTACGAGGTTCAGGTGGAGGCGGCGGTGGAAGACAGCCGCGATCGCATGGCGGAGGCCATCGTGGCCGAGTTGGCGGAGAAGGCCGAAATCAAGAACGTCAAGGTCGTGGCCCTCGATGAATCCTACAAGTACCGGCTCGTGTTCGCGTCGGAATCGGATCGGGAGTCTTCGGACGCGGCGGATATCCTCAAGGAGTTCAGGCAGTCCGCGATCATCGAATCCCAGGAGGGGGCCGTCATCAATATGACCCTGGTGGATGACCTCGTCGAGAGCAAGCGGAAAGACGCTGTGACCCAGGCCATCAAGACCATCAAGAGCCGCCTCAACGAGATGCTCCTGCCGAACACCTCGGTGGCGGAGAAGGATATCGACATCATCGTCGAGGTCCCCGGCGTCGACGAGCGGCTCATCTCGCGCATCAAGCACATCATCGGCACCACGGCCAGGCTGCAGTTCAAAATCGTCGACGAGGAGGGCTCGAAGATCTTCGACGAGAACAAGGGCAAGCTGCCCAAGTTCCTGGAGGAGAACAACCTCGCCGCGGACGCCATCCTCTTGCAGCGGGAGAAGCATGGCAACACCTGGTCCTTTTATCTCGAGGCCAAGGATGACGCCAAGAGCGGGATGGTGGGTCATCAGATTCTCAAGAAGTTCGTCGACACCCTCGACATCCCCCACAACCGCTCGGTGGGCTACAACGAGAAGACCGAGATGGATTCGGCGGGTAACCCCACGGAGGCGTCCACCTGGCGGACCTTCTATATGGAGAAGAACGCGGGCATCACCGGTGAGTCCGTCGACACCGCCAACGTCCGGAACGAAGAGGACACGGGCAAGCCCTATGTCTCGCTCACCTTCGATCAGGCCGGCGCGTCCGCCTTCTCCGACCTGACCGAGGCGAATGTGGGTCGCCGGATGGCCATTCAGCTCGATAAAGAGGTGCAGTCCGCCCCCACCATCCAGGAGAAGATCCCGGGGGGCAACTGCAAGATCACCCTCGGCTACGGCAACTTCGACCAGCTTTTCCGGGAGGCCAAGGACCTCGCCCTGGTGCTCCGGGCGGGCGCGCTGCCCGCTCCCATCAACCTCGTCAACGAGTCCACGGTGGGGCCGATGCTCGGTGACGACTCCATCGCCATGGGAGAGTGGGCGCTCATCGTCGGTCTGGTTTCAGTGGTGTTGTTCATGCTCGTCTACTACAAGGTGGGTGGGGTGGCCGCGGATATCGCGCTCATCGCCAACGGCGTGTTCATCATGGGTATCCTGAGCGGGTTCGGCGCCACCTTGACGCTGCCGGGCATCGCTGGGATTATCCTCACCATCGGTATGGCGGTGGACGCCAATGTCATCATCTACGAGCGCATACGAGAGGAGCTCAAGACCGGAAAGTCCCCGAGGGCCGCCGTGGACGCGGGATACGGTCGGGCGTTCTGGACCATCTTCGACGCGCAGATTACCACGCTCATCGCCGGTGTCGTGATGTACCAATACGGCACCGGGGCCATCAAGGGGTTCGCGGTCACGCTCCTCATCGGAATCGTGACCAGTATGTTCTCCTCCATCTTTATCAGTCGACTCGTAATGGATTGGGTCACCCGCCAAAGAGCGGAGCACCTGAGTATATGAAGCATGCAGATATTCAAAAAAACATCAGACTATAATTTCATGGGCAAGCGGCGGACGTTTCTCGTTCTCTCAGGGGTTGTCGTCGCACTGAGCCTTGTCGTCGCCATTGTCCTGGGTCCGAAGTTCGGAATCGACTTTGTCGGCGGCACCGAGCTGCAGATTCGTTTCAAGCAGGCCGTCCAGGCCGGAGATATTCGGCAGACCCTCGTCAAGCTCGGCTTCCCGGGCAGCGAGGTCGTCTCCTTCGGCAGTGACGCCTCCGAGTACCTGGTGCGCATCCAGGCGGTGTCCCCGGTCACGGACAAGACCGCGGCCGCCGCGGAGAAGACCTTCAAGGAGACGTTCAAGGACGCCAAAGTGTCCAGGTTCGAGTTCTCCCAAGGGGGCGACAAGCTGTCGATCCGGATGTCCAAAGAGGTGCCGATTTCAAAGGTTGAGAGCGTGCTGAAGGGCGCGGACATCACCCTCGGAGAGGTCGATAAGGTCGATAAAGTCGAGAAGAAGCAAGAGGCTTCCGAAGACGGCGCTGGAGCCACGGAAGAAGCAGCCGCGGCGGACGAGAGCAGTAAGAAGTGCGAGAGCGTGACCTGCACGTGGCCCTATCGGGAGCAGCAGATCTACGAGGTCGATCTCAAGGGGGTCTCCGATCGCGTGCTCGAGGGGCTGAGGAGCGCTCCGTTCGGGAAGGGCGCCATCAAGATGCGGTCCGAGTGGGTGGGTCCCAAGGTGGGCAAGCAGCTCAGGGAGGCGGGTATCTGGTCCATCGTCTACGCCCTCATCTTCATCATGATCTACATCGCGGTGCGCTTCGATCTGCGCTTCGCTCCCGGCGCGGTGGTGGCCCTGCTCCACGATGTGCTCATCACCGTGGGAGTCTTCACAATCTTCAGGTTGGAGGTGACCCTGGCGACCATCGCCGCGCTCCTCACCATCGTCGGGTACTCCCTCAACGACACCATCGTCGTGTTCGACCGTATCCGCGAGAACCTGTCCAAGATGAAGGAGCGGAAGCTCTCGTCGGTGATCAACATCAGCATCAACCAGACCCTCAGCCGGACGATCCTGACCTCGATCACCACCATGCTCGTGGTGGTCGCCATCCTGACCATCGGCTGGAGGACCACCATCCGCGACTTCGCCTTCGCCCTCTTCATCGGCGTGACGGTCGGAACCTACTCCTCCATCTTCATCGCCTCCCCGGTCGTGGTCTGGCTCGATTCGCGTTTCGCCAAGAAAAAGGCCTAGGTGTCGCAAGCGGCGACATGGGGTATTAAACACCCTGATCCGGGTCTCATCGCCACCCTTTCAGAAGCACTCCACATCAGACCCGCGGTCGCCGCCTGCCTGATCAATCGGGGCATCTCGGACGCCGATATCGCGTCAGACTACATGACACCGCGGCTTCAGGATCTCGATCCCCCCTCGACCATGATCGAGATGGACCGCGCGGCGGAACGCCTGGCGAGGGCCATTCAGAACCGGGAGCGGGTGGGCGTGTTCGGAGATTACGACGTGGACGGGATCACGAGCGCGGCGGTCATCGCGAGCTTCCTGAAGTCCGTCAACACGCAGGCGGAGGTCGAAATCGCGAACCGGTTCAAGGGGTACGGTATCGGCAAGGACGCGGTGCAGCGCTTCGTCAATGTGGGGTGCACCCTCATCGTGGCCCTCGATCTGGGGACGAGCGACCAGGAGGCCGCCGCCACGGCCAAGGCCGCCGGGGTCGACCTCATCATCGTCGATCATCACACCATCCGAGAGGCCCACCCGGACGCATTCGCGTTCGTCAATCCCGAGCGGGCGGACTGCGGGTTTCCGGACAAGCGCCTCGCCGCGGTGGGGCTCGCGTTCTACTTCGCGGCGGCCACCCGGACGGCCCTGTCGACGCTGGGCTTCCTGCATCGACGGGATCTGGACCTCCGTCCTCTCCTCGATCTCGTGGCGCTCGGGACGGTGGCGGATGTGATGCCGCTGACGGGCAACAACCGCATTCTGGTGTCCCACGGGCTCCGATATCTCGCCGACACGCAGCGCATCGGGCTCCGCCATCTGATCCGCGTGGCCAAGATCCGATCCTCCCAGCTGCGCGCGGAACACATCGCGTTTCAGCTCGCCCCCCGGTTGAACGCCGCCGGGCGTCTCGGACAGGCCCAGGAGGCCTTTGATCTGCTCATGGAGACCGACCCCGAAAAGGCGGAGCGGCTCGCCCTGAAGCTCGACCGGCTGTCGCAAAAGAGGCGCCAGCTGGAGAATGATGTCATTACAGAAGCGAAGCAGCAGGTCGCATCTTACGAGCTGGATCGGGACCCTATCATTTTCGTCGCCAAGGAGGGATGGCATCGGGGGGTGGTGGGCATCGTCGCCTCGCGCCTCGTGGAGGAGCTGGGAAAGCCGGCATTCGTCGTGGGGCTGGAAGGGGACGAGGGGATCGGCTCGGTTCGGGGGAGGGGACAAATCAGCGTTTACGAAGGGCTGGCGTCCGCGTCGGCCCACCTGAAGCGATTCGGCGGTCACCGGGACGCGGCGGGCTTTACCGTGAAGATCGGCGATATCGAGGCGCTCAAGGCGGCGCTCATCGCGTTTACCCGTGAGAATGAAAAGCCGCCTCCGGACACGGGCCTTCAATGCGACGCGGGTCTCAACGCCGCGGAGATCCACCCAAGCCTGCTCGACGAGCTCAACCTCATCGGACCGTTCGGATCAGGCAACCCGGAGCCGATTTTCGATATCGACGGTCTCTATGTGCTCAGTCAGAAGACTATCGGACAAGAGCACCTCAAGCTGGAGCTGAAGACCCCCAGCGCGCGGATCGCCGCCTTCGGACCGCGGATGGCCTCCATCGGGCCCGACCTGCCGCCCCTCATCCGCGTGGCCGCCACCGTCTGTCCGGATGAATGGCGGGGGAACGGATTTCTCGAGCTGAGGCTCCAGGCGCCCCCGATTCAGGGGAGCTGAGCTTCATATTTAATGGAGTGCTCCGCGGTCTCACTGCAACCTCGAACTGAAGACAAAAAAATACAGCGAGTCGCAGCATAAGGGATAAAGGGGGTGACAGTTTCTGCGACGACTCACTGCTTATCCTGTAGAGTGTATTCCCCCGATTCAATTGGTTCACCAGTTGAGGAAAAAACTTCGACTCGTACGGTTGAAGTGTGGGGCCGTCCGTTCAGCGCTCCGAACGCGGAAGGCTTGGAGTGAGGGGACATATCATGAGAATAAATCGGGACCCTCCCAAAGAAGGGCCCCGAGGTCGCAGCGGGCTGTAAGCCGAGTTCTGTTCCCCGGCGGAGTTACCCCCGACAGGGCGACGATCATTCATCTGGGACAGCCGTCACCGACTGCCTCGAGCGGCTCACCCGGGAGCATGCGGGCGGGCCACCCGGCCCACCGGCGATGCCGATGGACGCTCCCTGTTTAGCCTTGCTTCGGGTGGGGTTTACCATGCGAGCCGTGTTACCACGTCCCCGGTGCGCTCTTACCGCACCATTTCACCCTTACCCCTTTCGGGGCGGTATATTTTCTGTGGCACTTTCCTTGGGGTCGCCCCCACCGGGCGTTACCCGGCACCCTGCCCTGCGAAGCTCGGACTTTCCTCCAGTCAAAGAACACGCCTTCGACCAGCGATCGCCTGGACCGCTGCGGCCAGTCGCATTCTACCCCAGAACCGACGCGTATTCATCGTCCGATTGAGGCTTTTTCGAATGGGTCTCGGTGGAGATCGAAAGATCAGATAGCGTGTCGGACCGCCTCGGATCGATTGTCCTTGATCTGCCTCGCGAGGCTGTCGAGTATCTCGGCGCAACCGCCGGCCGTCAGGTAGGCGGCATGCTCATCCGCATCCGTGAACCTCCGGTTGGCGATGCTGTGACACTCCATCTCATAGTCCGAGTGTTTCAAGAACGCTTCGATCAGCCGGTTGGCTCTTTCGTTGACGGCGTGGAAATCTTCGTCTGCACTGCCGCGACGCATCTCGTTAATCCATATCGCGGTGCCGAGGGCTCCGCAGCCGCCACCGCTGAAGCCCATGCCCGCCGCGAGGCCCGCGGCCATGATGACGTGCATATCGGAGAGCCCCGCCTTCCTGGCGAGCTCCGCTGCGCAGCTGACCGGTCCGGTCGAGGGAGCGGGCGACCGGGAGGCGTGCGTCGAGAGCGTTTCATCGATCACCTCGTAGGCCGTCTTCGAGAAGGTGCCGGTCTTCCGCATACAGACGATGGGGCCGCCCTTCAGAAAACTCTTCAACAGGGCGTGCTTCTCGTTCCAGTCCGTTCCGGAGACATCGAGGCAATCAACGGCACGGTTCTGATCCCGGAAGGCTTCTACCAACCGCTTCGCCGTGACGGCCGCCGCGGTCTCGGCAAGGGAACCGGCACCGAAGCGCCGGTACGCCTCGGCTCCCGCGGCGAGAACGGCCCCCCAGAGCATCCCGCATTGATAGCCTTGCTGAGCGATACCCCCCGCCAGGGGCATGGCGGCGCGCTCCTCATCCGGCAGCGGGCGGTCGAAGGCCTGATCCAGGACGGTCATGAGGGCCCCCGAGCAAGAGCCCACGTTCATGAAGGTTCGAATGGTTCCGAATGATGTGACCTGATATCTCTTGTTCGCCATGATGTCTCCTCTCGAATGCAAGTTGCCTTCGCAAAAGGTGTTCCAGTGTCTTTCAAGCCGGGTGGGGTTGGTGTGATTACGGTGGGTTGGCCTGATTCATCGCTGAGCGGATCTGCATTTACGGAGAAACGGAGTGTCTCAATTTGAGCTATCAAGTGCCGTTATATATTTGAATACAGTCGGTTACGCGAATGACTGTCGAAATGGTACAGTTGTTTTGGGGGCTTTGGTACCAAAGAATGTCGGATTGAAGTATACAAAACGATACAATCTGGGAATGGGACAGCGCCCTGAAAGTAAATGACCCCATCGTGCTGGAATGGGGTGTTTAGGGTAAGGCACCACTTCGACGAGAAACACACCCGTCCGGCGTAGGAAACAAGCGAAATGGGGCCTCATTTTTTTGCAAAGCGAGGTTTTGATGAAAGCAATTATCCGTTTTTCAATCCCGGCGATGCTGCTGATCGCCTGTGCCCGGCCGCTCGTTAGAACCGCCTCCTGGGAGGCGCCCGTCGGTCCGCCGTCGATTGAGCGTCTGGTGGATTTGGGGAGCCTCCCCCTCCCCGAGACCGGTGCCATCGATGAGAGCGCCGCGGATGGACGATTCACCCCCGGTGAGTGGATGGCGATAGTGGGGGAGAATCTGAGCGCGGATCAGGCGGTGGTTCGGGTGGGGGATATCCCCATGGAGGTGAAGGGGTATCTCGTCGGAGGATCGCTGCTCGTGAAGGTCCCCGCGGGCCTCAGCGCGCGCCGGGGAGTTGAGCTCCAGGTGGAGACGTCGAAGGGGCTGGCCGTCCATCCCCTCCGAATCTCCGGTTATCTCGTGATGAGCGACACCGCCGCCGACCAGGTCCGGTTCTGGCCCACTCCGGTGGCCCCGGAGGCGCAGTCGGTGCTCTTCGAGGAGGAGACCGTACCCGTGGCGATGGCCCGTCCGATCGGTCACGTCCTGTCGCCGGACCGAGGGCTTCTCTACGTCATCGGATCGGGTCGGGCCGGATATGAGCTGAAGACGATCCAGATGGGGGCTCCGGAGGGGCCCCGGGAGGAGACGACGATCCCCTTCTCGAGCTCGGGGCGTCCCGCTGATCTGGAGATATCAGACGCCGGTGATCGCCTCTTCCTGCTGACGGAGAGCGAGCTCCTGGTTTTCGATCTCGGGTCTCCGCTCCTTCCGGTCGAAGCGGGCCGACACACCTTTGCGACGACCGGCAACCCGCGATATACGAGTGCCGCGATCCTGAAGGGGGGGGAGACGGTGGCCGCGCTGGAGACCCTCGGCGGCGCTGTTACCCTCGTCGATGTCTCATCACCGACGGCGCCCGCACCGATCAGCTCGACCCGGATCGTTCCGGACGCCACGGTACCGCGGGCCATCGGGATGGTGTCCGATCCCCGCAGCCCCACCGGACTCTTTCTTCTCGAGGGACCCAACCTCCAGCTGACGCACGTGGGCCTCAAGCAGCTCGTGGGCAAGCTCTTCGAGGACGACCCCGATGTGGAAACCGACGCCCCCAAGGGGAGTCGGGTCCTTCACCTCGATGTTTCGAGCGGCACGCCGGAGACGGTCTCCGAACAGCACCTCCCACGGACCTTCCTTCCTCTGTTCATGTTCCCCCACCCGGAAGGCGGCGTGATGGTGAGCGGGGTGGGTCCGGAGGTGGTCTCCCTCTCCAATGTCGACTCCCTCACCTCCGGAATCCGTACGGCGATAGAGGCGTTGAAAGGCGCCATCACCATCGGTCATATCCTCCGTGTGGATGATACCGGTCAGCGGGAAATCGCGAACGGGATGTCCGTCTTCCTGACCCTGGATTACGATGTCGTCGAGAAATCCTTGTTGTACACCGCGATGAAGGTCGGTGTGCGCAAATTCCCCCCCGACATCGGCGTCGAGCTCGGCCTCCACGAGTCCCGGACCGGCGCTGTTCCCAGGCGCGGCGTGGCGCTGCGGACCGCGTCATGGAAGACGCTCGTCCCCCCCTATCGGGCCCCCCGGATTTCCCTTCAGTAGATCGATCGGTGGTTTCAGATTTCGCAGCGGGGAATCAGAACATCGCCGTGAGATCGAGGAAGAACTTGCCGTAGAGGGTCTTCTCCGCACGGAAGCGGCTGCCCGGGTCGTCGAGCTCGGGCCGGTACCCGGTGTTCGGGCTGACGGTGCCGGTGCTGCCGGGATCCTCGATTTGGGAATAGACATCGACGGAGTACATATCTGTTTTTGTGATGAAGTGCTCGGTCTCATGGGCGAGCCAGCCGCCGATACGGAACTTGATGTACTTGGCCGGCTCCACCAAAACAAACCAGGTGCCGAAGATGGTGGCGTAGTTTTCGATGTCGGTCATCCCCGTCCACTCGGAGACGGTCATCGTCTCGCCGCCGAAGTTGACCCGGTGGGTCCCTCTGAAATATCCCGAGGTGCCGAGGGCGTCGTAGAGGGGGGTGTACTCCCGACCCTCCGAGTGGTACTTGGCCCCGGCGCCGAAGCTCAGCACCACCCGGCGATGTTTCTTCGGCTGCTCCCATGGGATGACCTCGGTGCCGAAATTCAGTGTCCCGACGACCGGAGGGCGGTTGTTGATCGGACCGCGCTCGTCTTCCGCGTTGAAGAAATCGGTGTTGTCCTTGGCGAACTCGGCCTGGGCGTCGAATCCGAAGTAGGGATCGAATCTCCCCATGCGACGGGACATCCGGGTTCCGATTCGAAATCCGCTGACCCCTCGGCTCACCCCGCCCCGGTCCACGAGCGTACACTCGTGCATCCCGCCGGTTTCGTTGCTGGGGACCCGCTGACCGCCGGCGCAGGACGCCCTCATGGGGGAGCCCACGCCGAACCGTCCCTCCAGGAAAAGGGTCCAGTTGGGGTAGGTCTCCTCGCGGCTCTGATCCAGGGGGTTGGCCCAGAGGCCTATGGTGAAGTAGTCCACCCCGCTCCGCTTCGGGGACTCGAAGGAGCCGCTGCCGTTGCGACCAAAGTCGCCGAACAGGGGGTTGGCGTCGGGGTTGGGGACGGCGTTCGGGTCGTCGGGATCCGGCGGTACGGAACGCCAGCCGCCGTCCCAGTCCGGATGGGCCGAGAGAGAGCGGGTATCCGAAAGGATGAGGGGCAGGCCGAAGCGGAGGGAGACGTCCCGGAATATCCCCACCTCGAGGTTGAGATCCAGAATATGCCGCACGTGTTTGAACTCGAACATATTGTCGTAGGCGTAGTGATCGGTCCGCTCGGGGCGTTTGACCTGGGTCTCCCGGGTGATGGTGCCGCGTTTACTCTCGAGGAGATAGCCCACCGAGAAGTGCAGATCGAACGGATCGTTCGCGGTATAATCGAACGAGTCGATAACCTCTGTGTACTCATTGGCGGAGGCGCCGTTTGAGGCTCCGAGCAGCGTGGTCAACAAGATAGAGACTTGAAATACCCTTCTCATCTAGCTCTCCTCGTCCGAAAAACCGGTAAATATTTCAAGATAATGGGCCTATCCACCGATGGAAGAGAATATCAACGGCGAGAATCGGGTGTCAAGCTGACGATATCGTGGCATCCAGACTGCCATCCAGAAAACAAGGATCCGTGCGCCATACGGTCCGGTCCCCTTTTCTAGATTTGTGACCCTCTGTTTTTCTTTGAGAAGCACGGAAGTCGTTTTACACTGGCGCCGATGACCCCGGATGTCGGACAGAGGCTTGCCGAGAAGAGCCGCCCTTTGGAGTTCAAGAAGAGCATGGGGCTGTTCGGGGCCACCTCCCTCGGGATCGGATCGCTCATGGGGGCCGGGCTCTATGTGCTCGTGGGGATCGCGGCGAAGGAAGCGGGGCCGGGGCTCTTTGTCGCCTACGGGGCCTGCGGGCTCCTGACCCTGTTCTCCGTCGGCATGTACTCGGATCTCTCCCGGCGGATCCCTGTCTCCGGCGGCGGGTATGTCTATGCCTACAAGCGGCTCGGCAGCTTCTGGGGCTTCATCGTGGGATGGCACCTCGCCATCGGCAGCATCTTCGCGTGCGCCCTCTACGCCTATGGATTCGGATCCTATCTGGAGCCGTTCTTGAAGTTCGAAGCGTCCAACGACTTCATCATCCGGGGAATCGCCATCGCCCTGGTGGCGCTGCTGGTGCTGCTGTCTTTGCGCGGCGGCGAGGGGGGCAGTCGGCTGCAGAGCGTGCTCACCTGGAGCAACGTGGGGGTGGTGCTGTTCCTGATCGTCATCGCGACGCTGTGCATAGAGGGCGCCCACTACACCCCCATGTTTCCCAACGGCGTCGGCGGGGTCGGCGGCGCGATCTCGCTGGTGTACCTGTCGTTCTTCGGATACCAGCTCATCGCCAACGCCGCGGAGGAGGTGGAGCAGCCGGAGAGAATCGTGCCGCGGGCCATGGGGCTCTCTCTGGTGATCGCGTTCATCCTCTACGTCGCCGTGGCGGTGGTGGCGCTCGGGGCAGTGCGTTGGACCGAGCTCTCGGACTCCGCGGCGCCGCTGGTGCTCGTGGCCTCCCGGGCCGTCGGACCGGCGGGCGGGGTCATCATCGGCGTGGGCGCGCTCCTGGCGTCCATCGCGGCCCTCAACGGAACCCTCATCAGCCAGGCCCGTCAGATCTTCGCCATGGGACGGGACCGTTTCATACCGGCGCCCCTCGGCACGCTCTCGGAGAAGACCCGGGTGCCCGCCCTCGCGCTCCTCGCCGGGGGCGCGGTGACCGGCGCGGTGCTCCTCCTGGCGGATCTCGCCTTCATCGCCAAGGCGGCCAATTTCTCGCTCCTCTTCTCCATGCTCCCCCTCTCCTTCGCCCTCCACGGCCTCAATCGGGAGCGGCAAGCCGCGGGCGAGCGCCTCTCCTGGTTCCGACGGGCGCTGCCGTTTCTCGCCCTGGTCTCCAACGCCGGCCTACTGCTCACCCTGGACGCCCAGTCCCTCATGTTCGGGGGCACCATCGTCGGGGTGGGGTGCGTGGTGTTCTTCGCCTACTCCCACTCCTCGGAGAAGCGCGGGCAGGCCGGATACAGCGTCAACCTCGGAGAGGATCGGTCCTTTCACCTGCTCGGCCAGCGGAAGCGGATCCTGGTCCCCATGGCCAACCCCAAGACCCTGCCCCTGCTCCTGACGCTGGCCGGTCGCCTGCAGTCGAAGCGAGGGGATATCCTGGTGCTCAACATCGTCCCCACGAAGGAGGGTCAGCAGCCCCGGGAGGCCCTGTCCCGGGAGAGCCAGGTGTTCGACGCGGTGACGGTCCTCTCCCTGGCCGACGCGGTGGCCAAGGCCAACCAGGTGGAGTTCACCCCCATCGTCCGGGCCGCCCGAAAGCTCTCGGACGGGATCGTGGACGCGGCCGTGGAGGAGCACGCCGATCTCATCGTGATGGGCTGGTCCGAGAACCAGGAGGCCATGGCGTCGAGGCTCCTCGATCACGTGGCCGAGGAGTGGCGGGGGAACCTCATGCTCTACCACGCCAAGAACGGGGAGGGGGACCAGCCGGAGACGCGCTTCAGGCGTATCGGCGTGGCCCTCGGGGGTCCCGGGAACCTCGCCCTCATGGTCCGGACCGCCGGCGCCCTGGTGAGTCAGTCCGACGGCAAGGTCACCTACTTCAATGTCCTCCCCCACTTCTATGATCTCGAAGAGATGGCGCGCGCCCGGGAGATCCAGCTGGGCGCCATCCAGAAACACCAGAGCCAGGTGCCCTACGCCACCGACCTCCTCCAGTCCGACAACCCCCTCGAGACCATCATCCGGCAATCCGAATCCCTCGACCTCCTCATCGTCGGTGCCTCCAACGCCCACGGCGCCTTCGGAGGGGAGCACATCGGCAGCTTCACCGCCATGGTGGCCCGGGATGCCCGCTGCCCCGTCATCATCGTGCGCCAGGAGCGACGGCTCGCCTCCATCATCCCACCCCCCGTGGAGGCGCTCCGTTGAAGGACGCGGGATAGCCGAAAAATTGCCTCGGGCCGAGTCGCTGCGCTACCGTCGGGGTATGAGCGGCTTCAACGGCATTGAACGGCGCGATCCGGCCTCGGGGATTCTGAAGCTCGGCACCCTGTTGTCCAGCGCCCACCGGCGCCGATGGACCGGCGCGGTGCGGGTCAGCGATCAAGGGCTGCTGCAGACCATTCGGCTGGTGGACGGCCACATCTCGGCGGTCTCCCTGGACACCCCGCAGCGGCTGGAGCGGCTCTTTACCCTGCCGAGACCCCAGGCGATGTTCGAGGAGCGATCCGTCGACCCCGACGCGGCGCCGTTGATCAACCCGCAGATGGTGGTGGTCCGGGGGGTGGCCCGAAGAAGAGATCTCTTCGAGCCCCGAGCGCTCCTGGACCGAGTCCCGGTAGATGTCCTCCGCATCAAGCCCGGTCTTTGTCATCACCTGCACGGGTTGCCCCTCGGACCGGAGGAGATCGCGTTCATCCATCGGTTGAAGGTGCCCACCCCCCTCACCATGGCCCTCTGGAAGCGGGGGCTCGACCCCCGTCACGCCGGCGCCGTCGTGGTGGCGCTCAACCTGCTCGGCGCCTTCGAGGGGTGGACGCCGGGGGATCTGCCCCGCGTCACGCTGGTTCATCAGATTCTCCGGTTGATCCGGAACGGCGCCTCGGATCACACCCTCCTCGGCGTGGAGACCGACGCATCCGACCGGGAGGTGGATCGGGCGTTTCGGAGGCTCTCTTTGATGCTCCATCCGGATCGGGTCACGGACCTTCCGGAGCCCGAGGCGCAACGCGCCAACGACGCGTTCGTCCAGCTCAACAGAGCCCACGCCCGGCTCAAGCGCTCCCGGCGATCCAGACCGGGGTGGTCCGCACTCGGCGATGCTGAGATCATTCGAGACGGCCCCTGGTCGCCGCTGCTCAGGCAGGCCCGGACGGCGTGGCAGCGGGGCGATCACCGCCGCGCCCGCACCTACGCCGTCAAGGCGCTGGCCCTCTCTCCGCCGATAGACGCGATTCGCGAGATCAAATCGATCCTCCGACAGGTGGCGTAGGCCCTGTAACCCGTCAAAGATCAGTTCTGCCGATTCGATTGAGAAAAGACGCTATCGGACGACAATCTGCGGTCGCGGCGGCGGGGCCATGCCGGTGCCGAGGAAGAAGCCCGGCTGGGTGGCGGTCATGTAGCCCATGGTCTCGCAGGCCATGCTGACGCGGTAGTGGGCATCGTGGAGGAGGGTGTAGAGGCGGTGCTTCGCCGGGAGGGTGGTGGTGTAGACCCGAAGCTCCCGGTGGTCCTCCGAGAGGTACCATACCTCCTCCCGCCAGTCGCCGATGATGTCCCCGTAGCCGAGGGGTTCCCGGGCCGGGGAGCCCCTCCGCTCGTTGGAGACGCATCCGTCCGCGGAGAATATGACCTCCTGAGGCGGCTCGGCGATCTCGGTGCCGTCGAGGAGCTCCCGGCCGAGATCCGCGTCCCACCAGATGGCCAGATTACACTGGGGGGGCGCGTCCCCGATGACCTCTCCCTTGGCGCTGTACAGGGGGCTCCCCTCGGCCCAGAGCTCGAGCCCAGGGGTGTCGGGATCGATGTCCGCGGCGAGGGCGAAGTCCACATCCCCCCAGTCCCCGGTCGCCCCGAAGATGAGCGCGCCGGTCTCGGCATCCCTGAGGTGGACCGGGTTCTCGTAGACCCCCGGGGCCTCCTGACAGTACCAGGTCTCCAGCCCGGGGCGCGCCGGATCGATGTCGGTCAGGTGCATCTGGTCGCCGTGATCCTGTCTCGTGGTGTACATCGGCGTCCCGTCGTCATCCAGGGCGTAGGCGCCGGGCACCACCTCGTCCCGACCGTCGCCGTCGATGTCGCCGATGCGGATGTTGTGAAATCCGCCGCGATAGGCGACGCCGAGGTCCTCATTGGAGTACCGCCACAATCGGCTGAGCGCGCCGTCCTTGAATCGCCACGCCTCCACCACGATGCGGTGGTAGATGCCGCGGATCACGATGATGCTCGGGGTCCTCCCGTCGAGGTAGGCGATGCCCAGCTGGTGCTGGTTGGCCCGGTTTCCCCAGCCATCCCCCCAGTCCGCCACCTCGCCCCTGGCGATCCAGTCCGTTCGCGAGATCTCCGCCCCGGTGGTCCCGTCGAACACGGACAGGAACTCGGGCCCCGCCAAAACCGCCCCCGCCAGATCCCCCTCCCGGAGGCGGTAGTCGGTGATCCCGTCCCCGTCCGTGTCGCCTATCGCCACCCCCTCGCCGTCCACCGTGCCCTCCCCGGTCCGCGCGATCACCTCCGCGACCCCGTCCCCATCGAGATCGTAGACGATGAACGGCGAGTAGTTGATGCCGAGCTCGATGTTCCACGAGAGATCGATGCGCCATAGGAACGCGCCGTCTTGCCGATACCCCTCGAGCTTGTAGGTGTCCTCGCTGGGACGCGGGGGCTCTCCGGTGTCCCGATCTCCGAAGGGACGCTTGACCACGAAGTCGAGCGCCCGATCCCCGTCCAGATCCCCCACCGCCGCGTGATGGGCCGAGAGGGGCTCCCCGGGGTTGTCGAGGGGAATCGAGAGGTAGTTGTTCCTGAGCACCGGCACGGACCGGGTCTTCTCCACCTCGACGCCGTCGACCACGGCGCGTACCAGATAGGCGGCGGCGGGGGTGCCCCCGAGATCGAGGAAGTCGGTGGTTTCCGTGATCGGGGTGTCGTTGACGAGGGTGCTGTCCCGATACAGGTTGAAGGCGATGTCCTCCGGATCAGTTCCGAGGAGCCGCCATCCGATGTAGACGCCTTGATCGACCGCCACCGCCACCAACCCCCGATCCAGATCCTCCATCTGCCGGCCGATCTCAACCTCGCGCTCCGTGTCCTGCTGCTCGGGTCCCCGGATGGCGGTGCCGAAAATGTCCCCGCATCCCAATGCGAGGAGCGCCAGCCCGACGAGGAGTCGCTCGACTGTATTTCCTGTGCTCAGAACAGCCATGCCTCAATCCCCGTCATCCCGCTCAGGACCGGGCGCCCCCAGTCCGTGACGTTGCGATTGTCAAAACGAATGACCGGGCGCTTCAGCGCGACCCCCGCCAATAGGTCGAAACGTATGGACAACACCCGGTTCAACGATACCGCGACGCCCGCGGTTCCGGTCGCCATCGGGAACACCAGGCGCGCGTCTCCGTCCCGGTAGTCCCCGTCCGCGCGCCCCCGCATCCTCAGGAGCGCCGGGCCCAGGGAGATCCCGAGGCTCGGCTGGAGACGAGCCGTCGGGGGGAGGATCTCGTAGATGAGCCCCAGGGCGACGCTGCCGACCCGCCCCTCCGCCACCCCCTCGGCGGCCGATATCCGCATGGGCAGGGTCGGAACGAAGCCGCAGAGCCGGAGCCCGAGCCCCTTCATAAGCCGGAGGTGAAACCGGATGTGGAGGTGCAGGGTCACCGGAAGCTCACTGAACCCCCAGGTCGCGGCGGGCTCGACACCGAATGAAAGGATCGGCGGTGGTTTTGGCTTCGGTGTCAGAGTCGGCGTCGGCGGAGGGCGCTCCGCCTCCGTTTCAATCCGCATCAGGCCGGCACGGACGAGCTCCACCGCCTTGAGGGTCAACAGCGCGTCCGATCGATCGCTCCTGCTCTCGACCCCCACCGCGGTGGCCACGTTGACCCCGCTGCCGAGATCCGAGACCCAGACCTCTACCCCCATGCCATCGTGCGAAAGCCGCATCCCCGCCACGGCCCCTCTGCTTCGCGCCACCTCGGACAAATCGGTGTTCGGGGCATCGTCCAGGACCAGGGGAACCAACCCCAGGGCGGTGAGCTCGGCGCTCATCTCGGCCACCATCGCGGTGTCACCGGTGTGCAGGATGACCACCAGGGCCCCCCGGAGGTCGGCCGCTTCGGAGGTGTCGATCAAGACGATCGCGCAGAATACCACCCGGCACAGGGCTTGTGACCAATTCATCCGGTATTCCCTCGATGTAGAGCAGCGCTGTTATCCTTGGATGACCGCTGCCGGTACCGGAGCAAGTTCTAACGCTGCCGGGATGGATCGGCAAGCTTCCGCGCGAAGGGGGCGTGGGGACCGTCAGGGAAGCGCTCGAGGTAACGCCCGGCGGCGGTCCCGGCGCCGACCGTGTCCCCGGACTGATGGAGCGCCTCCAGGAGGCGGCCGAAGGATTCCCGCTCGAGCGCGCCGGACCGGCTCTCGGCGAGGCACGCGCTGAACCACCGGGCGGCCTCCGCGTAGGATCGCTTCCGGTCGAAGGCGATCTTCCCCAGGTTGAAGGCCGCGCCGGCGGCGTGGACGGTCCCGGGAAAGCGCCTCCGGACCGAGGTGTAGATCTCCGCCGCCAGGAGGTGCCTTCCGTCGAGGCGGGCGGCGTCCCCGAGGGTCATGAGTTCGGGCGCCGAGGCCGACTTCAGGAGACGTCCCGTCCCGAGCTTCTCGGCCGCGTCAACGGCCTCCGCGTACCTCCCCTGCCGGGCGAGGGTCTTCCAGGAAGCCCGCGCGCCCGGCGCGGGTCGACGCTCCTTGAGCTCGTTCTCTTCGGGAGCGGAGGCCGCCGGTTTCTCGGATGCTTCAGGGACGGAAGCCTGAACAACCGTCTCCGGCTCATCCGCCGTTGGGGCCTCATGATCAGCGTTCGCCGAGATCTCCAGCCGCTTGTCCGCGAGGGACGCGACGAGGCGCTCTCCGGCGGACAGGGAGGTCCCCGAGGCGATCATCGGTCCCGACACCCGGACACTCCCCTCCGACATCCGAAGGGCGAACTCGAAAGTCCGGGGATTCCATCGAATCTTGAACCGGGTCCCGGTCACCGACACGAGATAGGGGCCGACGTCCAACCGCCAGTCCGCGCCGGGACGATGGGCCACCCGGACCTCCACCTCGCCCCGCTCGAGGAGCAGATGCGCGCCCTCCGCGTTGAGATCCTGCACCCGGAGCCCCGAGTCGGGGCGGAGGTGTAGGCGGGACCCGTCCGAGAACGCGAGATCGGTGCCCTGGTCAGGCGCAGCGATCCAGGCGCCGGTGGGGACGTCGACGCCGTTCGCCGTCGCGGTGATGGCCCCCGGCCCCCACACGAGCGCCGCCGCCGCCGCGAGCATGACCCCCGCCGCCGCGACCAGGGCATGGCGGCGGGGTTTTTTCGGATAGCTCGTCGGATCGAAGCTGAGCAGCCCCTTGGCCACGTCGATGGTGTTGCCCGCCTCGAGGAGTCTGTCCTGTTCTCCTGCGAGTCGTTTCAGCCGTTCTAGAGAGCTCATTCCACCCTCCGTGGGCCGTCCCGCTCCAACCACTCCAGGAGGGCCTGCTGCTGTCCGGCCAGCGAGAGGAACCGCTTCCTGGCGCTAGAGAGACGGCGTTTGATGGTCGCGAGGGAGACATGACACACCTCCGCGACCTCGGTCAGCTCCATACCTTCCATGAAACGTAGCGCGAACGCGACGCGCTCGTTCACCGGCAGCTTGTCCATGACCCGATAGGCGCACGCCAGGGCCTCGCGGATCTCGTGATCGGGTCCCTCGATGGGGATCTCGGTCAGGGCGGTGTCGCTGAACCAGAGGGACAATCGGCGGGTGCGCTTTCTCAGACGCCCCCTCGCTGTGAAGACGGCGATGCTGGTAATCCACGCTTTGAGCCGGGCGGCGTTCTTGATGGAGTGGATGTGGCTGAAGGCCTCGATGAACACCTCCTGGAGCAGGGCGGGCAGGGCCGCATCCATACCCACCACCCGGGCCAGGACGCGTTGGACATGGGGCGCATAGCGATCATAGAGCTCCTCCATGGCACCGGGGCGCTCATCCTGCAGTGCCCGGACCAGGGCGCGATCGTCTCCGTCGAACCGGAGCGCCGTCACCTTTGAAAAGACAGCATCTCGCTTTTTCGAGGAACCGGACATGATACTCATATAGTGTAGAGGCCGCGAGCCCGCGGCTCAATATAGGATGCCTCGATCATCCCTCCTGTCATCCAGGGCAGGGCTTCAATTGTTTGAACCTGTTGCCACTCCCAACCCCTGTTGTTATACTGAACAAATGACCAGTTACGCCCCCTATATCCCCCTCTGGTGCAAGAGCAACTTCTCGTTCCTCGAGGGGGCGAGCCACCCCGAGGAGCTGGTGGAGGAGGCCCACTTCCTCGGGCTCCGGGGGCTCGCCGTCACGGACCGGGACGGGGTCTACGGCATCGTGCGGGCCCACCTCAAGGCCGAGGCCCTCGGGATGCGACTGATCGTCGGGGCGGAGATGACCCTTCAGGAAGGAAAGTCGCTCCTCCTGCTGGTCCGGAACCGGGAGGGCTACGCCAACCTCTGCCGCCTCGTCTCCGCCGGCCGGCTCCGGTCCCCGAAGGGAAAGTCATCGGTCTCCCTCGAGGCGGTGGCGGCCCACGCCGAGGGGCTCGTCGCCCTCTGGGGGGGCTCCCGGAGCGCGCTGGTCGCGGAGGCGGCCCCGGATCGGGAGGCGGAGATCCTTAAAAGCGCATTCGGGGAGCACCTCTTCGCCATGGTCTCGAGGCACCGCATCGCCGAGGAGACCCGAGAGGAGGCGCGGCTCCTCTCCCGGGCCGGGCGGTACGATCTGCCCCTCGCGGCCGCCTGCGAGGTGCTCTTCCACACCCCGGCCCGGAAACCCCTCCAGGACGTGCTCACCTGCATCCGGGAGAAGTGCACCCTCATGACAGCGGCAAAGCGGACCCGGCCCAACGCGGAGCACTGCCTCAAGTCCCGGGTCCTCTTCGAGGAGCTCTACGGGGATCTCCCGGACGCCATCGCCCGGACCGCGGAGATCGCCGAGCGATGCGACTTCTCCCTCCGCGAGATCCATTATCGGTACCCCACCGAGCGGCTGCCGGACGGCAGCACCACCGCCGAGTGGCTCAGGACCCTCACCTTCGAGGGCGCGGCCACGCGGTACAACGGGGCGGTGCCAACAGCGGTCGCCGCCCAGCTCGAGAAGGAGCTCGCCCTCATCGACGCCCTCGACTACCCGGGGTACTTCCTCACCATGTGGGAGATCGTCCGGTTCTGCCGGGAGCACCGCATCCTTTGTCAAGGGCGGGGCTCCGCCGCCAACTCCGCGGTCTGCTTCTGCCTCGGCATCACCGCGGTGGACCCGGTGCGGATGGACCTGCTCTTCGAGCGGTTCATCTCCAAGGAGCGGGCCGAGCCCCCGGACATCGATCTCGACATCGAGCACGAGCGGCGGGAGGAGGTGATCCAGCACGTCTACGAGAAGTACGGCCGAGACCGGGCCGCCATGGTGGCGGTGGTGATCCGCTACCGGCCCAAGTCCGCGGTGCGGGACGTGGGCAAGGCGCTCGGCTTCGGGGAGGCCGCCCTCGACCGGCTGGCCAAGCTCCTCAACCGGTATGACGGGATCCCCGAGGAGGTCCTGGCCCAGGCCCGCATCCCCGAGGACCACCCCATGACCCCCCACCTCCTCACCCTCTCCCGGGAGATCCTCGACCTCCCGCGGCACCTCTCCATCCACCCCGGCGGCTTCCTCCTCGGCCACGAGCCGATCCACCGGCTGGTCCCCATCGAGAACGGCACCATGCCGGACCGCACGGTCATCCAGTGGGACAAGGACGACGTGGAGGCCCTCGGGCTCTTCAAGGTGGATCTCCTCGGGCTCGGCGCCCTCTCCCACCTCCACCGAACGTTTGGTCTCATCGAACGGCATCGCGGCAAAAAGCTCACCATGGCCGCCATCCCCCCGAACGACGAGGAGACCTTCGACATGATCTGCCGCGGGGAGACGGTGGGGGTGTTCCAGATCGAGAGCCGGGCCCAGATGGCCATGCTCCCCAGGCTCCGACCCCGGAACTTCTACGACCTCGTCATCGAGGTGAGCATCGTGCGGCCGGGGCCCATCACCGGCGGCATGGTCCACCCCTACATCAACCGGCGCCACGGCAGGGAGCCCGTGGTCTACCCCCACCCCTCCCTCGAGCCGGTGCTGAAAAAAACCCTCGGGGTGCCCCTCTTCCAGGAGCAGGTGATGAAGCTCGCGGTGGTGGCCGCGGACTACACCCCGGGGGAGGCGGACCAGCTGCGGCGGGACATGGCGGCGTGGCGAAAGGCCGGGCGCATCGAGCGGCACCGGAGCCTCCTCGTCTCGCGGCTGGAGAAGAAGGGCATCGCCCGGGAGTTCGCCGAGCGGGTGTTCGAGCAGATCCGTGGCTTCGGCGAGTACGGCTTCCCCGAGAGCCACGCGGCGAGCTTCGCCCTCATCAGCTACGCCACGGCCTGGCTTCGGCGGCACTACCCGGCGGAGTTCGTCTGCGCGCTGCTCAACTCCCTGCCCATGGGGTTCTACTCGGCCGCCACGATTGTGGAGGACGCGAAACGGATGGGGGTGGCGGTGCGGCCGGTGGACGTGATGGAGAGCGGGTGGGAGTGCGGGTTGATTCGCGCTTCGCGCCCTGCAGGGTCTTTCGAGGTCAGGATGGGCCTCAAGTTCATCAAAGGCCTGGGCGAGGGAGACTTCGACGCCATTTCCGCGGCACGAAATAAACACCCCTTCTCATCCCTCGCGGACTTCGTTCAACGCACCCTGCTCGACGTGGGGGCGCTCTCTCAGCTGGCGGAGTCGGGGGCCTTCCAGTCGCTCGGCGCGGATCGGCGCCAGGCCCTCTGGGAGGTGCGGAGGCTGGTCCGCTCCCGGAACGACACCCTGCCCCTCCGGCGGACGGAGCGCCTCCCCGGGTTCGATCCCCTCTCCCGGTTCGAGACCATCGGTTGGGACTATGTGACCGCCGGCCACTCCACCCGCGGCCACCCCCTCCTGCCCCTCCGCCCCCAACTCGACCGGCTCCGCCTCCCCACCGCCGAGCGGCTCTTCGCGTTTCCCGACGGCCGTCGCGCCCGCTACGCCGGCATGGTGATCTGCCGTCAGCGCCCCTCCACCGCCGCCGGGGTCACCTTCATGACCCTCGAGGACGAGACCGGCTTCGTGAACCTGGTCATCTGGAGGAACATATTCGAGGCCCACAAGGTCATCGCCAAGACCGCCCCGTTCCTCGGCGTCACCGGGAAGATCCAGGCCAGGGAGGGGGTCACCCACCTCGTGGCCGATGAGCTCTGGATACCAAATCTGGACCTCACCCCGGCGTCCGTCGGCAGCCGGGATTTCCGGTAACCCGTCTCTGTTCACAAACCGGCGCAGAGATGTGAATAGTAGACACTTGCTACTTTTTACATCGCCATCTCGGTGCTCAAGAGATCAGGCGCCTCCCTGACAGTTCTCCGGGCCCTGTCAATCCCGGGGTTGGGGGATCGATCCCCCAAGCCTTCCGTTGGCACAGCGGTTGCAAAAAACCATTTCAGCCGGCTGACAAACACCAACAAACCCTGGAACCCATTAGGAGGAAACTATGATTATCCGTATGTCTTTTTTCGTCGCCGTCATCGCCCTGATCGGATGTACCGAATCAAAGGCGGAACCCGCCCCGAAAACCGTCGCGAAAAGAGTTCGGAGTGAAGTCGTTTCCAAGGACAGCGTTCCGGGCACCCCCGCGGGCGAGCCCACGCCGACGGCCGTCGAAAGAAAATCCGAGGGTGACGATAAGCCCGTCGAAGAGAAACCAAAAACCCCGGAAAAACGCGATAGCGAGAACAAGACCACAGAGGACGTGAAGGATCCCGCCCCCGAGCCCGCGATGACTACGGACGGCGGCCTCGTGCTCCACCAGCTGACCGCCGCCAAGGGGGTGGAGAAGCGTACCCCCGTCGACGCCGGCGACACCTTCGTGCTCGGCGAGTTCGAGCGGATCTACGCCTTTTTGAAGCTGGAGAACTCGAGCGGCGCGGAGGACGAGGTCACGGTCTCCTGGTCGCGCGACGGCGGCCGGGAGCGGGGGAAGGCGACGATCAAGGTCGGTGTCTCGAAGCGCTGGCGCACCTGGGCCTATACGCGGACCGTGAAGGCGCCCGGCAAGTGGGAGATCATCGTTCGAAACCGGGCCGGGGAGGTCATCGGCCGGACCCCCTTCGAGATTGTGGAATAACGGTTGTCAACCGACCGCTTCTCTTTGCCGGATACGGCATCCACCGACAAGCCGATCGACGACAGTTACTCCCCGGACTTGAGATCGCTGATGAGGTCCGGCACCTGATTGGGGGTAACCCGACTGAAGACCCGGTCGTTGATCATCACCACCGGGGCGAGGGCGCACACGCCGATGCAGCGGCTGGAGTCGAGGGAGAACATCTGATCCGGCGTGGTCTCCCCGAGCTCGATGCCGAGCTCGTTCCGGAACGCATCCAGCACCTTGTCCGCGCCCTTGACGAAGCAGGCGGTGCCGAGGCACAGCGAGATGGTGTACTTGCCCCGGGGCTCGAGCCGGAAGAAGTGGTAGAAGGTGGCGACGCCGCTCACCGTGGAGGTGGGGATCCCCATCCGGTGGGCCACCTCGTCCATGTGGTCCTCCGAGAGGTAACCGTACCGGCCCTGGATCTTGTGCAGCACCGCTATCAGGTAGCTGTTGGAGTAGTCGTTCTCCAGACAGTCTTCGATGTAATTTACAATGTCCGCGTCAAGCTTGCTCATCGTCTACTCACTGGCTATTTGATCCCCTTGGGCGTGCGGGGGGTGTAGGTGGTGTGCAGCAGCTCGTGGGCCCGCTCGCTCCCGGGGTGTCCGAGGAACGATTCATAGAGCTTCAGCACGTACTCGTTTTCGTGGGACTTCCGCACGGTCTTGGCTTCGTCGATGGTGTAGAGGGCCTCCGCCCGCTTCCGGTTGATCTCCTTGTCGAGCACGTAGTGCCCCTTCGGGGGGTAGGGCTGACCCCCGCCGCCGATGCAGCCGCCGGGGCAGGCCATGATCTCGATGAGGTGGTACGGCTTCTGACCTGCCTTGACCTTGTCGAGGATGATCTTCGCGTTCCCGAGGCCGTTGGCCACGGCCACGTTGAGCTTCTTCCCCCCCACGGTCAGGGTGGCCTCCTTGAGCCCCTCCACCGCGCGCACCTGCTCGAAGGTCAGCTTGTTCAGGGGCTTTCCGGTGAGCTTCTCCGCGGCGGTCCTGAGGGCCGCCTCCATCACGCCGCCGGTGGTGCCGAAGAGGTCCGCGGCCCCGCTCGAGAAGCCCAGCGGCGCGTCGAAGTCGCCGTCCGGCAGGCGGGTGAAGTCGATGCCGTAGGACTTGATCATCCAGATGAGCTCCCGGGTGGTGATCACCGCGTCGGTGTACGGATCACCGGCCCCGGTCCGGTGCTCCGGCCGCTCCGCCTCGAACTTCTTGGCCACGCAGGGCATGATGCCCACCACAAAGATATCCTCGGGCTTGATGCCCTTCTCCTTGGCGTAGTAGGTCTTGATCATCGTGGAGAGCATCTGCATCGGCGACTTGCAGGATGACGCGTTGGGGATGAGCTCCGGGTAGAAGTGCTCGAGGAACTTGATCCAGCCGGGGGAGCAGGAGGTGAGGAGCGGCAGCGGACCGTCCTTCTCGATCCGGGAGAGGAGCTCGGTGGCCTCCTCCATGATGGTGAGGTCCGCGGCGAAGTTGGTGTCGAATACTTCGTCGAAGCCGAGGCGCCGGAGCGCCGTGACCGTCTTGCCGGTGCAGTTGGTGCCCGGCGGCAGGTCGAACCCCTCGCCGATGGCCGCACGGATGGCCGGCGCGGTCTGGACGATCACATGCTTCTCGGGATCGTCGAGGGCGTCCCATACGGCCCGGGTGTGGGGCTTCTCCATGAACGCCGCCACCGGGCAGACGTTGATGCACTGGCCGCAGTTGATGCACACCGACTCCGCCATCCCCTTCTCGAAGGCCGGAGCCACCCGGGTGCTCACCCCCCGGTAGAGCTGGCTCAGGTTGTGGATGCCCTGAATCTCGGCGCACACCCGCACGCAGCGCCTGCAGAGGATGCACTTCGATGCGTCCCGGACCACCGACGCGCTCGACGCCTCCGGGGGGTAGTGCTTGCGCTTACCCTCGTAGAGGCGGCGGCGCACCCCCAGGTTGTAGGCCAGGTTCTGCAGCTCGCACTGGCCGTCCCGCTCGCAGATCTGGCACTCCTTGGGGTGGTTATCGAGGATGAGCTCCACGATATCCCGGCGGGCTTGGCGGATCTTCGGAGAGCTCGTCAGCACCCGCATCCCCTCCCGCACGGTGTCGGTGCAGGCGGTGACATATTTGTTGACCCCCTCCACCTCGACGATGCAGACCCGGCACGCCCCCTCCACCGAGAGATCCGGGTGGTAGCAGAGGCGGGGGATCTGGATGCCGATGGTGGCGGCGGCCTGCAGGATGGTGAGGTTCGAGGGGACCTTCACGTCAACGCCGTCGATGATTATCTTCACTTTCTTCATTTGAGCTATCCTATATCAGCTTCGTCTATCCGCTATTGGCTATGCCGGGCGCCGATGGTCACACCTTGCTCACGGCGTCGAACTTACACGCCTTGAAGCACTCCCCGCACTTGATGCAGGCGTCCTGATCGATGACGTGCAGCTGCCGCCGGCCGCCGGAGATGCAGAACACGGGGCATCGCCTCGCGCACAGGGTGCAGCCGGTGCACTTCTCCTCATCGATTTCGTACTTGATGAGCTGCGCGCACCGGTGGGTGGGGCACCGCTTGTCCCGGACGTGGATCTCGAACTCCTCCCGGAAGTTGCGAAGGGCGCTGAGCACCGGGTTGGGAGCGGTCATGCCCAGCCCGCAGAGGGAGGCCTTCTGGACCAGCTCCCCGAGGCGCTCCAGCTTGTCGAGGTCCTCCATGACGGCCTCGCCGCTGGTGATGCGCTCCATGATCTCGAGCATCCGGAAGGTGCCCTCGCGGCAGGGGACGCACTTGCCGCAGGACTCGTCCTGGGTGAACTCCAGGAAGAACTTGGCCGTGGCCACCATGCAGTCGCTGTCGTCCAGCACGATCATCCCGCCGGAGCCCATGATGGAGCCGAGCTTCTTGAGCTCGTCGTAGTCCACCGGAGTGTCCAGATTGTCCGCGGTGATGCAGCCGCCGCTCGGGCCGCCGGTCTGGATCGCCTTGATCTGCCGGCCGTCCGGGATGCCGCCGCCGATATCGAAGATGATGTCCCGGAGGGTGGTGCCCATGGGCACCTCGATGAGGCCGGTGTTTTGCACCTTGCCCGCCAGGGCGAACACCTTGGTGCCCTTGCTGCCGGCGGTGCCGATGCGGGAGAACCAGTCCGCGCCGTTCAGGATGATGGTGGGCACGTTGGCCCAGGTTTCCACGTTGTTGATGACCGTGGGGTGGCCGAACAGCCCCTTCTCCGTAGGGTACGGGGGGCGGACCCGGGGCTGGCCCCGCTGTCCCTCGATGGAGTAGATGAGGGCGGTCTCCTCGCCGCACACGAAGGCGCCGGCGCCGAGGCGGATCTCCAGATCGAAGTCGAATCCCGAGTTCATGATGTTCTTGCCGAGGAGGTTGTTGTGCCGGGCCTTGGCGATGGCCTTCTCGAGCCGCTCGATGGCGAGGGGATACTCCGCGCGAACGTAGATGTATCCCTTGTGAGCCCCCACCGCGAAGGCGCCGATGGTCATCCCCTCCACGATGATGAAGGGATCCCCCTCGATGGCGCTCCGGTCCATGAACGCCCCCGGGTCCCCTTCGTCGGCGTTGCAGATCACATATCGGACGGGATCGTCAGTGTAGGTGATGGCGTTCCGCCACTTGACGCCGGTGGGGAAGCCGCCGCCCCCCCTGCCCCGGAGGCCCGACCGGGAGATCTCGTCGATGACCCACTCGGGATCCCCGTTGTCCAGGGTCTTGGCCAGGGCCTCGTAGCCCTTGTTCATCACGTAGTCCACCAGGCTGTCCGGATCGATGAGCCCGCTGTTCCGGAGCGTGAGGCGCGTCTGCTTGTTGAAGAAGGAGACGTCCCCGTACATCGAGTAGAACTGCTCGGTGATGAAGTCCCCATGGGTCTCGAACTTCCTGACCACCTTGTGGTTCTTGATATGGGATTCGATGATTTCGTCGAGGTCCGCCCGGGTCTCGAAGCTGTAGAGCACCCGCTCCGGGAACACCATCATCACGTGCTGCTGGCCCGCCGACTTGCCCGAGCAGAGGCCGAAGCAGGTGCCGCTGAACAGCCGGACCTTCCCGTCCTCCACCCCCGCGTCGGTGAGGGCGTCCCGAAGCATCTGCTCCGGGTTGGCCTTGTGGCCGCAGTTGTCCGCAGAGCAGACGGTAATCACGAACTCGTAGCGTTTCTCCGTGGTCTTGTCGAGGACGTACTCGGGGATGCTCTGACCACCGATGACGTGCTCGTGGTAGATGCGCTGCACCCGTTCCGCGTCCACCTTCTCGTACTTGATGGGGATCTCGCCCGGCATGAAGACGCCGACGATGGGCTCCCGGGCGCACCGGCTGGTGCACCCGGTCTTCCGCAGGATGATATCATCCCGGTTCGAGCGCTTGATGAGCCGCTGGAACTCCTTCATCACCCGGTCCGAGCCGGCGGCCTTCTCGCAGGTGGCCGCGCCGATCTGGATGAGGATCTTGTCCGCGAGCCCGCTCTGCTCTCGCCGGGCGCCCATATACTGTCTCAAAGCGTTGTAGAAATTTGAAGCGTTCGTCATGTCCGGTTCAACCTCTCGAGCGTGTCACAGGTCAGTGGTGGAGCGTTAAGTTGAACGACCTTCACTCGAGGTGCGTTAACAGAAATTTCGGGAGGAATCCAAGAGAAAAATCCTGATGCGGTATATTGTGCTGATTGTCTGGGACAAATGGGGTGGAACGGTCGAAATGAGGAATTACGCGCTACATTTGAAGGTCGGCGGGGGGCCGCCTTACCCGACCACAGATATAATTAAATTTGTCTGGAGGGGGCCCCTGTAGGTGCCCGCTCGTCTCAGGCGACGGGGAGGACGTTGACGTATTTGCGCCCCTGTCTCTCGGAAAAGCTGACGACGCCTTCCTGAACGGCGAAGATGGTGTAGTCCCGTCCGAGACCGACGCCCTTGCCGGGGTGGAACTTGGTGCCCCGCTGCCGGATGATGATGTTGCCGGCCAGCACGGACTGTCCCGCGAACTTCTTGACCCCGAGCCGCTTGCCCTCGGTATCCCGACCGTTCCTCGACGATCCTTGTCCTTTTTTGTGTGCCATGTCTCGTCCCTCTAGCCCTTGATACCGGTGACCTTCAGCTCGGTGTAGGGCTGTCTGTGGCCGTATTTCTTGCGAAATTTCTTGCGCTGCTTGAACTTGAAAACCACGATCTTTTTCGCCCGGTTCTGGTCGGTGATCTCGGCCTCCACGGACGCACCGGCCACAACGGGGGTGCCGACCTTGGACTTGTCGCCGTCACCGATCATGAGCACTTTTTCGAAGACCACCTTGGTGCCGACGGTGCCTTCCAGCTTCTCCACACGGACACTCTCTCCCTGCGAAACTCTGTACTGTTTGCCGCCGCTCGCGATGATTGCATACATTTTTCAACCTCTTCCGCTACGTCATCCCGACGTACATAACCCCGACCCGGTCGGGTTGCAAGACGCGGTATTGTACCCGGGGCTCGACGGGAATCAAGGAAAATTGTTATCCTTTTTTTATATGCTCGAAAATACTGAGAGGTTCGTCGGATCGGGTGAACCCGACCGCATCCCCGAAGCTCACCGAAAAGACCACATGAGGCCCGTCGATATATAGCCGGGCGGCTTCGGTCTTGGAATAGATGGAGAGGGTCCCCCCGTTGGGAATAAACCCCTTGGTGGTCGTGGGGTACCGCGGCCCCCCGGCCCGCTTCGCGGGGAAGGGCTCCCGGACCACGAACTGGAGCCGTTTCGAACGGTGGGACATGGCCTTGCCCCCCGCGGAGCTGATGGCCGCCGTGGCGCCGGCGGCGGTGGAGACCCAGACCCCCGAGGAGAGCTGATCCTCCGCCACGCCGTTCACCGAGATGACATACCGGGTGGTGGAGGCGGGGCAGTCATGGCAGAAGAGCGCGTCGTTGAGCGCCCGATCGGTGACGCATTTGTCGTTGACCCGCACCTTCATGCGGCTGAGCGATCGGGGTCTGATCCGCCCCGCCAGCACCTGATCCAGGAAGCCGCCGAAGTGCTCGGCGTCCGTGCAGGTGAAGAATCCCATAGAGGTGTGCGGAGAGGAGTTGACCGCCAGCACCGGGGTCTTCTCGATGGCGTGGGAGGCGTGGAGCACCGTGCCGTCCCCCCCGATGGTGATCACCAGGTCGAACTCGTCCGGGCTCAGATCGCCGATATCGTGGCGCCACGTGACGGGCAGCCCGCGCTCCTTCAGATCGAGATCCACCCGCGCCATGGAGGCCTGGTGGTTGTCATGGGCGGTGACCAGATTGGCCACCAGCGGATCGCCCGCATCAATGAGCTCTCGGATACGGGTGTTCCCGTTATCGACAAAGTCGGTGTAGGCGGACCGGCGATGGATTACGAGAATGCGGGGGCTCATGTTTCCTCTTTTTAGTCGCCGATCTGGGTCACCGCGAACCCGGTCACGATGGCGGCGACCACACCGACGGAGATCCAGAGCCACGGAGACCGGATCAGTCTGCGGTTACTGTCATTGGGGGTCTCGGGAACCTCCTCCGGGTCGGTAAACCGCAAGGATGGATCCTCCTGCTCATCGAGCTCGTTGGCTTCGTCGTCATCCGGAATATCGGCCTCTTCCGGGGGCCGCGGCGCGACCACCGCGGGGGTGGGGATACCGAGGACCCGCTTCAACCCCTCATGAAAGGCCTCGGAGGCCGGCTCCAGAGGCCGCCCGGGGCTCGGTAGAACGATGAGATCCGCCTCCCCCGGCTCCCCGAGGCTGGCCTCGTATCGCGCGCCGTCATCGTGTGGCGACTCCAGCAGCACTACGTGGCTAATCTTGAATCGGTTGAGCAGCGCGGCCATTCCTTGCTCGCCGGGGCGCCACGATGCCGATGAGATTTGTTGGACGAGGGTCTTCCACGCCTCCATCTCGGACTTGGGCGTCAGCCGGAGATCCACTGCGGCGATCCGTTTCCGGTCGATGCCGATGTCTACCGATTTCCAAGCGCGTTGGTACCCGACGAAGCGGCCCTCCACGATGTGCCGCCCCGGCCCGACGCGGGTCGGCGATTTGGCGATCTCGCCGTTCACATAAAAGTCGGCCCCAGCCGGATCAGAGGTCAGGGTCAGCTCGGCGGTCCGGTCGGGGACAGAGCACGCCTTGGCAAAGGCGCGCAGGATACGCGGCGGATACTGTCGGGGATCCACCACCCTCGAGCGATCGGCCAGGTGGGCGCTCCGGAAGGCCTGGGCGGCCTCCTCGGATCGGTTCAGCGCCTCCAGGGTCAACCCCCTCAACAGATTGATTTCGAACAGAAAGGAGCGACAGATTTCGAAACCGGCGTTATCGAGGCAGACGGCTTCCGCCCCCGTCAGCGTCGTCAGGACCTCCTCCAAATGGAGCTCCTTGTATTTGGCGTGCGCCGTGGCGAGCAGATCTGATGCGGTCTGGGGGGGTGTGACCGGAGGGGAGGGCTCGGCGGTGGGCGCCACGATGCCCACGACGGGCATGTTCGTCGAGTGCTCCACCGCGTCGGTGAACTCCTGGACCCAGGCCGCGTCGACCCCCTTCGGAAAGCTGATCAGGATGTCCGCTTCCGCGGAGACGAGCTGTGTCACCGCGAGGGCGGGCAGGAACAAGCAGATGAAAAGGCGTCTGGCTTTCGTTTCACAGTACATCGGCCGAATTCTACGGGCTTTCACATCGGGGTCAAGCGCCGACTCCCGGTGCGAGGATACCAGAAAACGGCGGCGCGGATCAGGCCTTTCTTCGAATTGCGCGGACGGCCCAGGCTGTGGTGGGGACTGGCGGGTTCGCATCATCGCCGGACAGGTGTTATCTGTCCAGTAACCGTCGGGAGGTGAACCATGACCGGTAGCACTTATATCGCCCTTTTAAGAGGCATCAACGTCGGTGGACGCAACAAGTTGCCCATGAAGTCTCTCGTTGCGATATTCCAAAGGGCGGGATGCGCGGAGGTCCGAACTTACATCCAGAGCGGCAATGTAGTGTACAAGGCGCCGAAAGAGGTGGCGGCCGGGGTGCCTTCGGCGGTGTCCGGGGCAATTGAGAAGACACTCTCATTGAAGGTTCCGGTGGTGACCCGCACCGCTGCTGAGCTTTCGCGTATCGTCGCCTCGAATCCGTTCATGACGACCGGCGTGGACACCAAAGCGCTGCACATCGCCTTTCTCTCCGAGACTCCCGCAGAGGCGCGGCTCGCCGGACTGGACCCCGATCGATCCCCCCCGGACACGTTCCGGTTGCAGGGGCGCGAGATCTACCTGTTCTGCCCCAACGGGCTGGCCCGAACCCGCCTCACCAATGACTATTTCGACAAAACGCTCTCCCTCACGAGCACCATCCGGAACTGGAATACGGTTCAGCGGCTGCAGGTCATGTCGACGACTTGACGGCCCGGACGCGCTGAAAGCACCCTCACCCGTTTCGCGTCGTCGAATCACTCCCTGGCCCCGGTGGCCGGCCTCGCCCTTGGGGTGCAGCGGCCTGTTTTCATTGTTCCGTACCTTCTGAGATGTGCCCTTTCATGCTTTTTTTTGTGAGGCTGGAGAAGCCTGAAACCCTCTGTTTCAAATGGGAAATCTTATCGGGGAGGTTCTCCCCGCATCCGGGTGGGGGGGGAATTTGATGAGAACATTTTGACGGCTATTGACAAAAGGTCCGAAAGACGAGAATAGAGATACTTCCGCGTATCGATAACGTGGCGTTTTTCTATTGGCGAGATAGCGATTTTCTAATTGCACAGTTTGTAAATGGGGACTCGAAAGGAGCTGTGATGACCGTAACCAGAAGACAAACACCAATGTTGGACGAGCTCAAGAAGGGCCCATGGCCGAGCTTTGTCAAAGAGATCGACAAGAGTGTCGAGAAGGGGAGCAAGGCGGCGAACGATCTGTTGGGCGTGCTCGAGCGTTCCTACAACGAGAAGATCGGTCACTGGAAGCACGGCGGTATCGTCGGCGTCATGGGATACGGCGGCGGCGTCATCGGCCGGTACAATGACCTGCCGGAGGAGTTTCCCGAGGTTGCCCACTTTCACACCATCCGCGTCAACCAGCCCGCGGGTTGGTTCTACACTGCGGATGCCCTTCGCAAGATTTGCGATATCTGGGAGAAGCACGGTTCCGGCATCACCAACTTCCACGGTTCCACCGGCGACATGGTCCTGCTCGGTTGCCGCACCGAGGATTTGGAGCCGGTGTTCAAGGACCTCACCGACCTCGGCTTCGACCTCGGCGGCTCCGGTTCCGACGTCCGAACCCCGAGCTGCTGCAACGGCAAGGCGCGTTGCGAGTGGGCGTGCTACGACACCATGAAGATGTGCTACGACGTCACGATGGCGTTTCAAGACGAGCTGCACCGTCCCGCCTTCCCGTACAAATGGAAGTTCAAATTCGCGGGCTGCCCCAACGACTGCGTGGCATCCATTGCCCGTTCGGACCTCTCGGTTATCGGCACCTGGAAGGACGACATCCAGATGGACGCCGCCGAGGTGACCAACTATGCCAAGGACATGGATATCGGAGCGGACGTGGTCCGCCGCTGCCCCACCAACTGCATGAGCTGGGACGGCAAAGCCCTCTCCATCGATAACGCCAACTGCGTTCGGTGCATGCACTGCATCAACGCTATGCCCAAGGCCCTCGCCCCCGGCAAAGAGCGCGGCGCGACCATTCTCATCGGCGCCAAGGCGCCCATTATCGGGGGTGCGCTGCTTTCTTCGGTTCTCTTCCCCTTCTTGGATATTGAAAATCAGCTCGAAGATCTTCAGGAAGTGGTCGAGGAGATGTGGGATCTCTGGGGCGAGCACGGTAAGAACCGTGAGCGTATCGGCGAGTTTATCCAGCGTATCGGTCTCGGCAACTTCTTGGAGCAAGTCGGACTCGATCCGATTCCCGAGATGGTATCGCATCCGAGAACAAACCCTTACATTTTCTTTGAACTGGATGAAGAAGACGAAGACGAGGAATAGGCGGGCGATTGCCTGATGAGTGAATAACAAGGAGGACATGAATTATGTCAGCTGAAAGAAAAACAGATATAGGCCCCCCACACTATGAGAAGTTCTTGCCGCCCGTCATCAAGAAGAACTACGGCAAGTGGAAATATCACGAGGTTCCGAGGACCGGCGTGCTGAAGCATGTTGCCGAGTCCGGAGACACGCTCTACTCCGTGCGCGCGGCCACGTGCCGTTTGGCGAGCATCGAGACCCTGCGTCTCTTCGCGGATATCGCAGATGAGTTTTGCGACGGTTATCTCAGATGGACCAGCCGGAACAACGTGGAGTTTCTGACAACCGAGGAAGCGAATGTCGCTCCGCTCATCGCCAAGCTCGAAGCCGAGGGTTATCCGGTGGGCGGCACCGGGGCGGCGATTACCAATATTGTCCATACCCAGGGGTGGGTGCACTGCCACTCAGCGGCGTCCGACGCTTCGGGCGTGGTCAAATGCGTCATGGACGAGCTGTTTCCGCACTACGCGAACGCCGACCTGCCGGCGAAGGTCCGCATTGCGTTTGCATGTTGTCTCAACATGTGTGGCGCGGTTCACTGCTCGGACATCGCCATTCTCGCGGTGCACCGTCATGCGCCGGTGATCGACCACTCGGTGCTGAAGGCCCAGTGCGAGATTCCCAACGTCGTGGCATCGTGCCCCACGGGCGCCATCCGAACCGCCACCGTGGACGGCAAACCTTCGGTCGAGGTTATTGAAGATCAGTGCATGTATTGCGCCAACTGCTTCTCGGTCTGTCCGGCCATGAAGCTGAACGACGCCGAGACCGACGGTATCTCCATTTGGGTCGGCGGCAAGGTGAGCAATGCCCGTCATGCGCCCATGTTCTCCAAGCTGGCGATTCCCTTCATCCCCAACGAGCCCCCCAGGTGGCCGAGTGTGGTCGCGGCGGTGAAGAACATCGTGGACGTGTATGCCAAGGGTGCCCGGAAGTACGAGCGCGTGGGCGAGTGGATTGAGCGCATCGGTTGGCCGAAGTTCTTCGAGCTCACCGATATCGAGTTTACCAAGTACCACCTCGACGACTTTACCCACGCGGGCGAGTCGTTCGCGCGGTCGGCACATCTTCGCCAAGGCTAGGAGGCTGTCATGAGCGTAAGTGTAGAGCAAGTTGCAGAGAGCATGTTCGAGATGGTCAAGGAGTACCACGGCAAACGGAACCTCAAGGCCCTCGATCTGCAAAAGGCCATGATTGAGAAATACGGGGATGAGGGGTGTGACAAGAAGCTGTGCAAAGCGGCCATCCGCACCCTTATGGACACGGGGCGCTGTGTCTACAACTACGTTGGCGGCAGCTACATCGCGCTACCGCCTGAGGGCTGAGATCCCTTTGTGAAGAGGGAGCCTCCGTTCACCGGCGGTTCCCGGCCCGCTGCTCTGCCATGTCGGGATGGGAGACGAATCGGATCCTCTGGTTCTCGACGAATACCTCAATCCAGGGATAGAAATGGTGGAGGACATCCACCTTGATGCCTTCTGCGAGCACGCAGACACTGCCCGCCGTTCGATTGACCACCTCTATTCCGGGTAATGCGCGTCGTATAGCCTCCAAACAGCCGGCGGAATCAAAGACGCTGCGCTGAAGAGATCGATATCCACGGACCGACGATGCTGGTTCACCCACGCGCTCATGACGGACAGTGTAGGAATAATCCCGGGTGCTGACCACAAAACAATGACGTAAGGGAGCGGTGAAAAAGGGACCGGAGGGGCGAAACGGACCCAACGTCTCTGCCCGATATCACACCACCGGCGGGTTGGTGTCGATCTTGGAGAAGGGCCGCGGCATGTTGCCCGTCAGGAAGAGGAGGGTGAAGATGCCGATGGACTCCTGGTAGTACTTGTCGTTTTCTATGGACGAGGAGACCGACTCCTCCAGGGCCTCGAGACGGATGTCGTCCGTGGTCAGGCCGTCGTTTTCGAAGTAGGTCACGAACGACGACAGCGCGCACCCCACGAAGTAGGAGTTGTGGTCGTAGGCCGGGTCGCAATCCACGGCCGCGCCGTCCGGCTGGAGATCCCTGCAGATGGAGGAGAACCGGTTGGCGTTGGTCTCCACCGGGTTGTTCAGCGGGAACTCGTGGGCGTAGAAGTTCTGGATGAGGTCTATCTTGGCCTGCATCTGGCTCTTGGTGGGGTAGTGGTCCGAGGAGCCCGCCCGGGTCTCGGGGAGGTCCTCGTGGCCGTACCACGCCACGTCCACGGCCATCCGGAACAGGGCCCGGGACCAGTTGTAGTTGTCCGTCATGGCCGAGCAGGGGTGCTCGTAGGTGCCCCAGTCGTTGTAGAGGGCCGGGTGGATATCGTCATCATAACAGCGCTCGGTGAGCTCCCAGACGGTCTCGGCGGTCCGGTACCAGAAGTCCCGGTGGTTCCGCCGCTCCGCCGGAGTGTATTGAGCGGCGTCCAAGTGACTCATCAGGAACTCCCCGAACGCCCGGAAGAAGCCCGGTGCGTAGTAGGACATGTTCACGTCCCCGTCGATCCCCTCCGAGAAGGTGCACGGCCCCTCGGGGTAGTCGCTGCAGTCCTCCTTGTTCCAGGTGTCCCCCGGGGTGGGGTAGTACCAGATGCCGTCATACTTGGTGTCTATCTCACACTCCATCTTCATGACCCAGTCGATGGCGTCCTGGGTGTACTCGGGCCATTGCCACGCGGCGTAGAGGAGGCCGATGGCGATGTCCACATCCCCGTCGAAGGCGCTGTCCCCGTTGCCGCCGCAAGCCTCGGTGTCCACGTCGCAGAGGCTGTCCAGCGGCCGGCAGTCCTGCTCCCCCTGCCACATCCACCCCATGAGCCCGCCGCAGTACTTCTCCGCCTTCTGGGAGAGGTAGTGGCGGACGAACTTCCACAGCTTTCCGAACAGCTCCTTGTCCCCGATGATAGCGGAGACGGCCATGCCGTACCCCTGCCCCTCGCTCACCGTCTCCGGGGGATCGGTCTTGACCCGCGCCGTCCCCTCGGAACAGCTGTCGTAGGCGATGTACTGCTCCTTCCACATCACGTAGCGCTCGTACACCAGGTAGTTGAGGAGCTGCTGGATCGCGGCGTAACTCTCCCACCTGGGATACCACTTGGCGATGGAGCGGCCGAAGCCGTACTCGAAGTGGGTCTCGTTCCACGGGTAGTAGCCGTCCGAGCGGATGGGGGGCCGGTTCACGTGGTCCTCGGAGAAGCAGAAATCCCCCCAATCGCCCATGGCCACCCACTCCACGCCGTCCGGATAGTAGTCCGTGAACTCGAACCGACTGGTCTCGGGAATGTCCGGCTTGCCGTAGGTCCACCGCAGCCAGTAGGTGCCCGGGGTCTCCGGGAACGGCCGCGGGGCCACCGTGTTCCACTCGGGGGTGTGCTGCTTGTCCACCCCCCGCCACTCGGATCCCGGGAAGAACTGCTCGTCGGGCACCGGACAGCGGAACCAGGGGCTGTCCGCCTCCCGCCAGCAGATGACATCCTCGCCGTTGACCTCGAGGTCCATCCAGTAGGGCATGAACTCGGGCTTGGGGAAGTAGGTGAAGGTCTTCTGACCCGCCCAGATGTAGCGGAAGTGGACCACCGAATGGCCCAGGGGGCGGATGTCCTCGCAGGCATCCTCCGGCACCTCGGCACCGCCGCAGTCCCAGTACCCAGGGCCCAGGTTTCGGGTGTAGAAGTGGAAGACGTTGGGCCGAAGCGACCAGTTGCTGCAGACCACCCCCTGATTGGTCTCGGGATCATCGTCCGGCGCCCCTTCGTAGACCATCCAGAGCTCGTCCACCTCCGGATCGAGGGCGGGCAGATCGATGGCGGGGGTATGGAGCTGGACCTCCTGATCCGGGTACCACAGCGTGAGGGTGCCCTGCCACCTCGATCGGGGGATGAGCAGCCGGTACCAGGGGCACGTCTGATCCTGGCGCTCCAGGGTGGCCAGGGACTCCGGACACTCGTCCCCGGTGGCCCACAGCACCGGCGGATAGGGCGGCGTCGTAATGCCGGCCTTGTCGTCCTCGCAGCCGCTCCCGGAGAGCCCGGTGATGCTCGCGTCGCTCCAGGGCCACCGGATGTGGAGGGTGATCATCTCCTCGGCCTGAGTGCAGAGGCCCGGGGGCTCGGAGGCCGCCGTGTACTCGATGGGGGGCTCGACGATATCGGTGCGGACGGCGAACCGCCCGGTCCCCACGGGATTCAGCCCCACCCAGCCGGCGTCGTAGAAATCCTGCTCGATGTTGTTGCCCTCGTAGATCACCCACACCTTGTCGGCGGTGATCTGCCCCGTGAAATCGAACGGTCCCGACGGCTTCGCGCTCTCTGTCTCCACGCAGGCGCTCCCGGGATCCACGGGCTGGAAGGTGACCTCCCCGATGTCCGTCGGCAGGCAGGTGGTGTAGTACTCGCAGTTGTCCACGTCGAGCTTGGCCCCCCAGAAGGTGCCGTTGTAGGTCTTGGGCTTGATGATGATCATCTCCGGCGGGGTCGTGTACTCGCCGAGGGTCGGGGTGACATCATCGGTCCAGATGTTCCTGAAGTTGAACTCGAAGGTCCCGGCCGGGCAGTAGATCTCCGGCGGGATGAAGATCTCCTCCTCGGTTTCGCTGTCCGTATCGGTCTCGCTGTCCGTATCGGTGTCGCCGTCCGTGTCTCCGTCACCATCCGTATCCGTATCCCCGTCCACATCCGTGTCGGTGTCCGTATCCGTATCGCTGTCGACATCGGTGTCACTGTCCGTATCGGTGTCCCCGTCGCCCTGTCCGGTGTCCCCCCCGAGGCAGACGCAGTTGCTCCACTCGCCGAAGGTGGTGCAGCCCCGCCTCCCCGAGCGCCCGTCCTCACAGGTGCAGTCCTCCTGGATGCCCGGCTGGCAGACCCAGTCCGTGGCGGTGTCGTGCTGCGCTGCGGTATCGCCGGGCCGGTCCGTGCCTCCGGTAGGGTCTGTCCCCGGAACCGACGTGTCAATTCCCGGCAGCGACGTGTCCCCGGTGGTATCGGACCAGGGGGCCTTCGCGGTGGTCTTTTCCAGAGAACAGGCCCCGAGCAGAACGGTGAACGCCCCGAACCATCCAATTGTTGTCAGACATCGCCTCATTTTAATCTCCTAGGTTCACCCAATGATTCTAATCTATTCATTTATGAATATTAAGTTAAGCTTCCCATAAAAAGCAGATCACTTCATCGAGGGTGGCGTTTTTTGACCTATACGGTTGGGGGGAGCTGAGTGGACGCCATGGACCCAATTGACCTAATTCACGAAACGGACACTCCTTTTATCCTGGTAAAAAAGGCATCAAAGGAGCGCGTCCATTGCGTCCGTTGAGTCTATTGGGTCAATTCCGGTCCATTATACAGCGCCCCTCGGGGCCAACGTACAGGGTGAATTTCGACGGGAGTCGCGGTCGGGAACGGCGGTCAGGCGGCTTTACCGTCCTTCTCGGCCTTCGCCGCTTTCGCCGTGTCAGGCGCCCCCAGGTGGAGCTCGACGATGCGCTTCGCCATCTCGGCCTCGACGTCCGGATGCTCTTTGAGATAGTCGATGGCGTTGTCGCGGCCGTGGGCGATGCGCGTGTCGTTCAGCGAAAAGTAGGCGCCGGACTTCTGGATGAGCTCCCCCGCCACCCCGAGGTCGAGCACTTCGGCGGACCGGGAGATCCCGTGACCGAAGAGGATATCGAACTCGGCGCGGCGAAACGGCGGGGCCATCTTGTTCTTCACCACCTTCACGACAGTGCGGTTCCCGATGGTGTCCTCCTGGGCCTTGCTCTGGGGTTTGCTGTTGGCCTTAATCTTCGTGGAGCGCCGGACATCCAGCCGAATCGACGAGTAGAACTTGAGGGCGTTGCCGCCGGTGGTGGTCTCGGGGCTGCCGAACTGGACCCCGATCTTATGGCGGATCTGATTGATGAAGATGATGGAGGTGCCGGTGCGGTGGGTAATCCCGGTGAGCTTGCGCATGGCCTGGCTCATCATCCGGGCCTGCAGCCCCACGTGGTGGTCCCCCATCTCCCCCTCGAGCTCCGCCTTGGGGGTGAGTGCGGCCACCGAGTCCACCACCACCAGCTCCACGGCGCCCGAGTCCACCAGCTTGTCGGTGATCTCCAGGGCCTGCTCGCCGTAGTCGGGCTGGGAGACCAGGAGCTCCTCCACGTCCACCCCGAGCCTGGCCGCGTAGGTGACGTCGAGGGCGTGCTCCGCGTCGATGAACGCGGCGATCCCCCCCCGCTTCTGGATCTCCGCGATGGCGTGGAGCGTCAGGGTGGTCTTCCCCGACGACTCCGGCCCGTAAATTTCGATGAGGCGCCCCCGCGGGTAGCCCCCGGTACCGAGGGCGATGTCCAGGCCGATGGACCCGGTGCTGAAGGAGGGGACGGTGAGCCCGGACGGCGCGCTCCCCAGCCGCATGATGGCCCCCTCCCCGAACTGCTTCTGGACGCTCGCGAACACCTCCTTCAGGCTGGCCAGCTTCTCTTTGACTTTCGTGCTCATACTCTGCTCCTTTTCGTGTTTGGGGATCGCTAGGTCTGCCGGCGATCCAGGCTTCGATATCCGATGGCCTCGGCCACATGAGCCGCGGCGATGGTCTCTTCCCCTCCAAGATCGGCGATGGTGCGGGCGACCTTGAGAATGCGGGTGTAGGCCCGCGCGGAGAGGCCCAGCCGATCGATGGCCCGCTCCAGCAGCGCCTGCCCGCTTCGCTCCAGCCCGCAGTGGGCCTGGATGTGCTTGAGGGACATCTGGCTGTTGGCTCGGGTGGCGGTCCCCTCGAACCGCTTCTGTTGCAGGGTCCGGGCGGTGATGACCCGCTCCCGAATCGCGGCCGAGGTCTCCCCCTCGAACCGCCCGCTCAACTCCCGGACCGGCACGGCGGGCACGTCCACGTGCAGGTCGATGCGATCGAGCAGCGGCCCGGAGATCTTTCCCCGGTAGCGGTCCACTGCGGTGGGGGGACAGGTGCACGCCCGATCCGGCGAGCCGAGGTAGCCGCAGGGGCACGGATTCATGCTCGCCACCAAAGTGAAGGAGGCGGGGAAGGTCATCCGCCCGCCCGCTCTTGAGATGGTGATCTCCCCCTCCTCCAGCGGCTCACGGAGCACCTCGAGGACGTGCCGCTTGAACTCCGGGAGCTCGTCGAGGAACAGCACCCCGTTGTGGGCGAGGGAGACCTCCCCGGGGCGCGGGGGGTTGCTCCCCCCCACGAGCCCCGCGTCCGAGACGGTGTGGTGGGGCGAGCGGAAGGGCCGACGGGTCACCAGGGGACGATCCGCGTTGGTCAGGCCCAGAACCGAGTGGGCCGCCGAGACCTCGAGCATCTCCTCGAAGTCGAGGGGGGGCAGCACCGTGGGCAGCCGGCGGGCCAGCATGGTCTTCCCGGATCCCGGCGGTCCGATCATTACGAGGTTGTGGGCGCCCGCCGCGGCCACCTCCACCGCCCGCTTGGCGTTCTCCTGGCCCCGCACGTCGGCCATGTCGAGGTCTCCTGTCGTGGTATCGAGATCGATGGCGGTCTTGGGATGTACGCGTATCGGCTGCTCCCCGGTGAGGTGCATCACCGCGCTCGGCAGATCCCGCACCGGCAACACGTCGATGTCGGACACCACCGCGGCCTCAGCGGCGTTCCCGTCCGCCACCACCAGCCCCTGGAACCCCTCCCCCTTCGCCAGCATGGCGTAGGGGAGGGCGCCGGGAACCGGCCGACAGGTGCCGTCCAGGCCGAGCTCACCGACGATCATCAGCTCCCGGAGCCGCTCGGGCTCAAGGAGCCCCACCCCGGCGAGGAGGCCGAGGGCGATGGGAAGATCGAACGCGGATCCCGACTTCTTGAGATCCGCCGGCGCCAGGTTGACGGTCACCTTCCGCGGCGGAATCACGTAGCCGCAGTTGTTGAGGGCCGCCTGCACCCGCACCTTGGACTCCCGCACCGCCCCCTCCGGCAGCCCCACGATTGAGAACGCGGGGAGGCCGAGGGCCAGGTCCACCTCCACGGCCACGGCATCCGCCGCGACCCCCGCGAGTGCTCCACAATTTACACTGATGCTCATCTCTCACCTCGCACTTCGGCACAGCAACTTGCGTGCCCAAACCTCGAGATTGTGCAACGCTTAGTAATCTATCTATAATTTACTGACAGGGGATCAGACCGATGGGCGACGAATGCCGGGTCTCTCGAGACCCACCTCTCGTCGTCGCCGCAGTTTCGGCATCGTGGGATTTACAAATTCTAAAAATACTACATAATTCTGATTCGGAGTAACCAACAATCTTTAGCAGAAGGGAGCTCATCATGGGTTCAAAAGTCTCCCAAGAGGAGGTCAACCGGTGTATCTCGCTGCTCGCCGAGATCGAAGCCGGAAAAGACAAGAGCCAGGTCCTGGCCCAGATCCAGCCAACCGTGCTGCGGATGCGACACGGCAAGGTGTTGTATTCGCAAATCCAGAAGCTGGTCATGGCGAACAACACCGAGCGGGCCATGAAGCTGCTCGCCGTCGCGCCCCGCGGCGGTGGCGGGATCTTCAAGCTCGGCAGCGTCCTGAGCCCCATCCTCATCGCGGCGGCGGTGTTCCTCGGGAGCCCATTGATGCCCCGCTGCGACGGCGCCTACGAGCCCGCCATCGCCGCCCTCAACGCCTGCCCGTCGGCGGTCGCTATGCTCGGCGGAAACATCCAGCAGGCCTATGTTGGAATGGCGTGCGGGTCGAGCGAAACCTCGGGGAGTTACGGTCGTTCGAACTGGAAGATTCCGGTAAAGGGTGATCGGGGCTCCGGCAGCTATGAGTACGGCGGCCGCAACAACGGGCAGGGGTGGCAGCTCGACTACGGCCGGCTCCGGGTGGGGGATCAGATCATCAATATATGGCCCTGCGCGACGGGCGGCGCCACGGCGGTCCAGGCGCTGACCATGGCCACCGCGATGACGGGCACGGTCTCCTCGGTGGCCGGGGCGGCGGCGGTCCAGCCCGGCACCCCCTGTACCATCACCCTCTCCCCGACGCCGGAGGCCGCGACCCAAAGGGGCTTCAACTGCCACATCAAGGTCCAGTGCGCCAACGCCGTCATCTACGGCTGGGAGGGTTCGGGGTATACCAGCTGTCAGCTCGCGGCGGGACGGCCGATGAGCGCAAACGATGCCCAGGGGGCCTCCGCCGGCGACGATCCCATGCTCGCGCTGAACGTGAACGCCCGGACCTGCACCGTGAGCGATGACGGCCAGAACGCCTTCAGCGTGGTCATCTCCCTCACCGGGGGGGTCTGAGGACCGTCCTCAGCCGGTCTGCGACCCGAGGATCCGCTCCAGCCGCTGGGCCTCGACCCGGAGGTTCAGGGTCTTCTCCCTCAGGACGCGCACCGAGCCGGGGGCAGCCCCCCGGGGCTTCTGGACGTACCGCCGCCGGGTGTAGATGATCTCAACGTCCTGATCCTTCTTGAAGGTGGAGAAGTGGGCGGCCAGGTGGGCGGCGTCCACCAGGAGCTCGGCCGGGGGATCGTCGCCCCGGTTGAGGGGGACCACCACGTGGCTGCCGGTTCCTCCCCGGACGTGCAACCACAGATCGTTCGGCTTCGCGTGGCGCAGGGTGAGGGTGTCATTGTCCCGGGCGGATCGCCCCACCCGGGCCACGCCGCCGGAGATGACGTACTCGCGAAAGGGGGAGCGCTGAGGGGTTTTGCCCCGCTTCGATTCGACGGCGCTCCTGAGGAAGGGATGGCGTCCCACGAGGGTCTCCCGGAGCTCCCTCAGGCGATCATCGTCCGCGGTGTCGATCTCCTCCGCGAGCCGGGAGAGCTCGTCGAGGTCCCGCCCCGCTCTTTCAAGCCGCGCCTCGATGCCCTCTCGGGCCTTGCCGAACCGTCCGGCCCTCTCGTACATGTGGGTCATGTTCTCCACCGGCGTCTTCCGGGGATCCAGCGGGATGGCCACCGGCGTCCCCATGAAGTCCAGGGTCTCGAACCGCTCCATCCCCTTTTTCACCGCCCTGAGATGGGCCTTCAGCACATGGGCCAGCTCGCCGAGCCGCTCGGCCTTTCGGGCGTTCTCGAGATCCCGAGCGAGCCCCTTCACGAGCTTTTCCAGGCGCTGCCGCGCCTTTTTGTGGAGGCGCCTCGTCAGCCGGCGGTCCGCGTCTTCGGTGGCGGCGGCCTCGATCGCCGCGTAGTGGGCCTCGACACACGCTTCGAAATCGTCTTCGGGAAACCGTGAGATCGGGATCTCCTCGGGGGGATGGGAGAATGGGGGCGCGTAGGGCTCGCCGGCCACGAGGTTCCGGAGGCGGGAGCGGTTGTTGAGCAGCGAGCCGATGATGCCGCCGTCGCTGTCGGTGAGGAAGAGGTTGGCGTGACGGGAGGTGAGCTCCGCCACCAGGTGCTTCTCCGCGTTTCGTCGCGTGAACCGGAGCCGGACCGCGCGATCGTCGTTCAGCTGGGTCACGGTATCGAGCACCGTCCCCGTGAGCTCCTTTCTCAGCAACATTACGAAGGCTTGGGGGACCTCGGCCGCCCGCGGCTTGGTCCCGATTCGACCCAACCGGGTCACCCCCCCCTCCATAACGATTTGAAGGAAATGGTTCGCTCCCGGCGTCCGCAGCACCAGTGTGACCCGCCGGGGGAGCCGTGGGGAGATGACCTCCCGCACCAGGGCGCCCCTCAGCGCATCGTCCAGTCTCTCGGACATCCTCTTGATTTCTGTTGCGTTCAGGCTCATCGCGGTCTCACTTCAGGGGCCACGATAGACCGTACCAATCGGTTTTTAAAGACAAAGATTCGAATTCACTTGCGATTGGATGCGGACGGTGCTAGGAAGCTCCCTCGTTCCGTGGACGTTCTGCACAAGGAGGCTGACCATGGCGAAGAGATGTGAGATATGCGGCAAGGGCTCGATGACGGGCAACTTGGTGAGCCACTCCAACATCAAGACCAAGCGGGTGTCTCAACCCAATATTCAGCGGATCAAGGCCGTGGTGGACGGGAAACCGGTCCGACTCCGCGTCTGCACCCGCTGCATCCGCTCGGGTTGCGTGGAGAAGCGCGAGAGCTGATTCCCACCGAGCTATCCTTCCTTGGCTGCTCGATAATGGACGGAAAAGGACCCAATGGACACGCCTTAGGACACCTGCAACCCAAGGAAAGCCAGGAGCGGTTCATCTAGTCGTTTGCGTCCTTTTAGTCCATTGAGAGCCGCCCCCAACCCATAAAAAAGCAGACCCGATTGGAAACTTTCCGGACCAAGTGCCCGATAGAGGGGGAGAACGGGACGACCGGTGGGCATAGGGCTCTTCGGCGCACCCCGAAAACCGAGGAGGGAACTATGGATTTCAGTAATTTGAAGAGTCTGAGCAACCAGGCGATGGTGGGCGCGTCCGCGGGGTGGGTGGCGCCGGGAACGGCGCGGGCGGCGCTCGGCAGCATCCCCGAGGTGGCGGGGTGTCTAGGGCGCATGGACGCCGCCCACGCCGGGCTGCTCCAGTGCCAGGTCTCGGAGGGGACCTCGCCGCTGGACGAGCGGCTCAAGGCGATGTACGAGCGGGCGGTGGCCCTGGATGCGACGCACGATCTCCTGGCCCGGGGGATCGACGCGGCGCTCCAGGGCAACGTACTGCTGCTCTCATCCGCATCGCAGCCCACAAACGCGCTGGAGGCGCTCCGGAAGCGGCTGTTTCCGGAGGGGATGAAGATGGTCAACCGCACCTACCTGGAGGAGGCCGGAGAGGTGGAGATGGCCCGCGAGAGGCTGACCACCGACGATCGCACACTGCTCTCCCGGATCCCCACCCTGAACGGGCACCTGGAGGAGATGGTGGATCGCTGGCTGGCCGCCGGCAGCGAGCTCGGCGCCCTGGAGAGAGAGCGGATCCGCGCCGCCGAGACCGAAGCCGAGGACCAGGAGGTCACCCGGGCGGACGTGGTGGCCGCCAGGAACCAGTGGATCCGGGTGGTCCGCGCCATCCTGGCCGGCCTCGACCTGGCGGAAGGCCTGGATGAAGCCACCCGCTCCCTCATCCTGCAGCCCCTCCAAGACGCCGCCGAGAAGGCCGCCCAGAAGACCCGCCCCCAGCCCGCTTCGAAGCCGGCGGAATCGCTAGAGCCGGCGACTGTCGAATAACTACGGTTTCACCCGACAAACCAATCGTTACCCCCCCTCGGAAGGGAGGTCCGAGGCAACTGAACCAATCGTTACCCCCCTCGGGAGGGGGGTCAGAGGCAGTTGAACCAATCGTTACCCCCCTCAGGAGGGGGGTCTCAATTGGTTTTTCGGTTTTTCCGTTTCGAGTCCCCTTCTCCTCGGGCCTCGCTTGCCAAACATCACGCCCCGGATCGATGATAAACGCACCGAGGGAAAATCTCACGTATCCATCGCGCTACGATGCAGCTCACGTAAATCCCATTGACACCAAAGTTGCTTCATCAGTAAGATTTGTCTTTATTTTCCATGAGAGCCTATACTATCCATCTGTGCTTGAGGTGAGGTTTTAATGTGCCTTTGGTACGAGGCAGTAGAGGCTCACATTGATGACACCGGGGGGTGCACGCTCGGTGAGGTTCGTCATATTTGTGGGTACATGCTCTATGGGGATATCGGATGCGAGGGGACGGTTTGGTGTGAAGAAGAACAACTTCAGGAAGAGGACATTGGCGCCGCGTATTTCTTGGATGGTGACAAGGTTTTTGTCATCAAGGACACCTGTCGGCCGATGACTGCGGGCAGCCTGAATAGATGTGTCTGGGAGGAGATTATGGGAGTTTGGGGGTTGAAATCAGGAGTAGCGGATTGCGACTGCGCCTGCCTCCTGGAGACCGGACATCCTGACTACGGGTAGGCCGCTTCTCGGAGAGGCTCAGTAGGGGTTCATGGCCGCTTTGGAATAGATAATAGACATTTACTTCCGCAAAAGGGAACATGGATATCATCCATAGTATTATGTGGAGAAACAGCCAATGATTCCACTGCGTGAAGGCGATCCTGTCGCTGCATGTCTGATTAGAGCAATACTCCCGGCGGTGCTGGCCGCATCTGTTTTGGGGTGCACCACCAAAAAAAGCGACAAAGAATCGCGCGCGGATTCAGAGGTCGTCGCGGACAGCGGTCCGCCAATTGATCCCGTCATTGCGGAGTACCTCGAAAACGGCTTCGTCGATATATCCCCCGGCACCTTCGTCGTTGGTGCTCCCGAAGGTGAGCCGTGTCGCGGAATGTATACCGAGGATCAGGTGGAGGTAACTCTAACCTATCCCTTCGAGATTGCCGAGACCGAGGTGACCCAGGCCGTGTGGGAGGCCGCGGGGTTTCCCAACCCTTCGCATCCCAATCAGGCGGATGACCTGCCGGTGAACTATGTCAACTGGTTCGAGGCGGCGCTCTTCTGCAACCGGCTGTCGGAAGCGGCCGGGCTCGAGACCTGCTACGACCTGTCGCCCTGCACCGGAGAGCCGGGGGCGGGATGCTCCCCCGAGGACATGGAGCCGCGACGGCAGTGCGTTGTCGATGTGTATTGGTGCCTCGAGCCCATTCGGAAACGCAAACTCATGTACAACTGCTCCGGCTATCGCCTGCCCACGGCCGCGGAGTGGGAGTACGCGGCCCGGGCCGGGACCACCGCCTCGACCTACAATGGGAATTCTGAGTTCGAGGAGGAGTGCGGTCCCTCAGAGGTGCTGGACCCTATCGCCTGGTACTGCCACAACGCTGACGATCAGCCCAACCCGGTGGGCAAGAGGCGTCCCAATCCGTGGGGGCTCTACGACGTGATCGGCAACCTCGGGGAGTGGACCGAAGGCGTCTATGGGGGTGCCAGCCTGGAGACATACGAAGGGATGGAGGGACCGCTGACCGATCCCATAGGCCCCCCGGAGAGTATCAGCTCCAGTCGAAGCGCGATGGGTGGCCCGTATATTTTTACGGCTTGTAATTTGCGTGTTTCACGGCATCTCGGATGGTCGGTCGAAAGCCGATCGAATTTCATCGGCCTCCGCCCGGTCCGCACCCTGGACCCGCCGGATCCGGGTCCGGAGGCGGACACGGACTCCGGAACCGGGGAGGACCCGGACACAGAGACGGAGCCCTTGGACAGAGATACGGGGTGGAACACGGATCCCCGTCCCCACGAGCCCATGGTCCCCTGCGAGGGGGGCGCCATGGATCCCGAGACCGGGCTCTGCTGGCAGGTGCCGCGAGCAGAGGAGAAGATGGTGTGGCTGGACGCCATCGACTACTGCGACTCTCTGGAGCTCGCGGGGTTCGACGACTGGTACCTCGCCGACATCGAGGAGCTCAGCACCCTCATCCGGGGGTGCGCCGTCAACGAGCCCGGCGGGGTGTGCGCGGCGAGCGTCGACGTATCGTGCTATGACTGGTGCCATGACGACGCGGTGATCTTCTCTTGCGCGGTCGGAGAGGGGCCGGGACCCAACGGATGCTACTGGGACGAGGCAATGGGGGAATGCCCGCTCCCGGAATTCAACAATGACTTCGTCGCCTCGTCAGAGTGCATCGGCATCTCCGGAGACCCGATCGGACATTCGGTGCGGTTCTTCGATGCCATTCCCGGCGCCAACGGCAATCCGAACTTCGTGATGTGCGTGAGAAGGACCTCGGGGTCCGAATAGGCCTTCGTTCGACTTCCGAATCCGATTTCTGGTCCTCTCGAGGCGGGTTCTGACTCGGATGGGGGCGCTTCTCGGACCGATAGGGGTCGGGATCAGACGGCCACTTGGGGGGTCTCGGGTATCTGGGATCGCCCCAATCCGTCGTGCGTTTCCCGGCGATCTAAGCTATTAGAGAAAAGATGAGACCCAAAGAGATACTTGGCCTCGGGGTGCCCCGTGGCAGACCCCTGGAGCTGGCGGTCGAGGCGATCAAATATGCCGCCGGTCTGGGCATGAAGAAGGGGGCGCTCCGGGAGGCGCTCCGGCGGGTGGTGCGGGATCCGGCGGGGGCCCGGTTGGACGAGACCTTCGGCGCCCTGGCCGAGGCCATTATCGACGAGAAGCGGTCCAAGTCCCTGTTCGTGCCCCGGGAGATGCCGGCGCCATGGCGCCAGTGGGGGACGGATCTGGAGCCCGGCGCGGTCACTCAGATGCGTAACGCCTGCGCCCTGCCGGTCTCGGTGCGGGGGGCCCTCATGCCGGACGCCCACCTGGGCTACGGGCTGCCCATCGGCGGGGTGCTGGCCACGGAGGGCGCGGTGGTCCCCTATGCGGTGGGGATGGACATCGCCTGCCGGATGAAGCTGTCGGTGCTGGACTGGCCGGTCTCCGCCCTCGAGCGGAAGCGGAGCGCCCTGGAGAAGGCCCTGGCCCACGAGACCCGGTTCGGTGTGGGGGCCAAGTTCAAGAATCATCGCGATCACGAGGTCATGGAGGATGACTGGCGGGTCTCCCCGGTCACGGGGCGGTGCAGGGCCCAGGCCTGGGAGCAGCTCGGCACCAGCGGCAGCGGCAACCACTTCGTGGAGTTCGGAACCCTCACCCTCGACGAGACGGCACTGGGCCTCGAAGCCGGGATCTACCTGGCGCTGCTCAGCCACAGCGGATCCCGGGGCACCGGCGCGGAGGTGGCGAGACACTACAGCAAGCTGGCCATGAATCAGCACAAGGAGCTCCCCAAAGAGTTGATGCACCTGGCCTGGCTCGATATGAAGAGTGACGCCGGGCGGGAGTACTGGCGGGCGATGACCCTGATGGGCCGGTACGCCGCGGCCAACCACGAGCTCATCCACCGTCATGTGGTCCGCCACCTGGGCGCCGAGGTTTTGGCGGCGGTGGAGAACCACCACAACTTCGCCTGGCGGGAGACCCACTTCGGAAAGGAGCTCATCGTCCACCGGAAGGGGGCCACACCGGCGGGGCGGAATGTCCTCGGGGTGATCCCCGGCTCCATGGGCACCCCGGGGTATGTGGTCAGGGGGCTGGGCGAGCCCGAATCCCTCTGCTCCGCCTCCCACGGCGCGGGCCGCCGGATGAGCCGCAAGGCCGCCAAGGCGCGCTATACCTGGAACGACCTCCAGCGGTTTCTGAAGAGTCGCGGGGTCCGGGTGATCTCCGCCGGGATCGATGAGGTCCCCATGGCCTACAAAGACATCGACACCGTGATGGAGGCCCAGCAGGAGCTGGTCTCTCCGGTCGCCCGCTTCGATCCCAAGCTCGTCAAGATGGCCCCGGCGGGAGAGCGCCCCGAGGATTGATCGCGTCATGTTGAGAATCGCGATGGTGTTGGGGCTGGTCCTGGTCCATTACGGTTGCCACCCCACGACAGACGAAGCGCTCCTATGGCCGAAGCTTCCGAACACCTTTGGAGAGGCACGCGCCCTCATCTCGAAGATGACAGTTCGCGCTCCCCGGGGTGCACTCAACGGGCCACCGGCGACCGCCGCGGAGATTGTCGATCTCCTGGTCCGGAGGCAGTCCGAAGGCGCCCTGGCAGCGGGCTGGCCGTCGATCCTCGAGAGACTGGCGTCCGCGATGTCGACCGCCTCAAAAGCGCGACGGGACGCCTACCTCCTGTTCGGAACCCACCATGACTCGGGGGATCAGGTGCGGGCGTTTCGCAGGGTAACGGGTCCCGGTGGGCTCCCCGGGCTCTCCGCCGTCATCGTGGAGCAGCTCGAGGCTGATGGTCGCTGGGCCGGCGTGGCGCCGGCAGATCAATCCGGGGATTCCGAGGACCTCCAGAGGCTCCACACCGCCACCTATCGACCCGCCCTCGAGCGTCTGATAGCCCGCCAGCGGTCCGGCAACTACACCGGGTGGAAGTACCGCTACCTTCGGGAGTTCACGGACCTGTTCCTCGCCGCCCGCGCGCAGAACCAGCGGCTGCTCGCCTGTGACATGCCGGATCCGCTGCTCCGCCGGATCCGCCACCTCCCGGTGGATGAACAGGACAGACTCCGGGAGATCCACTGCCGCCTGGCGACGCGTCGAACAATGGGCCCCACCAAACCGGTCAGGGTCGCCATGCTATGGGGCATGGATCATGTGGCCCACTTTCCGGCCCTGCTCGAGGAGGAGGCGCTGGTGCTGTCCCTATATGTCATGGGGGGGCGGCCGGGAACCCTTGGGCGGGAGGCGGACCTGGGGCGACGGCTCCGGGTCACCCACCCCGTCCTCATCCCGATGGACTCCGACGGCCATCACGCGCTCCTCCTCCTCGACAGCGGTCGGCTCGGGGAGCCCCTCTCGAGATCCAGAGGCCCGGCCGATCCGGTGATGGCCCCCGGCCTGACGGTCATCACCGATCACCCGGTCACGCTCTCCATCGCGAAATCGACCTACACGATTCAGGATACCCGCGATATCCCGCTTGCGAAGGGGAGCCACGTTTTCGTGCTGAAACGCGGCGATCGCACTGTCGTCGGAGCCGTGGTCCTCTCTGAAAAGGGGGCCGCGGAGATGAGCCTCTTCGGCGAGAATCCCCTGCAGATAACCTACTATGAGTGACGACGGATTATCTCTTCTTCGCCATCTCGCGGACCATCTGCTGTTCCTGCAGCAGGTGCCGGAGCAGCTCCTTTGCCGTGAATCGCAGGTTGGTCGCCGTCGCGGTGGCGAAGATGGGGCGGGGGAGCCCGGTCTCGCGGAAGCGATCCATGAGATGATGGACCGCTTGGATCGGGAGCCCCGAAATCACCAGGGTCATGGGGAGCGCTCCCTGCCCGGCCGGCGGCTCGGTGCACTCTCTCGAGAGGATGTCTTCGACAGCGGTGTCGAGGGCTCCCTTGGCGACCGTCCGGAGGGGGATCTCAGCATGCCCCAGATCGTCGAGCAGCGCTCGAATCGGGGGCAGCTGGTCCGGGTCGTAGCCGCTCAGGAGAACGGCCTCGGGACCGGGTAGGGTGGCGGCGTCATCTGTGATTCGTTTCCATTCGTCGTTGCTCATGACGACGGGTATACCACAACCTGCCCGGTGTCTCCCTGTCGAACGGGTTGAAGCTGGAAATCGGGGTTCTCCTGGACGGACTCCGGCTGCCTGATTAAAATCACGATATGACATCCCTGAAAGCGATCAAACCCATCAATTGGTTTCTGATGGCTGTCGTTTCGGCGGCCCTCATCTGGTCGGGCATCGATCCCCACGATCGGTTCACCTGGTTCCTGGAGATCTTCCCCGCGCTCCTCGGCGCCGCGGCTTTGCTGGCGACGAACCGCCGGTTCAAGTTCAGCCAGCTGGCCTACACCCTGCTCTTCTTTCACGCCCTGGTGCTCATCTACGGCGGCAAGCACACCTACGCCCTCAACCCGGCGTTCGAGTGGCTGAAGGAGGCGCTGGACCTGGAGCGCAACTACTACGACCGCCTCGGCCACTTCGCCCAGGGGTTCGTCCCCGCGGTCATCGTCCGGGAGGTGCTGCTGCGGACCTCCCCCCTTACGCGGGGCAAGTGGCTCTTCTTTATCGTAACCTCCATCTGCCTCGCCATCAGCGCGGTCTACGAGTTTATCGAGTGGTGGGTCGCTGTCGGCACCGGGGAGGCGGCCGACGCATTCCTCGGTACCCAGGGGGATGTGTGGGATACCCAATGGGATATGTTCCTCGCCACCATCGGCGCCATGACTTCGCAGATCTCCCTGAGACGATGGCATGACCGATCCATTGCCCGCGTCGATCCGATGGTGCCGAAGGCTGGAAGTACAGCGAACCGGTAACAATGCGCAAATCCTGTTTTTTCAGGAAATTTCCGTTCCGCTTAGGGATATCCAAGGGGTTTCATTATCGTTTAAGGATCGGTATAAATTATCTTGAGCTGTTGCATATTGCATCTTAGGAGGGATGATATGATTAAACACTGTTGGTTGCTTATACTGAGCTTTCTTTTTTTTAACTGTTCAAAAGACAATTTGGGGGGGTTGAGGGACACGAGCCCCGACACCGGCTCGACGGACAGCGATACGGATACGGACACCGATTCCGATAGTGATATGGATGCCGATTCCGATAGCGACACCGACTCGGACATGGACGCGGACACGGACTCCGATGCGGATATGGACACAGACACGGACGCGGACACCGATACGGATGCGGACACGGACGCGGACACCGATACGGACGCGGACACCGACTCGGACGCCGATACGGACGCCGATACGGATGGAGACGCGGACGCGGACACCGACGCGGACACCGACGTGGACACGGACGCGGACACTGATGTCGATTCGGACGCCGACGGGGACTATGTGCTGATCCCCACGCGCATCGAGGCGGAGGATTACATCGACGCCTGGGAGAGCGACGAGACCAACGAGGGGGGCGGCTGTGACCGGGGAGACGGCGTGGATATGGAGACCACTCAGGACAGCGCCGGCGGCGGTTGTAACGTGGGGTGGACGACGGAGCAGGAGTGGCTCGAGTATCACATCAACGCCGGGGACGGCGGTTCGTTCGGCATCTACGCCCGGGTCGCCAGCGAGGAGACGGGTCGATCCTTCCACATCGAGATTGACAGCGTGGATGTCACGGGCTCTCTGACCGCGCCGAGCTCCGGGTGGCATACCTACTCGAATGTCGGTGTCGGGAATGTCGATATCTCAGGGGGGACCCACACCATGCGCTACGTCAACGAGACCCCCAGCATCAACCTCAACTGGATAGAGGTCGGGGAGTCGGACGGGGACTCGGACGGGGACTCGGACGCGGACGCGGACGGGGACTCGGACGCGGACACCGACTCGGACGCGGACAGCGATTCGGACGCGGACGGGGATGTGGTGCTGGATCCGGTCCAGAACGGAAGGGGCGGCGTCACCACCCGGTACTGGGACTGCTGCCTGCCCCACTGCGCGTGGGGACGGTCTTCCATCAAGGTGTGCGATATCAGTAACAACCAGATCAACGACTACAACAGCAGCGCCTGCACCCCCGGCGCCGGCCCCATCGGCTACCAGTGCTGGGACATGGCGCCGTGGCAGGTGGGCCCCAACGCTTCCTACGGGTTCGCGGCCTTCAACTCGGGCAATTGCGGTGACTGCTACCAGCTGGACTTCCAGGGTCCCGGGGTCTCCGGCAAGTCCATGATCGTCCAGGTGGTCAACATCGGCGACATCGGCGCCGATCACTTCGATCTGCTCATCCCCGGCGGGGGAATCGGGACCATGAACCAGGGCTGCCCCACCCAGTTCCCGAACGTGGATTTCGGGGCGCAGTACGGCGGCTTCGCCAGCTCGTGCCAGTACGACCCGACCTGCACCCGGAACATGTGTAACGCCGCCTTCGGCAACGCGCCGCAGATGCTCGCAGGCTGCCTCTGGTACGTGGAGTGGTTCGCGACCGCGGACAACCCGAACGTCAATTATGCACAGGTCGATTGTCCGGAGGAGATCCGACAGGCCTCCGGTATCCGCTGACGCATCCCTCATTGGCGTCGTCGCGACTGGAGAGATCACAGTATTGATCTTGACTTCGCCAGGCTCACCCCAATAATGTATTTCATCAGAAGCTCGGACACGAAATTCAGTATTTCTGTTTTGTACCAGATCGAATCCTGGTGGATGACGCCAGACCCGAGGACTAGCCATGGACAAGCCATACAAAAGCTTCGAGGGTGAGCAAGCCAGCGACTTCATGAACGAGGAGCCGGATGATCTGTTGACCCCACTATACGAAAACGAGGTAGAGGAGCTGAAATTGGATGAAATCGAAGTCATTCAGCTCCAGGAAAGCTTTCGGGCGGTCAATGACGAGGTCCCCTTCCCGATTCACGGGTGCGCTCCGGCGGCCAGCTCCGCCATGGTCCTCTATCCCAAACCGCGCGCCAAGTCGGAGACCGAGCAGCTCGAGACCGTGATCAGCACCCTGCCCACTGTTGTTCAGGCGGAGAGCGCCATCCGAAGAAAGCGGTGGCTTCGACTGATGTCGTATGTCGTGGTGGCGGCGGTCTCCATCCTGGGAACCTGGCTCGTCACAGGAGGAGAGGAGGAGACGCCGACGGTTCCCTCGGTGAAGTCGGTCCCCGGCAACCTCACCGCGACCGCCGCGGCCGAGGTCCCGTTGACGATTCAAAAGGCCATCGCCGTTGTCCCCGAAGAGGCTCCGGTCGAATCAGAGCCCGCGGCGGAACCGATGGAGATTATCGAACCGCCGCCTTCCATTGAAGAGCCCACCGAAGCGCCGTTGGCAACGAACGACATTCCGTCGACTCGCGGCCGGGGGCGTTTTGATGGAAGAGAGTCTTTTAGGGTGAAGCCGGTCCAGATCGTCGCTCCATCAGAAGCTTCAGAGGCGTCCCCTTCAGAGGGGTCGCCTTCGGAGGAGTCGCCTTCGGAGGGGTCGTCTTCGGAGGAGTCGCCTTCGGAGGAGTCGTCTTTGGAGGAGTCGCCTTTGGAAAATGGAGAGGAAGAGGAAGCGGAACATCAGGCCCCGGAGCCCCTTCCAGCCGCGGAGGACGCCCCCTCTGCGATACCTGTCGAGACCGAGCAGCTGAGACCTTCGCTGAAGACGATTGTGCTTCCCGAGACGCCGAACAAAGCGGTGGTGAAGGCCATAATGGACGATCTCGAATCCGAGGTTCTGAAGTGCAAGGGCACTCTGTCCGGCCGCGTCGTCGTCGAGATTGTGGTCTCCGGCGTCACCGGCCGGGTCACGTCGAGCAAGGCCATCGATCAGGTCGAGGTGGGGGGCACCGTCGGTCGATGCGTCGCGCATACTGTCGAGGTCGCCAAGTTCCCTCCGTTCGAAAGAGACCAGCTCAAGATTAAGTATCCCTACAATCTCTAGACCCCGAATTAGCGCCTGCAACTATGTTCTTTGACTTTATCGTCCTGTCTTACTCATGAACATGACGAGGGGGGTTTTCAACATAATGCTGAGATCGGTCAGAATGAAAGACGAGAATCGCTCGAGGGAGCTCGAGTATGCCAGGTCGTACAGGAGCTTCAGGCGCATGCCGTCCGCGGTGGCGCCTTCGAGCTCCTCCATCTGAAACGGGTTGACCAGCGCGGACTGGAGCGGGGCCAGCTCGCTGTTTTCCGACATCTTGCCGTCGTATTTCAGCTTGATTTGCGCCAGCCCGGTGATGCCGGGTTTCACCATCCTGAGCCGCTCCTCGAAGTAGGGGATGGAGGAGTTCAGGGGCTCCATCAGCTCCGGTCGCTCGGGACGCGGTCCGACGATGCTCATATCCCCCATCAGCACGTTGAAAAACTGGGGGACCTCGTCGAGACGCGTGCGCCGAAGAAAGCGACCAATCCGGGTGACCCTGGGATCATTCTCCTGTGACAGAACCGCTCCGGTGGCGGCCTCCGCATTCTGGGTCATGCTACGGAACTTGAGTAACGTAAACTCCGGACACTTACTCCCATCCGCCGGAAGCGCGCCCGCCCGTGTCTGTTTGTAGAAAA
>JBNLED010000018.1:0-16994 GCA_050304755.1 Polyangia bacterium | reverse complement strand
TCCGCTTCTTCTTCACCGCTCTCGCGGCTGCTGCGGGGAGTGAGATGGTGAAACAGGTTCCATCACCCGGAGTGCTCCGGGCAGTGATGTCACCGCCGTGTTCCCGGATGATGTCACGACTGATGGAGAGTCCGAGACCGGTCCCCCCGTGGGTGTCGTCATCCTGTTGTTTCGTCGAAAAGAAAGTATCGAAGATGTGCTCCAACACCTCGGAGGACATCCCCGGACCATCATCCGTGAGGGTGAGGTTGATGCGCTGTTCATCGCTATGAATACCGATGGTGAGCGTGCCGCCGCCGCTGATGGCATCGATGGCGTTCCGGATGATATTGACCAGCACCTGACTGATGGCATCTTCATCCACGGTGCACTGGCCCGCGTCATCATCAAACCGTCGAACCACCGCTATCCCGGCCTGCTTCATCTCGAAATGGAGCAACGTCAGGACATCTTCGACGATCTTGGTCAGCGAGACGGTGGTCTGAGATCCGGCATTCGAGCGGGACAGATCAAGGAGACGGGTGAAGATGCGCTTGGCCTTTCGGGCGTTGTCCTCGATGATCTCCAGCGCCGAGAAGGCGGGGGAGTCGGCGTCGGTATTCCTCATGGCGATCTGCGCCCACCCGAGAACGGACGTCAGGTTATTGTTGAATTCGTGGGCCGCGCCGGCGGCCACCTGGCCCATGGAGGCCAGCCGGTTGAGTCTCGCCATCTGCTTGCGCTGCTCGATATCGGCAGAGACATCCCTGACAAACACGACGTCGAACGACGTATCCGCCGCCTCCACCAGAGCCGTGTCTATCTGAAGCAGCTGGTGCCCGCCATAGGAGACGGAGAGGGATTGATTCTTGAACAGGCCGGTGCCCATCATCTCCCACAGTCGCGCTCTAATCTTCTCATCGACCGAGATATTTCGAATGAAATCGTTTTTGTTTCTCGGTGTTACCGCCAGGAGATTGCTGACGAATCGGGAACAGTAGCGACATTCGTCATTGCTGTCGAAGGCCACCGCGCCTATTCCCAGGTGCGAGAGCGCTTCCAGCATCGGCAGGAACAATAGATCGTCGGATTCAACAGACGCGCCGCTCCGGTTGACGGATTCCCGAGGGGGTACAAGACTGGGTCGATTCGTTTTCACAGTATATTGACTATTACAATACCGCTAAGACCACAAGTAATATTTATCACAAATACTGAATTTTTACGGAAATTTTTCATATATATTCGATGATCATCCCAATGATCACGCCATCAACCGCTGCAGTGAGCTCGATTCAGGGGCATGATATCCATCTTTAGGGTGAAAATCCAGTGAAGAATCAACCCAACAAATCCTTGAGTTGTTTTGCCGTGAGGTCTCAGTTCGGATGTCTCAATGCCTCGAGCTTTCGCTTGGCCTTGTAGTTCTCCTCGGACATGAACATCGCCTTGATCGAGGCGCTGAAAAAGACCCCGAGATGCTCATAGATTGCGCTCTCCAAAGGACCGTATTCGAAGGCGGCGACCCCTAAGATATCGTCGTGTACACAGAGCGGCTCGATGACCAGCGCGTGGAAGCGGGGGGCCATGATCTCCGGCGCGGCGAGCAGATGGGAGGGGAAGGTCCCCGTTTCGGAGAGCTGCCGCCCCTCCACCATGACCAGAAATCGGCTGAGAAACGGTGAGTTGAGCTCTCGCGGCTCGAACAGAGAGATGGAGCAGGTCTCTATCCCCAACCGGGGAAGATGGGTTGTCGCCGCCTCCTTGAGGGCGTTGGCGTCCTGGGCGGTGAGGAGCGCTACGGCCGCCTCCTTGAAGGCTATCGACTGGCGGCGATAGTTCCGGATTCGGGTCGCGTAGACCTGCTCCGTAGCCTCGATCAGGGCGACCCGGGCGCGGTATATCACGGATTCCATTATCACGCTGTCTTCCGATCCGGGCTGAACCAGGCGGCTCAGGTGCCGATCGATGGTGGTGATGACCGCAGTCCAGGGATTCATCTGCTCACCGGACTCGACGCTGTTCTGTACCAGGAACTTGACGATATCCGTCATCGACCGGGTGGGAGCGTCATCAGAGAGCTCGTCTATCACCGCGTTGACCAGTAGCTCCTGCCAACCGGTGATGATGCCGCTGCTCAGCGCGAGTCGGGTCAGATCATCGATGATGACCTCCCGGTGGGAGGCGATCACCTTTCCGAGCCGGGTGGTGTAGTCCGGGGGAATGGAGGAGGGCGCCGGGATGGGTCGCTGGGAGGTGCGATCCGCTCCCGGACCGGTGTCCAGGGGTTCTCCCCACCCCCGACAACCGCACGAGCGCCGGACCACGAGTCTGGAGGAGATCGTTGACGGCTCCAGCAGAAGCCCCTCTACAGAAGCCAACAGACATTGAACGGCCTGGGCGCCCTGCATCTTCAATGGTTGCTGGACGGTCGTCAGGGGGGTGTCGGCAAAACAGGCGGCGTTGACGTCGTCGAATCCGACGATGGCCACATCCTCGGGGACACCGAGGCCCTGCCGCTTGAGCGCCGCCATTGCGCCGAAGGCCATGGCATCATTGGCTGCTACGATGGCGTCCAGGCTGGAGAGGTCGACGGCTTCACTCCTCCAGTGCTCAATGGCGGCTTCTCCGGAGCGCTCATTGAAGTCCCCTTCGAACAGCAGCGCTGGCCGCTCGAGCCCTCTCCCGGCCAAGGTCGCAGTGAAAGATTTCAATCGGATGGCGGCCTCCATGTTGGTCAACGGACCGGAGATGAAGGCAAAGCGTTCGAATCCGTGGACGTCGAGCAGGTGTTCCATAAGCTTTGTCATCCCCTTGGCGTTGTCCACCAGGATGGTAGTCCCTTTCCCCACATCAAGTCCAATAGAGACGGTGGGCAGCTCCTCGAAGCGCATGACCAGGGGGGCCAGCATCGAGCGTCCCTGCTGGCTCGACAGGGTCGTGCCCAGATAGACGATTCCGTCGAAGTTTCTGGGTTCCGCCACCTCATAGACGAAGTGGCGATGTTTCAGGTATCGATTTGAGACCGAGGTGGCCCCCCCGACCAGGATGGTGAGGTCGGCCTTGTGCCGTCGCGCTGCCTCCACCACCCCCTGCGTGACCTCTGACTGATAGTCATGGTCCAACGCATCCACTACGTACAATAATCGGAATCTCGAACGATTGGATACCACCTTGTACAGTCTAAGGCGTTCGGGGGTGATTGTCGAACCCAGATGGAAGTCCTTGCAAGACACAGAGGACGGTTGTCGTGCAGTCTAAAGTTTCGTTGAGCTGGTCAATATAGAAGGGGAAAGTTCCCGAAGACAAAAGACTTGCCGGTTGCAGCGGGGGAGCTAATCCTGGATTGTGCTTTTCGAAACAGCCGAGGCAGGTTTGAGCTGCCGCTCCACGGTGCGCTTGACCGAGCGGAGCATTACCAGGTTGCTGCCCACCATGAAGCCGTGCTCGAGGTAGGGCTCCCGACGCATGCTCTTCTCGAGGATGTAGGTGGATTTGAGGATGTCGACCCAACCGTGGTACGCGACGATGCACTCGTTTTCACCGTTCGGAACCACCTGCCACCGCCAGAGGCCGCCCTTGAGATCCCCCTCCAGTCCCTCCCAGGTCACCCCGTCTGGGAGGATGGTGAGGCGGCTCTTGGTCGTCAAACCGAACACGGAAAGCCCCAGCGTCCAGGAGAAATCCACGGTCTGGTCGGTCTTTTCATGCACCACGATGTCGGACATGGCCTTGATCATCTGGGGATAGAATGTCGGGGTAGCCACCGCCCCCACGAACTTGGGGACCGGGGCGTTGACCCTGTCGACGACAATCGCCTGCTTGAGCCGGCCGGCCTTGAGAGAGGAGGTCAGGATCACCGGCCCCCGCGCGAGAAGGGGGGTCAACAGCTCGACATCCTTGGGCCTGAGGGGCTTGAGGGGGCCCTTTCGCGTGCCCTGTGTCCGGTGTTTCCGCAGCGGCTGCCCCTTGGCGACCGTCTCGGCCATGGCCTTGGCCCCCTTGATCACCACGAGGCCGATGGCCATGTTCATGGCCTGACGCATCGAGGGGCTGTTGCCCACGAGATACCGGATGAGCCACTCCGAGCTCTGGACGTCGACAATCCCGTTCAGAACGAAGATGGTGTGATCCTCTCCATCTTTGTAAAAGCGGAAGGATACGTTGCCGGAACCGAGGGAGCTCTTGACAATCGAAACATCAATCCGCCGGGGGGGATAGAGGGTGATGGTGTTCGTGCCCACCACGCTGAACAGCTTGTGGCGGGAGGCCCAGGAGTAGGCCTTGGAGGTGTCGTGATTGTCCAGGATCTTCGCCTCTTCGAAGAGGGTGGAGAGGTAGTAGAACTTTTTCGGATCCTCGAAAATGCTGAACGCCACATCCCTCGGGGCGGCGATCCGGACGGCCAGGGTCATCGCCTTGGGCACGCCGTCCCGCTCGTTCTCCGCGAGGGCCACCACGCCGTACCGCTTGAGCAGATCGGAGACCGCCTTGAGCTCCTCTTTGTTGAACCCCCCTTCCGCATGCTTCTTTGCTGAAACGTTCACCGGACAAAGCAGGACAACCCCGAGAAGAAGGCTCGATAGCATACGATAGTGGCTGGAAAGGAAAGTGGTCATCAAATCTAACCTCCTCAAGACGGTCTCCAGGGGGTTTGACGGCCGCGGCGTCGCTTTGATTCAGGGGCAACAGGTCGTGCGGCCCAGCCGGCAGCACCTGGCGCGATCCACCGCGGCATCCTCCTTCAACCCCTGCTTCATCAGGATCTCGCTGCGGGTCTCGATCAGCTCCGCGTCCTCGGGGTTCAACACCAGCAGCACATCAATCATCGAGAGCGCGTCATCCACGTTGCCGGCCTCGAGCTCCGCCTTCGCCTTGTCTCTCAGGGCCGCGGGGTCATCCGGGATATCCTCACCGGCGATATTCACGTCCGGGACCTCCACCAGCGGGATGATCTCGTCCTCATCGCTCATCATCCGTTTCTGGGGCAGGGGAGAAATCTCCTCGGGTTGACGGGTTACCCCTTCGGGGGGATCCTCGGGCCGCGTGTTTCGGGGCTCACCGGATTTGGGCCCGACTTCGTTACCGTTACCGGCGCAGGCGGCCACCAGCAGGCCGCACAACACAAGCGTTCTTGGTAAAAGCAACCTCGTATCGGAAAGCGACATGACAAACAGTAGACCAACCCTCTCGGGGGAAGTCAATTTCAATAGTACTTGAGGTCGAACATAAATCCGAACATCATGAGATCCTGACCTTCCCGGACGATATAGTCGGTCTCCAGGGCCAATCCCAGTGCGAGGTTGTTATTGGCGAAGAACTCCCATCCGATGCCCACGCCGGCGTCGAAGCCGATGGTGAAGTCGCTGTCGTTCCCGACCTTGACGATGCTCATGGCCGCGCCTACGCCGCCGCGGACGAAGAATCCGGTGTCTCCGAAGAAGTAGTTGAGCTCGGGGCCGGGGGTGATGATGTAGTTCTGCCGTCCGTCGAAGAGCATGATCACCACGTCGGTGTCCAGCCCGAGGGTCAGGTGCCGGGTCACGCCGGCTCCCAGCTGGAGGTCGAAGAGGACATGTCCTCCCATATCCGCCGACGGCACCGCCACCGCGCCGCCGCCGCCGAAGCCCATCCCCCAGAAGAGCCCCCGCCGATCCTTGGCCCCGTCCAAGGCCTCCGCGGGGCCGGAGAAGGTCAGCAGCAGCCCGATGATTCCCAGGCTGCAGAGCGCGGTGGTTTTCATTGAACGAAATATCATGTAAGTCCCTCCTCCACTATCAAACCCCCGAACTGTTCGATACTGTCACTTGGTAGCGTTTTTTTGTTTCTATCGCATCGAGCTGACCGGCACCACTATAAAACCGCCCTCTTTCACCGTCACCGTCCGCTTCTCGGTGACCGTCCCCCCCTTCCCCTGGAAGACGACGGAGACGACGTGGGTGCCCGCGGAAACCTCCGCCCGGGCGAAGAAGACCGACGAGGGGAGGGTGACCCAGGAGCGGGTGTCCGGGGTATCCATGGCGGTGAGGGTTCCCTGCACCGCCAGCCCCGCCAGGAGGCCCCCCACGGCGCTGCCGCTGGCTTCGCTCACTGCCTTCTCCGTGGCGAGCCCGGCGGCGAGCCGGGTGATGAGCCTCACGATGGCGGCGGCCATCAGCTTGCCGTTGATGGACTCCCAGGCGGCGAGGACCTTGTTCGTGATGTCCATGCCGGGCTCCGTGGGGATCTCGGCGCCGTTGACGAGGGTCCGGGTGCTGGAGAACCGGTGCGGTGTCCGCTCCAGATGGGGGAAGTTGATCCAGGTGAGCAGCCCCCGGGCCGCGAGCCCCTTGGCCTGGAGGATCTGGCCATCGGTGAGCAGCGCTCCGGCGAGCACCATGGCTGCGCCGATGGGGATGCGCTTGGGCACCTTGTGGGGCACGAGGCCGCATCCGGACACGATCAGCAGGGTGCCCTTGCCCTTCGGCGTCCCCTGACAGGTCGCCGCGGGTTTGCCCTGAAGAAATCGGTCGATGCGCTCGTCTTTGAAGTCGCCGCAGGCCCGGAGCCGCGCCAGGGGCTCCGCCAAAGAGGGGTAGCTCCCGTCGTCCAGCGCCTCGGCGTAGAAGCTCAGGGACTGCTCCCGCTGCCCCGACATCTCGAAGGCGAAGCCCGCCAGGTAGCTGCCGAGCCCGAGCAGGGCGTGCTGCTCGGAGTCCTCGCCCGCCAGATACTCCTGCATGACCCGGAGGCGGCGGGCCTCCACCCGGGCCCCCTCGATGTCGCCGAGAGCGAGGTAGTTGAGCAGGTTGAAGGTGTTGACGAGGAGCTTCTCGTAGGCGGGGGCCTTGTAGACGGTGGCGTCGTCGGAGAAGATGAACTTGCCGATGTTCCCCATGGTGTCGTTCTTCAGGTCGAGGAGCTCGAGGTGCTTGTCCGCCACCTTGAAGTCTTCGGCGGAGGACTCGATATCGCCGAGCCCCTGCTTGATCATGGCCCGCTCGAGGAGGAGCAGCGCGTTGTCGCCCTTGAGCTTCTTCGGGTACTCGTCGGGCTCCTTCACATCGAGGGCGTCGTTGATCTTCTCGAGGGCCAGGGGTTTGTTTCCGTGCTGGAGGGCGGTGCGCATCTCGGCCACCTCGCCAGCGTACCCGGCGCACCCCGTGGCCGTCACCGCGAGAACTATAAGGCGAAGCCCTTTCAAGAGAGCTCCCCGACCGGGAACGGACTCACGCATCGGCGGCTTACTTGACGAGCCCCTTGGTGAGGTCCGCCTCGTGCTGCCACTCCTTCGCCGCGGTCTCGATCTCCACGACGCTCATGAACAGCATGTACTGGACCCGCCGCTCCTTCCCCGTGCGCTCCGCCGAGTCGTACACCCGGCCGGTGAGGAAGTATTCGGCGCCGAGCTGCTTCCCCACCTGACGGGACTGGGTCTCATCGAACGCTCCGCCCTGCTGCCGCTTGACCTCCTCGATGAGCTGGTCCTGCATGGCGTGGTCCACCACCCGGACGAAGCCGTCGGTGATGAGCTGGCCCTCCATCTTCGCCAGCAGGGCGTCGAGCTGGTCCCGGACGTGCTCGCTGGTCTCGTTCGCGATGGGGAAGACGGCCACCAGGGGCGGCTTCTCCTGCGCCTTCCACTGGAGACCGATCCTGGACGTCATGAGGGCGTTCATATTTTTGTCGAAGAGCTGCTCCAGGTCCCGCTTGTCGAGCCCGGTGCTCATGGCGTACTCGTCCAGCTCGGGGTCCTCGGAGCCGCGGACATATGTGGGCCCGCAGGACACCAGCACCGTCATCGAGAGTATTGATAACAAAATCACTTTCATCATTCGAAAAACCTCCGCTGTTCGTCAGCTGTTGCCACTGAGACAGAATATATGCGGCGGAACCCCTGCCTTCAAGCTTGAACTTGTCGAGGATTCCATGAGAGACAGTTTGGAATGAAACGGCGAAACAAAATGGCGCGTATCGGTCGAATCCTCGACGAGCTCTACCCGGACCCCGAAATCCCCCTGGACCACCGGGATCCGTACACGCTGCTGGTGGCCACCGTGCTCTCCGCCCAGTGCACGGACGTCCGGGTCAACCAGGTGGCGCCGAAGCTGTTCAAACGGGCCCGGACGCCGCGGGGCATGTCCCGCCTCGGCGCGGACGAGATACAGGAGATTATCCGTCCCTGCGGTCTCTCGGGATCGAAGGCGAAGGCGATCCGGGAGCTCTCGAGGATGCTGCTGGAGAAACATGGCGGAGTGGTGCCGGACACCTTCGAGGCCCTGGAGGCCCTGCCCGGCGTGGGCCACAAGACCGCCGGCGTGGTGATGGCCCAGGCCTTCGGCAGGCCCGCCTTCCCGGTGGACACCCACATCCACCGGCTCGCCAGGCGCTGGGGGCTCTCCGCCGGAAAATCCGTAACGCAGACCGAAAGGGACCTGAAGGCCCTCTTTCCCGAGTCCGAGTGGGCCAAGCGACACCTCCAGATCATCTACTTCGGCAGAGAGCACTGCCCTGCGCGGGGACACGACCCGGCGGTCTGTCCGATCTGTTCCTTCGCGAACGAAGAACTGGCCTCAGAGGCCCCCACCCCAGTCTGATTCAGGGGCTGTCAATGCCTCTTTCCGTTTCCATGTCCGAAATCCTCACGATTACCGCGCGAACCCAATGGAATGGTCGTTTCTTTTATAAAACAATGTTGTCAGACTCGACTTTGACAGTTGCACCCCTGATTTTGGGTGATCGCGAAAACGTGAATCCTGGAATATCAAAAGGTTACGGCTCCTGAGATGCTCACATGGGCCGAAAAACCTAGTACACGGATTGGCTAATGGCCATGCCGCACAATGTTGAGGAAAGTCTTGGTCTGGCAACCAGGGAAGCTCACTCGGATTCTTCACGTCTGCGGGAGCTCGGCGCTCACTGAAACCTAAAGACCTATCACCACCTCCTCGCCCTCATACATCACGCTCTCCTGAGGCTCGGGCTCGAAGGAGAAGCCCACCGGGGTGTCCTTCGAGACGAGAATCACGTTGAAGGTGTGCTCCGCCACCATGCCGTCGAAGGATCCCTGGCGCGCGCCGAGGGTGAGGGTGGATGTCTCGTCGTCCCAGGTGATAGGAATCTCCGCGTATTCTCCGTCCTCGTAGTCGTAGGTGAGCCCCTGATCCTCGTACAGCGTGAAGGCGCCGTCCGCGCCGGCGTAGACGTAGAGGGTGATGGGATCCCACGCAGTCTCCCCGGCGAACTGGAGCTCGGGCCCGGTGGGGACGATGGATCCGGCCCGCATGAAGAGGGGCATCTCGTCGTAGGGGGCGGCCGCGGTGACGGTGCGCCCCCCCGCCTCGGCCTCCCCGGTCCAGAAGCTGTACCAACCCCCCGGCGTGTCGGGGAGCACCACCTCCCGCTCCCGGGCCTCGAAGTCGGTGACCGGGCTCACGAGAAAGGCGGGGCCGAACATGTACTGATCGCCGACCTCCCGCACGCTCTCGTCGGTTCGAAAGTCCATGACCAGCGGCCTCATGATGGTGTAGGCCCGGTGGGTGACCGCGCCAGCCAGGGAGTAGATGTAGGGCAGGAGCCGATACCGGAGCCGGTCGAACTTGAGGATGGCGGTGTAGCTCTCCTCGTTGAAGTTCCACATCTCCCGGGGGCCGGTCTTGTCGTCCTGTCCGTGGACCCGAAGCAGCGGGGTGAAGGTGCCGTACTGGAACCAGCGGGTGTTGAGCTCGCCCCACTCCACTCCGTCCCCGGCGCCGTCCTTTTCGGAGAAGCCGCCGATGTCCATGGTCCAGTAGGGGATGCCCGAGACGGTGAACCCGAGCCCGGCCGGGATCTGCTTCTTGAAGGCGGTCCAGGTGGTGGTGATGTCCCCGGACCAGCTGGCCGAGGCGTACCGCTGCTGCCCCGCGAACGCGGAGCGGGTGAGGATGAAGACCCGCTGGTTCGGGGCCTCCTTCCGCTGGCCCTCGTAGATCGCCTGGCTGTTGACGATAGAGTAGCCGTTGAGCATGCGGGAGCCCGAGCCCATCGCCGTGGGATGCATGTGGGTCTCGTAGAGCTCGCGCTGCGCCGCTAGGGACTCGTAGGGCCCCTCCACGACCTCCGGCTCGGTGGCGTCCATCCACCAGGCGTCCACCCCGAGGCTGAAGAGATCGTCGTTGATCTGGGACCAGAACATCTTCCGGGCGTCGGCGTTGAAGGCGTCGAAGTAGGTCATGGTGTTGCCCATAAAGTCCTGGACGTCCTCCTCGAGGTTCAGCTCGTAGAGGAAGCCGGCGTCGAGGAGCTCGTCGAAGTTGGCGGAGTTGGCGTGGAACTTGGGCCACACCGAGATCATCAGCCGGGCGTCGTAGTCGTCGTGGATCTGCTCGATCCAGCCGGCCGGGTCCGGGTAGCGCGACTCGTCGAAGCGATGGGAGCCCCAGGTGCCCGGCACCCAGTACTGCCAGTCCTGGACGATGTTGTCCACGGGGATGTCGCGGGAGCGGAACCCGTCGAGGACCTCGAGGACCTCCTCCGCCGAGGTGTAGCGCTCCCGGCACTGCCAGAGGCCGAAGGCCCAGCGGGGCATCATGGGGGCCTCGCCTGTGAGCCGTCGGTAGCCGCCGATGACGTCGTCCATCTCGGGGCCGTGGACAAAATAGTAGTCGATGCCGTCCCCCACGTTGGACCAGAGGGAGGTGACCGGCTCCTCCCGGGGCGGCAGGAACGACAGGTCGGCGATATTCACCCCGATGTCGGAAGCGAAGGTGAGCTCCAGCGAATAGGTCTCGCCGGCCTCCATGTGGACCTTGGCGTAGTCCCGGCCGGGGAGCCATCCCTGGCGGTAGTGGTCGATGACCACCTCCCCGTCCACCGCGAGGGTGATGCTGCCGGAGGAGTAGGTCTGGAAGATGTAGTCGCCGGTGACCTCCGCTTCGAACTCGCCGGAGGTACTGCCGCCCTCGTGGATGGATTCGAACTCGGTGAGATCCCCCCAGCGGGTGTAGGAGGTGTTGTCCCAGAGCAGGCCGTAGCCCTCGCTCGACACCACGAAGGGGACCACGATCTGGGTGTTGTACTGCATCAGGCTGAGCGGGTACTCCTTGATGTTCATGAGGTTCTGCTGGTGCTGGCCGAGCCCGTAGAACGCCTCCCCCTCCCGGGGCTCCCACTCCTGATGAATGTGATAGACCGCTTCGTCCTGAATCTTCACGGGTTCGAGGTCCCGGCCCTGCTCGGCGAGGAGCAGCCCGCCGTCGGCATCGAAGAACGACACCGCCCCCGATGCCATGTCCACCTTGACCGTGAGGGTGTCGGTGGCGAGCGTGGTCTCCTCGTCGCCTCGGGTGATGACGGTGGTGACATCGTCGTCGCACCGCTTGGGCGCCGTGGCGAGGGTCTCGCGGGCGAAGAACGCCTCGTCGTCCTCGGTGAAGAGGACCCGGATGATGTCGCTGGTGCAGACCTGGAGCTCCAGGGTGCCGTCCTCGAAGGGAATTGTGAGGGTCGCGCCCTCCGCCTCACCCTTGTCCTTGCTCTCGTCGCAGGCGCCAAGGACGAGGACCGCGAACAGGGCCATGAGAAAACGAAAAATGGTCGACGATGGTTTCGGTTGCTTCTGCATCACTTGTTCCCTCCGGATTGTCGTCATCGCACCCCACGCCCCCCTATCGAAACGGTCATCAGAAGACTCCCGGGCAGCGGCCAAATTATCTGAAAACGCGCCTGCCTTTTTCTCATTTCCATAACCTTCCTAATTTTTGACTTAATATTCAAATTTGTAGTGGTTGCGACCCCCATTTTAAGGTGGAAAATACTACAAACGTCCAAGCCAAAGGGCACGGGAACAGTCCCGATTCGGCCCGAAACAGCCTTTTTTGGAACCCGACCGCCTCTTTCGGAGTTTCATCGACCGTCTGTGACAATTTTCACATCGAGCGGTGTTTACTGAGATGAACGCCGAGCGCATGGGTCAAACCTTGAGAACGAGAGAGCGATGCCAACACATACGAGAACCCCGAGCCTCATCCGGTTTGCAGTGACGACGACAGTGATTGCGGTCTTCTCCCGGGGCGCCGCGGGGGACGATGCGCCGCCGGCACCATCGGCGCCGGACCGTCCCTCCGCCCCGGATTCGCCGAAGGAAGGTCCCACGGAGGACGCACCACCCAGGGAGGCGCCGTCCGGAGACACTTCACCCGAAGACGCGCCGTCCGAGGACACTTCACCCGAAGACGCGCCGCCCGAGGACACCTCTACGGAGGAGCCCGCAGCCGAACCTGCCCCCGGTGAGAGCCCGGAACCCTCGAAAGAATCGGCCCCGCCCGCCGCCGGTGGGCTCACGCCGCCGGAGCTCGTCGAGTACGTGGAGGCCGACTACCCGGAGGCCGCGTTCGCGGCGCAGCTCAGCGCGGACGTGATGGCGGAGATCGATATCGACGTGAACGGCAATGTCACAGATGTGCACGTCCTGGAGCCGGCGGGCCACGGGTTCGACGAAGCGGCCCGGGCGGCGATGCTGCGGTTCAAGTTCAAGCCGGCGGTCAAGAACGGCGTCCCCATCTCGGCCCGGGTCACCTACCGGTACCAGTTCTTCATCAAAGAGGCGCCCGCCGAGCCGGCCCAGGAGACGGCCCCGCCGCCGCCGGCCCGACTCATCGCCAGGGTGCTCACCATGGAGGACGAGCCCATCCCCGCCGCCTTCATCACCCTGAAGCCCACCGCCGCCGAACCGTCCGATCCCGCCGCGGCGATGTCGCTGGAGACCGACGAGCAGGGCCGGTTCGAGGCGACCCTCACGAAGGCCGGGAGCTACCGCATCGAGATCATGAGCCCCGGCTACAAGCCCCTCGAGATCGAGGAGGCGGTGGTGGAGGGGGAGGAGCGGGAGCTGGTCTACCGGCTGGAGCTCGAGGACTCGGAGTACGAGATGGTGGTGCGGGCGAAGCGCCCCGCCCGGGAGGTGACCCGCCGGGAGATCACCGCGCGGGAGATCAACAAGATCCCCGGCACCGGCGGGGACGCCCTCCGGGCGGTGCAGAACCTGGCCGGCGTGGCCCAGTCCGCGTCCGGCGAAGGGGAGATCCCGGTCCGCGGCAGCGCCCACTACGAGTCCAAGTTCTTCCTGGACTCCCTGGATCTGCCCCTGCTCTACCACTTCGGCGGGCTCACCTCGGTGATCAACTCGGATCTGCTCGAGAGCATCGATTTCTACCCGGGCAACTTCTCCGTCCGGTACGGCCGCGCCACCGGCGGCATCGTGGATGTGAAGACCCGCGCCCCCAAGAAGGACCGGTTCCACGCGTACATCGACGCGGACGTCTGGGACGTGGGGGTCCTCGGGGAGGGGCCCATCGGCGACCACTGGTCGGTGGCGGCCACGGTGCGGCGGAGCTACATCGACGGCTTCATGAAGGCCCTTAACCTGATGGGGGACGACATCAAGCTCACGGTAGCCCCCCGCTACTACGACTTCCAGCTGGCCGCGGACTACCACCCCCGCAAGGGCAATAACGTCCGGCTCTTCTTCTACGGCACCGACGACAAGTGGATCATGGATTGGGACGACGACGGCAGCGATCCCTTCTGGGGGAGCGGCCTCGACGTCCACCTGAAGACCTACCAGGGGCAGGCGGAGTGGAACCTGGACCTCAACGACAAGCTCAAGAACCAGCTCAGCATCGGCGGCGGCTTCTGGGGGGGCAACTACTACGAGGGCAACATGAAGCAGGACTGGAACGTCTACCCCCTGCTCATCCGCGAGGAGCTCACCTTCGATCCCGGCCGAATATTCGTCCTTAGGCTCGGCACGGACTCGGAGATGCGCTGGGCCAAGGTCAACATGAGGGTCCCGACGGACTTCGGGCTCGAGGGGGATCTCGACTACAACTTCTCCGTGGACGAGGAGTGGCTGACCTTCGATAAAACCACGTTCTTCGCCTACCCCGCGCTCTACACCGAGCTCGAGCTCACCGTCATCCCGCGGACCCAGGTCATCCTCGGCGTCCGGGGGGACTACTACAGCAACATCAACCGCTGGGGCGCGGATCCCCGTGCGGTGGTGCGGTACGAGCTCCTCCCAAAGACCACCCTCAAGGCCGGGGTGGGGCTCTTCCACCAGGCGCCGCCGTTCGAGATCGCCGACGACGACTACGGCAACCCGAACCTCGAGCTCATGTCGTCGATCCATTACAGCGCCGGTGTGGAGCAGCAGGTGCTCGAGAACATCGAGGTCAGCCTGGAGGGGTTCTACAAGGACATGGGGAACATCTTCACGGAGTCGGACGAGCTGGTCCGGCGGGACGGGGAGATGGTGCCCGAGCGGTACAACAACGACGCCGAGGGCCGGGCCTACGGCATGGAGCTCCAGATCAAGCACCGGCCCACCCAGCGCCTCTTCGGACAGCTCTACTACACGCTCATGAAAAGCGAGCGTAAGGACGGCTCCGGCGAGCCCTGGCGGCTCTTCGAGTCCGACCAGACCCACATCCTCACGGCCATGGCCACGGTCTACGTGGGGTGGGGCATCGAGGTCGGCTTCAAGTTCCGCCTGTGGAGCGGGACCCCCTACACCCCGGTGCTGGGCTCCAGCTACGACGCGGACACCGACAGCTACGTTCCCATCTACGGCCGGAACAACTCACGGCGGAAGCCCCTGTGTCACCAGCTCGATCTCCGCATCGACAAGAAGTGGCAGTGGAAGGCCCTCTCCCTCACCGCCTATCTGGATATCCAGAACATCTACTACCAGAAGCTGGTGGCGGACTACGCCTACAGCTACAACTACGAGCAACGGGAGCCCATCCCGGGGATGCCGATCATTCCGAGCCTGGGGCTCAAGGTGGAGTATTGACCATGAGACGCATGAATTTTCAGACCATCCTTTCGAAGACCGCCGGCCTCCTCGTCGCCCCCTGCCTCCTCCTGTCCGGATGCTTCGAGTTCGACGCCGTGACCCAGGTGGAGGACTTCCGGGTGCTCGGCGTGCGGGCGGAGCCGCCGGAGATCCGCCCCGGCGAGGGCACCACTCTCCAGGTGCTCTGGGCCGATCCCAAGGGCAAGGACCGGGAGGTGAGCTTCGCCTGGATGGGGTGCTCCGGTACGATCCACCCGAGCGAGGGGATCGCCACCTGTGACATGCTGGTGCCCCCGGTGGTGGGCACGGCCGAGGCGGGGGGCGATATCCTCGAGATCCCGGTGACCCCCACGGATATGTTGGACGGGGTCCCCGAGGGGGGCTATCTCCGGGCCACCTTCATCGTGCTGATGTGCGCCGGGGGCACGCTCCCGGCGCCGGAGAGGTACGCCAAGCTCCGGGAGACGACCAACGTCAACGACCTGTGCAGAAAGGGGGACGGTCTCTCGGCCTTCAAGACGGTCATGGTGTCCGACAGCGACACCCCCCAGACCAACCCGGTCATCGACCGCGTCTACTTCGAGGGCATGGAGATGACGCCGGCGGACGAGGGGGGCGGCGGGAAGCTTCGCTGCAAGGAGGGCGGCGAGTGCGAGGCCGAGATCGCCCTCTTCGTTACCGAGGAGAGCGTGCAGACCTACGACGTCATCGAGTTCGGAAAACCCACCCCCAAGCAGGACGAGGTGTTCCTCTCCTGGTATGTCACCGGCGGTGACTTCGACAAGAGCCGCTCCGGCGATACGTGTGAGAAGAAGGGGATGGAGGCCGACAACCCCTGCATCTCGGAAACCGACGAGGATCCCAGCGGCCCCTTCGAGGTCTCCTGGATTCCCGAGAAGCCGGGCACCTTCACCCTCTGGGCCGTGGCCCACGACCTCCGCGGCGGCGTGGGCTGGCAGGCCTTCACCGTGGAGGCCGTGCAGTGAATCTCTGCAAATCGCTTCGAGCGGTTCCCCCGGCCGGGCTCAGTCGCACATGTCCAGACAGCAGACGCGCCCCGCCTCGCAGGTGAGGGTCGGGTCGCTGGCGGCGGTGAAGCACCCCGCACACTCGTCGCCGGTCACGCATATTACGCCGGCCGCGTCCGAGCAACTCGAGGCCGGTGCGGTCACACAGCACCAGCCGTCGGAGACGTCCGTTTTGCACCCCCCTTGGTCGCCCTCCAGCGCCAGGGGCTCGGTCCCGGGCGGGCACATGTGCCACCGCTCCGTTTCCGAATCCCCATCCCCATCGGTATCCCGACCAACAGGCACAGCATGCTCCCGAGTACAACCCTTCTCATCACTTCAGCTCCTGAATATTTCGTCTACAGACAGTGTTACCCGAACCCGCCCGGTTTTGGGAAATATCGTTCGCGAGGAGGGCCGGAACACAACGATGCACTCGGTCTTCCTGCATCGCGAAGCCGCGATGTTTGAGGCCTCAGAAGATCTCGTGATCCTGGATCTGACAATGCCCGAGAAGGCGGTGGCGAGACATTCGAGCGGCTCAAAGCCATCCACCCTCACGTCAAGGTGCTCATCTCCTCGGGGTTCAGCACTGAGGAGACCACGAGCCGTCTTCTCGCCGCCGGAGCCGTCGGGTTTGTCCAGAAGCCGTTCAGAAAGGCGGCCCTCTCCCAGCGGCTGGCGCGGATATTGACGCCGTCGGCCATGTGAACCGTCCTGGCGACGGGTACACAGGGACAGGATTTTGTCTCACTGAGACAGATTATTGAGCCGGGCAATTGAGACAGTTTGGGTCCAAGTGATTGAAAAAGTTCAGCAATGAAAAGATGGCAAGTATTTTGCTTCTCTTTTGGGCAGACGGGTTTTAACACGAGGAGCATAACGATGACTTATCCAAAAGAAAGCAGCTCAAAGAGAGAGTTAACGCATCGGGCCGCGAAGTCGAGCAGCCCGGGGCGGATTTTTCGGAACTCGGACGCCTCCCTCGCCAGGTACTTTCGCAACATCGGGAGTCAGAAGACACTGGAAGCGGAAGAGGAGGTCGCCCAGACGACCGCGCTCTTCGAGCTGGAGCAGAAACTCTGGGCCACCATTTTAAATAATAAGAATCATCTTAGGCTTGTAAAGCAGGTGGTGAAGGACGAGACCACCGACCCCTCGTCGGAGGTGTCGGCGGAGATCCTGGCGCTGCT
>JBNLED010000017.1:0-9067 GCA_050304755.1 Polyangia bacterium | reverse complement strand
GGGGACCGATCCCACCCGCCCCCTCTTCTATCTGGACCCGCGGGTGACCGATGCCGCCGACACCATCGATCGCCTGGTGGCCGGAGATCCCCGCTTTCTCTTCTTCAACCCCCACGCCGAGGGCCGGAACTACAACTACAACGATAATCACACACTGGTGGACGCCATCGCCGCCGGCTATCGCGGCGCCTACTGGGACATCCTGCGCCGGTATTCGGAGGGCGGCGCGTAAGGACATCCCCGCGAACGAGTGTTTCGAAATTCAGATTCGAGGCGGCGGGAACAGTGGGACCTCCGAGGAGGTTTCGGTTGACCTCCTCCCCCTGACTCGATAGGTTTCGAGGCATGTATCCGATACTGTTTCGCATACCCGTCATCAACATGCCTATTTACTCATATGGCGTCATGTTGGGGTTGTCCCTGGTGGTGGGCTGGTATCTGGTGATGCACCTGGGGGGCAAGGACGGGCTGCCCAGAGACCAGATGGCGAGCTGCTTCGTCTGGACGGCGGTGGCGGCTATCCTGGGCTCCCGCGTCCTCTACATCCTCACCAACCTCGGTGAGTACCGGGAGGCGGGGTTTGTCGAGATCTTCAACCTCCGAAAAGGCGGGCTCGTGGCCTATGGCGGATTTCTCGGCGGATTCATCGGATCGTGGCTCTATCTGAGGCGGCGCAATATCCGCCTGCTCTCCTGGGCGGATATCGTCGTCCCCACGCTGGCCACCGGGCTCGGGATCACCCGGCTGGGATGCCTCATGTTCGGATGCGACTACGGGCGGCCCATCCCGGAGGCCGCGCCCAGCTGGATCAAGTCCCTCGGGCTGAGGTTCCCCAATTGGGAGGTGGCCTTCTCGGATCTCACCGGGATGTTCGCGCAGAAGGTCGGCTGCATGACCGGCGAGTTTCACGGCGCCCCGGCGTTTCAACATCACGTCAGCCTCCACCTGGTCCGGGCGGGAGACGCCGCGTCGGCCCTCGTCTATCCCACCCAGCTCATGGCCTCCCTCAACGGATGGATCGCTTTTTTCCTGGTCATGCGGGTCTACCGGAAGCGGACGTTCCGCGGTCAGGTCTTCCTGACCTTCACCGCGTACTACGGGATCACACGGGCGCTCATGGAAATCCTCCGCGGCGACGTGGGGCGGGGCGGTATCGGGATATTGTCCACCTCCCAGATCGTCGGCCTATCGACCTTTATCTGCTCTGTCATCGCCTGGGGGATTCTCAGCCGCCGGGCCAAGCGGGATCCCGAAGCCGCCATGCGAGTCTGACCGCTAGAGCACCAAACAGTTTGGCCTCCGGCGAGTCCTCGAGGTTCACATCCCCTGCCGCCGATGAGAACAGCGCTCGAGGCGATCAGAACGCCGGCCGCGCGATTCATTCTCGTCCGGTCCGTTGCCTCATTCACGTCTTCATTCCGATTCCGATTCAGGCTCGGGCCACGGCGGTGTCGGGGTCTCGACGGCGATTTCAGGGAAGCCCAACCGCAGCTTGCGGCGGCAGGCGTCGCAAAAAGTGTACTCCCGATCGGTGGTTTTCACCGTCCCCATGGCGTCCTCCATGAGACACCCCCGGTTCGGACAGTGCTCGAGGTTGAAGTTGTGGCCGAGCTCGTGCACCACCGTCTTGGCGAAGCGGACCCTGGCCCGGAGCTTCCGATCCGGGGCGTTCGACAGCTTCTTGCGGGTGCGGTAGCTAGACACCACGCACACGCTGCCGTCCAGGGTCGCGAGCCCGAGGATCCCCCAGTCTTCGTGCCTTCCCTTGGTGGTGGAGATGTCCCGGTCGGTAATGCCGAGGATGCGATCATCGGCGGACGGACGGACAGCCTCCAGGAAATCGAGGAGCCGCTCCGCCCGATATCGTTTCCGGGGGGCATACCACGCCGCTTCGGGCAATGCTCGGGGGGGAAGGATATTGACCTCGAGACGGTAGAAGGCTTCAATACTCTTCTTTACGAACCCCAAATCGTCCATGACCTCCGAAGACAATTCCTCTCCGAGGAGTTGAAGGTGCAGCACCACTTTCGAAGCGGGCTCCCCGTGGGCGGGGGCTGTGTCGTTTCGGGGAAGCGTTCCAGAAGCTCTCGGCGAAGCGGCAGGAGGCGGCGCGTCGATGACCGACACGTCGGTCGGCGCCGGCGACACCACGGTCCCCGCGGTCTCGTGGGGAAGCGGTTCTTTTGTGCTGCATGCCGCGAATATCGCTGGAACGCACCAGCGCATCAAGACAGTGAATCTCATGGGACTATTCTACACTGAGGGCGTCTCGACGAAAAGGATCCTGTCGGGCGGTGGCGCGATGCTCGCTACACCGCGATTCGCTTTTCCTCGAGACGCGAGATTTTTGACGCGAGAATGAAATCGTTTCGGGTCAACCCGTCGATCGCATGGGTGAACAAGACGACCTCCGCCTTTCCGAAGCTCACCGTGATGTCGGGATGGTGCCCCTCCGCGACGGCCATCTTCCCGACCTGGTGGGTGAACTCCAGGGCTTCATCGAAATCATGGAATGTATAGGTCCGCGACAAATGATGTCCGAATTTCAAATGCCAGCCGCCCCCGAGCTCGACCAGCAGTTCGTCGAGCTCATCTGACATCAGCAAAGGGGCTTCCCCCTCACGGGGCACGCAGCGCTGCTCGTACAACGGGGCGTCGCATCGATCTGGATGTCTCATTTTCTTTCCTCGGTTAGAATTTTTATTATAGAGTACTCGCTTTCCGGCCGCGTGCCAGAAATACTAAAATTCCGTGAAGTCTGGGTTTATTAATCCCGATTGTGGTGAAGTTTTTCAGGTCGGCTGATATTCGCGGAGTTGACCGATATGATACGCCTTCTCATAACACAGATACTTCTTTTCGATGGGAATCCGGGGGGGAATGGGGTACTCTGAAAGTAATATTCTAGGGCGGGATATAGAGAGGTTATCAATGAATAAAACGACATTTTACAAAGTGGTTATGGTAGCGGGAATCCTCTGTCTGTGGGGGTGCGGCGACTCCGATCTGAGACGCGCATTTCTCAATGACGCCGGAGCGGATGGCGACGCGGACGCCGACGCGGATGGGGATTCTGATACGGATTCCGACACCGATGCGGACACGGATTCGGACGCGGATACGGATTCGGACGCGGATACGGATACAGACACCGATGCGGACACGGATTCGGACGCGGACACGGATTCGGACGCGGACACGGATTCGGACGCGGACACGGATTCGGATACGGACTCCGACGCGGACACGGACTCGGACGCGGATACGGACTCCGACACGGACGGCGATACGGACACGGACTCCGACACCGACGCGGATACGGGGGATCCCATCGATTGCCCCGACAGCCCGAATCTCGTGACCCACGGTCCGTTCATCGGCTGCGATCCGTCCACCCACGATGATGACCCCTACGGCATCCAGGGGGGGTGGTATCTCTTCAGCGATCCTGGGGGCTCCTGCGCCGATGCGACCCCGGAGTGCGGCAAGACCGGCTGCCGATTCACGGGGCGTACGGTCGCCTCGGAGGACTACGACAATGACTGGGGATGCGGTATGGGCCTCGGTTTGAAGTCCGATCCGGCGGACGAGGAGGCGGGTACGGAGGAGGTCAAGTACGCCTATGACGGCGACGTCACCTGCTTCCAGATGGCCATCGACGGGACGTCTGACGGCGCCCAGGTCCGCCTGGGCTTCACCAGCTACGCCAACAATGACGGCAAGGTCTCCCCCTTCATGACCCTCGGCGAGATCGACGGCGGGTGGGAAGGGCTGGTCTGCTTCGATATGGTGGAGTGCCCCGCGTGGGAGGGGATCGACTGCGACGTCACCGGCGACTGGTACGACATCCAGCTCAATGTCGCGGGGGGAGACAGCGACAGCAACTTCGACCTGAAGCTGGTCGAGTTCACCCCCGATTCGGACGGCCCCATCATCAACCCGCCGGGCCAGTGTCCCGCCATGGAGGTGAACGGCAGCTCCTGCAACCAGTTCCCGGAGCAGAAGGTCCGCGCCAACGGCAAAGAATACTACGTGGTGGGCAACGCCTGGGGGCCGGGCTCGGGGGATGGCACCCAGTGCATCGACTGGAACGGCACCAACTTCACCATCACGTCGCAGACCGCGAGCAGCAGCGCCGATGAGCCGGCCTCGTATCCCGCGGCCTTCCTCGGTCGGAAAGGCGACCTCTCCACCAGCGGCAGCGGGCTCCCCGTCGGCGTCGACGCGTTCAGCAGCATCGATACCGGGTTCCACACCAACTCGGGCAGCATCAACGGCACCTTCAACGCCGCCTGGGATATCTGGACCAGCTCCAACTCCGGCGGATCCACGGCGGAGTGGTTCGTGATGCTCTGGATCGAGAACAAGGGCGACAAGCAGCCGGCCGGCGCGCCGGAGACGAACGTCACCATCGACAACCGCCAGTGGCAGGTCTGGACCGGCGGACAGGGAGAGGGCGGCGGACGCTACATCGCCTACGTGCTGCAGGGGGGCGCGGACTCCGTCGACGTGGACCTCCGGCCGTTCTTCGACGACGCGATCGCCAACCGCGGGCTCCCCTCCAACCAGCAGATCATCAATATCCAGGCCGGCTTCGAGATCTGGAGCGGCGGCGGCGGCCTGGAGTGCGAGTGCTTCTGGGCCGACGTGCATTAGCCGGGGCTCTCTCCTTCGACCCGACTTGTCACGGCCGTCCAATCCGTTACCGGAGACCGGAAACACCGGCCGTTCTCCGATATTCGGGACGCACGGCGGGGGCTCCACGGGCGCGGCGACGATTCGCAGGCGCCGGACAACCCGCGAATTTTACGCTATGCTTCGTAGTATGAGAAACATCATCTATCTATTGTCATTCGTGGTCTTCATGGACGGATGTGCCAAGCAGCCGCCGGCAAAGGAAACCGTCTCCGAGACCCCGAACCGCCTCGGAATGGCGGAGAGGGGCTCCGAATCGGGAGACATCCGTTATCCGAGCATCTCGGTTGACAACGGCACTGCGAAATCTCGCGTCACCTATCGTTTTCGTTTCGAATCCGAGCAGCTCAAGATCAGCCTCAAGGTGGACGAAGCGGTCTACCAGGGGGCGCGGGACGCAGAGAAGGTGGCCCTTGTGCCGCCGGAGATGAGGGATGCGGATCTGAGCGTCGGGTTTCAACGGGCCCTCATCAAAGACCCCGCGCAGAAGCCCTTCTACGAGACCCTCCTCGGCGAGCTCCGGTCCATCCGCGACCGGCTCCGGCTCGACGATGACCGGTACCAGGAGCTCCTCATCACCTTCGTGCAGCAGATAGAATACTGCGACGAGCACGCGGACAACCCCAAGTTCCCCATCGAGACCTTCGTCGAGAAATGCGGGGACTGCGATGACAAGAGCCGCCTCCTGGCGGGCCTGCTCGAGCGGGAGGGGTTCGAGGTGGTCCTGCTGCTCTTCTCCGAGGAGGCCCATATGGCCGTCGGGCTGAAGAGCCCGCCCCTCGACTACCGGGGCACCGGATACAGCTACGTGGAGACCACCTCCCCCGCGCTGGTGGGCTTTCTGACGGACGAGAACACCAGCGTCAAGATCCGCTCCACCCCCGAGGTGGTCCCCATTGGGACAGGTAAACCGTACGGTCGGGGCAAGGAGGTGGCGTACCTCAAGGAGACCTTCGCCGAGATGAAGGCGTGTGTCGCGGACACCAAACCCAAAGTGGCGGCGCGCAGCGAGGCCTGTCGGGAGGGGGAGGCGGAGCTCGCGGGGCTGAAGACCACCCTCGACCGGACCCCGAAGAGCGATCCGGGGCGGCGTCAGGACGCGGTCGATAACTACAACCGCGCCGTCGACAAATACAACAGGCTCGTGGCCAAGCGGAACGCCGTCGCCGCCGAGCTCAACGCCTGCGCCGAGATCTTCAACTACATCCTGAAGAATGCCCATGACCGATCCGGGGTGTACCGTTGGGTCCGCGACCAGCGGGGCAGGTGAGCCCCCGCCGGAAAATCCCGCCGAAAAATTTCCAAACAGACGAATCCTTGGCACTCTGGAGGCTCGGCGGTATGACGTCATACGAGAGTGCCAATGGTGCGCCGAAAGAAAAAACGTTCCGGTTCGAAGCGAGGGGGCTCTCTTCTGGTGGTCGCCGTGGCGGGCGTCGCCGGCTATCTGGCGTGGTGCCATCGCGCCCTCATCGAAGCGTACACCCCCCACCTGCTCATCGCCGGCGCGACCGTCATCGTCTTCTGGTTCTATCGCGTTGTGCGGCGGCACCGAATCGCCTCGACCCTGTCCGAAATCGACGCCATGGACGGCCACGAGTTCGAGCGATTTCTCGTGCGGCTGTTCAGGCGGCTCGGCTACCGGGCGAGGAATGTGGGGGGACAGGGGGGGGACTTCGGCGCGGATCTGATTGTCGAGAAGGACGGGGCGAGGATCGCGGTGCAGGCCAAGAACTACCTGAGCGGCCGGGTGGGCAACGACGCCGTACAACAGGCCATCGCCGGCGCGACCTACTATGACTGTCAGGAGGCTATGGTGGTCACCAACGCCATGTTCACCCGGGCCGCGTCGGAGCAGGCGAAGGGGTGCTCCCTCTTTCCAGTCACCTTGTGGAATCGGAGGGACCTGGAGCGTATCATCTGTCAGCGACGCCGGGATTTTTAGGGACTATTCAGTCGCGGTATCCGTGCCGCCGTCCCTGACAGCATCATCGGCGTAGCAAAAGTCGTCCGACGGATCGCAGAACCACCCGGACGGGCAGTCTGAGTCGTCCACACAGGCGAGCTGCCCCTCAGGGGGCTCCTGTTCCTTACAGCTCGAGATGAGGAGAAATCCTGAAACCAAAGCTATCCGGAGCAATGTACCGAGTATATGCATCAGAACCTCACGGAGAAATTCACGCTGCGAAGACCGACCGTCACGTTCGCCTCTGGCTTCTCTTCTTTGGGAGAGCACTCCGTCAAAGACGGATCCTCTTCCCTCAGTCGGTTCCATCTCTTCTGACGCCTTTTCATTATCACGAGCTGCGCCACGCCGATCCCCGCGGTGACGGTCCCCGCGGCGAATCCGACGATGGCGCCCGTCTGGAACGCCTTCTTTTTTCGTACCTCATCGAGGAAGGTATCGTAGGAGTCCGCCTCGTCCGCTCGATTCCTCGCGGCGAGGCTCAGCCCCTGGAGAACACCGCCGGCGATGATCGTCGCCGCGCCGGCGCCGATCGCGCCGAAGCTGAAGATCTTGTCGGTTTTGTCAAAGGATTCCGCGTACGCGATATACGGCGCCGCGTCCGGAACAGTGACGCAGACCGGCGACGGCGGTTTCGGCGGTTCGCACTTGACCTCCGGCTCGGGTTGATTTCGACCGAGGGCCAGCTCCAGCTCGGCGATGAGCTCTTTCATGTCGGGAGTGAACTCCCCCTCCGGGTTGAGCGATACATAATCGCCCAACAATCTCAGCGCGAGATCCTTGTTCTCGAGCGTTTCGACGACTTTCTCGATATTGGTCACTGTCGCTTCGTGCTCGATGATATGGAGGGAGCACAGAAAGCGCTTCAGGGCCTTGGGGTACTGCTTGTTGTTGAACGCCCGCTCCGCCCTGCCGAAGAGATCCCCCGCCACTTTCTTCGCCTTGGCCGCGACCTTCGGCTTCTCCTGACAGTAGAGGAGCGGCTTGCCCCCTTCCGCGGAAGCGGCCGCGGGGGCGAGGAGGAGGCCCGCGACGATCGCTGAAACCGCGATAACGCAACGCCCAAGGGGACTCCATTCGAAACAACGTTTTCTTTTCGAGATGGTACGCATTGGCTCTTTGTCAATTCTTGAAGGGGTTGGATACGAGCACCCCGCCTTTTTCGGGTTTACCCTTTGGTTTGTTTTTATGCACCACTTTCTTGGGAGCTTTTCGTCGCTCCATCTTTATCGCGACTTCCTTGTCGGCATCCATGACGATTTTGGTCTTATAGGGTTTGTAACCATCTGCGGTTATGGTCACCGTAACAGGACTTTTTGATTCGGGATGCTCAATGGGAATCCGGGACAGCCTGCCGTTGACCTTTATCCGGCTTTTTTTCGGCAGACCGATAAGGTCGACGGTGACCACCGGGACCGCGGGCTCCGCTGCTCCAGCAGAGCCCTTCTCAGCGATCTCGGACGGGGGCGGTTCCTCCTCTGCCGCCCCCTCGGCCGGTGCGCCTTCAGCCGGTGCGACCTCGGCCGGCGCCCCTTCGATAGGCGCGCCTTCGGCCGGTGCGCCTTCAGCCGGCGCGCCTTCGGCCGGTGCCTCTTCCGGCGTGTCTTCAGCCGGCGCGCCTTCGGCCGTCCCCTTCACAGCGTCTCCATCGGGAGATTTCGAAGGCCCTGCTGAGGCCGCTTTGACAGGCGGTGCCTTCGCTTCGGGTTCCACGGGAGTCTCGGATGACGCTTTGCGGTCAGCAATCTTGTCCGGTTCATCGAGATGGAACGGGCTCTTCTGCGTGGGGTCACTGTCACTCGAACTCAGAAGGACAACGAGAAGCACGATGACGGCGACCAGCGCGGCACCGAGTCCGATGAGGACGGGGGGACGCTTGAGCTTCTGAACGAGGCCGGGGCGGGGCAGTGAGGTCAGGGGGACGTGGGGGAGCGCCTCCGCCGCGGTGGACGACCCGATGATTTCGATCTGAGAGATGTCCTCTGTGATCTCCTCTACGGACCGCGTCTCCAGGATGGCCTGCTCTATTTCGGTCTGGAGGAGCTCGGTCGTGTTTTTGCCGGATGGTCGCCCCGCCCGTTCCTTGGGCTCGTCCGCGACACTCGCTTCTCCCTTAGAGGGCCCGCGCTCCAGTACCTCCGGCTGGGTGATCCGCTCGAAAACCTGCCCCTCCACATCTTGGCCTGAGCTCGATGCGGCCGCAAAGGGGTCGTATAAGGCCTCCGGTAAGTTCTTCTGCCGCTTGGGGACATCCTTCGGCTTCTCTTTGAAATCAACTTCAAGGCGCTCCTTCGGGCGAGGCTCGGGGCGGTCCTTCCCCAGGCGCCCCGGACGATCCCTCAGCTGGCGTTCGGGCCGTTCTTTCCCCAGGCGTTTGGGGCGGTCCTTCCCCAGGCGTTCGGGCCG
>JBNLED010000016.1:0-9519 GCA_050304755.1 Polyangia bacterium | reverse complement strand
TTTTCTTAACAAATGACAGCTGAACGAGAACTGCAGTAATTTATTTCGGCGACGAGCTGATGGCGCAACCGTACAAGTAATTTCTTCATTCTACCCACTCCTAATGCAGGAGAGCCTATAGATATCTGGACGGGGGCCGGTCAGCTCTCCTTCGGCGGGACCTCCCCATCGTCCGGCGCCGGGGCTTCTCCCTCTTCCACCGGCGCGTCAGCGGGTGGCGCCTCTGCGGGGGCGCCCTCACAGCTGTACGCCGTCCCGGTGAGGGTGTATCCTATGGTGAAGCCCATGGGCACCATGTTGTTGGTCTCGATGACCACGAAGTCGGCGGACTTGATGACGCCCTCGATCTCCAGCATCCGCCGCGCCGATTCGATCCCCTGGGCGGCGGTCATCCCGGGCGCGGTCGCGCTCACGGTGCCGAGGGGCGAGCACGGGGTGTTGGGCAGCGCGTTCGAAACCGTTACCTTGGCCACCGCGTAGTTCTGCGCGATGGCCGTCAAATCGTCCGGGGTGCGTTTCTGGAGGGTCCTCTCGATATGGGCCTTCAGATCCGCCATCCATTCGGCGACGTGTTTGTCGACCTCTCCCTCGGCGTTGACCGAGTGGGTGTCAACGGTGGCGCCCCCGGGTCCCGGCCTCACCACGATGTCCCACTTGACCTCGTTTCTGGAGCCGGCGTAGCGCTCCTTGGTGGTGATGCCCTCGTCGGTGATGGACTCTATTTCATAGCCCCGCCCGATGAGGGTCGCGATGATGGCCCCCTTGAGCACCTCCATGTTATCGTGGTTGACCACGGTCACCGGTTTCTTGGTAAACGGAGAGCACCCGCAGATCACGAGCAGGAGCAACGAAATTGTGACTGTCCGCATTCCGATTTTTCCTTTCTTGGCAACTGAGAATATCGATAGACCGTCGAAGCATCATATCATAATGCCGGCTTGGCGTCTTGTTGTAGGGTAAACCGCTTACGTCCTCGCGACCTCGGTCACCGTAGGTCAACTACGCCTTGGTCGGTCGCTGCGGGCGCGCTCGCTAGCTGCATGAAATTGCGCGATTTCTCGACGGAGGCCAAACTGTTCTGTGCTCTAGGTACAATGGCCTTCGAAGAAGATCAGTTTTTAAATGGAACCACCAGGACGACCTTCGCCACCCCCTCCTTGAAATCCTTGCGATAGACGTAGCTGACCGCCCCCTTGAGCTTGAAGACCGCCTTCAGGTTGTTGTCGAACGAGGGCGGCGCACTTTGTCCGTACTTGACCTTCACGTTCTCCCAGTGACGCTGCTCCGCCGTCAGATCCATACCGAGCACTCGTTTCCTGAAATCGGAGCGTAGGTGTTCGTCCTTTGCATTGATAGGCAATGCGCTTTCTCCGACGCGCCACTCTTTGCGGACCTTCAGAAACAAATCTCTTAAAATGGTCAGGGGCACCGAGCTCGCGGACACGCTGTTGTTGGCAACTATCAGTATGTCGTCTGGGCTCTCTGTCTGTGCTACGGCTTCCACTGTGAAATACTGGACAAGAATCACGACGAGTATGAAAGCGGTACACAGACCGGCTGCAGGTCGCCGCCTTGGTCCTGTTTTTTTGTCGTTTAACACAAGCGCTCTCCTTACCCTGGTGGCTAGAACGATATCGCCAGCTGGCCGGCAACTGTCCAGACGGTCGCTTCGTCATCGTCTACCCAGTCCACCTTAAACCGCGAGCCTTCGAGCTTCAACACCACGAAAGACGAAGGCTTGAAATTCAATCCGAAGTTGACGACCATGATCTTGAAGACATCTAACTCATCCTTCGGCAGATCGGACTCGAAGCCGGCGTAGGGGGTAATAGTCATCCCACCCAACCACTTGTCGAGGGGCAGCTGATAGGCGAGCAGCGTGTAGAACAGGCTGGTAACCGTATCGGGCGCGTAGGTGGGGTTACCGAAAAAGAACCATCCCGGGGGGCGTCCGTTGTCTGTGTAAAGGGTCGAGCTCCTCAGGTACTCGGCCTGTAACCGGACGCCGTAGAGGGTCACCAGAAAATCGGTCGCTATAGAGTACTCCTTGTATCTTTCGAGGAGCTGCTCGTTCCAGGCCGCCACGAATTTGTCGGAGTATTCTCCATAGTATCCGTACCCGCCCAGGGCCACCTCCACCTTGGAGTTGCTGTAGGTCAGCTTCAGCCGCAGCCCCAACCCCTTGTTGTCATCGTAATCGATGACGGTGTCCGCCGAGCCCCGGCCGTTGGAGACGGTGAACGCATAATCGAAACGAAGGGTGTCAAGGGGGAACAGCCGTCCGTAAAGCTGGAGTCCGAGTTGAGCCGGCGGGATAGGCTTCTTCCCGACGAGCTCCGGCGGTGAGACCGTGTCGTTCTCGAAGGGCGGCAGGATCGACAGTCGCACGGTGCTGGCGTGGTCCTCGTGCCAGATGCCGTACGGCGACAGAAAATAGCCGGCTTTGACGCCCAAGAACTGGAACGGCTCCCATTTGAGCCACGCGCGCTGAATCATCAGGCCGCCCAATCGATACTCCTGCTGAGTGAACGGGTCGACCACGGAGGTATCCTTCCGCTCGGGCGCGGAGAAATCCGACGTCATTGCGCCGTTGGGCAAAAACGTAAACTGCAACTCCGTGAGGAATGAAATGGTTCGGGATATCTGCGCGGAGAAATAGAGGTTGAGATGCTGGAGCAGGAACTGCGGCGACGTGTTTACCATACCGTCTTGTTCTCCGAAAAAGGAACCATCCCCGATATGCCGCCACATGAACGACAGATCATAGAACCCAAATATACTCAGCTCCCGATTTATCTCATCCTCGTTTATATCCTCGACATCACCGAACTCGATCTCCTCCAGTCGGGCGTTGTATTCCTCCTTCATCGCGGCCATTTGTTGTTTCAAAGCCTCGATCTCCCGCATGGCGTTGTCGTCGCTGGGCTGTGCGGTCGGCCGCGTCTCGGCGGGGGCCTGCTGCTCATCGGCGTCACCGGTATCTCGAGGCCTCCCGGGCACGGCCTCCGGCTTCCCGTCATCGGAAGCGACCGCCCCCTTCTCTTTGTCCTCCCCGTCGATATCACCCGGCATTGATGTCTGGCCGAACGCGATGCCGACGTGCAAGAGCAGCATAGCAATAAAAAACGACGTTCTCTTTACCTTAATGTTGCAAAAAGCCAATGACTGAAACCGCTGACGCTCGCACCAGATCACCCCCTCCGCGCCTGGGATCACTTTTACTGGAGATGAGGAACGGTGAGGTCGCCTTTCCCCAGAAAAACCTCCGCGCGGCCGCGGCTGGCGCGCTCCGGAGCGCTTCAGCACATCGTCTTTTGCAACATCGGGTTTTATTGGCATCACGGCGTCTCCTATAATACGCATAACATCGCTCCGGAATCCGTAAAAACTTCTTCCGCCATACAATGGGTGGGATAGAACGCGTCATCCGGAGCGATACAGCAGGCATACCCCGACGGACAGTCGTCCGGGTCGTTGGAGCAATCCTTCAACGAGCAGAACCCCTTCGTATCGGAGGGAAGAATAAGACAGTAGTCGGCGTTATAGACGGCGCAGTCTTCGTCCGCCTCGCAAGCCTCCCCCAGAACCGCTTCCCCCCCGGTATCGCCGCCGTCAGGAGTGTCACCGGCGTCGGCAGCCGGCTCGGGGGGGGTCTCTTCTACGCAAGCCCCCCAGAACGAATCCAATGTCTGGCCGTCACTGCAGCGGTCCTCGTCGTCTATACATGACAGGGCCGACGCCGCGCAGGCCATACAAACACCGATAATGTTGGCACGCATCTGTTTCGCTCCTTTCCAACGCTTCAAATTCCTCAAGCTCAAGGGGACGGTAGCGTATCTATGACACCATCAATTGCCCAAGGGCGAATTTTCGCCGGTCAGCCTGCGGGAGAGCAGTGGGCGTCGGAGTAATCAACGACGATGGCGCCCTCCATGGAAATCCTCGGCGTGCACACGGACACCCCCTCCTGGCATCCCTCGGGCTCGCCACTACACGAGAGGACACACCGGATCACCTCGTTGCCCTCCATGTCCTGCAGTGCCACGCATGTACCGTCTGACTCTCCGCTATCCGTTGTGCAGGGCTCGCCGACCTCGCATTCGTTGGACGAGTAGTCGGGGGGGAAATCGATCTCGTTGTAGCAGGCGGGATCTTCCAACGCCCCGAAGAGATCGGTGCACTCCCCCTCCTCCTCGCCGGCGGTGCAGGCGGGAAAAGTGCACACCGCCTGGCAAAGGCATGACCCATCTATCGGATTTTCAATCGGATCGAGGTCGTCGTCACAGCTTCCGTCGCAGCACGCCTCAAGCGCCCCGCCGCATTCCTCAGGGGCGGAGTCCTCCTCTGTTTCGCTGTCCCCGTCCCCGTCCCCATCGCTATCCGAATCCGCATCCCCGTCGGACTCTCCGGGGCTGTCGTCCCCATCGTCATCCCCGCAAGAGAGCGTCATCATTCCCCCGAACCCGAGCACAATCACAAGCCAGAATAGATATTTCATCCTCATCAGCCTTTCGAAAAAAGCAGCATTTACGCTGCATTGATTGAAAAAAAATTCCCCGCCGACAGACCCGAGTCATAAGTATATGGGGTCAAATTGACGGTGCAAATTTATCCCCAAGAAATCCCAATGCGTCAGCGGACCGAACCGCCGTCACTCACCCATAATCCGTCATCAGCGCCTTGTCTTGCCAGCCCCCACAAACAGCCCGGTCTGGTCGGGGGAGAAAATTGAACACAATGCAACCATTGACCATTGATCCCCTAGGGGAATGCTGTCATCATAAAATAAATGGCGCTGTTGCCTGTTATTCTAGACCGAATCGGGTTTGAGATGATTGAACTGCCGCAAAGGTATCGCATTTTGCCGCAAAGCGGGCGACGCCGAGGGGGTTCACTCTAACATCAGGGTTTGATCCGATTCGGTCTGGGCACCGAGAGCAAATGACAAAGCTTCAACTACCTTTGAGATGGAGTCTCACGCTCAGTATATTCGGCGTACTGATCATCATAGTCGTTACACTGATCTTCATTTTTCAGACTCTGATATCCCGTATCGACGACCGCTTGAGGCACACGATGCTGCGGTATCAACTGGCGAATGCCATGGACGTGGTGTCCAGCATCGAGTACGAGGTCATTGTCGAAGACAAGAAGGCGCTCGAGACAAAAATCAAAGGATTCATGAAGAAAGAGAGGGAGATACATTCCATATCGGTCCTCAACCGCGACGAGAGCATTCTGTACACCTCCGGGAACAGGGCGACGATCGATAACATTTTGAGAACGGTTGCAAAAGCTGACAAAACAACCCACATCGTGGATACCAATTCGGTGGTCATGCTTCCGATATCCTCAGAGGAGGGCGGGAAGAGCGGAACACTCGTCCACGTCATGAAGCTCGATACCTACCTTCAAGACAAGCGGCATCTCTCCCTTGGAATCCTCATCAGCGGAATGATCGGTCTGCTCGTCATTCTCGCCAGCGTCTACTTCATCGGCAGACGGGCATCCATGCCGTTTCACCGATTGGTCGAAGCCGCCCAGCGATTCGCAAACGGCGATCTCAGGAGAACCGAAGTGGTGGCTCACGGGGCCAAAGAAACCTTGTATCTCGCCGGGTCTATTCAGAGCATGGCCGAATCCATTCAAACCCAGGTCCTGGAGATAAAGGATCTGACCGTCGAAGTCTCCGAAATTTCGCAGGAGACAGAAGGCACTATGACCAATCTCGCATCCTCCGCCAGCCAACAGGCCGCGGCGGTCAACGAAACCGCGGCCACGGTCGAGGAGCTGGAGAAATCCGGCCAGAGCTCCGCCGGGAACGCCAGACAGATCGTGACCTCGAGCGAGAAAACCATGGAGGCGTCGACCCGCGGCCGCCAGACCGTCGAAAAAACCTATAAGATCATGATGCAGATAAAGGACGACTCCCAGGAGATATCAGAAAAGAGCCGGGACCTGCTCAACGCGGTCGAGGAGGTGGGCAACATCATTCAATCGGTCAACTCCATCGCCGAGCAGTCCAAAATCCTCGCGGTCAACGCCTCCATCGAGGCTGCCAAGGCCGGGGAGTACGGCGCCGGGTTTGCGGTGGTGGCCCAGGAGGTCAAAGATCTCGCGCAGCAATCAAAGGACGCGACGGTCCAGATAACAGGCACGCTGACCGCGATCCGGGCGGCCATCGAAACAATGGTGAGCACGGCCCAAAGCGGCAAAACGCGAACAGAAGAGGGCGTCAACACCATCGCCAACGCCGGCGCGGTGATGAACGACCTGAGCGAGGCCATTCAAGAGAACTCCAACTTCGCCAATGTCATCGCCGGCAATATCAAACAACAGACCATAGGGTTGACGCAAATCGCAGCCGCCATAGAAGAAATCAATGCCAGCGCGCTCGAAAATCAAAGCATCAGCCGCAACATGGTGGTCGGTACCCGGCAGCTGAACGATTCCCTCGGTCGACTCTCCGAACTGGTCAGGCGCTGGAAAACCCCGGAGGAATCAACCTAGCCCAACCTAGCCCAACCTAGCCCAACCTAGACAGAATAATTCCCCTTTGAAAATTTGAAAAAGGGGGAACAAGCACCCGTCAATGTATGCCTGCCCGGTTCCCCGGAAACACAATTTCTCAATACTGTGGTAGAATAAAATTTTACAAGACCACGATACAGGGAGGAGACATGAGAATTTTTTGGGCAGCGTTCCTTTTCGCTCTTTCGATGGGGATTGTTGGGTGCTCCGACGGAGAGTCGGAGAGCGGCGGGGTGGAAGAGGACTCCGCGAGCTCGGACACCGACTCCGACGGGGACACGGATGCCGACGCGGACGGGGACACCGACGCGGACTCGGATGCCGACACCGATGCGGATACGGATGTGGACACCGACGCGGATACGGATGTGGACACCGACGCGGATACGGATGTGGACACCGACACCGATGCGGACGGGGACACCGATGCGGATACGGATGTGGACACCGACGCGGACTCGGACACCGGCGTCAACGAGGACGAGTTGACGGTTATCGAGATTACGAATTCCGTCAAGGTGCCGGGGATCAAGCGGTTCGGCATCAACCTGGGGGGCGACAACTACTGGGATTCAGTACTGAAGAAGAACCGGATCAAGGGGGGCGGCTTCGAGGGGGTAATGTTCCGGCACATCGCCCGGGGCCCCGGGGGGGACGACCGGTCCTTCTACGATTGGAACGACTATGACGACACCCTCCCGGGCGGTGACGAGATATCCGGCCGCAGCTGGATCGACATGGTCACCGGCGCGGACGCGTGGCTTTTGGCCGGCGACCGGGCCTATACCCCGGACGTCATCCAGTCGGTGGAACACGCGGCCTTTCCAGGCCGGGACGACGGCCCGGTGCTCCGATTCGTCTTCGCCGCCCCGGGGCCGGTGGTCGGAGCGTCGGACGGCGATACCCTGGACGAGGTGGGCATGCTCATCGAGAAGGTCGAGGCCGATCTCGGGTTCATCGGTCAGCACGGTGGGCCCTTGTGGACCTTCGCCTCGGAGGGTGCCACCATCGAGACTATCACCGGCGATGTCCCCCCGGATTCTCCGGGCAACGCGGCGGCCCTGCTGAACGCGCCGGGGGCGGAGAGCGCCAAGCTCATGTTCCCCCTGGTCCCGGGCGAGCAGGTGGATCCCAACGGCATCTGGCGGGTGAGCTTCTCCGCAAAGGGGGATGGGGAGCTCACCGTCGGCCACGGTCCATGGGGGGATCCGCAGGATCCCTTCCCGGTGGCGCTCACGGATGAGTGGCAGCGCTTCGACGGGTTGGAGATGACCGTGGAGGGGTTCGGCAGCGACAGCCTCAACCTCCACCTGAGCGCCACCGGCGGGACGGTGCTCATCGACAATGTCGAGGCGTACAAGGAGGGGGACGACAACCCCACGGCCTTCCGGGACGAGATCGTCGATCTGCTGAACGAGCTTCGGCCCGGCTCCCTCAGGCATCTCGTCATGGGGGGCAGCAGCGTGGAGAACCTGCTCCGGCCCGACTCCGAGCGCATGGCGGTCTCCTTCCGCCGGGAGGTGCCCCCGGACCCGGCCGAGACCTGGCCGCCCCATCCCCAGACCAACGGCGGGGCCGACCTCCTGGACTTCAGCATGCACGACTTCCTGACCCTCTCCGAGGCGGTGGGATCGGAGCCATGGTATTGCGTGAGCGGGACGATCCTCCCCGAGGAGATGGACCTCCTGATGGAGTACCTGGCCGGCCCGGCGGAGACCGCGGGGGGACAGATCCGCGCGGACCTTGGGCGGGAGGCCCCGTGGACGGATGCCTTCGACACCATCCACATCGAGATGGGGAACGAGGCGTGGAACTGGGCCGGACCGTACGCCTACGGCGGCTGGAACGGCCCCGAGTACTGGACCACCCTCTTCAACCGGGCGAGGGCCGCCCTCGACGCCCTGTCCGCCGACCAGGAAGGGTTCATGTTCCACATCGGCGCCCAGAACTACAACACCTGGCTCGGCCAGTCCCTGGTGGCGAACCACGGCCCCGCCGCGGACGGCTACAGCATCGCGCCCTACGTCATCCACGAGATGAGCGCCGACCAGAACGGCTGGTCCGACGAGGAGCTCTTCTCCTGGGCCTTCGGCTGGGTGTGGCACCTCAACACCGGCGGCCCCATGCAGGCCAACGCGGACATGATCGCCGACCTCGGCCAGGACCACCTGGAGTTCAGCGTGTACGAGGTGAACCACCATATCACCGGCGGCGACGCGGCCCCGGAGGTGCGCAACCGCATCGTCGCCAGCATCGGCGGCGCGCTCAACATCATCAACCACATGCTGCTGATGGTGGACCGATACGAGGTGCGTACCCAGAACTTCTTCTCCCTGTTCCAGCGGGAGTACGACGGCGTCCGGCTCTGGGGCTCGGTGATGGGCGCCGGGCCCGGGGAGATCCGCTACCGGCCCACCTTCCAGTCCCTCATCCTGGCCAACCAGGTGATGTTCGGGGACCTGGTGGAGACGACGAGGAGCGGCGTGGACGGCACCTTCCCCTCCACCGTGACCTACGACGACGAGACCGTCACCATGGACGTGCCCTACCTTCACGCATACGCCACGCGGGATGGCGCCGATCGGGGGATTATCCTCCTGAACCTGCACCGCACCGATGTCCTGCCCGTGCAGCTCGACCTGCCCGCCGAGCCTGCGGGGAGCGCCACCCTCTGGGAGCTCACGGCGGACAGCATCACCGCCAACAACGAGCTCGAGCACGCCCCCGAGGTGGATGTCCACCGACGCGCCCTGGATGACTTCGCCGGCGGCTACCAGCATAACCTCCCACCCCACTCCATGACCGTCATCCGCTGGAGTGAGTAGCCGGCCACCCGTCAAAAGGCGCTCTCCTCCTTGATGGTCAGCCCGCCGGTCTGTTCCACCCAGATGAAGAAGGCGTCCCCCGCCGCCACCACTCGGTGGACGGCGTTGCCGTAGAGGCTCCTGACGAGCCCGGCCTTCCGGGCGGCCTCCGCCGACGAGCTCG
>JBNLED010000015.1:0-2986 GCA_050304755.1 Polyangia bacterium | reverse complement strand
CGGATGCGGACACGGACGCGGATGCGGACACGGATGCGGATGCGGACACGGACGCGGATACGGACGCGGATGCGGATGCGGACACGGACGCGGATACGGACGCGGACACCGACAGCGGGAGCTCCGGGTGCGGATCCGCGAGCCCCCTGGAGAGCGGGACCTTCAATGTCGATGTGGACGGCTTGCAGCGGACGTATATCCTGGATGTGCCGGCCGGCTACGATACCCAGCATCCCTATCGATTGTTCTTCACGTGGCACTGGCTCGGGGGAAGCATGAACGACGTGGTCGGTATCGGGTACTACGGGCTCAAGGAGAAGTCCGACGGCTCGGCTATCTTCGTCTCCCCGGACGGTTTGGAGGGCGGCGGCGGCGGCGGCGTCTCGGGGAAGGGCTGGTGGAACACCGACGGCCAGGATGTGAGGTTCTTCGAGGTCATGATCGACCACTTCTTCGAGAACCTGTGCATCGATCAGGATCGGATCTTTTCCACGGGCTTCAGCTTCGGCGGCATGATGTCGAACACCATGGGGTGCCAGAAGTCCGATGTGTTCCGCGCCGTCGCCCCGATGTCCGGCAGCATGATGGGGGGGTGCAGGACCTCCGACGCCGTGCCCGTGGCGTACTTCGGCGCACACGGCGCTTCTGACGACTTCGTGACCACCCAGTCCGGCCGAGATGCCCGCGATGTCTTCGTCGAGCGGAACCACTGCCAGAGCCAGACCCACGCAGCCGGAGATCCGTACCCGAGCTACTGCGAGGAATTCGAGGGGTGCGACGAGGGGTATCCGGTGTTTTGGTGTGAATTCGACGGGGGGCACGGCCTGTGGTCCGGCGCCGCCGATCCGCTCTGGAATTTCTTCCAATTGTTTTAGGGGACGTTTTACAGGGACTTGATTTCCAACCCCCGCATACACTATCTAGAGAGCCGTTCGAAACGCACCGGTGCGGTCCGCCGCATCGTATCCCATGGAGCCCTGAGGAATGCGAGCCGCCGTATATTCAATCGCAGTCATTTTCGTTCTGGTCGCCTGCGGTGACCGCGGTAGGAACGAGACAGCGGAGAACCAAGAGAAAGACGCCCCAGCGCCGGCGACCCCGGCCTCCAAACCCGTCGGACCCCCGGCTGACGACGCCGCCCCCCCGGCCGCGTCCCCCCCCACTTCCGGTATTCGCGTCGCCCCCATCAGGCCCAAACCGTCGGCCTTTGACGCGACCCAATACACGCCGGATCCGGTGGCCCCGGAGACTTTCACGGTGAAGCTCACCACCACCAAGGGGGATGTCCTCATCGACGTGGACCGGGAATGGTCCCCCCTCGGCGCGGACCGGTTCCACCGATTGGTCACCGAGGGATTTTATGACAACACGGCCCTGTTTCGGGTGATCAAGGGGTTCCTCGTGCAGGGCGGCATCCACGGCGATCCCGAGATCACCGAGGCGTGGAAGGAACGGTTGATACCGGACGAGCCCTTCGTCGAGAGCAACCTGTACGGCAACGTCACTTTCGCGTCGGCCGGGAAGGACACGCGGCTCACGCAGTTCATCATCCATCTGAAGGACAACGAACCCTTCGATCGACACGGGTTCACGCCGTTCGGGAAGGTGCGGAACATGGCGGTGGTGGAGTCCCTCTACGCCGACTACGGTGACGGCGCTCCCCGCGGGGCGGGGCCCGTCCCGAAGCGGATCATGCGCGAGGGCAACGCCTACCTCGAGGCCGACTTTCCGGAGCTGGACTACATCAAGAAGGCGACGGTGGTCCCTGCGTCATAGGGGTTCAGGATCACGGCGGCGCGGCTTCGACGTAAATCGAGAATTCCTGTTCGTCACTGAAGCTGCCGTTGGAGACCGAGATTGTGATGAGCCCCGTCTCCCCCAGATCCCCGCTCTCCGGCGTGCCCACGATCAATTCAATGACCAGGTGAAATGGCGGGAGGCGAGAGCGCGGGATATCCCGCTACCGGACGGGGCCGAGATGGGTGACGTACCAGGTCTTCCCCCAGTTGATGAGCACGCGGATTTCGAAACGACGGCTTCTGTTTCCGTCCGTGGCAGTGACGAAGCTCCCCCGGCAGCTCCAGTAGGGGAGCTTGTTGCCTTCCGTTCCCTTCTCCTTCCATTTGCAGTGTCCCATCTCCAGCTTCTCGAACCGCCAGTCGCCGTTTTTGAAACGGGGGTGCTCTTTTATAATGTCATCGTTATACCAGCGGACCAGCTTACGATGGTAGCGCTCCGGTACAGGCAGATCCTTGACCTGATCGAACGCCTCCTTCGGAAAGAAGAAGTCCGCCGCCAGCGTGGGGTCCCCCGCGGAGATGGCCGCGAGGAGCTTGGCGGCTCCCGACGCCGCGGTGGACGCCTCCGGCGGGCTTTTCTTGACTTCATTCTCCTTCGGAATCTGAGCCTGCGCGGCCAATATCGTGACGGCGAGTGACACTATCAGACGAACCATGGAGCACCTCCTCGTCCCACCATACGCCCTTCGCGATACAAGTAAAATCCACGGAGGGAGATCATCGGACGGATCTGGCTCTTGATGAAATCAGTGCTAACCTTTTGACTCAGAGGCGTTGCTCTATGCCTCGGGGAGGTTCCATGGGGTCCGAAGCCGCCAATCTCCTGTTGGTCATCGGGGTGGCCGTGACCATCACGGGCAGTATCGTCCTCTTCATCTATCTCAAATTCGGGCGAGGGCTGGCGTTCAAGATTTTCGGCGTGGTCCAGCCGACGGTCACGGCCGGCGCCCTGGTCGCCTACATGTCCGCGCGGGAGATGTTCGCGGGGGGGGTATCGGTGATCGTCATCATCGGCATCTCGGCGTTTGGAATCGGTGCCCAGGTTTTTCTATACCGCATCGTCGTAAAGGCCCTCGACCGACAGGTCGCGATGCTCAACAACAGCGCCACCCTCCTCTCGACCACCGCGAAGGAGACCGCGGAGACCGCGAGTCAGCAGTCCGCCATGGTCCAGCAGGTCACGAATA
>JBNLED010000014.1:0-31789 GCA_050304755.1 Polyangia bacterium | reverse complement strand
CGCCCAAGTCGCGCAGCCGCTGACCAAAACTTCTCGGGTATTCGGCAACCCGGTTTCGGGCGCTGCTCCCGCCACTTCGTAATCTGTCGCTGTAGCTCTGATACCGCCTCAGGAGGCGCTTTCCTCGGTCGTCTGCTCATCACTGTCGTTCCTTCCGTTTTCGACAGCCATCGAGACTACACTGCTCTCTTCAAACTTTCATGCATGCTTGCCGAAAGGACACGTCTCCAACGTTCGCTGCTTGTGTGCCATAAATCGCGAATTCGCACAGCTCTCTTTCCTCGAACTGTCCGGACAAAGCCGAGGAGCGTTTGGAAATGCTGATCGGTTTTAGCAAACCATCGTCATTTGGACATCCCGCGATGAGAATCGCGACACAATAGATAATGACTTGTAATGACACATAATTTTTCGAGAAAGACCACTTTTTCATATCTGTTCTCCTGATAAAAAATCGGACTCCCCTCTTAACCTTCCAAGACCAGAGTTGGCGGCTCGACAGTCGGCGGACTCCGAGGATTCTTGGTGTTTGGAAAACGTATCGTCGCGTTTTCATCTCCTCTGCGAAGCAGGAGGCGGCGATGGATTTTTCGGGTTCGGCGACGTGCTTTCAGCGTCTTAGCGGCGAGTCTCGAGGAGGAATCGGACGACGCGATATCATGAATGTTTAGAGCGTTAATGAGTAATTTTTTTTGGCTTGTGAAATCATGGAGTATTACCTCATGAAAAAAGAATTTTGAGGACGAGAGGGCCCTTATTGGCGTGAAAAGGCCTTCCACTAATATTGGGCCATTCATCAAAAAAACCTTGCCACGACCACCTCAGTCCAAAATGCATTTTATGTAAATGATGACAAAATGTACTGAAAATCAGCTGTAGCGTCAACCTATTAAATGAAAGCAAAGCCATGCGAAGAGAGATGGACCCGACGGTGAAGCCGGCGGAACGCCATATAAAGACCACAACGAAATTGCGCGACGGGAGCTTTTGCGGTAGTGAAAGGCGTTTTCAAGCGTATGGTCCGCTTGATATTTGGAACGAGGATTGAACATGAGACGCGATATTGTGCACGTGGGCGCCGGACAATTGACCTATGAGATACGGGAAATCGTCGAGGTCGCCAATGCGCTCATGGCTCGAGGCCTTGATATCACCTGGGAGAATATCGGTGATCCCATCGAGAAGGGGGAGAAGCTGCCGGCGTGGATGAAGGAGATTGTCATTGATCTGGTCTCCCACGATCGAACTTACGGATACGCCGCCACCCGCGGCGTCCCCGCCACCCTCGAGTTCCTGGCCGAACAGGTCAACCAGCGAGGGGGGTGTCAGATTTCTCCGGAGGATCTGCTCTTCTTCAACGGGCTTGGGGACGCGGTGGCCAAGGTCTTCGGTTTCCTGAAGCGGGAGGCCCGGGTCATCGGCCCCTCGCCGGCCTACTCCACCCACTCCTCCGCCGAGGCGGCCCACTCGGGGTACGAGCACCTGACCTACGAGCTGGATCCGACGAACCGCTGGATGCCGGATCTGGAGGATCTCGAGAACAAGGTGCGGTACAACGACTCCATCGCCGGGATCCTGCTCATCAACCCGGACAACCCCACCGGGGCGGTCTATCCTGTGGATATCCTCGAGGGGATGGTGGATATCGCGCGGCGGTACGGGGTCTTCGTCATCTGTGACGAGATCTACGCCCATATCGTCTACAACGGCGCCCGCACCAAGCACCTCAGCGAGGTCATCGGGGAGGTCCCCGGGATCGCCCTCCGCGGCATCTCCAAGGAGTATCCCTGGCCCGGCGCGCGGTGCGGCTGGATCGAGGTGTTCAACAAGGACAAGCATCCCCGGTTCGAGACCTATATCAACAGCATCCTGAGCGCCAAGCGCCTCGAGGTCTGCTCCACCAGCCTGCCCCAGTACTCCATCCCCCGCGTTATCGGGGATCCCCGGTACCCGGACCACCTGGCGGCGCGGAACGCGATGTTCGAGGCGCGGGCGAAGGAGGCCTATGAGATCTTCTCCCGGGTCGAGGGACTCACGGTCACCAAGGCCCAGGGGGCGTTCTACATGTCCATCATCTTCAACGACGATGTCCTGAACGACCGCCAGCGGCTCGAGATAGAAAACGCGACGGTCCGCGACTTCATCGAGTCCCGGGTGGGCGAGGTTCACCCGGACAAGCGCTTCGTCTACTACCTCCTCGGCGCCACCGGCATCTGCGTGGTGCCCATGACAGGATTCTGTTGTACCCGCCAGGGCTTCCGCATCACCCTCCTCGAAAGCGACGACGAGAAGCGCCGGTGGACCTGGAACGCCATCGCCGACGCCATCCGCACCTACACGGCCTCCGCCTGATTCGAAGCGCGGCGCTGGCCGTGGCACCTCGATTGTATTACGAGTTCAAACTATTCGGGCTAGTGCTGTCCGCAGGAGTGGCACTCGTGGGAGTCGCAGGAGTGGGTCAGCTCGTCGTCGGTGGCGTCGCGGACCTCTGTGACGGTGACGGCGAAGTGGAGCGCTTTCCCGGCGAGGGGGTGGTTGAGGTCCGCGATGATGGCGTCGTCCTTGACCTCCGCCACCCGGAACGCCACCGGCCCGTGGGGGGTCTGGGCCTGGAACGTCATGCCCACCTCCACCTTCAGGTCGTCCTGGAAGTTGTCCTTGGGGAGCTCCTGGAACAGGCTGTCGTCCACCTCACCGTACCCGTCGGCCGCCGGGAAGGTCACGTCCACGCTGTCCCCGGCCTCCTTGCCCTGAAGGGCGTTGTCCAGCCCGGGGACGATCTGCCCCACTCCGGAGACGAACCCGAGGGGGGTCCCGGGCTCGGACTTATCGATGATTTCTCCATCGACTTCCAACTCGTAGTTGATGGATACATACTTCTCTTTTGCGATCTTCATACAATACTCCTCAGTTTGATTAATCCCCGTGAAAGCGGCGCCGCATGCACCCTTCAAAGAGAAAATCGTCGATTGGCAGGCTAAGCCCCGAGTCCCGGCGGGTCAATGGGAAAATCGTCGAACCCCAAAAAAGGAGAGGTGAAAACGGCCAAATCCGGCCGAGCCGTCCTATTTCAGCGCGCCCCGGTGGACTCCGGGCGGAGCGGACCGAAGGGGGTCTCCTTCCTGAGGAGCATTTGGAGGATCAGAAGACCGATCCCTATCGAGATGAGGATGTCGGCGACGTTGAAGACCGGCCAGTGGAAGTGGTTCTGGATATGGAAATGGATAAAGTCGACCACGTACCCGAAGCGCAGTCGATCCAGCACATTGCCGAGGGCGCCGGAGAGGATCAGCGCGAAGGGCAGGAGGGAGAAGAAGGACCTCCTCCGCCACATGAACAGCAGAATACAGATCGCCAGCGACGCGATGATCTGGAGGGAGGCCAGGAGGGGCCGCTTGATTCCCTGGGGGATGGAGTCGAAGAGGCTGAACGCGATGGCCTCGTTCTCGGTGTACCGGAGATCGAGGTAGCCGCTGATGATGGGAACAGAGGGCTGATCCCGCAAAGATTCGGTGGCCAGATGTTTGGTGTACAGATCCGACTGACACCCGCCGGCGAGAACGAAGACTATCAACACAAGCTTGAAATACAGGTTCATCAAATAACCTCACTCCTCACAGTCATATGCATATCAACGCGCATTTTCAAGCCAATACGCCGGGTTCGAGCGGGCTATTCCCGGTTCGAATTCAATAGTGCTGGATATCAACGCCTGTTCGATGGTGTAATCGGCCGCCGCAACCGGCTTCGGAGGTCTGGATGTGAATTATGTGGCCCACCTCTTTTTGGCCGAGCCCACCGATGAGCACCGCATCGGCAGCCTGCTCGCGGACTTCGGCGTGGGCCCCCTCGATACCGTGAGGAAACGGTACGGTGCGGGGATCGCGGCGGGGGTCCGTCACCACCGGGAGGTGGATCGGTTCACCGATTCCCACCCCATCGTCGGAGCGGCGGCGGACTGCCTGAAAGACGATTACGGCCTCTATTCCGCCATTATCGTCGATGTGGTGTTCGATCACTTCCTGCTGCGCCACTGGGGACGCTTCGCCCCGATGCCGGTTCATCGCTTCTTCGACAGCGTCTACCGATCCCTGTCGCGAACCGATTGGGAGTATCCCTCACGATACAAAGCGGCCGTCTCCGGGATGCTCGAGAAGCGTTGGCTGGGCTCATACATCGAGCTGGAGAAGGTGGCCTTTGCCCTGAAACGCATCGGTGCGCGGTTGTCACGCCCCACCCCGCTCTCCGACACGCTCCCGGGAATCCGGCACAGTTACGAGACCCTCGAGGCTTGCTTTCTCGGCTTTTTTCCCGATCTCCTCGGTTTCTCAAGATCAATGCTCGACGCCGATCGGGCCTTGAGTGCGATAAAAGCGTCTCGCCGCGGATCACACTTTTTGCTACGCGATTCCTGACAGGGCTCACTTTTTGATTTATCTTCGCCTTCGCCGAGACCGGGCTTCTGGCGTTTGTTTTAATTTCAACTAATTGCAATTCAATGATTTTTTTTTTACTTGAGGCTTGGGGCGGGGACTGGCATGGATATTTCAATACCATTGATGAAAAGGGTTCGTTCTCAATGAAAGGAGAAACTATGGCTCGATGGACAATACCCGCTCTTTCGATACTGACCGCCGCCGGATGCGGTTTCGCCCCCCCCGTGGCCGTGTCGCCGGCGGTCTCGTCATCGGACGAGGAACCGCCGCCGATCGATGTCGAGGCCCATCAGGTGACGAGCAGCAACTTCGACAAAGGGACCTCCGCCCCCTGGACCGCGGTGGTCCTGGAGCCGGCACAGGCGGAGTCGGCGCTCAGAGACGGCGCCTTCTGCGTCGATGTCAAGGATCGGGGCTACAACCCGTGGGATCTCCAGATGGTCCACAAGGGGCTGCAGATAGAAAACCGCCACTCCTACACGGTCCGCGCCCGGGTCTGGGCCACCTCGGAGATCAACCTCCGCGCCAAGATCGGGATGTCCCATGAGCCCTGGAGCGAGTACTGGTCCAAGCAGCTGCTCATCGGCCCCACCCCCACCTGGCTCACCGGAGAGTTCATCATGAACGCCAAGACCGACCCGACAGGGGAGTTCGCCTTCCACTTCGCCGGCGCCCTGGTCAACTCGAAGGCGGTGCCGTTCACCGTATGCATTGATGATATTGTCCTGGTCGATCCGGACTACGACGCGCCGATAGCGGCACCCCAAACCCCGGTGACCGCGCTCGTCGTCAACCAGGTGGGGTACCTCCCGGGCTTCAAGAAGACCGCGGTGCTCCGATCGGACAGCGAGGCCCCGGTGCCGTGGCAGGTGACCCGCGGCGAAAAGGTCGTGGGCACGGGGTACACCACCGTCTTCGGCAATGACACCGCCTCGGGGTACCACCTCCACCACATTGATTTCAGCATCGTGAATGAGGAGGGCGAGGACTACCGGATCCACGCCGACGGCAAGAAGAGCCATCCCTTCGAAATTTCGCCCGCTGTCTACGACCGCATGAAGTACGATGCGTTGGCCTACTTCTACCACAACCGCTCCGGGGTCCCCATCGAGATGCCCTACGCCGGCGGGGCGCAGTGGTCCCGTCCCGCAGGACACGAGGGCGACGCGGAGGTGCCCTGCCTCCCCGACTCGGGGTGCGATTACAGCCTCGACGTCAAGGGGGGCTGGTACGACGCCGGCGACCACGGCAAATACGTGGTCAACGCGGGCTACTCCGTGTGGGCCCTGCTCAACCAGTACGAGCGGGCCGTGCACCTCGGCAAGTCGGCGGAGGCCTTCAAGGACGGCACCCTGAACATCCCGGAGAACAAGAACGGCGTGCCCGATATCCTCGACGAGGCCCGCTTCGAGCTCGAGTTCCTGCTGAAGATGAAAGTGCCGAAGGGGCAACCCCTGGCCGGGATGGTGCACCACAAGATTCACGACGAGGACTGGACCGGCTTCCCCACGGCGCCCCACGAGGACCCCAAGAGGCGATATCTCCATCCGCCCACCACCGCGGCCACCCTCAATTTGAGCGCCGTCGCCGCCCAGTGCGCCCGCGTCTACAAGGATATCGACGCGGCGTTCGCCGGGCGCTGCCTCGATGCCGCCGAGCGCACCTATGCCGCGGCCCTCAAGCATCCTAAGATGTTCGCCGCCAAACAGTCCAAGGGGGGCGGCGACTACGAAGATGACTACGTCCAGGATGAGTTCTTCTGGGCCGCGGCGGAGCTCTACATCACCACCGCCGACAAGAAATATCTGAAGGCGCTCAAGAAGTCGCCCCACTACGCCACCCTCCCGACGGTGGACGCGGTGGGGAACCGGAAGGTCGACAAGGCCGTGATGAGCTGGCAGGTCGTGGACGCCCTCGGCACCCTCTCCCTCGCGATCGTGCCCAACAAGCTGAAGGACACGGAGCTGACCCGGCTGCGGGACAAGATCAGGCAGGCCGCTGACAAGAGCCTCCAGGTCATCGACAAGGAGGGGTATCGCACTCCCTTCGCCTCCAAACCCGACATCGATTACTACTGGGGCTCCAACTTCGTCGTCATGAACCACATGATCGTACTGGCAGTCGCCGCCGATCTCACGGGCAACACGGCCTACCGCAACGCCGTGGCCGAGAGCATGGACTACCTCCTCGGACGAAACCCCCTGGATCAGTGCTATGTCACCGGTTACGGCGACCGCCCCCTAAAGAACCCCCACCACCGGTTCTGGGCGCACCAGGTTGACCCGCGTTTCCCGCCGCCCCCCCCGGGAGGCATCGCCGGCGGTCCCAACCAGCACCTGCAGGATCCCCGCGTCAAGGCCGCCGTCCCCGCGGACTGCGCCCCGGCGACCTGCTTCGTCGATCACATCGACTCCTACTCCACCAACGAAGTCGCCATCAACTGGAACGCCGCGTTCGCCTGGGTCTCCGCCTATCTCGACGAGGTGGGGAAGACCGCCTCACACTGACCTTTTCGTGAATCTACCGAAGGTCTAATCGACGTCCACGGGACCGAGGGTGCCGTCATCGAGGATCTCCTCGATGCGCCGCTCCGCCTCGGCCAACCGCTTGGCCCCCTCGCGGGAGAGCCGGACCCCTTTCTCGAAGCGATCCAGGGCCTCCTCCAGGGGGAGCTCCCCGACCTCCAGGGTTCGAATGACCTCTTCGAGCTTCTCCAGGATCTCCTCGAAGGTCTCCTTTTCTCTACTCATCGGTTCTCTCCTGACCGGTCTCGATGATCAACCGCCTCAGCATGTCGAGGGCGGTGTAGGAAGACCGGTCGATGTTGACGTGCCGAAGCTCGCCGAATTGGTAGCGCTTCGAGACGATGGTGTGCGAGGAGGCCGCGGCGATCCAGGTGGTCCCCACGGGTTTCTCCCGGGTGCCGCCCCCCGGACCGGCGATGCCCGAGGTCGCCACCGCGTAATCGGTCCCCATCCGGGCCAGGGCCCCCCGGGCCATCTGCTCCACCACCTCGCGGCTCACGGCGCCCCGGGCCGCGAGGACCTGCGGATCCACGCCGAGCAGGCGCTGCTTGATCTCGTTCGCGTACGAGACGACGGACCCCAGATAGTAATCGGACGATCCGGGGATCGACGTCAGGAGCCGGGCGATGGATCCCCCGGTACAGCTCTCGGCGGTGGCCACCGTGGCCCCTCGGGCGGTGAGCAGGCGCCCCACGGTGCGCTCGAGGGTTTGATCGTCATAGCCGTAGAGGTCGGCTTCGAGGATCTCCTCCAGGGCGCCGAACCGGTCGTCCATCAACTCGCTCAGGGGCTGCCGATCCCGTCCCCGCGCGGTGAGCCGAACCCGAACGCCGGAGGGCGCGGGCAGGTAGGCGAGGGTGAGCTCGGGGGGCAGGGCGGCCTCCCAGTCCGAGAGGCGAGCGGCCAGCGCCGCCTCCGGGATGCCGAAGGTGAGGGCGGTGCGTTGAACGATCGCCGGCCTCTCGAAGGCGCGCTCTATCCGCGGGATCACCTGCTCTCGAACCATCTCCTTCATCTCGAAGGGAACCCCGGGCATGGAGATGAAGATGGTCCGATCGTTTTCGAACCACATGCCCGGCGCCGTGCCGCAACGGTTTCTGAGAACGGTGCACCGGGAGGGAACGAGGGCCTGCGCCCGGTTGAGATCGCTGATATCGGTTCTTCCGCGGCGTTCCAGGAAGCGCCGGATGTCATCGAGGACCGCCTCGTCCGTGACCAGCTCGTCCTCGAAGAAGTCCGCCAGCACCGCCTTGGTGAGGTCATCCGAGGTGGGCCCGAGGCCGCCGGTGATGAGCACGATGTCCGCCTCGCCGATCCCCGACAGGGCCCGTCGGATGGCCCGGGGATCATCACCGATGATCCGGACGGCGGAGACCTCGACGCCGATGGACAGGAGCGCTTTCGCCATCCAGCCGGAGTTCGTATCCGGGGTCTGTCCCTGGAGCAGCTCGTTTCCGATGGCGATGATTTCGGCTCGAACGGTCATGCGACGATCATTCCGCGGGTTTGAGAATGTCGAGGTGTTTTCTGAAGCGTTTCCTCGCGGAGATGAAGTCGCTGTGGGAAAACTGGAGGCTCTTCGCGATGGTCCAGATCGCCGCGTCCTCCTGGTTGTTGATGGATTCGTCGACGGACGCCATCAGGAACAGGGCCTCCAGCAACAGGCGCTTCTGGTCCCGGTTGCACACGTCGTTCACCATCCGGCTGTAGAAATGGTCTTCAACGGAGAAGAGCTGTATCCGGTGCTCGGTCATCACCTCGATGAGCTGCTCGACCCATTCGGATCCGAGCTTCAGGATATTGGTCAGCACGCGGCGCATCTTCTCCTTCTCCTTCGAAGAGAAATCCATGTCGGCGTAGGCGACCTTTCCGAGGAGCCCGGCGAATCCCGTGACTTTTTTGATTTCATCCTCATCGAGATGGTCGAATCTCTGCTTCACCTCTGCGAACAGCATGCCGATATCCTGAAGGTCGTCTTTTTTCGAGCCAAACCAATTGAACAAAGACATCTGGGCTCGCCATCCTTTCTCCAATGCGCGGCGGCAGTGACTATAGCTTTTTGGGGACGCGCTTTTCGATCAAAAAATGCAACATTAAAGGCCGGTGTCGAAAAAATTACGTCCAGTGATCCAGGGCGGGTGAAATTGTCCAGAAATGAACGACGTGCGTCTGATAATTTTAAAAGTTTACATCGGTAACCCAAAGTCTTTTTTATCAAAAACGATTCGTAGATCTTGAAAAGCGCTTGTGTTACACTCCGCGGGCTAAGGCGGATATTGACGCTCTCGAAGGAAGGAGCCCGACTATGAAGCGGACAGCTTTTGTTTTTGCAATCGTACTGGTGAGTGGTCTTGCGCTCGGCTGTAATGAGAACGAGACCAAGAAGCGCATTGTGGTTGAGAAGGTCGACTCGCACAAGCCGTCCCTTCCCGCGGTGCCCTCAATCCCCAAACCGACGGTGCCGGAGACCTACTCGGACGGAACCCATTCGGTGTATGGGCTGCGAAGAAATATCGTTAAGAACATCGAGACGCAGGTGACCGTGACGGCCTATGTCGTTGAGGTCTACCAGAAACCGGAATGCGCCGAGGGGGTGACCTGCCATGTGCTCATGCCCCACCTCTGGTTGGCCGACGAGAAGGGCGAGACGCTGCAGCGGCGACGCATCCGGCTGGTCGGTTTCGCCAAGAGCTTCAAGGAGATGGAAGATCAGAAGGAGAAGGACGAGAAGGGCATCGAGGACGAGCCCCTCCCGGACGGGGTCTATCTTCCCCCGGTCATTTGGGACTGGCGGGAGGGCCACAAGTACAAAATCACCGGACGCTTCACCCGGCAGTCCGGAGAGGGCTTCATGAACACCGACGGCCTTCTGGAATACAGCAGCCACGAGTGTCTCGACTGCCCGGTCGAGGACGAGTAGATCTGACCGCACTCGCGGTCGAATGTCCCCCCAATCAAAGTTTCAGATACCGGTCCGGTGATCCAATAATTCGACGACCTCGAAGGAAGGTTCCTTGTGTCTGATGTAATGAGAGGCTGAGCTCAGTCGTGCTGAATTGTTCCCTGTTCGATTGACCTTAACCTTCTATCTCCCCCTCGTCTCATCGGTGTTCGACGAGGGGGAAGATAGACCTCCCGGGGCTCCATCGAACCTCCTCCTGATATCGGGAAAACGCGTTTTCGGAGTGACGAGAAGGGTCACTATACGGGATAGAGCTGGACCGAGAAGCGAACACAGGGAATGACCGGCCACAACTCTTCGTCGCAGACCTCACCTTCACAGAGGTTATCGATATACTTCTTGATGGCGGGCTGGATGAGAATCCCCGCTTCGACCCCCCAGGAGAAGAGACCGTTACGGGTCAATACCTCGAGACCGTAAGCGAGCACCCCATACCCCCCGCGGGCGATATCGAAGCCGCCGCGGACCGCCGCGTAGTGCATCTTGGCGGGGTACAGCAACACGCCGCCGATGGCGTTGAAGAGCTGCAACCGGTGATCGTCGTTGCTGGTGTTATCCACCGGCCCGGCGGTGACCACGTAGAGAGAGGGCGGTGTCCACCCCCCGCCGATCTCGATCCCTATCCAGGGAAGGATGGAAATCCCGGTGGGGATCCGTCCGCGGAGGTCGAGGGCGACGATCCCGAACCCCCCCATCGATCCCAGGCCGATCGCCAGGTGACGGACGTCTCTTTTGGGTCTGAACACCCTGACGGCGGATTTCTCCTGGTTGTCATCTTCCAGCAGCAACCCCCCGAGGCCCTTGACCGCCTCCGCGGCGGCGGCCCGGACATTGGCGTTGGAGTCATTGGCCGCGATCTCGGAGAGTAGCTCGATGCGACCCGTGGCCTTGAGCGTCTGGAGCGCCTTGCAGGCCGCCTCCCGGACCGCGTCGAAGGTGTCCTCCTTGGCCATCTCGGCGATCCGCGGGACGGCGCTCACGAGCCCCGTCTTCTCCACCTCCTGGACGGCGAGCAGCCGCACCATGGGGTCCATGTCGGAGAGCCCCGGAGGAAGCCCCTCCGCGATTCCGCTGACGGGCAGGAGCACCGCGATGAGGAGCGAGGCGGTGAACACAAAAACACCGGCGAATGAGTGACGGGTATTGGCTGACATGAACTCTTCCTCCCGACCCACAACCGACAGGTTGTCGGCGTCAATGTTGTGAAATCATCGGTTCAGTGTCAAGTTTAAGCAAAACGCATTTGGATCAGCGCCTTAATAATCCTATATACTACCGCTGAATCCGCCTGGGAGCAAAGGTCGATCATGGGAGGACCGAGGAAGCAGATTCTGAGACGACTGGAGACCGTGATTCCGCTGACGCGACGGGTCATCGAATCGGGGGGGCTGCAGTCCGCCGCCGTGCTGGTCCCCATGGTGATACGGGATCGAGCCCTTGGCGTCATCCTGACGCGCCGGACCATGACCGTGGCCACGCACAAGGGACAGATCTCGTTTCCCGGCGGCGCTCGGGAGGATCAGGACGTGGACGAGGTCGCGACGGCCCTTCGGGAGGCCCGGGAGGAGATCGGCCTCGATCCCGGTTGCGTGACGGTGCTGGGCCTGCTGGACGACTACGCCACCGGGACGGGATTTCTGATCACCCCGGTGCTCGGCGTCGTAGACAACGCCGCGAAGCTCGAGGGGGATTCCGATGAGGTCGATGAGGTGTTCGAGATACCCCTTCGGGCTTTTTCGGCGCCCGGCGTCCACGACATCGTCGCCGCGGAGCACGGGGGGATCACCTATCGGTACCACCGCTACATCGTGGGCGATCGCACGATCTGGGGCGCCACCGCCGGGATCCTCCACCCCCTGATCACTCAGCTCTCGAACACCCATTGATCCGTCCGGCCGGGCCACCTGACCGAGTCGCCGCGGCTGGCGCCTGCCGCGGCCTTCAGGTCAGGCCGACGCCGTCCTCGATCCAGATAGATACGGTGCCGCCATCACGATATCGCCGAGAAGCGCAATCCCCGAATCATTGAACCGCTTCTGATGCCCGGGCGAATAGACGATGGTCCAACTCATGACGTGACAAGAGCATCCGTCACAATTGTTGAACACGACCTCGGAAGCGCCGTCCCCGTCAAGGTCTCTCACCATCAGCTCGTCCAGACACTGATAGAGGTCACCGTGTCGCTCTCGAAAGACGAGGAGATACCCTTTCTCTGTTTTCTCGAGCAGCCCGACAAAACGGCCCTGCAATCCCGTGTAGGGATCAACCCCGCCTTGCACGTAGTCGACGGCGATGCGCTGGGGTGCGCCGTCGTCCTTGAACGGAATCACGCGCCGGACCCCCTCCCCGAGCATCCCGATCGCCCCCTCCATAGCGGCGAACTTGTCGATCCCCGCCGCCTGGACCAGGATATCCGCGCACTCGCAGGTGTCGGGCTCGCGGACGCAGAGCGCCTTCAACTCGGCGACGGCGCCCCGGGCGTCCACGACATCGACCCCCAATGGATCAGTCGAGCCGGGCCACCTGACCGAGCCGCCGCCGGTGGCGCTCGACGTAATCTCTGATCTCATCGGGATACCGGACGGTGACCTGGCCGCGCTCGAGGAGATGCCAGTCACAGCTCTCTTTGGGGAGGTGCTCCTTTACAAAATACTCCAGCTTCCGGTGGGGACACGCCTCGGCGGGCCGCATTCCCGAGAGGGGACAGACCACCGCCGAGACCACCCCGTCGGGCCGTCGGGGGAGGGTGAGGTCCCGGCCACGGCTCGCGAGGAGGAGGCCCGCCCGGGCCAGGGGCGCGGCCGCCTTCATACCGTACACCCCGTGGGTGGCCCGGCCGTCGAACCGTCCGGTCCAGGCGGCGACGATGTACTCCCGGGTGGCGAACACGGCCACGGTGTCGGAGAACCCCCGGGCGGTGCCGGTCTTGACCACCACAGGGTAGGGGAGGTCCGCCGGGAGCTCGAACCCGAACATGGGGCGCCGGGCTGCGGGATCCGAGAGCATGTCCATAATGAGCCAGCTCGCGGCCTCGGAGAAGACCCGCGTCTCCCTCGGGGGATCCGTTCGCCGGCGGGCGCGTGACGGGAGGGTCACCGCCAGCACGGAGCGAGGGGGAACCACCTTGCCTCCCTTGACGAGGAACCGGTACCCGGCGGCCAGATCCACGAGCCGAACCTTAGTGGATCCGAGGGCCAGGCGGAGCCCGTAGTCGTCCGGCGATCCCGCGAGGGCGCCCACACCCGCCCGCCGGAGCAGGGACATGGCCCGGGGCACCCCCACCTGCTCGAGCACGTGCACCGCGGCGAGATTGTAGGAACCGGCCAAAGCCTCCCGGTAGCGCACCGGCCCCCGCTCCTTCTCCGCTGTGGGGCTGATCCGGTAGGCCGACGGCACGTCCGCGATATCGTAGGCGATGGTGGCGGGGGAGTGGCCGAGATGGTCGATGGCCGCGGCGTACACAAAGGGCTTTAGAGCGGAGCCCGGGTGACGCCGACGGGTGACGATGTTGACCTGGCTCCCGCTCGAATAGCCGCTGGAGCCCACCATGGCCAGGATATCGCCGGTCTCGGCATCCAGCACCACGGCCCCCGCCTGCGCCACGCCCTTCTTTGAAAGCGCGGCCACGTGTTCGGCGGTGCGGTGCTGGAGCGCCTGCTGGAGGCGGAGATCCAGGGTGGTGCGCACCCGCCCGCCGGTGGATTTGACGCTGTCCGGCAGGGTCTCCAGCAGCCAGTCGGTGAAGTGGGGCGCCTCGAAGGGCAGCGCGTGGCGCGTCGGTTTCACCGGCTCCGAGAGGGCCCGCCGGGCCTGGGCTCGGGTGATGCGCCCCTGACCCGCGAGCAACGCCAGGAGGTGCGCCTGTCGATCCCGCACCCGCTTCGGATGTTTGAGCGGGTTGTAGTAGGACGGCCCCCGGGGAAGCACCATCAGGTAGCTGGCCTCGCCGGCGGAGAGGCTCGCGGCGGGCTTCCCGAAGTAGCGCTTGGCCGCCGCCTCGATCCCCACCGCCCCGTTGCCGAAGTCCGCTCGGTTGAGGTACTGCTCCAGAATCTCCCGCTTGTCGGCGCTGTTCTCCAGCCACACCGCCAGGAGGGCCTCCTTGAGCTTGTTGTGGAGGGTCCTGGGTCGGCCCCTCGAGTGGACCATCCGCATCAGCTGCATCGTGAGGGTGGAGCCGCCGTAGCGGATCCCGCCGGCGGTGACGTTCAGATAGAGGGAGCGCAGCACCGCCGCCGGATCCACCCCGTCGTGGTCGAAGAACCGCTGATCCTCGGAGGCCAGCAGGGTGGCGACGGCGGGGGCGCTCACCGCGTCGAGGGGAACCCATGATTCCCGCCCCGGCCTGCCGGTGGCGGGCACCTGCCGCATCACCTCGCCGGCCCGATCCAGCAGCACCAGGGGCTCCCCCGTGCCCGGACGGAGGGCCTCCACCGGATAGCCGTGGGTCAAAGCGAACCCCACGATCCCCGCGAGTATCACTCCGAGGGCCGCGACCGCGACGACACGGGGGCGTCCTCCTGTCACTGGACCACCAAACGGCGTGCGGCTGTCCGGCCGTAGACATCCGGGGTGTACATCTCCTCCACGTGGGTCGGCGCTACAGTGAACTCCCCGGGGATGGTGGCGCGCATCAGGTATGTGATCGTCGCGTCACGCCATAGTTTGTCTGTGAACGCCATGACCCGATCGTCGTGGAGCTCCAGGTGATCCCAGCCGACAGCCTCGGCCTCATCGCTCGTCACCTCGGTATCGAACCGGCTGTTCACCGCCTCGCACCCCGCCGGCAGGGGATCCACCAGCGCGACAAAGTACCGTTCTTCTGTGTTATGGACCGTGAGCTTCACTTTCACCAGCTGCCCTCGCTTCACCCGCTCCACCGGCCTGTCGGTCTCGAAGTCGAAGTACTCGCGGTCCACGCTGAACCCCTGGCTCACCGGCGCGCTCTGGTCCGCTGTCCGGGCGAGCCTGAGGGCGACGCGATAGGCGACCGGCTCGTCAGAGGTGAGGGCCAGGGTGCCCCCCTTGAGCCACTTGAGGGATCGCCGCCACCGCAGCACCTCGGGTCCCTTGAGGGTCTTCTTGACGAGCTGCTTCCCGTCCAGGGTGAGGGTCACGGCGGTCTTCGTCCGGGCTTCGGAACGGGCGAACTCCGCGATGGCCACGAGGGCGTAGAGGTTCTCTTGTGTATTGCCCCATCGCCCGTCGCGGCTCCGGCCCTTCTTGAGCCCCTCCACGAGCTTCCGGATCACCGGGAGCTCCCGGTCCAGCTCGAGGAAGGCCGTGAGGGCGATGGCGCTGGTGCGGATATCCGAGCTCCAGTAGCGGTAGAGCCCCGTCCCCTCCTCTTTGATGACCGCGGTCTCCCCGTTCTCCCTCACTTGAGCGAGGATCTCCCCTTTCAGGGTCTCGAGCTGATCGGCGGGGGCCTTCGCGCGGAGGAGCGCCCGGAGCAGGAACGCCTTGCCGTAGGTCGGCAGAGCGCCCCGGGCCTCGAAGAGCCGCGTGTTGAGCCCGCTGTCCGGCCGGCCGTTGTCCGCGAGCACGAAGGCGGACATGGCCATGGTGGCGGTCTCCCCGCCCGGGGTGAGCTTCCGATCCACCGAGTTGACCCATTTGGAGAGGGCGTCCAGTCCCCGGTTCATGGCCTCCCGGCTCACCTTGACCTTGGCCCGCCGCGCCTCCCCGAGCCCCCAGAGGGCGTAGGCGGTGTAGTGGGGGTCGGTCTCGGAGTCGGGCCAGAGGCTGAAGTGGCCGTTGTAATGCTGGTGCTTCAGGATCTTGGACACCCCGATGCGGATATATGCTCTGAGCTTCGGCCCCCGGAGTCCCTCGATCCGGAGGCTGGTGGCCAGGTCCTTGACCTTGAAGAGGGGCACCAGCTTCGAGAGGGTCTGCTCGAGACATCCGTAGGGGTACTGCACCAGGTACCGGAGGCTGGCCTCCAGGCTGGCGAGGCCGGTGCGGTCCACCACCACCATCACCTCGCTCTCCTTGCCGATGATATCGTCCGACCACTCGAGGGGGATCTGGGCGGTGGTCCCCTTGCCCTCGCCCGCGGTGACCGACTCCGTGACGATAGGCCGCCGGACCGGGAGCCGCTTCTCGAACCCGTCGAAGTATTTCCCCATCTTCACCTTGAACCGCACCAGGGCGTCCTTGCGCCGGCCCACCTGGGCCTTGAAGTCGACCCGGCGGCTCTCTCCCTTCTTCACTGTTACCTTCTTCGTCTTATCCCGAATCCAGAGCCCTTCCACCTCGCAGGTCACCTCGGCCTCCCCGTCCGCGTCGGAGTAGTTGTGCACCACCACGCCGATGTGGGTCTTGTCCTCCTGACCGAAGAACCGGGGCAGCACCGGCTTGGCCAGCAGCTTCTTGTTGACGCGGATGCGGCGGTCGCCGGAGCCGAACCGGGACCCGGTGTCCGCGGCCACCGCCATGAGCCGGAACGCGGTGAGGTTGTCCGGAGAGACGAACTCGAAGGGCGCCTCCCCGTTCTCGTCCGTGACAAGGGCCGGCGCCCAGAAGGCCGACGAGACGAAGCGTGAGCGGACCCGCTCCTCCTCCTCCCCGCCGTCGTCGGCCCCGTCCTCTGTTTCGATGAAGTTGGGATCCAGGAGCCGGGCGAGCCGGTTCCAGTTGGTGCTGTTCTCCACCCCGAGCCCCCAGGAGGCGTAGAAGGCCTTCATGGGATCCGGGGTCTGGTAGTTGATGAGCTGCAGGATCCCCTCGTCCGCCACCGAGAGGGAGACCTCCGCCCTCACCGGAGCGCCGTCCGACCCGACCACCCGGATCTTCCCCGTCACCGGATCCCCGGGCTCGTAGTCCTCCCGGTCGGTCTCCACCACCACCCTCAGCCGGTGGGTCTCCGAGGAGACCTTGAGGTCGGCGATGCCGAGCTTGAACCGGGGCCCCTGCGCCTCCCCCTCCTTTGCCCGTCCCCGGACCAGGGTCACCGTGGCGTAGACATTGGGGGCGTGGAGATCGGTGATGGGGATCTCGATGCCGCCGGTGGTTTCATTCGGCGTGGCGATGAAGGCGTCGAGCACGCCGTTCCGCTCCAGGGTCACCAGCAACGTGGCGTTCTCGGTGTTGACCCGGGGCACCAGGGTGGCGGTCTCGCCGGGCCGGTAGGACTCCTTGGAGGGGACGATGGACATCCGCTCGGTCACGGACTCGTCCTCCCGCCAGTACGCCGCCCCCTTGCCCACCACCCAGGTGGAGGTGGAGGCGACCACCTTTTTCCCCCTGCCGTCCTTGCCCTCGAGCCTGAGGATGTAGTCCCCCGGGAGCTCGGCCGTCACGATCTCCTCGGTCACCGCGGTCTTCGAGATGTGGAGGGGCCGGTTCTCGATCGTCGTCTCCTTCTGCTCGCAGTCCGAATACCACCCCTTGGTGCGTTTACATTTCCACCAGGTGCGAATCAGGGTGAGGGTGGCGTCGGTCTCTACTGGGGCCCCTGTCGGTGAGAGGGCCACGGTCTTGATGGCGAAGGGCACCTTCGCCTCTTGCACCCACTGTTTGGTGTGCAGCCCGAGATAGAAGTCCGAGTGGTGGGCGAACACGGCGATGCGCTTGGTGACGGTCTGATCCGTCGAGTCGGTGACGCTGGTGGTGATCTGGTACCGCTCCGGGTATTCGGACTTCTTCGCCTTGGTCTTGACGGTGAAGTGAACGTGTCCCTTCTTGTCGGTGGTCTCCTCCCCGTCCGCCACGAAGTCGTAGTCCTCGTACTCGTCCTCCTCGTACCAGGGGTACCAGTACTCGTCGTCCGCGTTGTCCGTGAAGGTGAAGTCGCCGTACTTGGGGAACCGGATGTGGTGCCGCTGCTTGGTCACGCTCCAGGAGACGTCCGCCTCCTTGACCGGCTGGCCGAAGAGGTAGCTGGCGGTAAAATCGAGCTTGATGCGATCCCCCACCCGCACCTGCTTCTCGTTCCGCTCCGTGATCTCGAAGGCCACGGGACGGAACGCCTCCACCGCGAACTGCTCCCGAAAGGTCTGCTCCTCGACCGTCGCGGTCACGTAGTAGTCCCCCAGGCTCGCCTCCTCGTCGAGGGTCAGATCGAACTGGAAGCCGCCGAACCCGGAGAGGGTGAGCCGCTTCTCCATCACGGAGGCGCCGCTGGTGTCCTCCACATGGACCTTCACCGATGTGTCTTCGGGCACGGCGGGGAGCTTGCCGATGGCGATCTCCCGGACCAGCCCCTTGAAGTGCACCGTCTCCCCGGGCCGGTAGATCCCCCGGTCCGACTGGATGAACCCCCGGATGCGGGTGGTCCCGACGGCCCGGTCCGCGTCCACATTGAAGTTCCACAGCTGGATGCCCTCCTCCCAGTTGCCGTCCACCACGGCCAGATCCCCCGCCTTCTCCACCACGGCGATGATCCGCTGGTCATCGTCGTAGTCATATCCGTAGTGCTCCTCTTCTTCATATGCCTCGGTGCCCTCCACCTTGTGCCCCAGAAGCGCCGTTGATCCCGGCGTGGAGACTAGGCCCCGCGCGTCCGATGCGCCTTTGAACACCGGCTTGCCCTTCATGTTGTAGAGGGTCACCGACGCCCCCGACACCGGCTCGCCCGTCGCGAGGCTGGTCACCCACACCAGGCCGGAGGCCGGTCCCGCCTTCACCAACACGCCGAGATCGGTCACGTTGCCGAGGAGCCGGTTGGGGTAGGTCCCCCCCCGCTCCTTCTTCACCTCCTCGACGTCATCGGAGCGAAACTCCGCCAGGTAGAGCCCCCGGCTGCCGGTCCCGCCGCACATGGCGGGCAGATCCAGCCGGGAGAGGTGCCACTTGTTCTTGGCGTCCTCGATCGACAGGCGGACCGCCTTCTTCTTGAGCCCGAACCCCCTCCAGTTCAGGATCTCGTCCTCGTTCTCGCCCGAGGCGTACCACGGGTTGTAGTTGATGTTCCCGGTGAGGACCGAGACGATCTTGGCCTTGGGCACCGGGGCGCAGGTCACGTCGACGGCCTTCACGTTGCGGCTCCAGAGGGTGAAGTCGGTCTCGGCCTCGATGGCGGTGGCCCCCGTCTCCATGTGGAAGCTCGGCGCCGCGTCCGTGGTGGTGAAGCGGAACTGCTGAGTCTTCTCGAGGACCTGCCCGTACTCGTCCTTCAGCCCCTTCTCGAGGGTCACGGTGATATCGGTGGAGGCCTTGACGTTGACGCTCTGCACGTAGACGAGATTGTTCTTCCGCTGCCACCCGCCGGCGAAGTGTTCCTCATGGGGCGCGATGCGCACGTGGGACTTGAGCTCCTCCTCGGAGACAGGGGTGGAGAAGGCGATGCTCATCGTCAGATCGTCCGGGGTGACCGAGAACCCCTTGGGGGCGAAGCTCACGACGGAGAGCGTCGGGTGCACCCTGAACTTCTCGATGAACGGCTTCTCGAGGGGCACCGCGTTCGGACGGGGCCGGAGCCCCTCGCACTTGAAGGAATACTTCTCCCCCTTCTTGAGCGCCTCCTTCGGGGTAAAGGGGATCCGCGTCCCCTCGGCCTCCGGATCCGAGAGCGCGATGCCGGGCTGGTGGAGGCTCTCCGCGGAGCTCAGAACGCAGCCCTCGAGGACCTGCTTCGCCGGCACGGGCTGGTTGAAGACGATCGCGATCTCAGGGGCGGTGGCGGTCTGATCGGCGTCCACGCCGTAGAGCCCCTTGACCGCCAAAGGGAGGCGGACAAAGGAGAACTCGACGTCCTCGGTCAGCCGCTGGGAGAGGGGGGTCCCGAGGGTGACCGTATATCGGGTGGCCGGCGACATCGCCTCCAGGGGCTTGATGACGAGCGTCTCCCGATCCGCGTAGTGGGCGGCGGTCTCGAGGGCCGGCTCGATCCGATAGGGGAGCGCCTTCAGCTCCTCGCCGACGCTGATCTCCGGCACCACCGGTTTGTCGAACCGGACGCGAATCACAGAAAAGGCGTCCTCCACCTCGTCCTCGGGAAAGACCGAGGTGACGTTGATGTCCCCCCGCCGTCCCAGACATCCGGTGATCATCCCCAATGCAATAAAAACGAAAGCCGTTGCTCGAACGCGTCTCATCAAACCGCTCCTTCCCATGTGAAGTTGTTGAGAAGTATGCCACAACGGCAAGAAGAGAGCACCAAAGAGTGGATTCGGGAGAGCGCCGCCGGCTCAGGAGGCCCGCCGGGACTTCCACTCTACAAAGGGCAGGCGGATGACGGGGAGCCGGTCGAGCCGGGGCGTGAAGCCGTACTCGTGGGCGGAGAAGTATCGGTTGAGAGTAATCATGTAATAGAAGCAGAGCCCCATGAAGAGGTGCCAGCCGCCGTGGAGCTGGAGGTAGGCGAGGGCGGGGGTCTCGCAGCTGCAGAGGAATTTGTCCACGCACCACACACCGTAGGCGAGGGCGCAGGCGCCGATGGCGTACCACACCAGGCGGAAGACCGGATCGTCCTCGGCGGTCCTGGGCCAAGTCTTGCGGCGGCGCCAGATGAGGATGAGGAGGAGGGCGATGAGCCCCCAGAGGAGATCGAACACCAGCCACGCGACCAGGGGATCGGGGCTCGCCTCCCCGGCCACGTGGACCACCGCCGGGTACACGGTGAAGACCAACGTCATAATGTTGGAGAGGATCCGGTAGCGGTACCGGCGTTTCGCCGGCTCGGTGACCTTGAGGTGGTAGAGATAGAGGGAGTGGAACAGCATGATGATAATGAAGGACTGCCCGAAGCCGATGGCGACGTCCATCATCCGGTAGAAGCCGTTGGCCAGGGTGACGTGGTACGCCACAGCGAAGAGACCGTAGGTCGCGAGCAAACCGTACAGGAACTGGAACGCCATGGTGGTGCGCTTCGATCGCAGCAGACCGAGGAGCCCCAGGAGGAAGGTGGTGGCGGCGAAGAACGCGTTCACCGGCTCGGCGATGAATCCCGTGCTTCCGAAGACCTGATGCTCACAGAACCCCTTAGAGGGCGTGGCGAAGTCGTAGTAGGTGAGGGGGGTGCAGTGTTCGAGGTGGGGCGGCGGGGCCGCGCACGGCTGATGGGAGCAGCCGAGGAGCCCCAGGACCATCACCGGCCACAGAATACGCCGAATGAGACGCGCCATGCCGGTAGGTATGACTGCTACAAGGAACCCCTGTATTCCCATTTTGGTTTTCATAATATCTAATTTGTAAACGATTTTCATAGGGATTGAACACCCTTTATTTTCAAGGGGCTGTATCTATTGAAACCCAATCCGAGCCCCGAGGAGCCACTATGCGCAGCCGACGTCTTCATTCATGACTGGATCTGATGCAGGGTCTTGGGCATAGTCACTTCTATGGTTCAGGGATGGTACTCGCGTGCGACTGCTTTTTTCCGTATTGTTCGTTTTTCGTGCGGGCTGCTTCTAATTGTCTCAGTGGGGGAAATTGCATTCGCTGAAACGACCGATACCGATACGTCGCATCGCGTCCTGATGTCGGCGTTCGGCACCTCATTAGACGAGATGGTGATCCAAGCTGTTCGCGCCGGGCTCAGCGATACGAGGGTTGTTTTCGAGGTGAGCCGTCCTATTGACGACACTGTGACCGAGGAAGAGCGGGTGAATCTCGCGCGGTCTGTCGCGGGAAAAAAAAGCGTCATGTTCGTATTCTGGATAGAAGAAAGCACAGCGCCCAAGATTCGGTTCCTGATTCCCCAGTCTGACGGGGAGATCATGGAGACAAGGCAACTTGGAGTCGCGGGCAGTGTTGTTTCTCAATCCGAGACCGCGGCGATTCTCGTTCTCAGAATGACACTTGCGCTGGCTATGGGAACCAAGCAGGCGCTCATCGAATCCAACGGGACGGACGCCGCGTCGAAAATTCCGGAAGACGCTTTGCCCCGCCGTCCTAGAATATCCTTCAACGGAGCTGTAAAGACCAAGCCGCATCGGTTGCTGGCGGAATTGGTGCTGCGCAACACTGTCCTGTCGAAGGCCCATCCCTCACTCCTAGGGGGCCGGCTCACGCTGGGCGTTGGGTTGGCGGCGGGTTTCGGGCTTCTCATCGGGTACACTTTCACTGAATCGACGGTTGACGATAAAGAACGCGTTCGTCTGTCGGTACATCGCCGCCCGATGGATATTGTTATTCAGTATCAAATGCCCGTTCCGAGAGGGCGATTCCGCCTGGTGCTCCGCGGCGGTGTGGAGGTCGATTTTCTCGACGCAACGACATACATTTCGACCGACGAGTTCAGGGAAACGAGCAATGATAATCCGCCTGAAATCTCACTCACTGCGGCCGTAGCGGGGGTTATTCACATCGTGGGCCCAACCTGTTTCGTAGTTGGAGTCGGGTTCAGAACAATCATCTCCGAAAGCCGTTTCACCATGGAGACCAACACCGGAAAGATGATCCTCCTCGATTCGTGGACAGTACAACCGGACATCACAGCCGGTCTGTTATTTAAATTTTTTTTAAAAAAAAAGAATCATTCTATGTCCTGTTTTGTTAGTCACCGGTACAACGACTGTCGATGCGTTCTGTTTCCACTATTCCCTCGTGCAGAGAGGACGTCGTGTCGGACTTTTTGTTGGCCGAACGAGCCGCCCACGGTGATGCTTCTGACCAGCGACGATTCTTGGACCGAGTGTTCCCTCGGGTCAAAAAGAAGGCTTTTTTTTTGATGGGAAACAAGGCTGACAGTGAGGATCTCTCGCAATGCGTGCTGATTGAGGTTCTGCGTTCCGCGGGGTCTTTTCGCGGCGAGAGCACGCTCGACCACTGGGTTGATAGGGTTACTGTGCAGACCGCAGCCAAGCAGTTCGAAAAACGCGATCGACGAAGAAAGATCGGTGAAACCATCCATATAGAGAAAGCAACGGCCCGGGGACTGGAAGAGTCCGCGGGCCTCTGTCAATTGAGGGACCGGTTGGCAGCGGCTTTCGCCACGCTTTCGCCGAATCACCGGATTCCCTTGGTGCTTCACTACCTCCACGATTATGCGGCCCATGAAATCGCGTCACTCACCGACACCAAGGTCAATACCGTGAGAGGAAGGCTGCGCGCGGGGAAGAAAAAGATCCGCGAGGTCATACTTGCCGACCCGGTGCTTAGTGAATGGGTGGAGGAGGTTAGAAAAATATGAAGAACGACCTCATCGACTTTGCCATAAAGGAAATCGTAGAGAAGGACCTCCCGGACGAGACGGATGACCTCACCCGACGAAGGCTATTCGATTACGCAATTGCCGCGGCGGTGCAGCCCGAAGAGGGTCGGAGGGTAATATCTCGACCATGGGCCTTTTTTTCCGGAGGACTCACCGCCGCGGTCGCCGCCGCGGCGGCACTTTTCATCTGGTATGGAAGAGAGGCTCCGTCGCGGAATGCTGTAGAGCCGAACCGGCCTTCCTCGGCGGCGGTTGAGCTCGAAGAGGCAGGAGAGCCGGATAACCCGTTATCGAACAAGCTTTCGAAAGCCCCTATCACACTCGCCGCGGACGGATCGGTGGAGGCCGGAACAGACCGGATGGCGGTGAAGCTGCCGACCGGTATCGATTTGTTGTTGGAGCCGGAATGCAAGATTTTCATGAAGCGCATGGACAGTAAAGGTATTGAGGTCGATCTGCGCCGCGGCCGCGTATTGGCTTCGGTGGACCCGTATCGAAAAGGTCCTCCTTTCAGTATCTCAACCGCCCGGGGGATCGCCAGAATCAAGGGGACGATTCTCGTCGTTGAGGCCTTCCCCGGCATGTCTCGCGTCACCGTGCTCCGCGGAAAGGTTGAAACCTTGGCGTCGAACGGTAAGAAACAGTCCGTGAGAGCCGGATACGCTGTGCGCCTTGGGAGTATAGAGTTGGATAGAATCGATCCGCGCGAGACAGCGATTTTCTGGTCCGACGTAAAGACGCTCAATGATTTCGCTCGAAACAAAGAGGCAGTAATTGACCTTACTGAGAAACTCGAAGAGGCAGTCACGAAAACGGAAAAGTCACCTGTACCTTCCCCCGAACAGCTCTTGCGTATCGCGAGGCAATACCGAATGGAGAACAATTGGAGAGAGGCAGAGGAGGCGTATCAACGGTTGATTCATACATATCCGTCGAGCGCGGAGGCCATGACCGCGCTCGTGTCTTTGGGGGACCTGCAACTGCGTCAATTGAGCAACCCCAAAGAGGCGCTCGTGAGTTACAACCGATATTTGAAATCCAGAGCGCGCGTTCTGGAGCGCGAAGCCCTCCTTGGAAAGGCGTCCGCCCTTCGCGCGCTGAATGATAGACAGGGGGAGGCCGATATCCTCAGGGTCTTTCTCGACAAATATCCGGACGTGCTGGAATCGTCGGACGTCGGACGTCGTCTCGACGCTCTGAAAAAATAAAAAAGCGGCAAAAGCGTGTCATCATTCTCGTCTCATCGGTACCGGAGAGTTGAAACAAGATTTTAGCTATCCATATCGGCAAAAGGAGAAAACAATGGCATCAAAGATTCTTCGAGAATGGTCTACTTTGATATTGACAGGAGTTATATCAATTTGCACTGGCTGTGAGATCGACACAGAGGTGGCGGTACCCAACATTGATGATAGTCTCATCAATGACACCGGGAGCAACCCCGAATACGGGTTGAACGGTCCGCGCGCGTCGGTCTGCGAGGTTGTTGGGTACGAGGATGTAATCGAACGGTGCAATATAACGGATTCATATCACCCCTTTACCGACGGGCACTTTACAGTAACTACAAGTGGACAAAAATGTCAGCTCATCAGCATCGCCGCTGATGGAGAATTGGAATGCAACCTGACAACGCCGTTTTTGGGACCGAAAGTGATTGTCACCGATGATGGAAAGACTATCGGAATGTACGAGGAAGAACTCTCTGAAGATCTTTCTCTTGTGGTCGCGAAAATCGACGGAGATGTAATGGAGTGGTCGATTGACCTCCCGGGAAAATTTGGACTGCAACACAGCCTCGATGCTCTTGCCATGAACCTCGCCGGAGGGGATCTCCTCATAGCATTTGCGTTTACCGGCAGCGTAACCCTCGGCCGGGGAGAGGGGAACGAAACGACGTTAGGTGACCCGGAAAGCGCGGATGTGTCCATGTTCCTGGCGCGATACGACGTCGATAACGGCGAGTTGCTTTCCGCCACCGCTCTATTGGGCGACGATGCGTTTGTCCCTGATGAAGTCACTGTCGGTCCCGCCGGACGAATTTACACGGCCGGGCGCTCACCTTTGAACAACGGGGAGAACGAGTGCATTGCCACGGCATTGTTTGACGAAGCAGGGGACCTGGTCTGGGTGAACCACATTCCCTGCGACTACTCGATTTCTGACATGAACATCGTCCGCGATATCGAAGCGCTGCCCCTCGAGCGCGGTGACTTTTACTTGCAGGGCGAGTTCTTTACAAGGGCCTACTTGTCAGACCGATTCGAGAATCAGGCGGTTCTTGAGGCGCCCGTGATACATGGTGAAGGCTATGTGACTTCCGCTCCCACGCATTTCATTGCGCGTTTCAACAGCAACGGTGCGTTGATGTGGGCAAAAAACGACGTCGTGAGTAGCGAAGACGAAAATCATACCTATGCCTATGCCGCGGCCCTGTTTGGAGACAAGTTGCTGGTCGGAGGAAGTGTTGATGGTGTCGTCAAGCTCGACCGCTGGAAACCCGGAGAAGTCACGATAGGCTTGTACGCCCCAGATCTGCCAGAGTTCGACCCGACGGAGCCGAATTGGGAATACTCCCCACCCATGTACCCATATATCGCCCTCTACGATTCAGACGGCGATCTCGAATGGGCGAAGGTTTTCGCGCAGAGATTCACTCTAGGCGACGTTGCGGTTACAGCGGACAACGAGGTGCGTGTTGTCGGGACCTTCGATTCGCCCGTCGAGTTCGATATAAACGGAGAGACGGTGACATTGAATCCCGGAAACGATCCCGACCTCGGCGTCGGCTTCTTCGTCGCAGACCTCTGCTCTGAATAGTCGATAGCGTTGGGCGTGCGCATTCGTGATGGCGAACGCGTATTGGTCCTTGAGAGGGCCGCGTCTATGCTCTTGGCCGTAACGTATCTATCCATTGAGTGGCGATGGTTACGATATCTATCCATCGGGTGGTTACGTGTCGATGGTTACGTGCCTCGACGGTTACGTCGCCGGTTACGTGAGGCAGGCCGAGACGTTTGAAGACGCGTTTATACCCCATAAAATGTACCTCTTGATTCTAGCGCCCCCGGGCCTTTCGCAGCGCTTGCCAGAAGGGCTTACCGAGGAAACTGGCGTCGTCCAGGGTGGAGAGCTGCTCAAGCATCGCGCGGGTGACGGTGAACGCCAGGATGTCGGGGGGGAGATACTTCCGCATGGCGATATCAGTGGCGCCGATCGTCGCTCGCGGGGTCTCCAGATCAACTAGCATCGGCGCAAGGAGGCCGCACCCCGAGGCGAACGGTGCGATTACCGGCGACGGATCTCCTGGCGCGTGGCGATAGTGGGCGCCGGTCAACAGCAAGCTGAGCTGGTCCGGGTTGACGAGGAAGGTGACCGTTTTGAGACAATCATACTGATCGCTCTTCAGAGGACCGATCATGAGATGCCCATGCGCCGGCTTGAAGTGAGGCGAATCGTCGATCCAGCGCCCCATGATCTCTCGGTCGGCCTTCAGCCCCTCCTCTCCGTGGAGAAAATCGATGTAGTCCTCGCGGGAACGGGTCTTCTGGTCGAAGAGATAGGTCCCGGCGCCGCCACAGCCGTAGTTGGACCGCACGAGGTGAAGGGTGTCTCCCTTAAGCCAGCGCTTGTAGTACATGAAAGGACAGGCCCAGCGGCCCTCCGCCGGCGAGACGAGGGGCTCGAACGGCTCGGTCTCTGGTGCGTCATAGAGCCCGATGAGCGGCAGCTCTATTCCCGCTGTAGCGAGCAGCTTACGGAGATCGGGTTGCATGGGATTCACCTCCAGTTTTCTTACGGACAAAACGCAGAGTATATCAATTCGAAGGAAATAATCGACGAGGATATTCCGCGTCAGCGGCGAAGCGAGTCGAACAATTTTCATTTAGAATGCCCCCCCCCTATTGGGCCTGGGCATCGCGGAATCCTTCAAATGATAGATGTCGGTCTTCAAATCGAAGATTCATTCCGTCGATGCGGCCTGGGGATATTTCCGACAAGATGGTGTGATTCCTTGAATTACAAATGGTTACGAGATATTGTGGGGTTCGTTCAGGAGATGTCATCGAATTTGAGCGTGAGTTCTACTGGCATACATATTGCTTTTTCTCGTCGAAGCGCGATGCCAGAACGCCGTGGTGGACAGGAGGTGACGTATGCGTCGGATAGCCGGTTGGATCAGTAAATTCTTTGTCCTACTTTTTGGAGAGCTCACCTGGACCCGCCCCGGCTGGTTGCGTCGGATAGAGCAGGGGATTCAAGCCGCGGCCCGAAGCATCTGGCAACACCGGAAGGTGACCCTGCCCGCGACGCTTCTGGTGGCGGCCGGCGGCGCGATCTGGCTCTCCTGGCCCGCGCCGAAGGTGGAGAAGACGCCCGACAAAATCGCGCTCTCCGCCAAGGTCGTCCGACCGGGCATCAAGGCCGTCGAGGCCACCGAGAACCCGACCCTCAAGATTCAGTTCGACAAGTCCGCCGCCAAGATCGATCAGGTGGGCAAGGCGATCGATCCGGAGGGGATCATCCGCATGGAGCCGGAGATCGAGGGGACGTGGCGGTGGACGGATGACATGGAGCTGGTGTTCCAGCCCAAGGAGGACTGGCCCATCGATCAGGAGTACACCGTCACCATCAACGAAGAGTTCCTGCCGGAGCACGCGGTGTTCGAGCAGGGGGAGCTCAAGTTCGTCACCCCCCCGTTCAGGGCGGGGCTCAGGCGGTTCGAGTTCGTGTCCGACCCCGTGGATCCGGAGCGAAAGACCGTGGTGGCCACCCTCTGGTTCAGCCACCCGGTCGACAGGAAATCCCTTGAAAAGCGACTCTCGATGTACCTGGGGGATCCGGAAGGGGACGGCCTCGAGGCGTTCCAGTACGAGGTGCGGTACAACAAGGAGGGCACGGAGGCGTACGTCCACTCCCACAACATCCCCATCCCCATGAAGGACACCCCCATGAAGTTCCGGGTGGAGGCGGGGGTGGCGGCGGCCAAGGGGGGACCTCCGGCCGAGGAGCCGATGGAGCGGACGGTCAACGTGCCGGGCATGTACACCTACTTCAAGGTGCTCGGCGCCAGCATCGAATTCGCCCGGAACGAGAACAATGACCCGGAGCAGATCATCGCGATCAACACCAAGCTCGACGTCCATGAGAAGCAGATCAAAAAGAACTTCCGGGCGTGGCTGCTCCCGAAGGACAAGCCCGCCACCAAAGACAAGGGCCGCGTCAAGGACTACTCCTGGCGCCTCATCGATGTGGATGCCGAGCTCCTGAAGGAGAGCGAACCCCTGACGCTGGAGCTGGTCCCCCAGGAGCGGACCTCCTCCAAGATGCACACCTTCAAGTTCAATGTGCCGGTGAAGCGGCAGGTCTACATGAAGCTCGCCAAGGGCACCAAGGCGTGGGGCGGGTACGTGCTGGCCGACACCTTCGAGACCGTCCAGCGCACGCCGGAGTATCCCAAGGAGCTGGCCATCATGCACGAGGGGGCCATCCTCTCCACCAACGGCGCGCGGAAGCTGTCGGTGACCTCCCGCGGCCTTCCGGGGGTCAGGATCGAGCTGGCCCGGGTGATGAAGAGCGAGGTGAACCACCTGCTCAGCCAGACGAGCGGCCAGTTCGAGAAGCCCTACTTCAACTACCGGTTCGGTCCGGAGAACATCGCGCAGATTTACGATGAGGAGCGCCCCCTGGACGATTCGGATCCGTCCCGGAGCCAGTACACGGCCATCGACTTCCGCCGGTTCATCGCCAAGAACGGGGGGGGAAGCGACAAGGGGCTCTTCCTGCTCAAGGTCACCGAGTGGAACCCGAACGGCTACACCTCCAGCCGCTCCGACGATCGGCTGGTGCTCATCACGGATCTCGGCATCATCGTCAAGCGGGACGCGGAGGACAACCGATACGTCTTCGTCCAGTCCATCGCGAACGGCGGGCCCAAGCCCGGGGTGGAGGTGGCGGTGCTCGGCAAGAACGGGCTGCCGGTCATCAAGGCGCGGACCGACTTCAACGGCCTGGCCCGCTTCCCCAGCCTCAAGGACTTCCGCCGGGAGAAGCAGCCGGTGGCCTTCCTGGTCACCGCCGGGGACGACTTCTCCTACCTGCCCATCGGCCGCTCCGACCGGTTCGTCGACTACTCCCGGTTCGACGTGGGGGGCGTCACCACGGACGGCTCCTCCGGCACCCTCTCCGCCTTCCTGTTCTCGGACCGGGGGATCTACCGCCCCGGCGACCCGTTCCACGTGGGCCTCATCGTCAAGGCCGCGGACTGGACCCAGTCCGTGAACGGCTTCCCCGTCGCGCTCACGGTGACCGATCCGAGGGGCCGGCAGGTGCTCACCCGAAAGGCCGTCCTCGACAACAACGGGTTCATCGACCTGGAGCACGCCACCGAGGAGAGCTCCCCCACGGGGAACTACACGGTGAACGCCTTCCTGGTGACCGAGGACGCCGCGGGCAAGGAGATGAACCGTGAGTTCCTGGGATCCACCGTCGTCCGGGTGGAGGAGTTCCTCCCCGACGCCATGCACATCAAGACCGCGTTCACCGTCCCCCCCACGGACGGCTGGATCTCCCCCGAGAACCTGGCGGCCACCGTCTCGCTCCACAACCTCTACGGCACCCCCGCCACGGACCGGCGGGTGGTGGGGCGCGTCTCCCTCTCGACGAAGCAGATGTCGTTCAAGGGGTACCGGGACTACCGGTTCCACGATCCCCTGGCGGCGGAGAAGGGGCACGTGAAGGCCCTCGGCGAGCAGACAACGGACGCCAACGGGGAGGCCCGGTTCGACATCGACCTGACGGCGTTCGAGGGGTCCACCTACGGGCTCACCTTCATGGCCGAGGGGTTCGAGGCGGAGGGGGGGCGGAGCGTCTCCTCCCAGTCCACCATCACCGTCTCCTTGCTGAAGCACATCGTGGGGTACAAGGCGGACGGGGGGCTCCGGTACCTCAGCCGGGGGGCCGAGCGGAACCTTCGCTTCATCGCGCTGAACCGGCGCCTCGAGCAGCAGAAGGTCGCCAACCTCAAGGCCGTCTTGTACGAGCGGCGGTACGTCTCCACGCTGGTCAAGCAGTACAACGGCGTCTTCAAGTATCAGTCTGTGCCGCGAAAGGAGCGGCTGTCGAAGGAGAAGATCACCATCGGCAAAGAGGGGCTGACGTATCCCCTGAAGACCGACAAGGCCGGGGAGTTCATCCTGGAGCTGGCGCAGGGGGACCGGGTGGTCTCCACCGTCACCTACTCGGTGGCGGGGGCGGCGAACCTGGAGCGCAACCTGGAGCGCACCGCCGAGCTGGAGGTGAAGCTCGACAAGTCGGACTACGCCCCCGGGGAACCGATCCAGGTGAGCATCAAGGCGCCCTACGCGGGGGCCGGCCTCATCACCATCGAACGGGACAAGGTGTTCAGCTATAAGTGGTTCAAGGCAGCCGAGACGAGCTCCGTGCAGACCATCCAGGTGCCGAGCGGCCTCGACGTCAACGCCTATGTCAACGTGACCATGGCCCGGGGGGTGGACTCGAAGGAGATCTTCATGAGCCCCTTCTGCACGGCGGTGGTGCCCTTCTCCCTGACCCGGGAGAACAAGAAGAACAAGGTGGAGCTCACCGTGCCCGAGCTGATCAAGCCCGGGGAGGAGCTCTCCATCGGCTACCGCACCGCGGCGCCATCGAAGATCGTCGTGTTCGCGGTGGACGAGGGGATCCTCCAGGTGGCGGGGTACGAGACCCCGGACCCCCTCACCCACTTCCTCTCCAAGCGGGCCCTCGAGGTCTCCACCAGCCAGATCCTCGACCTGATCCTGCCCGAGTACGGTGTGGACAAGCAGGCCGCGAGCAGCGGCGGCGGGGACGAGGAGGACGACGCCCTCGGCCGGAACCTCAACCCCTTCAAGCGGAAACGGGAGAAGCCCGTGGTGTTCTGGTCGGGCATCATCGACGCGGGCCCGGAGCAGCGGACCGTGGGCTTCACCGTGCCGGACTACTTCAACGGCACGGTGCGCACGATGGCCGTGGCGGTGTCGATGGATCGCCTCGGCGCCGCGGAGCAGAAGACCGTGGTCCAGGGGCCGTTCGTGATCCACGCGTCGCCGCCCCTGTTCGCCGCCCCCGGGGACACCTTCGGCGTGAGCGTGACCGTGGCCAACAACGTGAAGGGATCGGGCAAGGGCGCCGCCGTCAAGCTCTCGTTGGACGTCACCGGTAACCTCGAGGTGGTGGGATCGAAGCAGCAGGCGATGAAGATCACCGAGGGGCGGGAGGAGACCGCCCGGTTCGAGCTCAAGGCCAAGGCGCGTCTCGGCAACGCCACCCTCACCTTCGAGGCGTCCCACAAGGGGGAGACCATCACCGCCCGGGACACCTTGAGCATCCGCCCCAAGAACCCCCGCATCACCACGGTGCAGGCCGGCGCCGTCCGGAAGGGCAAGGCGGAGGTAACGGTCAAACGACGGCTCTACAAGGAGTACCGGAGCCTCGAGCTCTCCGTCTCCTCCCTGCCGCTGGCCCTCGCGGACGGGCTCACCGCGTACCTCACGGAGTTCCCCCACGGCTGCACCGAGCAGATCGTGAGCCAGACCGTGCCGGCGCTGGTGCTCAAGGAACATCCGGCGTTCGGCATCGATCCGACTACGGCGGACGGGGCGGTGCGACGCACGCTGCGGCTGCTCCAGTCCCGGCAGAATGGTGAGGGGGCTTTCGGCTACTGGGCGGCCAACTCCCATGTTTCGGATCAGCAGACGGTTTATGCGATGGAGTTCCTGACCGAAGC
>JBNLED010000013.1:0-27268 GCA_050304755.1 Polyangia bacterium | reverse complement strand
AGCGGTTTGGGCCGTCGATTAATTGGGATTTCAAGGTATAAAGATCGTTTCTGACCAGGGAGAAGGGCCGCTCGGTCTTCACCTCCTGACACCCGCTGATCTCCAACGCGCGGGAGGTTTTCATGCTCAGGCGAAGTGGGCGTGGGGCTCGAAGATCACCTCGACATCCGTGACCCCCGGAACGGCCCGGGCCGTTCTGACGAGCTCCCCATGAACGGTCTTCTGGCGCGAGGTGATGCTCCGTGTCCGGAGGGTCACTTTGCCGTTCTCGGCGGTAACGGTGATGTAGGGATCGTATCCCATGACCTTGAGCTTGACCTCCGCGGCGGACAGGAGATCCGCCACCACCTGCTGTGACCACGATGAGGTCTTGAACTGTCCCTGGTCCACCAGGTGGCAGATGGCGTCCGCCACGGAGTCGGTGGTCATGGCCCGGATATTGTAGACCACATCGTAGAGCGAGGGGTCCGTGATGTCGATGCCGAAGAGGTGGGAGCTCCACCGGCGGCGCTCCTCATCGTCCTTCGCGAGCAGCTTCCGGGCGGCCTTCGGGGAGATGCTCTCCCGCTCCGTCTCGAGCTTCACGCGGAGCGCCATGTCGGTGATGATCCGCACCTTCAGCACGTGGGGGACGGTCTGGATGAAGTACTGACCGGCGAGCCCGTGGTAGACCAAATTATCCTGCTGCATGCGCCGGAGGAATGCCGCCGCGAATTTGGCGGTGTACCGCTCCTTGGAGTGCCCGAGGCGTTCCAGGATCGTCGGGGCGTCGTGGATGGCCCTCACCAGCTTGATCTCGGGAAGGTTGAATTCCTCCGAGGCCTGCAGGAAGACCTCCCGGTTGACGCACTCGAACCCGAGCCTGTCGGCGACCTTCTCAGCGATCTCCTTTCCCGAGCTGTAAGACCCCCTGGATATCGTGATGATGGTCATGGCGCTCCCTTTCCATCGCGGCCACGCGATATAGATAGTACTGGGGCAAACATGTGCAAGAAGAATGCCGCGCACCGATAAGTCTATCCGGCCCTTGTGCCGATTTGCCGGGTATGTTCCAATGTTCGCTCCGGTCCCGGATGATGGGCCGGGCTCTCGGGTAATAGATGACATCGAACACAAAAGCCGCGGAGCCGGGGAAGCAGCGAATCATCGTCGTGGATGATGACGAGAAGACCCTCAAGAATATCAGGAAGCTGCTATCGGGGGGCGGCGAGGTGGCGACCTTCAGGAATCCGGTCCGCGCGCTGGAGGAGATCCGGAGACACCGCTGCGCCCTCCTCATCACGGATCAGCGGATGCCCCACATGACCGGCCTCGAGCTCTTGAACGAAGCCAAGCGGGTCGCCCCGGACCTGGCGGTGATCCTCATCACCGGCTACGCGTCCTTTGACAGCGCCGTGACCGCCACGAAACAGGGGGCGTTCCACTATCTCCCCAAGCCGTTTACGCCGGACCGGCTGCGGGAGCTGGTCCGGGAGGTGATGGCGGAGCGGGCGCTTCGGGACAAGGCGCGGGCGGGGCATCCGCCCGTTCAGATTATCGGCGAATCCATGGGCGCCGCCCAGGTCAAGGAGGCCACCTTCCGGATCGCCCCCACCGACTGCAGCGTGCTCATCACCGGGGAGTCCGGTACGGGCAAGGAGCTGGTGGCCCGCGCGATTCACGCCCTGAGCCCCCGCGCCGACGGGCCCTTCGTGGCGTGCAACTGCGGCGCCTTCAGCGAGGAGCTCATCGCCAACGAGCTCTTCGGTCACGAGCGGGAGGCCTATACCGGCGCGGCGAGCCGGCGCACCGGATTGCTGGAGGCCGCCGACGGCGGCACCCTCATGCTGGACGAGATTTCGGACATGCCCCTCACCATGCAGGTCAAGCTGCTCCGGGTGCTCCAGGAGCGGGAGATCGTCCGGGTGGGGGGCACCCGCGCCATCCCCATCGATGTCCGCATCGTCGCGGCCACCGCCCGAGATCTCAAGCGCGCGGTCCGGGACGGGGACTTCCGGCAGGATCTGTTCTATCGGCTCAACGTGGTGGGCGTGGAGATCCCCCCCCTCCGGGAACGGAGCGAGGACATCATGCTGCTCGCCTACCACTTCATGGATCGGGCGTCCCACAAGATGGGCAAGGGGGTCGAGAGCATCTCTGTGGAGGCGGCGCGCCTTCTGACCGCCTATGCGTACCCCGGGAATGTCCGGGAGCTGGAGAACATCATGGAGCGGGCCGTGGCCCTCTGTCAGACGACGGTCATCAACGAACGGGATCTGCCGCCGGACCTCATCGATCTGGAGCTCCTCTCCTACGACCGGAAGAGCCATCCGGCCATGACCCTCGATGAGCTCGAGCGGGACTATATCCGGCGGGTGCTGGAGCACACCGGCGGCTCGCGGACCCGTGCGGCGGAGATCCTCGGTATCGATCGGACCTCCCTGTGGCGGAAGCTGAAGAAATACGCGATCGAGTGAATTATCAGCTGCTTTTTGTTCGGCATTGCAACAGGCATGTTCGATATTGCAACATTTCGAGCCATAATGGCCCCGTGGTGGCGGTATTGATGTTTCAAAGCGATGCGGGTTGCAGAATGCAACATTCGGGTCCCCAATGAAGTGGGTGAGGGTACCTCGGTCCAACAGGTTTGATAGAACCGACAGGTCGCGCCCCTTGACGCCCTGGAGGCCTGCTATCTCTGAAGAACCGGGAGCTCTCCCATCGGTCCTTTCCGTCCTGGCGATTCCGGATGAGCACCCTCGAAAACGCGCTTCCATTTGGTGCACGCCTTGCATTTACGGGCCCCCAATGCCCGAAACGAACCAGAAAAGCCTGATTGTAGTTGAAGACGACCGGGTCTGCGCCGACGCGATGACGTTCGCCCGCGAGTACTGCGCCCGAATGGAGCGGGGCGCGGTCATCCTGATCCTGGCGTCCCTGCCCGCGCCGGAGACCATCCCCCTGGGCGCGAGCCGGAAGGCCATCCACGATGCCAGCCAGTGGGCGGGCCGTCTGTCGGAGACCCTCTCGGGGGAGTTCTCCCGGCACGGAATCTCCGTGAGCACGGTGCTGCGGATCGGCGACCCCGAGGCGGAGCTGCTCAAGTTCCTGGCGGAGCGGCCGCCCTTCGCGCTGATGATCTGGGGGAGCGACGACGCCCTGCCGAAGCACCACCCGGACGGACGGGCCCATTGGATGTCCGAGGCGACGAAACTGCTGGAGTGCCCTGTCTACGCGGTCTCCCACAAGGGGCTGCATCACAAGGGGAGACGCGATGATGACTGACCGGATGGAGGCTCGAGACAGATGACACCGTTGACCGTGGATATGATTCTGGTCATGGCGACCATCGCGGTCGTCATCTTCCTCTTCGTCGTGGAGTGGGTGCGGGTGGACGTGGTGGCCATCCTGATGATGGTCTCCCTCCCCCTGATGGGGCTCGTGACCCCCAAGGAGGCGTTCGTCGGGCTCAGCAGCAACGCGGTGGTCTCCATCATCGCGGTGATCATCATCGGCGCGGGCCTGGACGCCACCGGGGTGATCAACCGGCTGGTGGCCCCCATCCTGCGCATCGCGGGTAAGAGCCCGTCGCGGATCATCCTGGCCATCTCGTTCACCGTGGCCGGCATCTCCAGCTTCATGCAGAACATCGGCGCCGCCGCCCTCTTCCTTCCGGCCATCCAGCGGATCAGCCGGGATCTGAAGATCCCCATCTCCAAGCTCCTCATGCCGGTAGGGTTCTCCGCCATCCTCGGCGGCACCATCACCCTGGTGGGCTCCAGCCCCCTCATCATCCTCAACGATCTCCTCGTCCCGTACAAGCTCAAGCCCTTCGGTCTGTTCGACGTGACCCCCATCGGTCTCGCCCTGGTGGCCGGGGGGATCCTCTGCTTCATCCTCCTCGGCCGCTTCATCCTTCCGAAGGGGACCGAGGACGCCTCCGACAAGGGGGACGCCCGATCGGCGGAGGAGTCGTCGGAGCTCGGCATCGCGCTGGAGCTCAAGACGCCGGAGGACTTCACCCACTACCGGGAGCCCGTCACGGTGGACGATCTCCACAAGCGGTACCTCGTCAACGTCGCGGCCCTCACCGAGCCGCCCGCGTTCAAGATCGTCAATCCGGGGTCGGACACGGTGGTCCGCTCCAACGCCGACGTCCTGGCCCTCGGGCTGGACAAGGACATCCGCCGGATGGCCGAGGCCGAGGGGATGGTCGTCAAGGAGCGGATCGAGACCTTCCGGAAGGAGCTGGGCAAGGAGGTGGCGGGGACGGTGGAGGCCGTGGTGGCGCCCCGCTCCAGCCTGGAAGGCGCCACCCTCGGCGAGGTGGGGTTCGAGGATCGGTACCGGGTGGTGCCCATGTGCATCATGCGGCACCGGGAGACCTATCGTTCGGATATCTCGAACATTCCTCTCCGGGTGGGGGACACCGTCCGGCTCCACGGATCCTGGGAGCGGCTCATCCGGCTTCGGGACGAAGGCTCGCTGCTCTTCAACATCCCCGGCGACGTGGAGCTGATGCGGCCGGAGAAGGCCGCGGTGGCGGTCTTCTGGCTCGCCGTGGCGCTGGTCATGGTGATGGGCTTCAAGCTGCAGCTTTCGGTCTGCCTCATGACCGGGGCGCTGGGCATGGTCATCACCCGAGTGCTCAGCATCGACGAGGCGTACCGGGCGGTGGACTGGCGGACCATCTTCCTCCTCGCCGGCCTCATCCCCCTCGGCATCGCCACGGAGAAGACCGGCACCGCCTCGTGGATCGCCCACACCGTGCTGAACGCCATCGGCGAGGTGAGCCCCCTCGTGCTGCTCTCCGTGATCGGCCTCCTCGCCACCTTCTTCACCCTGGTCATCTCCAACGTGGGGGCCACGGTGCTGCTGGTGCCCCTGGTGGTGAATATGGCCATTGCCGCGGATCTCGATCCCCGGATGGCCGCGTTGGTGGTGGGGCTCGGGACGAGCAACTCGTTCATCCTGCCCACCCACCAGGTGAACGCCCTCTACATGGGGCCGGGGCGGTACCGGAGCGTGGACTTCATGCGGGCGGGGGTCGTGGTGAGCGTGGTCTTCCTCGCCATCATGATAGGGACCATCTCGATCGTGTACGGGATTTGAAAGGAAAGGACTTACAGCTATGACCATCATCACCATATCCCGCGGGTCGTACAGCCGGGGCAAGGAGGTGGCGGAGAAGACGGCGGAGCGGCTGGGGTACGAATGCTTCAGCCGGGACGTGCTGCTGGAGGCGAGCGAGCACTTCCACATTCCGGAGATCAAGCTCGTCCGGGCGATCCACGACGCCCCCACCCTGCTCAACCGCTTCACCCTGAACCGGAAGTCCTACATCGCCTATATCCAGAGCGCCCTGACGAACCATGTGAAAAAGGACAACGTGGTCTACCACGGGCTCGCCGGCCATGTGCTGCTCAAGGGCATCGATCACGTGCTCAAGGTCCGCATCATCGCGGACATCAACGATCGGGTGGCGCAGGAGGTGAAGCGGGAGGGCGGCACCGGGGAGGAGGCGCTGCGCCGGCTCGTGAGCGACGACCAGGAGCGCCGAAAGTGGACCCAGAGTCTCTATGGAGTCGATCCGTGGGATCCGGCCCTGTACGATCTCGTGATCCATATTCACCGGTTCAGCGCGGACGACGCGGTGGAGATGATCTGCGCCGCGGTGGGCAAGGAGCGCTTCAAGGCGACCCCGGTGTCCGGGCAGCGGATGGCCGACCTGGCCCTCGCCTGCGGCGTGAAGGCCGCCATCGTGGACGCGTTTCCGGACTGCGCCGTGGCGTGTGAGTACGGCAACATCGTCATCTACACGCGCAAGGACGACCGGCACACTCACAAGTTGGAGCAGCGGGTCAAGTCCCTGTCGTCGGAGCTCGAGGGCATCAACACCCTGGAGGTCCACGGCGGCGTGGTCCCGCCGGACGGTGTCGTCTGAAGAAACCGCCGCGGACATTCACCCGCGGCCGAGAGAGGAGGCAGGCTCCAATGACATCTATCCTCATATCCTCGGACAATCCGTCCATGGGCAAGGCGATCGCGAGACAGGTGGGGGAGGCGCTCGGCTACGACCTCGTGGGCGACGCCCTGCTGTCGGAGGTGGTCGGGACCACCGGCATATCGAAACGGGACTTCGAGAAGGCCCTCGGGCTGGAGGGGCCGCCGCCGAGACCGGGGAGGGGGATGGGGGCGGGGCTCGTCGCGCTCCAGGCGGCCCTCACCGAACGCCTGCTCGGCGACAACCTCGTCGTGGACGGGCTCGGCGCCCATCTCCACGTGCGGGGGGTCTCCCATATCCTCACCATCCGCATCCTCGCGGATTTCCGCTCCCGGGCGCACCACCTCGCGGTGGACCGGAAGATCTCGCCCCGCGCGGCCCGCAGGCTGCTCGAGCGGCGGGAGCGGCAGATTCAACAGTGGTCCCTCTCGGTCTTCGGCGTCGACGAGACCAACCCCTCGACCTATGATATGGTCATCAACCTGGGGAACATCGACGAGGAGCGGGCCGTCAAGACCATCGCGGATACCGCCGGTGATCGGAAGTTCGTGTCCATGACCTACTCGATGAAATGCCTCGAGAACCTCGCCCTCGCCGACCGGGTGCGCGCGCGGCTGGTCGCCGATTTTCCGGGGGTCGAGGTGGGGGCGGAGGACGGGGTGGTGAAGCTCCTGCTCGCCAAGCGCTGGTTCGGGTGGCAACGGACCGTCGAGACCCTGCGGGAGACGGTGGGGAAGGTGCCGGGGGTCGACGGCGTGGAGATCCACACCGCCCCGCTGACGAAACGCGAGGGCGAGGCCGATATGACCGGGTCCTAGACGGCGAAGAGACGATGGGAACCCTGGATGACTCCCCGCGTCGGGGAAGGAGGTCGCAATGTCGACGAAGCTGAGTGTATTGATATTGGACGACGAGCCCATCGTCGGGAAGCGGCTCAAACCCGCCCTCTCGAAGATCGGCTGTGAGGTGGAGACCTTCGTCGATCCCCAAAAGGCCCTCGAGGCGTTCGACGAGAAGGGGTTCGACATCGTCGTGACGGACATCCGCATGGAGGAGATCGACGGGATGCAGGTGCTCGAGCGGGTGCTGGCCAAGTCCAAGGAGACCAAGGTGATCATGATCACCGGGTATGCCATGATGGATCTGGCCCGGAGCGCCATGTCGAAGGGCGCGTTCGATTTCATCGCCAAGCCGTTCAAACCCGATGATCTCAGGCGGGCCATCGCCAAGGCGGCCAAGGCGTTGGGATCGTCGGTGTCTTTCGATGAGCCCGACGGGGAGACGGCCTGACGGCCGAGGATCAGGCGGTCGAGAGATGGTGCACCCGGACCCCAAGGCCAAGGACGAGACCCTGGATCTTTCCATCGAGGGGCGGTACCAGCGCATCCGCGTCGCCAAGAAGGCGAAGCGGGCGCTCCTCGGGCGTCCCGAGTTCAGCCTCCGGTGGCAGATCTACATCTCATTTCTGGTGGCCTTCCTCATCTCCACCGGCATCGCGGTGACCCTCGCCCTCGGGACCTATCAAATCGAATCGAAGCTCGGCTTCCTCGAGATCGCCAACGACTACGCGGTGCAGATCGAGGACGTGCGGCGCCTGGAGAAGAACTTCTTCCTCTACGGCACCGGCCTGGAGGCGGCGCGGCAGACCGTGGACCAGGCCCTCGAGACCCTGAGCCGAAACGAGGAGGAGATCTCCGAGACCCTGGGGAGCCGCTTCTACCTGGACATCGTGATGAAGACCGAGCGGTACGAGTCCCTCCTCGACAAGCTCTCCCAGCTCTCCCTCGCGCCGAACAGCCCGAGCTACGAAAAGGAGAAGCATCGCCTCGAGACCGAGGTGCGCAAGCAGGGGCGCGGCATCGTCGCCCTCTCCATGGACTTCGTGGAGAAGGAGAAGCAGTCCATGTCCCTGGTCATGGTCCGGGCGCGCAACGTGCTGATGCTCTCCCTCGGCCTGCTGCTCGTCTCCATGGTCATCATCGCCTACGTGCTCGGACGCCGCCTGTTGTCGAACATCAGCCGCTTCGAGTCCTACGCGCGCCGCATCGCCCAGGGGGACTTCACCCCCATCCAGCCCGCCCGGCGTTACCGGGACGAGTTCACCGCCCTCGCGCTCTCCATCAACGACATGCTCCAGGAGCTGGAGAGCCACGAGGCGGTGGTGGTGCAGTCCCACAAGATGCAGGCCGTGGGCACCCTCACCTCCGGCATCGCCCACGAGCTCAACAACCCGCTCAACAACCTCACCCTCACCTCCCACATGATGCTCGAGGAGTACGGCGATCTCAGCGACGACGAGCGGAAGGAGATGATCCGCGACATGATAGAGGAGTCCAAGCGGGCCGAGTACATCGTCCGGAACCTGCTCGACTTCTCGAGGGAGAGCGGCACCCAGCTCCAGCCCCTCGATCTGGCCGAGCTCATCAGCGACACCGTCAAGCTGGCGAGCAACGAGATCAAGATCTCCGGGGTCAAGGTGGAGCTCAAGGAGACCGGCAGCCTGCCCCGGATTCACGGGGACAAGCAGCAGCTCCGGCAGGTCTTCCTGAACCTCCTGCTCAACGCCGTCGCCGCCTCCGACAAGGGGGGACGGGTGGACATCCTCGTCGTCCCCGCGGACGAGCCCGGCAAGCTGGCGGTCAAGGTCATCGACTTCGGCACCGGCATCGAGGACAGCATCATGGATCGCATCTTCGATCCCTTCTTCACCACCAAGGAGACCGGCGTCGGCACCGGCCTCGGCCTCAGCGTCTCCCAGGGCATCATCGCCAAGCACGGCGGCCGCATCAGCGTCACCAGCCGCAAGGGGGAGGGCTCGACCTTTACGGTGATCCTTCCGGTGACGACGATCGACTGAGCCGTACCACATGTCCAACCCCGGGGGGGCGGAGGTCCCGCTGTTCGCGCGTCCCGCCGACGGCGGCGAAGCATACTGCGCCGAAAATGTTGGAACCGGCGGCGACATCGATTCTTGGGGAGGAGACCGAGGGGATGTGGGTGCGGGAGCAGGGGATCCCGTTCTCTTCGCCGGGCTTGTCTCCTTCGAAAATCCCGGTTACATCCAGGTGGGAAGCACGGGACACCCGTCGATGCTAACAGGAGGCTCATATGGATATCGGGGAATCGTCAAAAAAACGGGTCGCGCTGGTCTCGGCCCAGTTCACCATGCAGAGCGCCTTCGCGCTCCTGATTCTCGCCCTCAACTCGGCCCGGCTCGGTTACGAGACGCTCATCTACTTCACCTTCGAGGGGCTCAAGATGATCCGGCCGGGGTACCTCGAGAAGCTGCAGTACATCCCGGGCGGCCCGGAGCAGACCGAGAAGAGCGTGGAGGAGCTCACCGAGAAGCTGCGCGCCACCATGGACCAGAAGGACATCCCCTACATCGAGGACATGCTGGAGATGGCGCAGCTCGAGGGGGTGCGCTTCCTCGCGTGTAAGACCAGCGTCGATCTGTTCGGCCTCCGTCAGGAGGACTTCATCGACGGCGTCGAGATCATGCTCGCCGAGAGCTTCATGAAGATAGCCACGCGATCGGACCTGCACATGCAGTTCTGAGGCGCCGCGGCGCGCCCCCCCGGCGACGGACCGCCAGCGAGAGAGGAATGACATGGACCGGGATGACTGGAACGAACGATACGCCGCCGCCGAGCTCGTCTGGACGGATCAGGCGAACCGTTTTTTGACGGAAGAAGCCGATGATCTGCCGCCGGGCCGCGCGCTCGACCTCGCCTGCGGAGAGTGCCGCAACGCGGTCTGGCTGGCGGAACACGGCTGGGACGTCCGCGCCGTCGACTTCTCGGACGTGGCCATCGAAAAGGGGCGGCGGCTGGCGGCGGGCCGCGGGGTCGCCGACCGGATCGACTTCCGGGTCGCGGATCTGAGCGACCATGTCCCGGAAACCGGCGCCTACGACCTGGTGGTGTTGCTCTACCTTCACCTGCCGCAGGAGGCGCTCGCGCCGATCATCGCGCGGGCCGCCGGCGCGGTGGCCCCCGATGGAACCTTCCTGCTGGTCGGCCATGACGTGACGAACCTGACCCGCGGCCACGGCGGGCCGCAGACCTCGGCCGTCCTGTACACCGCGGACCAGGTCGTCCGGATGCTGGGACCGGGGTTCGAGATCGAAAAGGCCGGGGCGGTCGAGCGGCCTGTGGAGACCGACGAGGGGCCCAAGACAGCGATCGACTGTCTGGTGCGGGCCAGGCGGTCGTCAACCGAGGAGCCCCGCTGAGTCGGTAGGGGCTGTAGCCGGGCAGGTGTCGGCCCCGGTTTTGAGGATGTCGCGAAATTCAGAATCAAGAAGCGTAAATTTGGGCAGCGTTACCGAAGGTTCACTGAATGCCACTGCGAAGCTTCACCCGCACGCCTCACATGCGCACCGCGCGAAACCTCGCGACAAGATACCCACAGTCGAGGTTTAATCGTCGCGGGTACTACTGGCGGTCGGCGTCCGGTGTGCAAAGAGGTAATAAACCGTGATGTCCTTGACACTTGAGAAGTGGGAGGTATGTTTTCCTGAGGTTATGTAGTGATCGAGTGTTTTGTCGAATCGCGAGGTCAATAGGTAGACGCGCACGGGGGCGCGTGTCATATTTCCATGATTAGAAAAAGTGAACCAAAGGCGACTATCGAGACTGTGTGGAGCTGCCCGTTGCTCGGTTGGCCCGCATGGTTGCGATCCCTGGATGTCGTATTTTCTAGGACACGACTCTTTTCGCGAAGGGAGTGCCCTTGAACCTTACCTCTGGAGGGAGCAAGGCCGTGGCACAGCCAATTGCGTATGAAGGACACCAGCCTGTCAAGGCATCATCGGTTTTAGCGTTCGGGACCGTCGGCAACGTGGTGGTGGCGGTATGGCGCGGTGATCCGGACCTGAAACACTGCGAGACGCTCCTCGACGAATTGGAGAGACAGTCCTCGCTGAACCCGGGAAAGACGGCGTTGCTGATTGTCGTGGAGCCAAGCTCCGGTAATCCGGACAAGGAGACGCGCGACTATAATCAACGCCGATTGCAGGAGATTGGGGACCGGGTTGCCGGCATTGCGACCGTGTTCGAGGGGAACGGTGTTCGCGCCGTAGCCGTGCGCCTCATCATGACCACGATGACCGCATTCGATGAGCGACATCAGTTTTTCAAGAATCTGGAGGGAGCGAGAGGGTGGATTCAAACGAAGCTGCCGGAGATCTCCCCAGTGCTCCTCAATCGTGTCGAGATGATTCGCTCCAGAATAAAGTAATCCTGGTACACAACATTGCGGAAGGATCAGATGAAAAAGAGTTTTTCTCCCCGGGAACATGAAATCGCGCGTCAGGTCGCCGAGCAGCTGATGTTCGGCGATCGAGTCGGAAACTATTTTTCTGAGAACCCGAAGGAAGCGGAGACACTCGAACGGTTTCTCGAGAATCCCAAGACCGCCAGGTTGACATTGCGCCTCCAGGATAGGACGGGGGTGCCAAGCCCGCCGTCCCGGGAGGACTCTTTCGAAATCTCAAGGGAGCAGTTCTTCAACGCGTGGTTGCAGGAAATCTCGGACCGACATCCCGAGATGATTCAAATCGATACCTTGGAGGATGCACGGTATCTCGATGTGGACATCTGCACCCGCTTGTCGGAAGGCCTGCGGGTCGCCAATATCAGCGAGGCCAGCAAGCGGGCGCGTTCATATTTGGCAGACCACGGTGATTCCGACAAGGCGAGAACCATCATTCCGATCGCGACAGAACCGTTCCGCGTCATCTACGTGCACGCGGGCTGCTTCATGCGCAACTGTCACGCCGAGACGGGAGTGTCCGCATACGCGATCATGACGAGCGGGATGGGGTACTTCTCGTATCCCGTCGATGGACAATGGACCACACGCTATACAGAAAGAGGATCTCTTTGTACCGAGCCCGCGGGAGGCATTCACGCGGGACAGGCGTGTGAGGCCGAGATTCTCGGAATACTGACGCCCACCAAGCGCGAGGCGAACGTGCGTTCGGGTATCGTGAAGACAATCGATATGAACCGGCAGTGGCCGAGCCTGTTGAACCCCCTCCATCAGAACGAAGCGGATGGGAGCTACTGCTACGCGCTCAAGCTGGAGGACGGGCTAGCCGTTTCGAACGTACCCGCGGGGATCTACTGGATGTACGAAACCAAGACCGGCGGAAGGTGCTTTCTCGATGGCGTGGTCCGCCGCGAGCTGCAGACAGATGACGTGGTTTCCTGGATTGGCAACGGAATGGACGGGAAGGGCTCCCTGGGGATTCGCTGCTCGGGCGGACCGGTTCTCGTCCTGGCGGTATGTCGACAACCCTTGAAAAAGTAGGATCGCTCCCTCCCGCGGCCAAGACACCTCTGAGAGCTAGTCGGTGAAATGTTTGAGCGCGGAGTTTCTCTGACTTCCCCGCAACCGCACATCCGGATCAATACGCACGTCCAGAACACGGGGGCTTCTGGCCGGACGCTTCAACGCGCTCAGCAGCTCCTCGTACGTGTGAATGAGGAGCCCCTGTGCGCCCATGGATTGCGCCACGGAGGCGAAATCGACGGTATGAGTCGAGAAATCGTTGGTTCTGCCGTACAGATCCCTCATCCCGTGATGGCACATGTTCAATCGACTGTCGTTCACGACCAGAATAGTGCAGGGCACGTCGTGTTGAACGGCGGTGACGAGCTCGTTTCCGGACATCAGGAATCCGCCGTCTCCGCAAATCATGTACACCGGCCTTGTTTTGCAGCCTATCTGATGGCCGATACCGACGACAGGGCTCGACCCCATGGCGCCGAGCCCCAGCGCCGTAAAGAACGTCCGTTTCCCGGTGACGCGAAGAAAATGGAGCCCGAAGCTCAGGTGTTCGCCCATATCCAGCATGAAAACGGCGTTGTCCGGACAGGCGTCATTGAGGGCGCACATCACCTGATGAGTGGTCAGGATGCCGCTGTTCGAAGGCTCGATGTGCTGGTACCGAATGGTGGGCCAGTGGCGCTCGCGGGGGATTGTCGCGGCGTTCACGTGGAATCGGAGCTCGTCGAGTATTGTGTCGACGGGGCCGAGAAGACCAAAGTCCACGCTGTAGCTACGGCCCAGACGAAGCAGGTCTCGGTCGATCTGGACGAGCGCGACCGAGGGCTTGAGGAGAGGGGACCATGCGTTGGTGGAGAAATCGTCCACCCGAGAGCCAATCACCACCAGAAAATCGATCCCCTCTTTCAGGTATTCGATTACATTTTCGTGGCCGCCGAATCCGAACAGCCCGAGGTAGTTCGGATGATCCTCGGGGAAAACGCCTTTGCCGCGGGGGGTCACGGCCACCGGAATTCGCGAATGCTCCGAGAGCGCGAGAAGCGCGCGCCGCACGACGGACGATCGGCAATCCGAGCCCGCGAGAAATAGGGGGCGGCGTGCTTCTTCCAGAAGTCCCGCCACTTCGAGACATACCTTTTTATCGGCCTGCAGGGTCGTCTCTGCGTGACCGGCGAGTCGTGAAGACTTGGCCTCGGCGGCGCCGATGTCCAGAGGAATCGATATGAACGCGGGCCCCGAAACCCCGCTCATGGCCGTTGCCAAGGCCCGGTGAACATGGGACGCCAGCATATCGGGTCGCGTAATCTGCGCCGCGAACTTGGCCACGCCGGAGAGCAATCCCACCGCATTGAGCCCGTAGGGACCGCTCTCCTGCAGGGCATCGCGACCAAAGGCGCTCGTCGGAACGTCACCGGCAATGTGTATGATCGGAAGCCCCTCATAGCGGGCGGCGGCCATGCCGGTCACCGCGTTCGTGACGCCGGGACCCGCTGTCGTTAACACAGCGCCGGGGCGACCGGTTGACAGGCTATACCCCATCGCCATGAACACCGCGTTCGTTTCGTGTTTCGCGACCACGAATTCAATGTCCGGAAAATCGATTAGCGCTTTGAGCATGGGGGAGCAGGCTCCGCCTGGTATTCCGAAAATTTTGTCGACGCCTGCTTTTTTCAGTGTTTGCACTACGAGATCGCACGCTGTACTCAAATACGCCCTCCACTTCTACGGATGCGGTGTCACGGACTCAGTATCCATTGCCGTAAAATGAGATTGTGGGTAGGAAGGATGAACGCCCTCTGCGCATACATGAGCGCGCGTGTCCACAGCTGATCACCTGCACTTTTCCCACGTCATCAAAGTCTTTCCTTCGTCGCCGAGCATCGACAACCTCTACTACCTTGTTCTTCACTTTAACAGAATTCCGATGATAGTAGAAAAAAAATTCACAAATAACGTTTTATTCTCGATCCGTGGCAGTCGTTGCACTCCTCTTCTGTTAGCTCTACTTCCTTGGAAGGCCCCCTACATCATCGAGTGTGCGGAGGGCGATGAGTTGATAAATGAGATCTGACATAGTGTCCTCCTTGGGTAATGGAGGCCGCGCGCGGCCCCGGGTTCATACCCCCTCCTCGGACACCCGGCCGGAAATGTTGCCAAACCTTTTCGATTTTTTTCGGGGAGCTAGAAAGGCGTTTGATATCGGCGGGTAGAATGATGTCGATGATTCAGTCGGCAGGCCTCAAAGCTGTTTTCGGATCGCCTGGGCCCCTCGGCTTCGTCCGAGAGACCGATTACAGCCATATAATCCACAATAAATATATATTGACATTAATACCGAAATAGCTGAAAAGAGAGTTGTTAAAAAAATTTACCAAGTGTGTTTTGTCGTGATGCTAGGGGGAGGACACTCAATCGGTGCTCGTTTTCGGGCGAGGCCACATGTTACAGGGAGGAAACAGAATGGCACAGAATGTCAGGATTCCCATCAAGTTTGACCCGACCATCGTCATGTATCTGGTCATTGTCGAGAAGTACATCAAGAAATACGCGCGATTGCTGGAGGTCCAACCGTCTGAGAAATTTTTCACCATGGTTCGCAAAGAGGTCGTCAGCTATTTGGCTGGTGGAAAGGAGCCGCCAAAGGCTATCGCGGGCGCCATCATGAATATCGCCGACGATATGGCCGCAGGAAGGGAAGTGACCATTCGTACGGGGGACTACATCGCGCTTGTCTCTCACGCCCGCTCCAACAAGATGATCTAGCCCGATTCCAGTCAATACTAAAACAAGGGAGACATTACAGTCATGACATTCGAAGGCTTTCCCCTCGTCGTTGGTTGGGAGCTGACACTGGCATGCAATCTGCGGTGCCGGCACTGCGCGTCTTCGGCCGGCGCAAAACGACCGAGAGAATTGTCACTCGAGGAGGCGCTTGCGATTTGCGATCAATTTCCCCTCCTGTTGGTCCAAGAGGTCGATTTTACCGGCGGAGAACCGTTGCTGAGAAAAGACTGGCCGTCGATTGCAGGTCGCCTCACCGAGCTCGAAATTCCGATTCGAATGGTGACAAACGGCCTGCTCCTCGAACAATCGGTCACCGCGGTGGCGGACGCCAATATCTGCACCCTTGGGATCAGCCTCGATGGTCTGAGAGAGACCCACGACGGGATCCGCGAGTATCCCGGCTTGTTCGAACGCGTGGTTCGTGGGGTCGCCGCCGCTCGCGAAGCGGAGATACCAGTGGGGATTATCACAGCAGTTAACGACGCCAATGTCGACGAGCTGCCCCGGCTGGTCGCGTTCATCCAATCTTTGGGGGTTCGGCACTGGCAGATACAGCCCACGTTTTCCCTCGGGCGCGCCAAAGAACATGGGAAGGCCCTCTCCCTCTCGCCGTCGTCGTTCATGAAGCTGGGACAGTTTGTGCATGACAACCTCACCCGGCTGGCGGACGAGTCCTTTACCCTGATGCCTGCAGACGGGGTCGGCTACTACACCGAGCTCGATACCCGATCCCCCGCATGGAGGGGCTGCTCGGCCGGTAGGGCTTCCTGCGGCATTACCGCTGACGGGAGGATAAAGGGGTGCCTCTCCATGCCGGATGACTTGACTGAGGGCGACCTCCGGCAGCGGGATCTCTGGGAAATCTGGTTTAACGAAGAGTCGTTCTCGTACAACAGAGTTTTTTCGAAATACGATCTCGGTGAACATTGCGCCTCATGTGACATGGGAGAATCATGTATGGGAGGATGTGCCGTCATGTCTCATGCCGCGACCGGACGCTTTCATAATGATCCATTCTGCTTCAAACGGATTGCGGGACACGGTGCGAAACATATCTGCAAGACGGGCTGAACCGCCGGTAGCCCGAATAAACGCCCCAGTCGTAGTAGTAACCGCCATCGTCCCACATCGGCGCCCGGTTTTCGAAGAACACGCGGTTCTCGATTATCGGTGCGCTCTCGATATTCAACATACCCGCGCCGCGGCCGTAGAAGACAGCGTTTTGGGTGAAGGTACAGTTTCGGATAATCAAGGTTCCGTCGCACGACCGATTGATCATCCCCGCGCCGCCTTCCTGGGCGTTTTCGTTGACCCCCGTGGTCACAGTGAAGCCATCGAGGGTGGCGCCAGATGCGCCGGTGACGACGTGCAAGATGTTTTCATAGGGGTATCCTTGCATCCATACCGCTTCGTTTTCGCGGGACAGGTTCCCCGATAGAATTGAGGGGCACCCTTCGATATCCCGCTCTTCTACGGCAGTTTCACCGCCGCAGAATCCACCCATCTCGTCCTTCTCGGCATGGTGTATGAAGCCGACCTTTTGGGTCTCGAGGCGTTCCTTTCTCGCGCAGACGCCCCGATGAAACGCCAGGCGGCGTTTCTCTTTGCAAACACCCGCTCGCTTGACAACCGGTACTTGCACGCCGAAACAGCCCCCCTGTTGGCACCCCTCCTCGCGGACCCGGACGCAGCAGTACGCTACGCAGTTGCTTATTTTTTTGCGACGTACGCCGAAAAGGGCCACCATGACCTCAAGGCATGGGCGCTCCAACTCTTGCGGTTAACTCTGGACAACGAGCGACCACACCGGTCCAAAGAAACCGTCTCGCAGATGGCGCGCCGAGCCGTTTCGTTGGCCGCCCGTGTCAACCCGCTACCGATGGTCGAAGCGACTCGTCTGCTGGTTGGGCCCGAGCGCTCAGCTGCTCGTCGCATTCTGAAACACGTGCTTCCCGAAGCGGTTGAGAAATAATGGCGGCGGCACAGGGACCGGACCCTTGTGACCAACGTTCCCCACCCAACGTGTCATCGGAACGCTCGGTTGGGCCACTCCAGTTTATGTGGATCTTCAACAGCGAGCCGGGCCGAGTCGTTTCGCACCACCGACGGCGGCGAGACCTGGACTGACCCCGAAGATCGTCCGAGGATTCTTTTTGTATCCGAAAAGGAACCCGGGGATCGCCTGGGCGATCCGTGTGGGTGGCAATGCCTCACGGTGGGCTCGTTGCGAATGAAGTTTCTATTCAACCTTTGGGGTTGCGGATCCGGCCAACGTCTTTTTCCGTCGTTCTTGACTGTGATAAGCTATTCCCACACGGAGGTCCCAAAATGAAACCAAACCTCGCCCTGGTGCTCGCCCATGCGGTGATCGGGAATTGGGTTTCGTCTTTCCTTCCCTCGCACCCATCGCTTTTCGTCGTAAGTCGGGCATCCGGGTCAGGTGTCGCTCTCCTGCGTCCCCGTGGCGCTGTCCTGCGTTTCTGTGTCCCCGGAATCCTGAGCCTGGGTTTCGTCGTAGGTCTGAAACTCGACGGTGAGCGCTTCGCCTTCTTTCGCTTCAGAAAGAATCATGCGCGCGAGGATGACGTGTTCGTCACTATCGCAGGCCACGGTGAGCACCAAATCGATATAGGTGGCGTCCTCCTCCGGGGTGAGGTAGAAATTGCAGCCGCTTTCGTCGCACTCCTCACCGTCCGCCTCAAACCCGGCGCCGGCCACCTGGGGCGCCCCCTTGAAGACCAAATTGTCGCCCGTTTCGCTTTCCGTCAGCAGGTATCCCCAGATTCTATTTCCTTCCCATCGGCCGTACACCTTGACCTTATCGAAGAGATCTGCGTCTACCTGGATGGTTTCGCAGTTTACGGGGGGCGGCGCCTTGTCGGTATGACAGGATCCGAGGCCCACGGCCGCCCCGGCCAGGAGGACGTTCATATGCTTCAGCACCTGCCGCCTTACATTGGAGGCGGTTGCGTTTCCCGGCTCGCGTCTTTGAGGCGAGCGCCTTTTCCCCTTCATTTGTCTTCCCATGATATCTCCGTTGATTGATAATTGGTTACTCTATATCAGGGACTTGTTCGTCCAGTCCACGAAAATTGCTCTCACCCGCTGTCAGCCCCAGCAAAGCAGCATGGAGCCTCGCCTCCAAGTCGGCCGCGCCCGCTCGCACGGTCGTCTCACAATCGCGGACGTATTGAGATCGCTCCTTTGCGTAGCGCTGTTTTTCCGCGCCTGACCGGGGCAGCCTGGCATAATCACATATTTCGCGCAGGACCTCTACTGTGTTGGCCATCAACCGACGGCTCAGTGATTTGGCCTCGGAGATCCATTCCGGGGCCGATACTTCCGGGTGAAAGTAGCGAAGTACCTCGGCATCGAACCGAAGCGACTGCAGCCGGTCCACCAAGGCGTCGGTGCCGAAGTTTCGTTCAAAGAGACAGCGGGTGGATATCTCGAACACGTCTTGTACCGCTCTGCTGGCCAGGCGATAGTCGAATCCCAGATAGTTGCCGCGGCAGCGCCCTTCACGCTGCATGCGCGCGAGCAGCGGGGTGCCCGCGTACAGCTCAACACGACCAAAGGCGTGGGGCGATTCGCTGTTGACCTCCATGAATGAGAGGTTTTCTTCGAGGCTCTCGAGGGTGGTATCCGGGTCGAATATGAGCATATTGAAGCACGTGGAGATATCACGCGACCGCATCAAGTCGAGGCTGGCCTGGTTCTGCTCTCGCCGAGTGCCCCTGCCCAGCGTCTTGAGCCCCTGATGGGAGTTGTTCTCGATTCCGAGATAAATCCGGATTACGCCAAGCCGCTCTTTCAACACGTCAATGAGCGGCGGTGTAACATCGTTGGGACGCGCTTTTACGACAGTGGCGAATGTCCCGATGTCCCGAGCGTCGAGACAATCCGCCAAGCGGTTGAACCGGTCGAGGGTTTTCTCCTTGTTAGGCAAAAAGAAATTGTCGTCGTGGAACGAAAAAATATCCCGGCCAAGGTGTTTGTTCAGCCACACCATTTCGTCAGCGACGTCTTCGACAGACCGCAACCGATGGGACTTTGGATTGGCCGGCAAGCGATGCCACGCCGCGATGCAGCAAAAGGCGCAGCGGGCATAGCAGCCTCTGCTGCCCACGAGCGCAGCGATCGGGTGGCCCACGCACATGGTGGGATCATCTCGGCGTTCAGGCCATGGTAGGGTGCTCAAGTCTTCTGTGACCGGTGGCAACGTAGACTCCACACCGCCGTTGTTGTCCCGGATTGTAACGCCTTCGATGCCGGATGGAGCGGTGCCCGCCAAGACCGCCCGGGCGAGCTCGGTAAGGCCGCGCTCCGCTTCGTAGATACAAATAGAGTCCAGCTCCGGAAAATCGGTGAGCAACTCCGAGGCGGCGAACGTGGCGAAATGCCCTCCCGTGGTGATGTGACCCTGGAAGCCCCGCTCGCGGAGCGCCACCGCCACGCTCAGAAAGTCGGCGGCGCGCCACTGGAAGGCCAGGCAGAGCGCCACCATTCGGGGCGGGGTGTCAGCGTCGAGAATGGCCTGCAACACCCACTCGAAGTCGCTTGCTGCATTGAATTTGAGAATCCGGTTTGAAATCCCGGCCTGGGTCAACGAGGACGCCAAATATCGAAGCCCCAGGTTCTCTTCGATTTCCGGTCCAACGAGTGCAATCCATATGTTTGAATTTGAAGTCATCTAATGCCGACTGTAGTCTCGTATGGATGGGTGTCAAGGGATGGTTCCCCTGCGTGGTGCCGATAAAAATGAAAAATGTAGTGCCAGACATTTTTATTATGAGAATTTCTTGGTAGAATTGTTTGAAATGAGCTTAGTTACCTTGATTAGTCCTGGAATTTCGCTTTGGGTGCTCCAAGCGATCGGGCAATCCCCAATACCGCCGATGATGCGGCACCTCGGTCGGCGCAAAGGAGAACGAGGAGAATTTGCGCGGGTGTCAAAGAAACCGCATGTGTTCGAGCAACCCATCATTGCAGATGTGATGGCCCTACGAAAAAACAGCCGCTGGCGGCAGAGCAACCTGGCATCGTCAAACAGAATGTGCCTCAACGATCGGAGAACGATATGAGTAAGAAGCCCCCTGAAGTACAGAAACCAGACACAAAAAAACGACTATGGGATTCTTCCGCGTCACCTGTGCGGGACCGAATTTTTAGAGGTGCCAATATTCTGGTAATCGGGGCCGCGGTCGGCCTGAGCTCTTGCATCGGTGACATCATGGGCGACCCTGCGGACGCGCCGGTTTGCAGCGAATTGAACTCCAATGAAGATGCGCTCTATTGGGTGAGCTCGCTCTGTGATTGGGAGAACGACGACAAGGAGCGCGTCATACTAAATGTCAGTTTACCCTATGAAAAGTTACACGTTACCGGTGATCCCGTCGCGACCGGTGCAACCGTAGAGTCCACGGTAACCGATGACAACAACCAATATCAGATGGTCTTGATTCCCGACGAGGGGGCCACTCTCATCGATGTGCTGCTCGCGCTCGATTGTAAAGGACGCGGATTTCACCTGCTCGTACGAGTGGATTTGACGACTCCCTCAGAAGAGGGCGATTTGCGAATCCCGTCGGAGGTCATTGATCCCGACGCTGTCGAGATTGGGGACGCGGGGCCGGAGGATAGTCAGTAGAATCTTGTTGCGACGGTAGACGCAGTGGCCGAACGTAGCCTTTGACATCAGGAGCTGAACTGGACTGTTCATGAGTGATGGCAAAGGTGAGTACGGGTGCTGGCGTGTATTGGCGCGAGCGACAGCGGTTTGGGCCGTCGATTTATTGGGATTTCAAGGTTAAATGTAATCTTTCTCACACGTCAGTACACATTGCCACCATTCTTCGCAGCTCACATCTCCTGGGCAATTCAAATCGCAATCCGCCCATTCTGTTCCAACGGCGGAGGCGAAGAAATCTCCACACGAAGCCCCTACATCATCGCCATCATCCGAAACACCCGCATCGATGCACTCATCATTTTTCAGACAGAACTCATCTATCTTGTCGCCATCGCTTTTTTCTTCTTCGGTGTTACTGCATCCGGGCTGAACTGTGCTCAACAGAATGACAAACGCCAACACGAATCTTGAATCAAAATTCATCACGACAATCTCCGTACCCGCCAGTACAGACAATTTTATAGGTAGCAGAACCTCATTTCAACTGCAAAGCATCAGGAACACGCCTGAGAAGCCTAGAAAAAAGAGTGACGGAACCTGATCAACAATCGATGAGCTGGGTGGTAGAATGTACCGCAGAAAGGATGTGTCATGACGTTGATCAGAAAGATGGATGGCTACACCCTGTGGGTCGCGATGGCGGTTTTCGGCTCGGCATGCGGAAACGGTCATTCGAACAACACGGCGGATGACAGTGACGTCGGAAATACCGATATGGAAATGGATACGGGTACGGATGCGGACGGCGATGCCGATACGGACGGCGATACCGACAGCGACGCCGACGGCGATACCGACAGCGATGCCGACGGCGACTCGGATTCGGACGGCGACGTCGACGGCGATACCGATGCCGATGGGGACACAGACGCCGACGGCGACTCGGATACGGACGGCGATACAGATGGGGATGCGGACGGTGACACGGATGCGGATACAGACGGCGATACCGACAGCGACGCCGACGGCGACTCGGATACAGACGCCGATACCGATGCAGGGGATCCGCAGTGGTGGCATATTGGGTGGCCGTATCGGGTGCCGGTTACGGTCGACGGCAGCGGCGTGGTGGAGGTCGCCATCGACTTCGGCGCGGCCATGGACGCCCTCGGGTTGAACGGCGGGCTTCTGGATGTTCGCTCCCTCCGGGTCGTTCCCTACGACGGCATCGAGAAGGGGAGTCCGCTGCCCTACCAGGAAACCTATTCCACGGTGCTCGACAATGCCGACGCGCCTCAGACCGAATGGAGCGACAGCGGGGTGTACTGGACCGCCAACGACGGGACCGTCGAGGCCGACGCCTCCCGGTTCACCGAGGGAACGGGATCGCTGCGGGCGCTTATCCAAAATGTCGAGGACGGCTACGGCTACCCGGGGGTGGAGCTGCGCATCGCGGACGGCGAGCCGCTCTCGGACTGGCGCAATTACGAAGTCTTCATCTACGACGTGTGGCCCGAGGTCAACGCCTCCGCCATGGATCAGGCGCCGGATCTCTACAGCTTCAAAGTCTACAACACGACCGGCTGCGGGACCGATTCGATGACACAGGGCGGCCCGGCCATGGCATTGGATCGCTGGAATCCGGTCAGTGTCTCCCTCAAACCGCTGCACACCTGCACCACCCCGGATCTCGGCGATATTACGCGGCTGGAGTTTCACACCCGTGACAACGAAACCGTGAACGGCAACAGCGGCCTGTACGACGACGGGGACGAGCTCGCCCTCAACTTCGACGACCTCCGTCTGGTGGACCAGAATGTCGGCACAGTGAAATGGGAAGCCAGCGGCGCCTTTGACACCTATCACATCTACTTCGACACCATCGACCACGAGGGCCATCCCGTCCCCGAGACCGTTCAGCTGGACGCAGCGACCCTGACCGGCACGGCCGGCGCGGTCGAAGCCGGCGGTTACTTTCACCGGATTGCCGGCGCCGCCGCGGGCTCGCTCGAGGTCTGGAGCGCGCCGCCCATCGAGAAGGTGGGGCGGGGGCGTATGGCGCCCGTCTACGAAGCGTCGCTCCGAATTCAGGCCGCCCGGAACGAGTACGAGCCGTTTCAGGTCGTTGTCCGGGATGAATCCCCCGAGACCCTGGCGGTGAGCATCAGCGATTTCGTCTCGGGACAGGAGACCATCTCCGCGGCGAATGTCACCCTGCATCGGGTCGACTACGTGCCCATCTCTCAATTAAGCGACGACTTCGGACGTCTCGGCGAGCTGCCGGATCCGCTCTACCCCGTGCCCATGGGGAGCGAGATGAATTTCGGTCCGGACGGTCAGCCGCTCTGGTTCACCGTGTTCGTCCCGCCGAGCGCGGTCGCCGGGGTCTACGAAGCGACCGTGTCCGTGGGAGATGCAACTTTCCCCGTAACCCTCGAGGTCTGGGACTTCGAGCTCCCCCGCAAGACGCTGCTCGCGGGCGAGTGGGGATTCGGCTGGAGCACCCTGGTGGAGGCGTACAAAGGCACCGTCGACGGCGCCGTACAGGACTGCTACTGGGAGCTGGTGGACGCCTTCTACGAGATGTTCGCCGCCCATCGCCTCGTCCCCAAGGGCGTGGGGTGGCCGGCCGGCCTCAACTATCCCGGCGGTGTGGCATACGACTGCGCCGGCGGCCTGGACGCGGAGAGCTGGGGGGAGTGGGGATTCGCCGACCTGGCGGACCGGTACCTGGACGGCGGGGCGCTTCAGTACTCGGACGGGTTCCCCTCGTTTCTGATCCGGGGACCGGCGAGCAACTACCCGCCGGACAGCCGACCGTCGTCGTTCTGCGAAACGAGTCGCGGGATCGATCCGGAAGGCGATGCCGACTACAACGCGCGCTGGTTCGAGTACTGGACCGCGGTGAGCGACTACCTGGAGACGAGCGGCCGGTCCGGAAGCGGCTACACCCATATCGTCAACGAGCCCCAGACCTTCGAAGACTACGACATCGTCGCCTATCTGGCGGGCGCAACGAAAGCCGCGGCGCCCAACGTGAAGATTCTGGTCAGCGAGCAGGTCGAGCCGGACATCTACGACAACGTCAATTATCCGAACGCCAAAATCGATATTTGGATGCCCACCATCTCCAACTATCAGGTCACCCGCGCCCACGAGCGGCAGTCCCACCACGACGAGGCGGTGTGGTGGTATTTCCTCTACGGCGACAGACCGCCGCTGCCCAACCCCACTGTCATCGATCGCACCGGACTGGAGGCGCGCATCATTCCCTGGCTCGCGTGGGCCGAACGGGTCGACGGCCTGCTCTACTACGCCACCACCGACTGGAGCCCCAGTCCGTGGGACGACGCCTGGATCAACGACGGCAACGGGGACGGGTTTATGTTCTATCCGCCCCAAGGCGACCAGCTCGGGTATGACGCGTGTGTCGCCGAGAGCAACCGTCTCGTGCCCTCCATCCGCTTCGAGCTCCTGCGCGAAGGCATGGAAGACTACGCGTATCTCTATCTGTTGAACGGAGCGCGACCGATAATCGATGAGGAGAATCCCGCGGACACCGCCATGGCGGGTTTCGTCAAATCGCGAACCCTGTTCAGCCGCGTTCCGACAGATCTCTACGCCGTTCGGGCCGAGCTCGCCGAGGCGATTCTGCACGAATAGACCCAATCGTTCGAGTCCTGCTCGCCCTCACGCCCCGCAGCGGTGTCCTCCTCGAGAGGGATCGCCGTCGGAAAAGCGTTGTGTCAGATCCCGTCGGGAGGCACGACCAGCGGATGCCGCTCGGACACATGGCCCAAATAGTTTCCATCTCAGGATGCTTTACTTCAAAAAGGTCTGTAACCGACTGTAATGACTATATCTATCCATTGGGTGGCGACGGTTACCGGATCGTATCCAGCTCCGGGAAATCCCTCAAGAGCTCCCGGTACGCAAACGAGGCAAAGTGTCCCCCTGCGGTGAGATGTCCGCGGAAGCCCCGTTCTCGAAGCGCCAACGCGATGGCCAAAAAGTCCATCGCCCGCCATTGAAAGGCCAGGCTCAACGCAACCAAGAAGAAGCCCGGCGGTTCGAGAATGGCTTTCAGCACTGTCGCGAAATCCCGTTCGTCGTCGAATCTGAGAATCTCCGCCTCAAAGCCGGCGTCGACCAACGCCGTCGATAGATATCGAAGCCCGAGGTTCTCCTCGATTTCCGGACCGATCAGCGCAACGCGCGGTGCAACCGACAGTTCTTCCAAAATCATGCGTCTTTCAAACCATTCCTGTTTCTGATGATAGCAGAAAACACATCTAAAATTCTGTTTTAGCGTCAAGAGGATACGTGAATGCACCCATTTCGTCTGAGCCCCAACTGTGCGGTAATCGAAGTCGAATTTAACCGGCCAAAAATTCTTCACTGTAACGACAACCTCGCGGATCCGATTCAATCTCCGGATACCCGCACCTGTACCCAACCCGACGGCGTGTGCACGGGACACCCCCGAGCAGCTCGCCGAGGAATTGGCTCGTGACTAGAACTTTGAAATCCCAATTGATCGGCGGCCAAAACCGCTGTCGCTCGCGCCAATGCACGCCATCAGCGCCCGTACTCGCCTTCGCCATCACTTATGAACAGTCCAGTTCAGCTCCTGATGTCAAAGGCTCCGTGCGGCCACTGCTGACGCACCTTGGCGCGTTTTTCCTCGCCGACCTATTGGGATTTCAAGGTAGAAAGTGGGTCGTTAACGCCTCGCCTATTTGGGAATACCGGTGTTATCAGAAGATTCAAGCTTGAAAAGGTTGAAATATTAAACGAGAATCTGGCTAGACAATACTATTCGCGGGCATAACCGGCACCATGCGATACCCCAATGCCGGTTCCCGCGCCCAGCCGCACATTCCAGCTTGAATGCAGATGGTGCGTGAGAATGACCCCCATGAGGAACACAAGAAATAAAAGATGCAAGAGACACAGCAACCACGATTTGGCACAGTCACGGTGACCATGATGCGTAGCGGTATGTGATGGAGATGAACTATCAGGACAAGACAAAGAACCCATCTGTTTCTCCGGAAGTCGCTGAGGTGTTTGACCGATATCCGCAGCATGTCCGTTGGAAGCTGATGAATTTGCGCAGAATCATTTTGGAGACGGCGTCGGCCATTTCGATAATTCGTGGGATTGAGGAAACACTCAAATGGGGCGAACCCAGTTACGTTGTTATGCCGCCCAGGCTTGGAAGCACCGTTAGAATCGACTGGAAGGCGTCTCGTGAAAATGAATATGCCATGTACTTCAAATGCACAGCCAACATTGTGCCGTCATTTAAAGATAGATTTGAAGGCCTGTTTAATTTTGGGGGAAATCGCAGTATCATTTTTGGAATGGAAGAGAGTGTCCCGGAATCGGAACTGAAACAGTGCGTTGCGCTGGCGCTGACCTATCATCGCAACAAAAACATGAATACAGTTTCACGCTGGCAGTGGGTTTCCAGCCAAATCACACATCAATGATAGACAGGTCGTCAGCTGCGCGCAGAGACTTTGTGGCCTGATTGAACACGCCCTTTTGGCTAATAGGAGAATCTGATTTTATGCCTGAACCCCATCCCGCGAGAATCATGACCTTTGCAACGCCAGAAGATCTCCGCCGATGGCTCAAGGTCAATCACGCCACCGAAAGTGAACTTTGGGTGAAAATATTCAATAAAAGGAGCGGTATTCCGAGTGTGACCTGGGACGAAGTGGTGCCTGAGGCGCTCTGCTGGGGCTGGATAGACGGAGTTAAAAAGTCACTCGATGATCAGGCCTATTTTCAACGCATTACACCCAGGAAATCGGGTAGCAACTGGTCAAAAAGAAACAGAGCGCATGCGGAGCGTTTGATTCGCGAAGGCCGGATGACGGAATCGGGGCTGGTGCATATTCGCGCCGCTAAAGCGGACGGCCGTTGGGAGAACGCCTATGTGGCAAGCGAAATGAAAGTGCCCGCAGATTTCCTGGCAGCACTGGAGAGCCAGCCGAAAGCAAAACAGTTTTATGAAACACTCACCAAATCAAGTCGTTATATCATCGCTTACGGATTGACCAGTGCGAAGAGACCGGTGACCCGACAACGGCGATTTGAAAAATACATGGACATGCTGGTTCGGGAAGAGAATCCCGGCGCTGGCGTCGACAGGAGCAAAAAGGAACATTGAATTTGTTGGAGATAATTGTAAGGCGCATCGATGACGTCCGAATTTACAACCGCGTCCTTTCTCCCACAGAAATCGCAGCAGGGGATGCTCCGGCAACTTTTTCAGGGACATTCATACCTGAATCCTGCACGTGCCATCGGCTGAAACCGCTGACGCTCGCACCAATGCACGTCATCAGCGGCTGTACTCGCGTTTTCCGGATACACCGAACAGGTCGTTCGACTTAATCCGTAAAACGCTCCGTGCAGCCACTGGTGTCGGCATCCATCTTCCTTTTTTTCCGCATAATCGAAATGCTCGGATAGCGGGCCCGGTGATGGCCATCGCCTTTGAATACCAAGGCAGCGGCGGCTCGGATATCATAGATGCCGCGGCGGAGATATTCGCCGGCTTG
>JBNLED010000012.1:0-5031 GCA_050304755.1 Polyangia bacterium | reverse complement strand
CAGGCGCGGTGCATCCCCGCGGTGGAAGAGATGATCGAGACGATTCTCCAGGAGCGGAGCTCCAACCGAAACCTGATCCTGGCGACCCCCTACTTCCCCTGCCCCTTCGAGCATCGATGCCGGCAGGTCTGGGGGATGACGGAGCAACGGGTTCAGAAGTTCCGGCCGCGGTTCATCGGCATCAGCCATCGCTATGCCAAGCGCTTTCTGCACAAGGTGAGCGCCTACGATCGGCACAATCGGCCGGACTGGCGCGAGGTGAGCCGATTTCATCGGCAGTTCCACCAACACGATAGCGTCGATCAGCAGGGCGTCACGTGGCGGCTGGTCCTCAGGACGAAGACCTGTGGATACGAGCTCTGGAAGCGCCTCCCCAAGAAGAAACGACAGTGATCGGCCGGCCGAGGGAGAACCGTGATCTCTCCTAGACAGAACTTCGACCGCCTCTTATTCTTATGGAGTCTCGTCAACCGATTTACTGTCTAGGAGGTGAATGGGATGGTTTCAAAGGAGTTGTCCTCCAATGCGCTGGGGCTCTTGTGCGATATGGGAGATATCACCGCCCTCATCTCGGATCCCTCCGACATCAACCACTTCCTGAAGCAGACCGTCAATCTGGTGGCGCGCCACTTCCGTGCCGATGTATGCTCGGTCTATCTATACGAGGAGGTCTCCAACGACCTGGTGCTCAAGGCCACCAAGGGGCTCAACACGGCGGCCGTCAATCGCATCCGATTGAAACCCGGCGAGGGGCTGGTGGGGCACGCCTTCCAGAAGACCACCGTCATCTGTGACGGGGATGTGAAGGAGAATCCGCGGTTCAAGTACTTCGAGGAGGCGGACGAGGACGATTACAATTCCCTCCTGGCGATGCCCATCCAGCGGGGGGTGGAGAAGATCGGCGTGCTCGTGGTGCAGAAGCGAGAGACCGGATGTTTCCACTACTTCGACCAACAGGCGATCCAGGCGGTGGCGGCCCAACTCGCCGGCGCGCTCGAGAACATCCGGCTCCTCATGCAGCTGCGCCAATCGAGTGATCCCGGTTCCACCGCCGCCGAACAGGTCACCTTCCTGAAGGGCACCCCGGCCTCCGAAGGGATCGCCTACGGCCCGGCGTCTGTGATCCGCCGTCAGCGCTCCCTGCTCACCAGGACCCAGCGGGCGCGGGAAAAGGTTTTCGCCGTTACGGACCTCGAGAAGGCGGTGGAGCGAACGGCCCGGCAGCTCCGATCCCTCCAGTCGGGCTTCGAGGAACGCCTCCCGGAGAGCGCGTCGCTCATCTTCACGGCCCACTTCATGATGCTCAAGGATCAGTCCTTCACCGGAGAGATGATCACACGCTCGAAAAACGGAGAGCACCCCGCGGACGCGGTGGAGGCGGTGGCGGGACAATATATGGACATCTTCGCCGGGAGCTCCCACGCCTATATGCGAGAGAAGGCGCTCGATGTCGAGGACCTCGCCCTCCGGATAATCGACAACCTTTCGGCGGAGGGGGAGGACATCTTTTTTCGAAAACGGATCATCGTGGCCGCCGATCTCTTCCCCTCGGACATCCTGAAGCTGGCCTCGGGGGACGCGATGGGCTTCGTCCTGGTGGGCGGCGGGGTCGCCTCCCACGTCGCCATCCTCTCCCGTTCCCTGCGGATCCCCCTGGTCTTCACCGACGAGCAAACCCTGATGAACATCGAGGAGGGGACGCCGCTCCTCATCGACGCGGATCTCGGGAACATCTACATCGCCCCGGACGAGGCCACGGTCACCCTCTTCGCCACCCAGCGGGAGACGCGCAAGAGCGTGAGCGCCAAGGCGGACTGGATGTCCGAGACCACGGCGACCCGAGACGAGGAACGGATCACCCTCCTCGCGAACGTCAACCTTCTCAGCGAGGTCCCGTTGGCCGTGCAGCTCAAGGCCGAGGGCATCGGCCTCTACCGCACGGAGTTCCCCTTCCTCATCCGGGCGACCTTCCCCTCCGAGGAGGAGCAGTACGTCATCTATCGAAACCTCTTCGAGAGCATGGCGGACAAAATCGTCACCATCCGGACCCTCGACGCCGGCGGCGACAAGGCCCTCGCCTACTCCGACTCCCCTCCCGAGGAGAATCCGGAGCTGGGGCTCCGCTCCATCCGCTTCTCGCTGCAGCACCGGGATGTCTTCGAGAGTCAGCTGCGCGCGGTGCTCCGGGCGGCGGTGGACGCCCCCTCGGCGCGGATCATGTTCCCGCTGATCTCCTCCCTCGACGAGCTCAAGGAGGCCAAGTCGGTGGTCACAAGTTGCATGGAGGGGCTCGACCGGGAGGGCATCGCCTTCAACCGGGAGGTGAAGGTCGGGATGATGATCGAGCTCCCGTCGGTCCTCGGCACCATCGAGGCCTTCGCCGCGGAGGCGGACTTCTTCTCCATCGGAACCAACGACTTCGTCCAGTACATGTTGGCCGCCGACCGCACCAACAAGATGGTGGCGGGCTACTATCTCCCCCACCACCCCGCGGTGCTCCGCGGGCTCGCCCAGATATCCGAGGCAGCCCGCGCCGCGGGTATCGATGTGTCGGTATGCGGCGAGATGGCCCACGACCCCCATTATCTGCCGTTCCTCATCGGGATCGGTATCCGGACTTTGAGCATCAACCCCAAGTTTCTCCCGGATGTCCAGGCGTTCCTCCTCGGCATCACCGCCCGGGAGGCGCGGAAGCACGCCGAGCGGCTTCTCTTCGCCAACACGGTGAAGGAGACCTCGGCGGAGATCGCCCGGCACCTCGCCTCCAACTCGTCATAGTCATCCCGCCGGTTGAAAATCTCCCCGTGGGCGTTATGGCGTAAGTAAACCCTCGAGGAGGTTCGAGATGCGATCAATACCCAATAGAATCATCGGTAGGCCCATGATATTCACCGGCGGGGCGCCCCTCGTCATCGCGGCGGGGCTGTTCATCGGCGTCCCCTCGGACGCCAGCACGGGCGGGGTCCTCTGCACCGCGGGCAAGGCGTCGGAGCGAACGAGCGCGACAGGCACCAAGGCGGAGCCGGGCAAACCGGCGCCGGACTTCACTCTCGACGATCTCACCGGCCGTCCCGTCCGTCTCTCCCAGTTCAAAGGAAAGATTGTGGTGCTCGAGTGGTTCAACCCGGACTGCCCCTTCGTGAACCTCGCCCATGGGAGAAGCCTGTCGCTGAAAGGCAAGGCGGCGGCGTACAAAAAGAGGGGGGTGGTGTGGCTCGCGGTCAACTCCAACGGCCCCGGGAAGCAGGGGTACGGCAAGGTCGCCAACGAGCGCGGCAGGGACCGGTTCGGCATGCGCCACCCGATACTGCTCGATCCCACGGGCGAGGTGGGCAGGACTTACGGCGCGCTTCGGACCCCCCACATGTTTGTCATCGACACCACAGGCATTCTGGTGTACGCTGGCGCCGTCGATAACACCCAGGGGGGCGATCCGGAGGACGCGGAGCCCCCCCCGGCGAGGAACCTCGTCGACGAAGTGATCTCGAAGCTGCTGAAGAAAGAGAAGGTCGCGCCCCGGAAGACCACCCCCTGGGGGTGCTCGGTGAAGTACGCCCAGTAGCCCGAGCTGTTCGTCAGTACTTGCTCAGCTCGCCGGATACGATGATCTCGGCGATGACCCGCGCCGCATCGTCCAGACTGGAGCGGCCGGGGAAGCCCGCCATGGCCACGATCCACGCCTGGTTGGTGCCGGGGATGTAGATATAGGAGATGTCCGAGTACCATTGTTGGGAGTAGCCCCCCTTGTGGTAGAACTTGACCCCCTCCCCGCGGATGACCTTGGCGAAGGCCTTGATGGCGTCCTCCCCATGGTCCCGCTCGCCCCGCAGCGCTTTTCGAATCTTGATGAGCTCATGGCGCTTCAGGCGGAAGGTCTGGTAGGCGGGGAGCTGCTCCTGGAGCATCAACCGTCGCATGGTCTCGGCGAGATCCCGCAGGGAGGTGCAGACGCCGAAGCACGCGGGCTTGGCGTTCCCCGTCCTGGGGCGGATGACGTGGGATTTGTCCCCGAGGGCGATCGTGATCTTGGGAGAGTGGCGAAAGGAGGGGTCGTTTCCCATCTTCTTCCACTTGCCCGAGACATAGGCCTTGGAGATGCCGGTGGTCTTCAGGCCGTTGCGTTGGTTCAGGAAGTCCCGGTTGAGACGATCGTACCCCACGAACTGCACCAGCCGGTTGTGGGCCATGTTGTCGCTCGGGGTCAGGGCGGCGTCTATCAGGTTCCGCAGGCGTTCGGAGTATTCGCCGGTGGGCTGGTCGAAGGTGAGCCGGGCGTTGGAGTTGAACCCCAGCTCCCGGATGTACCGCATGGCGGCGATGGCCGGGAAGATCTTGACCGTGGAGGCGGGGTTCCAGCCGTAGGAGACCATGGCGGTGTTCCGGTAGCTGAAGCGCCGCTCCCGCAAAATGGACTTGCGGTTCTTGTTGAAGGTGATCTCCTGCAGGTAGGCCATGAACTTCTGCGGTGGGACGAACCCGTGTTCCTGCATCAGCTGGGGCAGGACCTCCGTGTCCATCCGCCGGCCCACCTTCTTCCGGGGCTTCGGGACACCGAGGCACTTCGGAATCTTGAGGGTATCCCCGGCGTTGATGGCGGTCTCGGTGAGCCCGTTCGCGGCCATGACCTCCTTCAGGCTGCAGCCGAAGCGGTGGGCGACCTCGATGAGGGCGTCGCCCGGCGCGATTTCGTACATCTTCGGGGCCTTCTCGGCGGCGGCCGGAAGAGGCATACAGAGGCTCGCAGCGAAGATCATCAGTGTGAATGCGGTGGGGCGGGTGTTCAAATATTTCGGGTCTCGTCGCATCGTTACTCCCTTACTCTATCCAATGGACCCGTTCAAACAAAATAATATTCCCTTTCAATGAAATGAAATCGTTCACGAAATAGGGTATACAACGGGGCATGAGAGGGCCTGTGCCAAGAATTGTCCCCCTGTTGGTGATCGCGGTTTCGGGCATGATGACGGTCTGTGCACCGGAAAACACCGGCGCTGACGCCGTGGAGGATAAGGATACCCCCGGCGAGGCCCC
>JBNLED010000011.1:0-2919 GCA_050304755.1 Polyangia bacterium | reverse complement strand
ACGGGCTCCTGGAGCTCGAAGAGGGCGCCGTGGTCGTGGAGACCGAGGCGGGTCCCGTCAATGTCTATGCGGGGCCCTATGTGGTCACCGATATCGGGACCACCTTTCAGGTGCGATATGATCCCGGCCGGCGGCTCGAGGTGACGGTGGCCGACGGCGAAGTGGAGGTCGGGGGGGTCGGCGACCTGCCCATCCGGGTGAGCCGATCCCAGCGGCTCCTGATCCGGGAGGAGAGCGCATATGTTGCGCTGGAGGACGGCGATCCCGACCTCATCTGTCACCTGCGCTTCCCCTTTGAAGCGCCCGGCGCCCCGGTCGACGTGTCCGAACCCGCTCTGATCGAGACCGCGAAACGCAACGCCTCACCGCGCCCCCTCACCGCGCTCGAACCGGACCTCCGCCGGTGGCGTCAGATGGTCATCCAGGGCAGCTACGCCCGGGCCGAGGAGGAGATCGCCGCGTTTCTGAGACGCCGGAACGACGACCCGCGGGTCTGGTCGATATTGGCGGACTGCCGGCGGAAGAGCGCGGACTGGCAGGGGGCCGCCGCGGCGTACGAGCAGGTGCTCGAGAGAGGGAACCGCGCCCAGTCCGAGCGCGCATCCTTTCTCCTGGGAGAGATCCTCCAGGACCACCTGGGCGATCGGGCACGCGCCCTCAAAGCCTTCGACCGGTTTCTCGAGACCGCCAAACCGGGACGCCTCCGCGGAGCGGTGCTGCTCAGGGTGGCCGAGCTGCGGAGGGCGCGCCGGGAGAGCGCGTCGTCCGAGGCCGCCCTCGGTGAGGTGCTGAGCGGCCCGTACGACGACGAGATGAAGACCCGGGCAAGGGCGCTCGAGGAGCGTTGGTAGAATGCACGCGGCTGAGCGGAGTGTCCATGTTCCATGCTGGGAGAGCAGTGATGAGGATACCATTTCCATTAAGAGTATTGTTTGGGGGAGCGCTCGTGCTGAGCGGTTGCGACCGGGTGGAATCCGTGACCTTCACCCAAAAAGTCGGCGTGGTGGACAGCAGCGCCAAGCCGGTGGTGTTCGAGGTGGACGTCGATTGTGAGCCGTCGGACACAGCGGTTACACTGCCGCTGTTCGAGCGGCCGGGCATCGTTCAGGTTCTGGAACGCCCCGACAAAACGCTCCTCGCGAGGAGCGAAGACGGCCGAACCTATCTGTTGAACGGAACGCGTTGGGAACGGGACTATGTCAACGGGGCCTGGCAGGCCTACAGCGGCGAGAAGTACTCGTTCGGAGGAGAGCTGTGGCGATTGGGAGTGAGAGAGGCATTCCAACGGTACGTGGGAGACATCTGGTTCCCCCCCGACACCGGCGACGTTGTACTGATTTCGTCCATGGAGTACTGGCGGGGCGACCTCTACTCACCCGATATCGACAGAGAGGCGGAGGGGTCCTGGATCCCCCCGGAAGACCTGCCTCCGGTGCCCCCGAACGATTACCTCTGGAGCGCCATGATTGAATATCTTCCCCAGCCGCCGGAGAAGTACAGTTATTGCTTTCGAGATGACATCGAGATGATATCGGATCAACGCGTCGCAACCTGGTGGAGCGCGGTCTTTGGACACAACCGGTATGACTTCGTCGCGGTGGGTTTCGAGGCCCGCGGCCCCGGCGCGGCCACGAACAGCATCTCGGAAGCGGTGACAGCGGCGGCCTCGGTTACGGGGCGGATCGAGGGGTATTCGTATTTTATAGACGATGAATTGGATATCCCGAGTTACGAGCCATGGGGCCTGTCTCACGAGCCCGATGTGCCCCTGGTGGATGTGTTCGGCACCTCGGCGTTCGACTTCTGGGTGGTGGGCAACGCGCTCTCCAAGACCTGCCCGAGGGTGACGGGCAAGATCTTTCACTGCAACGACGAGAAATGCGCCGAAGCGGTGAGCATCCCCGGCGCGTTCCTCAAGTCCATCCACGGTGAATCCGGCAAAGATTTTTATGTGGTGGGCGGCAACGACGAGCAGAACGCCGGGGCGATTGTCCTGCGCTACGAAAAGGGCGACTGGCGGCGGCTCGACCCGCCGACAGACCTTCCCCTCAACAGCGTCAGGGTTGTCCCCTCTGGGACCGCGTACGTGGTGGGGGGCGGCTATTCCGAAACCGGGGAGCCGGGCGCCGTTGCCCTCGCGCTGACCGGCGGCGAATGGGAGGTGCTGCCGGTGGAGAGCCGGATGCCGCTCTTCGATGTGCTCGCCGTGTCCGACAACGACGTTCATATCGTGGGCGAGGAGGGGTTCTTTCACTACCCCGCGTTTCGGGAGAACGGCTATACCGATATCGCGATCGCCGACACCTGCGAGCACTACTGCCAGATGCTGGCCTTCGAGATGAGCGAAGGGCTGAGGTGGCAGGACTACCTGCCCGCCTGCGCCTCGTGGATCACCGACCTGGTGTCACAAGGCCCCTCGTGCCGCCACGAGGTGTTCCGCCTGATGCGATGCCTCACCCAGAGCGCGTACAGCGACGTCAGGCCCATCCTGATGAATCCGGCCGCCGCCGAGGGCGCCTGCGTTCGAGAGCATGCAGCGGTGGAATGCACGGATTTCTCATTGGTGACGAACCTCTTGGACTTCTAAAACCGAAAATTAGTGCGTAGGACATACAAACGCCCTCCTTGAGCTACCTGCTCAACTGTTCCTGAATTTAATATAACTTAATTATTGCACTGGGAACAGAAGGTGCCTGTCGAAGAGCGCAGCTCGGGGCCATTTTTCTCTGAAACGCAGTCCTGCGCAGCTTAAAATTAGCTGTAAACATGTATGAATCCGGGGGGGTGGCGCACTAATCCATTGACCCGAACCGGGCCGTTTCGCGAAATCGGAGCTGTTGTCAATAATCGAACTCTTCTTGTGGGGGTGCCCTCGCAGGGGCGATCTCTGGAATGGCCGCCGACTGACCGGTTCCTTCC
>JBNLED010000010.1:0-60356 GCA_050304755.1 Polyangia bacterium | reverse complement strand
GGGGGGGCACTCCCAGCTCAACCACTTGAGGTAGTCCTTCAGGCGGTGGCTCTTCTTTCGGTCTCCTCCGGCCGCCCAGTAGGCCGAGTAGTCGAGGTACCAGAACCGGAGCTCGTCGCCGAAGGCCTGGTGCCGGTAGGTTGAGAAGAACGGTGACTGGGAAACCTTTTCGACGAGATTAACTGCGGTGCCTTCGGCATCCTCGTTGACCCGGTTAAAAAAATACAGCAGACTGGATTTTTTTAACCGGGTTGTCTTTGACTGTGTTGGTGAGGCCGTAGATGAGCTTCTGCTCGGCCGCCTTGTCGTCCAGGCATGGGTGGAACCGAGCGCGCGCCGCGAAGAGGTGCCCCTCCCGCTCCCAGTGTAACCGTTACCACCCAATGGATAGATATAGTCATTACAGTCGGTTACAGACCTTTTTGAAGTAAAGCATCTCTAAAGAAAGTGGCTCAGAGTCACTTGAAGTTTCTAAAACGCAAAACTAGGCATGGTTCACAAATCCAATCAGCCGAGACGATATTCTGTTCAATATGACAGGGAATGAGAATGGTATGATGGCGTTGCATGGAGATTTCAGGTGTCGGCATAGCCAATACGATTCGCAATCAATTTGAAGGAAGGAATAAAGATTTAGGCAGACGGGAGCATTGGGATCAATAGATCCAGAGGAAAAACTGGCCGGGCTGGTGCTACCAGCGCAGCTACGGTTCGGCGGCGGTGTAAACTGATATCAGCGGCGGGCGAAAGCTGCCGTCGGGGAACTCGCGGGCGAAGTAGCCACCATGATAGTCGGCGGATGCCGACATGAATTGGTTGAGGAACTCACACCATGATTTTCTGTATTCCTTTGCAAGCTCGGGATCAGAAGCATGACAGACTGTGAACGCCCCCATTAATAAAAAGGGATTCCATGTCGGCGAGCAAGCTGTCGAAGAAGTAGTCCCCCTCCCGGCTCGTTACTGTCGTAGAACGACTTGCCAGCATTCATGTCGTCAGCGACTTCTCCGAGTACGACGACATCTTTTGCCTTCATGATTTACGGCGGGCTCTGAGCTTGTCGAGAGAGATAAACGTCGCCTCACCCGACTCGATTTTTCGTTTCCGGTCTTCGAGAACATCTCGATGCCAATCAGGGGAGTCTATCTCTGATTCCTCTTCTATAAGCGAGTCCCAAAGCGCCTCCATGGTACGAATCCGCTCAATACGACTCATGTTTTTGAGTTCCTCGATACTCATGACAAATCCTCGTTCGAAAGGGTTCTTCGAATTCGCTTCTTCTGTTTACAATCTTAACCCCCCTTACCATTACAAATAAGCCCCCAATCAAGACTGCGCTATTCGCGCCGTGTTTTCATGAAGGCCCTATTGTGTAGACCAACCCAAACCACTCGATGGATAAATTAAGCCATTTCAATTAGTGTCTTTCCGCCTTCGGGGGACTACGGCGGGATTCTGCGTGTTGGTTTGTGGAGGCGTGCAAAAAAAAACCCAGCCGATTTCTCGACTGGGTTTTAAGCGGGGTGGACGGGACTCGAACCCGCGGCCTCCGGCGTGACAGGCCGGCGTTATAACCAGCTTAACTACCACCCCATTTTTCAAAGACCATTACTCTGTGGGCGGGACAGGGCTTGAACCTGCGACATCCGGCTTGTAAGGCCGACGCTCTCCCAACTGAGCTACCCGCCCGCCTCAAGAGCGACGCGTAATTAGCATTTGGGATCGGTGCCTGTCAACTGAAATTGTGTCTTCTGAGAGCGTTTTTTTCAGGGCTTTCTGTAGAGCCTTCTCCAGGGTTCCCGGCGGCTCGAGACGGCGTCTGTGAGGGCAGTTTTCATGGCCTCCGCGGCCATGTCCGCGCAGTGCCGGTTCTGCTCCGGGAGGCCGGCCAGTTGCTCGATGTTCTGCGGCGTGGCGGCCGCCAGCGCCTCCCGGACGGTCTTTCCCTTGGCGAGCATCCCGGCGGCCCTGGCGCTGGCGACGGTGTTGGTGCAGCCGGCCACCCTGCAGGTGACGTCCCCTACCGTCTCCCCCTCCAGGGTGATGAAGAACTCCATCTGGTCGCCGCAGTCGCTCGCCCGCTTCCCGTGGCCGTCGGCGGTGGTCCTGATCTCCCGGTTCTTCTGAAACGGAACGGCGGGGCGGGGGGGCGTCTTCTCTTCTTCTTCCGGCCGGCCGGCCGGGGCGTTCTTGTCATCCATGGTCACTCTCCTGATGCGTCGATTCCGTTCGCCTCACTCCATGTACCCCAGCGCCCGCATCTGCTCTATCTCTGTCTCCGACAGGGCGTCGACGACCTCGGGCGCGGTGCGCCGCCACTCGGCCTTCACCCGGGGGGAGAGGCGTTGCTCATACTTCCTGGCGCGCTTCGCCGCCCGACGGGCGATATCCGTCGCTTCTTTGGGGTCTCTTCCGAGGTGGTACATCTCGTTTCGGTCGTCGGACGATAGGATGTACTTGTACGGCCAGTCGAACAGGGCTGCCCGGATGCGCCGCTTGCCCCATTTCCTGTTCGCGATGTCCGACGCGCGGCTGAAGTAGTTCTCGGCGATGACCGGGTGGTTGCCGGGGACTCGCCCGAACCGCTCGAGTCCCCGGGCCTGCGCCCTCGGTGCGAGCTGGCGGATGATCATTCCGGGGAGGTCCACGGAGGAGACCACCCGCTCGGAGACGGCGCCCTCCCGCTGGTGGAACCCCTTGACGATCAACGGCACGTACAGGGCCTCCTGGTAGAGGTCCTTCGAGTGCTCCACGAGGAAGTGCTCGCCGAAGTATTCGCCGTGGTCCGAGGTGAGGATGATGAGGGTGTCTTCGTAGAGCCGCCGCCGCTTCAGGAACGCTATCATGCGGCCGATCTCCTCGTCGACGTTGGCGATGGCGGTGTCGTACTGGGCGATCACCCGCTGGGCGAGCCCGGGCGGGAACACGGGGTCGCCGGCGCTGCCGAGCACCTTCGCCTTCAGCTGGTCCAGGAGCCGGTTGCTGTTCGGGTCCACGGGGGTCTCGAAGAGCCCGGGGCGCGGCGTGGTGTCGTAGGGGCGGTGGGTGTCCATGTAGTTCATGAAGAGGAAGAAGTTCCCGTTCCGGACCCCGTCGATCCAATCGAAGGCGATATCGTTCAGCTTCCGCGCCCGCTTAAAGGTGACCCGGTATTCGTCGAACCCCTGGTCGAGGTTCAGCCGCTTGGAGAGGAAGCTCACGTTCGCCACCACCGCCCCGGTGGCGTACCCGGACTCGGAGAGGTGCTCCGCCAGCGTGTCGAACCGGTCTTTCAGCGTGTAGGTGCCGGTGGGGATCTTTCGCTTGCTGCCGTCCTTTCTTTTCTTGTAACGGGGTTTGTCCAGCAGATATGTGTGGGCGCCGTGCTCGTGGGGGAAGAGGCCGGTAAACAGCGAGGCATGAGAGGGGAGGGTCCACGGGGAGGAAGAGAGGGAGCGGACATACCGGGTGCTCGTCTCCGCGAGGGCGTCCATGTGGGGGGAGACGGGACGCCGGTACCCGTAGCAGCCGAGGTGATCGGCCCGGAGGGTGTCGACGACGAGGAACACCACGTTCCGTTGCCGGGCGGGGCGGGTCCAGGCGGTCCAGACGCCGTACCCCGCGAGCGAGAGGGTCGCGAAGAGGATGAGACCGAGGACGATGAGCCGGGGGTGGGGCTTCGTTCGCATGAGGCTTCTATAACATCACTGGCGTCGGGGGGTAACCGGCCTCGCCCGTTAAATTTGGCCGAAGCGTCTGCGGGAGGAGGTTCGGCGAAACCGTAGCGGGGTAAAAAAGAGTGATCGATTGCTAAAAAAGCTCTAGAGTGTGCTGACCTACTGGGAACACTTGGAAATTTGTGATGAGGGTCAAAGATGGCCATTCGCGGCCGAACAAGGAGGGAGTGCCATGAAACACAGCGCAATGATTCTTTTAATAGTGACACTACTGATCGGCGGGACGTTCTCGTGCGGCGAGGAGACGCACCTCGGCTCGTGTATCGTGCTGGACAAATCGATCAACGACGATCTCTGTACCGATGAATGGGATGATGAGTGCACGGGAAACCAGGCGGAGTGGATCTCGGGGACCTGCGAGGAGAACGGCCTCACCAAGGGGTGCGCGAACGACACCTTTGTCGAGCAGGGGGTGCCCTGCCCGGGGGAGGAGAGCCCGGGCGAGTCCTGTATCTACATGAACGACAGCTTCGGCGACGAGTTCTGCTTCGAGGAGGACGAGGAGGATTGCGTGGATATCGGGGGCGAGATGGAGGAGGGCACCTGCGAGGCGCTGGGGTTTACGGTCGTCTGTCAGGACATGCGGGTGGAGGACGGCGTCGAGTGTCCCACCATGGACATCGGCAGCTGTATCCTGATCAACGATGAATACGACGTCTGCTGGACCGAAGAGGAGTACGACTGCTACGCCTCCGGCGGCGACTGGGATGACCTGTCATGCGCGGACTATGACTACACCGAGGAGTGCGGCGACGAAGTCTGGGTATGGGACGGCGAGCCCTGCCCCGAAGATTTCTAGAGCACCGAACGGTTTGAACTCCTAATACACGTTTCTTCAGGAATTATTCGGGCCAGCGCTATTCCGGCGAGTGGCTGGAAATCGGATAGGTCACCTTCACCCTTCCGCCTCGAGGGGGCGGAAAGGTCCAGCGGCTGATGGCGTTCACGATACACTGGTCCATGGGGGGCGTTCCTTGTCCCGGATGCGCAATCAACGTCACATCAGATACGGTGCCGTCGGTGTTGACAACGAATTGAAACCCGTTGATGTTCCGGACATTCTGTCCCTTCGCCAGGATTCGTTCGTAGCAGAATTTGACCTCGTTGATATGGCGATGGACACCCCTGCGGATGACCTCTTTGGACAAGGTCCCCTTGAAGGGCCCGTCACCCGATCGGCGGGGGGGCGGCGGCGCGGACTTCCTCTTTTGACGCTTCAAAGATTCCGAGGCCGTATCATCGGGCTGCGGCGCGACGGGCCCCCCCGCGTTCTCCTCGATGTCGGGCTCCTGGGAATCAGAGCCCCTCGACTCCTCCCCGACCGAGGCGGCTTCGGGAACGCTGTGTTCGACTCTGACGGTATCATCTGATTTCTTTGTGTTCTTTTCCGAATCGTCGGCCTTCGGTTTGTCGCAGCCGCATGCGCACGCAAGAAAGACGCCGCAAAGGCGTGGGGTGAGGTTGGCGATGATTGCCGTGAAGCGCCCCGGCGGTCTGATGGGTTTCATCCGGTGGGGTATTGAGAGAGACGCCATTGTCACCGGATCCTACCACGATAGGATCAATCCCGGGATTTTTTCGGTCCGGTCTACCTCTTTGGGATAGGCGCAGCCGGACAGAATCTCCGTTCAATTAAAAAATACGATAATCCCTCCCGGGGGATAGAAAACCCTCCGCTCGTGCCTACTTTGAGATCGTGAGCGCTTCCGAACCGCCGGGGGCGCGGGAGGTGTGCGATGTCTTGGACTCTCGGTAAAGTATTCGGAATCCCGGTTCGGCTGCATTTCAGCATGCTGCTCCTCCCCTTTCTGACCATGAGCTGGGTCTCCGCGGACGGCCTCCTCGGGGTCATGAGCTGGCTCGGTCTCGCGGTGCTGCTCTTCGGTTCGGTGCTGCTCCACGAGCTGGGGCACGCCCTGACGGCGCGGCGCTTCGGCGTCCACACCTATGACATCGTGCTCACCCCCATCGGGGGGATGGCGCGCGTGGTGGACATGCCCGAGAACCCCCGGCAGGAGATCGCCATCGCCATCGCCGGCCCCCTCGTCTCCCTCTCCCTCGCGGCCATCGTGTTTCTGGCCCGGCTCCCCCTCGTCCTGCTCCCGTTCGGCCTCCCCCCGCGGCTCGACGAGGCGCTCCTCGTGCTGATCGGCGCCAATCTCGTGCTCGGCGCCTTCAACCTCATCCCCGCGCTGCCCATGGACGGCGGGAGGGTGCTCAGGGGGCTCCTGGCGCTCCGACGGGACCACCTCACCGCCACGCGAATCGCCGCCCGGGTGGGGCGCAGCCTCGCCGTCGCCGGCGGGATCTACGCCGTGTCGACCGGGCAATGGTCCCTCATGATCATCGCGGTTTTCGTCTACTTCGCCGCAGGGGCCGAGGTCCGGATGGCCGAAAACCGGCACCCCCGGGGGCCGTCCGAGCGGTCCCCCTTCGACGGCCCCTTCGGTCCCTTTGCCGATAGCGGACGAAGCCCGTATTGGGGCCGGCGCACAGGACAGGGCGATCTCCGGGGCGCCTCCGGAACACGGGGACCGTCTTCCAAGAACGGTTGGTCCGTTGGCGGGAGGGGACGCCGGGGGATGATCACCGTCCACGGCAAGGCCGAGGTGATCAGCCGCGCGGACCCCGCCTGTCATGGGTATCGCGCCTGATGGCCGGGCGTGCGGTTTGTATCGTAGGATAAGGTAGGTCAGAATCCTTGTTCCCTCGGCAGTGATGCCCCCGCCGCTTTTCCGCGCTGGGGACGAGGTCCGGCACGAACCGCGCGCCCAAACGGGGATGGTGATATTCTTCACCACACGGGGTACACTGATCGTCGTGGAACGAATGACTAAAATTGCGATGACGCTGCTCGGGTGGGGGGGCCTCGCGGCTCTCCTTGTTTCCTGCGCGCCCAAAGCAAGCGAAGAGGAGATCGATCGGATGTGCGATCACCTCGGGGCGCTCCGGGGAGAGGGCGGCGACGAGGCGAAAAAACAGCGATGCGTGGCGGAAGCCCGGCGGGAGGAGATCTCCCAGCGGCAGGCCCGGTGCCGCATCTCGGCGGTCAACACCCAGGAGTACTGGAACCGCTGTCGTACGGGAGCGGCGAGGTAGGCCCCTGCCAGGAGGTCTCGCCGGCTACTTGCCAGCGTCGGGGTCCGGGACGGAGGCGTCGAGGTCCGGGACGGAGGCGTCCAGGTCCGGGACGGAGGCGTCCAGGTCGGGCGATTCCATACAGTTGAAGCCGTTTCGCCGGTTGCAGAAACACTCGACAGCGTCGTACGTACAGTTCCCGGCGGCCTGGATCGCCTCGGGGATGCACGGATCCTCGTCTTCCGGTTGGCTCTCCGGGCAGCTGCCCGCCGCGGCCTCGCAGGTCCAGGTCAGCGTCTGAACATCGCAGGTGCAGATCTGATCGCTCTCGGCGTAGTTGCAAGGCGATGCCTGACCTTCGGTGCAGGGGTCACCGGCCGCCGGCGCAGCGGCGGGACACCCCATCTCGCACCGGAAGGTACCGGTCCACCTCGAGCAGCTGCACACCAGGTCGCCATAGACGCAGCCGTCCGGCGCGGCCGTGTCCAGCGCTTCCCGATCACATAGAGTGTCTTCTGTGGGCTGGGCGTCCGGACAGGTCGTCGCCGGCGCGGCGCAGCTCCATGTCCAGGTCGCGTCATCGACGGTTTCGCAGGTGCAGATCTCCGGGTCGAACACACAGGGAGAGGCCTGCACCTCGGAGCAAGCGCCGCCCGTCGTCGGCTGGGTCGCGGGACACTGCTGCTCGCACGACCAGCTGCTCGTCCATCTGGCGCAGTCACAGGTGACGTCGCCGTACGCGCACCCCTCCGGCGCCGCGTTGTCGATGGCCGTCGCATCACACATCCCCCCTTCGGCGGGTTGCTGCGCCGGGCATTCGGTCGCGACAACATCGCAGGTCCAGGTCCACGTGGTGTCATCGGTGGTCTCACAGAGACAGGTCTCCGGCGCGAAGTCGCACGGGGAGTACTGGGACTCGTCGCAGGGGTCGCCGGTGGCCGGCGCGGCGGCCGGGCAGGAGGTCTCGCAGCTCCAGGCTGACGCGCCGCCGCCGCCGCTCCAGCGGCAATCGCAGGTCACGTCCCCGAATACGCATCCCCGCAGGCTCATGTCATCACACACGTCGCCGTCGGCGGGGAGGGTGTCGGGACAGGTCGCCGGGTCCGCATCGGAATCCGTATCCGCGTCGGAATCCGCGTCGACGTCGGTATCCGTATCGGCATCGGTGCCGGTATCCGCGTCGGTGTCGGCATCGGTGTCGCCATCCGCCCCGGGCTGTTCGGGGAGCTTTGTGTCGGATTCATCGGATTTGCACGATTGCATCAATAGCAATCCGAACGTCGACAATACCGTTAATTGGACGATTCCTTTCATGTCACGCTCCTTTCCTGGTGAGTCACTATGCCCCGATTGCCACCTGGCAAATCGCACGCATAGAAATTGGTGGTCACCAATACTATTGTATTTCTTTAGTCAATATGTTGTTCTGGCAGATAACCCTCTTCCATGAACCTCTGCACGATACCACAGACTCTACGGTATTCGAAATACAAAAATGGCAAAAGTAACCGTTAAAACGGGGCGATATCCTTCGCTGAGATAATTTTTTATTGGACATTTAAAATGCCCCGAGCAATCCAATGCGTCACAAACCATTCGGTTGTCGGTAGGGCGAATAATTCCGAGCTGTCCCAACCCGGTGTGTACCCGCTCGACGAGGAATTCCTCAACCGAAACCCCCGATCGGTGGACATCTCCATCGAACAGCGGCACTCCGATCATGTCAGCTACTTCATGTTGCTGCCGGGGGACGGAACGCTGACCCTCACCGCCGTTCGATACGACCAGGACGGCGCGGCGTTCTCCGGTTGCGTGGAGGTCACCCTGGAGGAGCTGTCGTCCTCGGACAGCCCGTGCTACGGTACCCTCAGTCACTGTTGGCACCAGACCGTCGTTTATGATCCCGCCTGAGCGCTGATTCTTATTTCTTTCCGATCTTCTGGATTCGATCGGCGATGGCCTTGAAATCCGTCAATCGGAACATGAGGTCGCCGTTGTGGGTAAACACGTCCAGCGCGTCCTTGAGTTGACGGGCGACGTCCTCCCGCGCCGCGGCGATACTCTGTTTCTCGTCCGGATCCGCTATCATGTCGTAGAGCTCCACCGTATCCCGGCGGCGATCGTGGATGAGCTTCCACCGACCGTTGATAATGGCCTTCACATCCACGGTTTTCTTTCCCTCTTTGGAGTAGAACCGGTGCAGCTCCGTGAACACCGGACGGTGAGGCATCGGCTCGCCGTCCATGACGAAGGGCAACAGATTGAGGCCGTCGATGTCCGTGAGATCCGCCCGGGCGATCGCCAGGATGGTGGCCACGGCATCCAGACCGGAGGCGGGTTTGTCGAAACGGCGGGGCACTCCGTTTGGTACACACACGAGCAACGGTACGCGGGTCTGGACGTCGTAGACCGACGAGGCATGACCGCCGCGGTGCTCGCCCTCGAGGCCCTCGCCGTGGTCCGCGGTGATGAGTACCGCGGTGCGCGCGAGCTGTCCGCTCTGCTCCAACCCGTCCAGGACCTTTCCGAGGGCCCTGTCGACCTGGCCGACCAGCTCGATATAGCGCTTCCGGGTGCCGTCCCCCAGGTGGGTCGCGTAGAAATGGATCCACTGGAACCAGCGCCTGTCGCCGGCCCGGGCGACCTGGGCTATCGCCGACTCCGCGACCGTGTCCGAGGTCGGTTGCTTCGTGTCGATGGTGCGGGACAGATCGCGGTAGTCCGCATACCCCTTGTCGAATCCCAGGCCGGGCGTGAAGAAGCGGTTCTCACCGCAGAAGAGCGTGGCCATGGTGTGCAGACCGGCCCTCTCCAGCCGCATCGGCAGCGCCCCGCCCTCCGGGATTCTCGGCAGCGTCGTGAACTTGATGTCTTTCTCGCTGAGCTTCTTCAACCGGCGGGCGGACGCGGTCCGGGGGTTGTACAGGCGCCGTTTGTACCATATCAGCGGACGCCATTGGATGTTGGCGCTGTAGCGGCCCAGGCTCAAGGCCCCCATGCTCAGCGCCGTGCGGGACCCCGGCGCGTAGGTGCGCCTGAAATCCGAGCACCGGTTCAGCAGGCCGGCCAGGTTGGGGGCGGTATGCTCGGTGGCCGCGCCGGGGCGGGGGAGCATATCGTTCCGCAACGCGTCGATGGTGACCATGAGGATATTCCAATCGTTCGGCGGCGCGAGGTCATCGTGGCGCAGGTTTACGTCGAGCAGCTCGTGGTGCATGGGACGATTGATGCGGGCGCCGTCGGTCCGCCCGGTGGGCCTGAGGTCGAGCAGGGTGGGGCCGCTGGCCGTGAGGAGCACGCTGGCGCGGAAGTAGGGGTTGCTCATATACCCGAGCCCCGAAGCGAAGAGGACGGCGCCGACGACGAGGGCCGCGCTCAGGAGGCCCAGCGCGCCGGCCACCGCCTTGCGCGACCGCGTCCGCTGCAGCATGGGCCACGCACCGATCCAGGGGCGCAGCGCGGCCGCGATGCTCCCCAGGGCCAGGACCTCGAGCCACGTATGGGCCCTGGGGTAGAGGCCCGGGAGATAGCGCCTGTCGGCGAACATGAAGAATCCCGCCGAGAGGAGCGATACAAGGGACCAGAGAACGAGGCGCCGGGGGCTCATCCCCCCGAGGGGGGCGGGGACGCAGCGCAGGGGCCACAGGAGCGAGAGCGCGAACGTTATCCCGAGGCTCCCGATGAAGAAGAGGGTATGGAGCCTTTCGGTCTCCGGCTTGGTTTCGGTGAACGTTCCCTCGCCGACGTGCAGGGCCGCGAACAGCACCGTCAGCTCCAGGGCGGTAACCATGGAGGCGAAAAAGAATCGTGCGCTCCGCGCCCCGAAACGTTTCGTAACGAAATGCCAGAGCCCCCCGAGGGCGGCGACCGAACCGACGACGGCGAGGGCGGACCGCCAGAGCGCCCCCCAGGCCGCGCCGCCCATGTTGCCGAGGGCCAGCGCCAGGGGGCCGGAGACGAGCAGCGCCAAGGTGATGAGGCGCCAGACGCGGGGCGATACCCGACCGATGGGCAGATGCATGGCCAACGCATCGATGGCGAAGAGCAGGAGGGCGATAGCGCCGAAGCCGCCGAAGAAGAAGGCGAGAAACGCCTCGCCGCGACCCGCGACATCCGGCGCGATGAACAACAAGACCGCGACCGACATGGCGGCCATGCCCGACATCGGGACGGGGCCGATACGCTTGAGATAATCAAGGAGACTTTTCATGGCCCGATAGTCCCAATGATGCCCCTCATCGTCAATCGCGAAAAATGGGAGCTCCTGGGCGTCATCGCGGGCGCGACGGGGGGATTCACCGGAGCAGGCGCCTGACCTTGTCAACGCTTCGGAGATAGTCCATCTGTGTTTGAATCCACTCGGCCTTGGCGCGGATGCGCCGGGTCGGTCTGTCGGCGCGGTAGCGCTTGGGGTTCGGGAGGCACGCGGCGATGAGCGCCGCCTCCTCCCGGGTCAGCGCCTTCGCCGGTTTCTTGAAGTAACGGTTCGCGGCGGCCTCGATGCCGAAAACGCCGGGCCCCATCTCGGCGACGTTGAGGTAGAGCTCGAGGATGCGGCGTTTGTCCAGCGTGAGCTCGACGAGCACGGTGAAGTAGGCCTCCAGCCCCTTGCGGAACCAGCTGCGGTGTTGCCAGAGGAAGACGTTCTTTGCCACCTGTTGGGATATCGTGGAGCCCCCGCGGAGCCCCCCGGGGTGCTTTCGATTGTGCCGGAGGGCGTCTCTCACGCCGCGCCAGTCGAACCCGCTGTGATCCGGGAAGCGCTGATCCTCCGCGGCGATGACGGCCAGCCGCGCGTGAGCGGAGATGGCCTCCAGGGGCACGTAGTCCCGTTCCAGGTGCCTCATTTCGAGGAGGGCGCTCGCCTGCGTAGCGGTCACCGGCGGATCGATGACCCGCAGCAGCAGCAGGTAGACGCCCTGGAGGACCAGGGCGAGCAACAGCCCCCGCAGGAGGATCCCGCGCAGACGGGCGCCGCTCTTTTTCTTACGCCGCCCCATGGCGGCATGATGACACAGCGCGAAGCGGGACTGAAAAAATTGCCCGAAAAATCGACCGCCAGCGGCGCCTAATGCCGCGCCGGCGCGCCGTAGAGGGTAGGGCGCCAGTCCGTGTACCCCAGACCGTCGACGTTCAGGACACGGACGATCTCCCCGGACGGCGCGATCTCGCGGATCTCCCCCGCCGCCGAATAGGTCACCAGGGTGTTGCCGTTAGGGAGCCGCTGGACATCCCCCATGACCCCGCTCACCACGCCTCCCGCGTAGACCCAACGCTCGCTGACGATTCCGGATTGCGCGTCCAGGAAGAGCTCCACCGCCTCCGATCCCTCGTCGGTGTCGGGCGACCGGTCCACGCCGCTGTTGGAGAACATGAGGAGTCCCCCCTCGAGGAGCTGGTGCCCGTGCTGTCCCCGCCACGAGACCCCGGTGAAGTCCCCGGTGGCGTCCCCCGCGAGGTTCCATATCAGGGCCCCTGAAGCGCGGTCTATCTTGAGGATGTTGTCGAAGTTGAGGCACGATACGGTATAGCTGTCGTCCTCGGGATAATAATGGATAGCGTTGCAGTGGCTCCAGTCGATGCCGACCCCGAAGAAGTCGTCGCTGAGCCGGTAGACCGTACGGGTCTCGCCGGAGTCGTCCCGCTCGACGATCCGGTCGCCGTCGTCCGTGTACTCGATGTAGGTGACGGTGTTGTCCGGGAGCACGGTGAAGTCGTGGTGCCGATCTATGGGGATGGTCTCCTGGGGGCCGAGCCCATCCATGGAAACCCTGAACAGGTATCCGCAGCCGCAGCCGACATTGATGGAGCCGGCCCACATGGACTTCCCGTCCGCGGACATCTTGGCCCGCGCGATGCCGTCCATCCGCCCGCTGTCCACCTCGGGGGTGAACGGATACCACCATACATAGTGGCCGTCCGCGTCGAGGATGTAGGCGTAATGGCTCTTCATGCCGGTGGCGGTGACGATGAATCCGCCGGCGGAGGCGCCCTGATCCGACACGGCGGCCGACTTCGCCGGAAGATCCCCGGGGGGCGGGCCGGTCTCGAGGGTATGATCGGTCCCCGCGCAGCCGTTCACGACGACCCGATAGTGGTAGACGCTGGACGGCTTCATCCCGAGGAGGAGGGTCCGGTGGGGCGCCGTCTCATCCGCCGGCGCCGTATGCCCATAGCCGGTATCCAATCCGAATTCGATACTCGCAGAGGTCACGGGGGTCAGCGCCGTCGACCACTCGACAATTCCGACCGTGCCGATCCGCGCGCTCGTCTCCGCGCTGCGAATCGAGATGGACGACGAGGCGCAATCCGGCGCGGGGCTCTCGCCGTCCGTGTCGTCATCGGAATCCGCCACGGAACCGTCTTCGATGGGATCGCCGTTGTCTTGGGGCGTCGCGCCGCAGCCGGAGACCGTCGAGAGTATCGCCGCGCTGAGTAGGATGAGACGTGTCGAGCCGGGATGGGTCATCGAAGCAAACGGTCTTACCTCAAGGGGAGCGGCGCTAAGGCTGGTAGGGGATGGCCGGGGTCTCCCAGTCCACCGCGGCCTTCCAGTCCAAATCGAAATTCCACTTCGCGGCGGGCGGGACCTCGATGTTGGTATCGGCGCTGTCATTGCCCTTGAGGAATTTGTCCACGAACGCGTTCACAGCGTTGCTCTGGCTCTCGGGGGCCCGGCAGTGTCCGTGGTCTCCCGTGAAATCGAACCCGATGCGATCCTCGATGCCCATCGCCTTCCACACCTCCTTGGCGGCCATGGTGGACTTGTAGCCGGACTCGTCGCCCAGCCATTCGTACCCGGGGTTTCCCAGGGCGATGAGGGCCCGCGGGGCGATCAGGGCGATGAGCTCGTGGTGGTCGTGGGGGAGCTGGTGGGCGTCCAGGCGCAGCATGCTGTTCAAGAACCAGGTGGAGCTGGTGTTGTCGATCTTCTCCACGTTGACCCTGGTCCTGTCGGTGAAGTCCTGGGAGAGGCGCCAGGAGGTGATGCCGCCACCGCCGGACTCCTGCGCGACGGTCAGCGCCACCCGCTCATCCAGCGCGCCGGCGAAGAGCGCCATCTTTCCCGCATAGGAGCAGCCGTGCACCGCGATCTTCGTCATGTCGGCGCCGATGTCGTCCGCGACGATTTCGATACCGTCGATGAGGCGGCTGATCCCCCATGACCACGCCGCGTAGTCCCCCACCTTCCAGAGGTCGGGATACACCTGATAGAATCCGTCGCTCTGGGATGTGTCGTTGTAGGTCGCGACCTGATTGTGGCTGAAGGGCACCTGGATACAACCGCTGATCATGCTCGAGGGGCCGTTCATCCCGATGGCGACACAGGACGAGCCGCCGGGTTCGGCTCCGGTCACGCTGGAGGAGATCTCCATGGAACCGGCGGCGGTGGTCACGGTCACCCGCAGCTCGCCGCCGGAGTAGGTGGCGGAGACCTCCGGCGGCTCGGGCTTCGGGCCGATTTCATACTCCTGGAGATCTTTCAGGATCTCGGCTCGCCGGCATCGCCATTCGTCCATCGTGCTGATGCGGGTGCCGTCATTCATGGCGAACGGATCCGGCAGGTTGGGGTTGTCCACGCCGTACTCGCCGGCGGTTACGTCACAGTCCTCACCGCTGTTCTCCTGGGTCGTGTCGTAGGTCCCGTCACCATCGGCGTCCGAGTCGGCGTCGGTATCGGCATCGGTGTCGGCATCGGTATCGGCATCGGTGTCGGCATCGGTGTCGGCATCGGTGTCGGCATCGGTATCGGCATCCGAATCCGCGTCCGTGTCCGCATCCGTGTCCGAATCCGTGTCCGTGTCAGTGTCCGCATCCGCGTCAGTGTCCGCATCCGCGTCCGTGTCCGCATCCGCGTCCGTGTCCGTGTCCGCATCCGCGTCCGTGTCCGCATCCGCGTCCGTGTCCGCATCCGCGTCCGTGTCCGAATCCGCGTCCGTGTCCGCGTCGGTATCGGTGTCGGAATCGCTATCTGTGTCGGTGTCCGTATCGGCCTCTCCGGCGTCCTCGAGAATGCTGAAATTCTTCGCGGCCTCCCGGCAGCCGAGCCCCATGCACCAAAGCGCCATCCCGAATAAAAAAACAGCCCTGTTTGAAAGCTTCGCCAAAACAAACCTCCGCTCTATGGATTTTTCAGTTAAAACTTCCTTAGTGAGTAGGGGAAAATCAGGAAAAAAACGGGTAAGGGTCCACTCGTTTTTCGTTCAATATATTGATTGCTATGACCAACTAACAACCACCAGAAGAGCATTCTCTCTAGCGACATCTTCAGAAGTCGGTTGTTGTCATTTCCAACATTGATGTAATATTGTAACTCACGGGAGGCGTTTCATGAGGCTTTATTTGTGGCTTGGTCTGGCTATCGGTCTGTTCTCGTTTTCCGGGTGTCGGAAAGCAGCGGCCGTTGAGAGCGATTCGGAATCGAGCAGCGCGGGCTCATCAGACGGGGACGGTGACGGCGATTCGGATACCGATGGGGACACGGACACGGACGGCGACGGGGACACGGACTCGGATAGCGACGGGGACACGAACTCGGATAGCGACGGGGACGGGGATACGGACACGGATACCGTCACCCCGTCCGACACCGAAAGCGATTCGGTGGAATCGGGCACCGACACCTCACGAGAGACCGACATCGACACGGCCTCATCCGACACCGTTGCCCAGGAGGCGGTGACGTTCACCATCTCCAACATTACCGCCCAGACCGCCTATCTGGAGGGGATCACGCCCATCGCCGGGGTGTTCGACGACGGGGACGCGTGGATCCCGGCGTCGCTGCAGGCGCCCGACTGCGCCCTCCGTTGCGACCAGGCGGACACCGCCACATGTTGCGTGGACTGCCCGTACTGGGTTCAGGCCCTGGCCGTCCTACCGGGGGAGACCATTGAGTACACCTGGGACGGGAAGCTCTATCCATGGGACGAGGGCGGCTGCGACTGCGGGTGCTATACCCGCCGCGATCCGTTCGCCGGGGCCTATCGGGCGAGCGTCACGGCCTACTCCGGTGTGTACTGCGACATCGAGTGTGCTGATCCCGTCGAGAGCGGCGTCATCGACGGGGCGGTCCCGGAGGGGGCCTTGCGAACCTATCGCGCCCGCTTCGACGTCCCGGTCGAAGGCCCCGGACCGACCATCGAGATCACCGATCGGGACACCTCGTGCGACGACGGATATATGCCCACCTGCCGGATGGCCGTCCCCACCTGTGAGGCGCACGAAATCCTCGCGTATCAGGAGCGGTGCTACCGCTGCGTGAATCCCGCCACCTGCGCGCCGTGGGGCGAGCCCGGATGCCGGAGTGATGACGATTGCGACCACGGAGAGACCTGCGCCGATTGTGTGTCGGGATCCTGCCCGGTCTGTTCGGATTGCGTGACCGGCTGTATTCCGCGCTCGGCCTTGTAGGCCCCCCGCCGTTTCGCCCTGAAGCGGTCGATATCCTTCCTCCGCATCTTCGAGCCTTGTCTCCCGGTCGGGTTGGCGGTATTTGTAGACCGACAGCTGCAATCGTGCAGATCCGGCCAAAGCAGGTACAGATGGCGAAATCTCCCCCCTTCGCGCTGGTATACGATTTCGACGGGACCCTCGCGCCGGGCAACATGCAGGAGCGGGACTTCATCCCCGCGGTGGGGATGACCGGCGAGGCGTTCTGGAACGAGGTCACCGAGGAATCGACGAAGCACGAGGCGGACAATACCCTCATCTACATGAAGCTGATGCTCGAGAAGGCCGAGGCCTCGAAGGTCCCCGTGAAGAAGGAGAACTTCCGGCGCTACGGCCAGGGCCTCCGCTTCTTCGACGGGGTGACCTCGTACAAGAGCGGATCGCGGAGAATCAGCGGCTGGTTCGATCGGATCAACGCGTACGGGAAGGCGCGCCGGTTGGACGTTCAACACTACATCATCTCCTCGGGCATCCGGGAGATGGTGGCCGGGAGCCCCATCGCCGGCCACTTTCACCGCATCTTCGCGTCGTCGTTCTGTTACGATCACAACGGGATCGCCAGGTGGCCCGCCCTCGCCGTCAACTACACCAACAAGACCCAGTTTCTGTTCCGCATCAACAAGGGCGCCCTCAGCGTGCATGATCATAAAACGATAAACGCGCATATCCCCAAGGAGGCGCGGGCGGTCCCCTTCGAGCAGATGGTGTTCATCGGGGACGGCGACACGGATATCCCCTGTTTCCGACTGATCACGGATCAACAGGGCTACGCCGTCGCCGTCTATCGCCCCCGCACCCCCGGCGCCAGGCGGGCGGCCGCCAAGCTGCTCGAGGAAGGTCGCGTGGGCTTCACCGCGGCGGCGGACTACCGCGAAGGCAAACCCCTGGACCGGCTGGTCAAGGGGATCATCGACAGGATCGCCGCCGAGCAGCATCTGAGAACCCTCGGCGGCCGGTAGGCGCCCCCCCCGGGCCTCGGTGTCTCTACGAGACGGGATGGGAGGCTCAGATTCTGTCACCCCCTCGAGAGCTCACTGAGTAACGCCGTATCAGGTTCTGCGCCCCGGGGTCGGCGGACGGACTTCGGCAGGAATGACCGCCATTCTGGCGCCGTCGGTTTCGGCGGGCGCGGCGGACAGCTGTAACCTACGAAGATGCGAAACGGATCCGGTCGGTCCATTCTGTCTAGTCCCAAAATAAGCGAGGTTTTCGTTGCGAGAGTGCCGAGGTGCTTGAAGCTACAGGCTGCTCGGACCAGAGCCACCGCACCTGTAGTGGACCCTACCGGGAGGATGGCGTCGGGAGAACAGCCCGTAGCTTCTGGCAGATCGGTGCTCGCAGTAGATAACCTCGCTTGTTTTGGGTCTAGTCGGCAAACCGGTGGCCCTCACCGAGTGTCGTGCCAAGAAAGACCTTTTGATCAAAATAATCTCTTTATTGAGTTGAAAACACTGGTGTTATATGAGCAGTATCAATCTCTCTGAATCGCGATCTCCGTGTTGTATTGTCTAGGGGATTAATGGACTATCAGGAAGTCATTTTCAAATTCTTCGGTGGATTGGCCCTGTTCCTGTTCGGGATGAACCTGATGTCCGACGGTCTCAAGAAGGTCGGCGGAGATTCGTTCAAGAGAATCCTGCACTCGTTGACGAAGAACCGCCTGATGGCCATCACCGTGGGGCTGGTCATCACCTGCCTCATCCAGAGCAGCTCGGCCACCTCCGTGATGGTGGTGGGCTTCGTCAACGCGGGGCTCCTCGCGTTCGAGCAGGGGGTCGCGGTGGTCCTCGGCGCGGACATCGGAACGACCATCACCGCCTGGATCGTCTCGGCGCTGGGGATCGGAAAGTTCAAGCTGGCGGCGTTCTCTCTCCCGATCCTGGCCGTGGGTTTCCTGGTGCAGTTCTCGTCCCGGCGACGCAGGACCCGGATGATCGGGCAGGTCATCCTCGGCTTCGGGCTGCTCTTCCTCGGGCTCGGCACCATGTCCGAGGGGGTCGGCCCGATCAAGCACAGCCCCTGGGTCAAGGGGTGCTTCACGGCGTGTGAGCGGAACCCGATCCTCGGTATCCTCGCCGGTACGCTGGTCACCATGTTGATCCAGAGCAGCAGCGCCACCATCGCCATCGTCCAGGTCATGGCCTCGCAGGGGCTCCTGGGGCTGGATGCTGCCCTGCAGCTCATGCTCGGCAACAACATCGGTACGACGATCACCGCCCAGCTCGCGGCCATCGGCGGCACCAAGGGCGCCCGCGGCGTGGCCATGGCCAATACGCTGTTCAAGATTTTCGGGACGATCCTCTTCTGCCCCCTCCTCTTCGCGGGCCTGTTCCAGGATGCGGTCCGGATGGTGATCGCGGACGGGACCGTGGGCGCGAACGGCATCAATGGGACCATCATGGTGCAGATCGCCGTGGCGCACACCGCGTTCAATATCATCAACACCGCCCTCTTCTCCGTGCTGCTCTGGCCCCTCCTCGTCCGGTCGGCCAAGTGGATCACGGTGGGGCGGACGGGATCGTTGGACCTCGAGAAGAAGGACGTTCGCCATCTGGACCCGCTGCTGCTCAAGACCCCGTTCGTCGCCCTCGAGCAGTGTGAGAGCGAGCTCGCGTACATGCTCAAGCTATGCGAGAAGAACCTCTGCGCGGCGTTCTCCGTCTTCATGACCGGGAACCTGAAGGGGCAAGACGAGATAGCGCAGACCGAGGACGCGGTCGACAGCCTGCAGACGCGCACGACCTCCTTTTTGGTCCAGCTCTCCAAGCAGGAGCTCTCCGAGGAGGTGAGCGCCGCGATCCCGGAGCTGATTCACTGCATCAATGACGCCGAGCGGATCGGGGACCACGCGGAGAACCTGGTGGAGCTCACGGAGCTCAGGTTGAACAGCAAGATCGAATTCTCGAAGCGCGCCGCCGAGGACCTGCGGGGATTCTTCGAGGTGATCGAGGCCCAGTTCAAGGCGGTCCAGGAGGCCCTCCGCAACAAGAACCCGAAGGCCGTCGACCGCGCGCTGGCGATCGAGATACAGCTGAACGAGCAGCACGACACGCTGGCCCACGCCAACGTCGCCCGCGTGGAGGGGGAGCGGTGCGTGGTCCTGGCCGGTATTATCTTCTTCGACCTCGTGACCAACCTCGAGAAGGTGGGGGATCACCTGGCGAATATCGCCGAGCGGATTGACCTGGACAACGGGATGCGGCAGGCCGCTTCGGAATAGACCCGAATCACTCCACCCGCAATATGGTGGATAGTGGGCCACTGGATAGTGGACAGAAGTGGACAAATTGGACAGCGTGGACGGCTCCTGGCCGGACCCCACTATACCCAAATCCCTTCGATCGCAGCTTTATGTCGCAGCTTCGGGGACCGGGGGGCACCTCAATCAAAGAATCAGAAGGAGACCGTGACGCCGAGGGCGATGAGCTTGGGGTTTAGGATCATCGAGGTCCGGATGAAGTTGGGTCGCTTGACGGTGGGGGTGTCGTAGAGATCATAGTAGAAATCCTCGGGGGTGAAGTGGTGGACCTTGCAGCGGCGCTTGGAGAGCCGCTCCATGCTCATGGTGCCGAGGATGTCCTGGTCGGAGCGGAGGCTCAGCTTGTGCGCCCCCAGGCTGCCGATGCCGATCCCGGCGGCCAGGCTGATGAATCCGGAGAAGGCGAAGGCGGCTCCCATGGGGTTCTCGTTCAACCGGTTGACGTCGTATCGCCGCCCCGTCGGCGTCTCGATATAGGGATCGTCGGTGAGGAGCTGGACCATGCCGACGGTGGCCAGCACCGCGCCCACGCCGGCGAGGCTGAACCCGACGCTGCTGAGGATCCGGCCCCGCTTGGTGTGCAGGCGGTTGTAGGCCTCCATGGGGGTCAGCCGTTCGGACTCGTCCACCGAGTAGAAGTACTTGGGGTTGATGTCCACGAGGTGCAGCGCGGCGACGCTCTCCAGCTCCTCGGGCTTCAGCCGCGGGATGTCGCGGAAGATGGCGTAGGCGTCCACGTACTGCTTGGAGGAGAAGCCGCGCTTGAACATCCGCTCCGCCACCGCCTTGTTTTCCGGCGTGCAGCTCCAGCCGAAGCTGATGAGTCGTTTGGCCTCGTACTGCTGAAACTGGTAGCCGCAGCTGTTGTCCACTTCGGCGATGGCCTGCGCACCGGCAAAAACGGTCTGACCGATGAGGGTGATCGTGAAAATACTCAAATACATTAGTATTTTTTGGGTATTCATCTGTCAGTTTCCTCCTTCTTGTCCTGAATTTTTCCCGTCTCCCACTCAGTTCTAGAGCAAATCTCCAGACGGCTCAAGCATCATGGGAAGGTACCAGTTCTTGTACCCGAAATCGCGCCGGTGCCAGAACGGGTTTCACATTTTGAACCTCCACGCCTCTTGCGGATCGCGTCCGAACCTGCTCGGCACTCCCGCTGAATAATTCATGAAACACGGTTATCCGCCATTTCGAAGCCCTGCGAATCGATCCGCACGAAAATCGAAAGGGCCGAGGCCGATACATTGCACTCGCAAATCAGATGCCAAATCTCACGGGCGGGTCGAGTCGTTCCGCGAAAACCGGACCGGCCGCGAATTCATTCCGCGGACTTTGCGTTCCGTTTCACCTGCGGTTATTATCCCGGGACGAAGGCTTTTCACTGAGACGGTGGGAGATTGAGATGAGCTGTCCGAAGAAGAATTCATCGTACCTTGACAGGCGGGAGCTGTTGAAGCTCGGCGCGGCCGCCACGGCGGTCGGAGCGCTGGGGTTGGGGAGCCCGCTCCTCGCGGCCCCGGGAAAAAAGGTGTCCGTGTCCGGGCCGGGGCACGTGGTCAAGGTGCACATGAAGGGGATGCGGAGCGGGGTGTTCCCGGATCCCAAGGCGGCCCGGCTCATGGTCGATCAGGCGGTGAGCACCCTGGCCGGCGAGACCGATCCGGGGCGGGCCTGGCTCCGGTTCATCGATCCCACGGATCGGGTGCTCATCAAGGTCAACTGCCTCGGTACGCGGATGCTCTCCTCCATGCGGGAGGTGGTGTTCGCGGCGGCCGACGCGGTCCGGGAGGCGGGGGTGCCGGATGCCAATATCCTCATCCTCGACATGTTTGCCAGCAACATGATGGGGGGGCGGTTCGACCAGCAGACCAACCCGAAGAAGATGCGCGTCCTCGCCCACCGGGAGAACGGCACCTATCACAAGTCGCTGATCACGGCGGGGCCGGCCAAGGCCCGGTTCACGGATCTCTTCCTCTGGAGCACCGCGGTCATCAACGTGCCCCCCATCAAGGATCACGATCTCGCCGGGGTCACCTGTACCATGAAGAACATGACCTTCGGCACCGTGGAGAAGCCCCACCTCAACCACGGCCCGGTCAACGAGGCCATCGCCCGGCTGTTCGCCCTCGAGGAGATCCGGAGCCGGGTGCGGCTCAACCTCATCGACGGCTCCCGGGTGCTCTACGACGGCGGCCCCAAGTTCATGGGATCGTCCCACGCCCTCCACGAGTGCGTCTACGCCACCACCGATCCCGTGGCCATGGACACCATCGCCCACGAGCTCATCGAGGGGCTCCGCGCCGAGAACAAGATGAAGACACTGGCCGAGGTGGGCCGTCCGGCCAGATTCCTCGCCATGGCCCAGGACCTGGGGCTCGGCATCGCGGACCGCAAGCGGATCTACCTGGAGACCGTGGAGCTCCCGGCCCTGACCGGGAGCGCCGCCTGACCGCGGTTCCGCCGGATATGCCCGTTCCCGATCAGATCTGATCGTCTATTCCGTCCTTCGATAGGTAAAACGTCAGTATCACCCCCCAGTGGACCGCGTGCTTCCAGTCGCTGTCGAAATGCTCGGGGTGCAAAAATGCGACTCTGCGCCGCCTGTCGCGGGATTACGACCCCAAATTCGGGGGCAAATCTCTGTTAACCTTCTGAAAACACGTAAAAAAAATTTTGGCACCGATCTTGGAATATCCGCGGTCACAACCTGCGACAGAGCAGTCAAACCTTTCGGAAAGAATCCGGCGGTTTTCTCGGAACTCCGCCGCGCAGCAAAGGAGGCAAGTCATGGAAAGTTTAATGATATCGCTTACCAAACGTTGCTTCGATCTCGTGTTGGGGGTCTTGTTTCTGCTGATTGCGACGCCTTTTGTCATTATGATTGCCGTCGCTATCAAGCTCACCTCCAGCGGACCTATTTTGTATAAACAAAAGCGAATCGGCGTGATTTCATCCCGCTCCCTCACCCTATTCGATGTCTACAAGTTCCGGACCATGAAGATGGACGCGGAGAAGGAGACCGGAGCGGTGCTGTCCAGAAAGGACGATCCCCGGACCACCCCCATCGGCCGTTTCTTGCGGAAGACGCGGCTCGACGAGCTGCCCCAGTTCCTTAACGTCATTAAAGGCGATATGAGCATCGTGGGGCCGCGGCCGGAACGGCCGGAGCTGATGACCACCCTGTCCCGGGACATTCCGTTTTTTGAAGAGCGGACCCGGTTCGTCAAGCCGGGGATCACCGGTCTCGCCCAGGTGAGCCTCTCCTATGGGGGGCATTTGAGGGAGGAGAGCGGGCTCCACTCACTGATCTCGTGTCCCGAGGCGGCGGGAGATCCGGACAAGGCGCGGGAGGCGGAGGGGATGCGGATCAAATTCCTCTACGACATGCTTTACTCGTCCGCCCTCGAGCGCTTTACGTCGTTTCTGATCACCGACCTGAGCATTATGCTCAAGACCCCGCTCGTGATGTTCGTTTACCGCACCGGCCAGTAGTCGGATGCCCTCCGGATCCCGCGTCGCCGGAGGGGGGGCGGCAGACAACATCACTTGTTTTAGGCCAGGCATTACCCTACAATAGGTCGGTTCGATGTTTGAAATGGAGAGTCTACATGCACAATCTCTTTCTGGCCTATTGTCTATTCGCGAGCCTCGGCCTCTTTGGATGCGCAGAGAATCAAACGATATTTCAAGTCACCGAAGACACTGATTCCGATACCGGACAGGTCGGGGACACCGACGGAGATGCTGACGGGGATACCGACGCGGATTCGGATGGGGACACCGATGGGGACACCGACGCTGATTCAGATGGGGACACAGATGTGGACTCCGCCGGGGACACCGACGGCGACACTGACATGGATTCCGACGCGGATGGGGATTCCGATGGGGACACCGACGCGGACTCGGATACTGACGCGGACGGGGATACCGACGCGGATTCCGACGCGGACGGGGGTACTGACGGGGACACCGACGCGGACACCGACGCGGATTCCGATGTGGATACGGACACGGATGTCGACACAGATTCAGATACGGATGCGGATACCGACACCGGAGAGGACGTCACTACGGACTCGGCGTCGGGACAAGAGAGCGCGACGGAGGTCGATTCGGAGAGCGAGACGACCGAGGATTCGGAGGGGACCGACACGGATTACGATACCGGGACGCAGGCGGAGACCGACGCCGAGACCTGCGTCGACGGGATTCAGAACCAGGACGAGACCGGGGTCGACTGCGGCGGGGAGAGCTGTCCGCCATGCCCCTGTACGCGCTACGAGCACTCTTCGCCGGAGCCGGTCACCATCGACGGGATCACCGGGAACATCTACAGCCCCACACTCTCCCAGGACGGGCTCACGATGTACATCTCCCGATACCAGGGGCTCGACGCGGAGATATGGGTCGCGGTGAGGGAGAGCCGGGAGTCTCTCCACTTCTCCGCGACGCCGGTCACGGAGATCTTCGCCGGCGAGGACAGGGACAGTGACGGGACCCCGTTCCTGAGCGCGGACGAGCGCTCCCTCTACTTCCAGTCCGCGCGCTCGGGAGGCATGGGGGGCCGGGATATCATGGTGGCGACCCGGCCGGATCCCTCCTCGACGTTCTCATCGCCCGCCTTCGTGACCGAGGTGAACACCGACGCCCACGAGCACCAGCCGTGGTTGACGGCCGACGGCCTCACCCTGTTCTTCCTCTCCACCCGGCCCGACCCCGCGGAGTACCCCACGGACGATGACAACATCTGGTATGCCACCCGGGAGTCCGTCGAAAGCCCCTTCGGCGATGCCCAGTTTCTCTTCGCGATCAACACCGCGGCCAAGGAGGGGCGCGTCGCGCTCACCCGTGATCTGCTGACCCTCTATTTCGACACCGACGGCAGGGACTCCATGGGGGAGACCGATGTCTTCATGGCCACCCGGCCGGACATCGATAGCGAGTTCGGGAGCATCGAGAACCTGTCGGCGGCGTTCAACAGCACCGCCCACGACCGGGATGTGACCCTGAGCCCCGACGACACCGAGCTCTACTTCTCCTCCGAACGCGACAACGGGAAAGCGGGCATCTGGCGTTCCGTCAGGACCTGCGTGGATGCGGCCACCGATTGACGCGCCTTGGACATCGTCTCCCTCGACGACCGGTCCGGACCTGCGTCATACCGAAGGCGGATCACTTTTCCTTTTCCAGCGCGGTGAGTGCCTTCTGTGCCTCGGCCACCGCGTCCCTCGCGTCTCCGAGCCTCAGCGCGGCCTCCCTCTCGTCCCGTCTGAGGGACCGCTCCTTCTCCTCGCAGCCCCTCCTCTCCCGTTGGATGCGCCGCCGGTTGTCCATGCACATTCGGAGCGCCGCTCCGGATGACGGCCCCTTGAAATGGGCCTCGTCGAGCCGTCGGCCCAGAGCGGAGATGGCGCTCCGGATATCTTCCAGGGCGGCGGCGATCCTTTCGGACTCTCGTACCGCCTCATCGAGTGCTTCGATCGCGTTCTCCCGGTCACGGCGGCGAAGCAACAATAGCGAGGCGTGTCGCCGAGGGGATGACATTACAGGAGGGGACGATAACTGGCCTCGAACGGCAGATCATCCATTTTGTAGAAGTCAGCCTCTTCGTTTCCCCACACCACGTGGAAATTATCGGAAAAGAGTCTGCCCACCTGTTCGTTCACGAGGGGCACCTCGACCTCGCAGGTCGCGGAGAGGGTCAGCTGATTGAACTGATTCAGCTCTGTAATCTCCGCGTTCAACTGCTCCTCGGCGGTTTCCGTCGCCAGCTGGCAGCCCTGCAGCAGCACGGAGCGCGTCGTTACATCGGCGAGGAGGGGCTCGAGGTAATCGGCGACCGCGCCACAGTCGACGATGTTCAGGAGCGCCTGGCTGATCTCCTGAGTCCCGAGGTTGTCGCTGAGGGCCGTCGCGAACAGGCTGGAGAGGGGGACCCCCAGGCCGAGAATAATCTCGTGATCCATGAGGACCAGCGTATCGAAGGGCTCCACCCGGGCCGTTCCGTCCCCCGTATCCGGCATTCGGATGGTGATTTCGAGCTCGGTATCGTCATCCTGATAGAACTTGAGGCGCTCCAGCGTGTGGTGCAGATTGAACTCTTCATCCTCCGACGACTCGAGCTCCAGGGTGCCGATGAAATCGAAACTGTCGAGCGCCCCTTTCATGTCTTCCCAGGTGGGGGCCATGACGGCGGAGACGTCGATGTTCCGGCGCTCGATATCGTCGCGCAGCCCGCGGTCCAGGGACTGCTCCTCCCGTTGCTGGTCGAAGGTCTCCACCGAGAACTGATCGTCGGTCAGCACGGTTCGGATTCCATCCATGATGGCGGTCTCCGGGGCGCTGATAAATGAGATGTTCTCCGCGAGCCGATCCACGATGATATCCATCAAGCCGGGCAGCCCCAGGTGGATGGTGGTGGTGTATTTGCCGGCGAAATCGAGGGGGGCGTCCTGAAGCGCCACCGACTCGCTGGTATTGGACGCGGAGATATCGTCGACACATCCCAACGCGCGGGTCCGTCCCAACCGATTCTTGGCGGTGAGCTCGATGGCGTAGGTCGTCTCCGCGCGCAGCCCGTCCACGAACAACGACGTCGGGAGGTCGCTCGACTGGGAGTACGTCCGGACAATGCTCCCCTCGTTGGCGGCGAGCTCGCTGCACCGGATATCGCGGTAGAGGGTCGCCTCCAACTCCTCCATTTCGCGATTGCCGGTATAGTCGACATCGAGGGTGACGCTGAACAGAGAGGGATCGACGACGACCTCCACCGAGGTTTCGTCTTCCGGGCTCCGGAATCGTATGGCGAAAGCGACGTCTCTATCAGGCGCGACAAACGTCACCCGTCCCGACCCCTGCTCCGAGGTGTGAAACGTGGCGGGGTCCAGCGAGGCGTTCGCCGAGTCTCCTACGAAGCTGACAATGATCGGGGCCCCGATAATGGCGTTGCCCCGGTCATCCTCGAGGTATACATCGAAGGTAACTTCATCAGAGTATCCGAGCTTGATCTCGGATGAAGGGATGACGATCAGGTTTTCGAAGGGATTGAGTCCGTTGGATGTCCCGAGCGGGGTATCCGAGCAATGGGCTCCCAAAAAAGAGAATACCAAGACAAAATACAGAGTTAAGCGATTTAAATAATTACTCATTCTAATATCATCCAAAAGGTTTCGGCACCGGCCTTCTGGCCGTCGGGGCCGTTAACTAACTATAATTTTAAGATAACCGTCAATCAGAATGAAATCAAAATAATAAAAATAAACCGTAAGATCAACCTGTTTTACATATTGAAACTAAAGATTCTTGACACTATAACGAGGGTGTGGTTTGGTTCACCCCTTCTTACGGGCCGGAATTTGGCTCCTTTGGATATGGAGGTCTCTCGTGAAACGTACTTACCAGCCGCATCGACGCAAAAGGCTGAATAAACATGGGTTTAGAAAAAGAATGTCGACCAAGGCCGGACAAAAGGTTCTCAAGAACCGACGGCGTCGCGGGCGAAAGCAACTGGCTGTCAGCACCTATCACAAATAGTTAAAACGCTTTTTCAAACATTTAGAGTCTCGAATGGATCAGGAGAGAGAAGAGCGTTTTTCGAAGCGTATCAGATTGCGGAAGAGAAACGAGTATCTCCTCGTCCAGAGCTCCGGCACGAGAATACACTCCAAGGGCTTTCTCGGGCTCTTGGTCTTCAAGGGAGAGGGTGACACCCGGCTGGGCATCACCACGTCGAAGCGTATCGGCAACGCGGTGCAGCGGAATCGACTGCGCCGGTTGGTCCGGGAGGCCTTTCGACGGGGCTGGATGAAGGTGCCGGGCGGCATCGATCTGGTGGTGATCGCGAAGAAACAGGCCGCCGCCATGGCGAATTCGGCGCTGTTCGGCGATCTCGCCGGCCTGGGGCGAAAGATCGGCGACGTCGGGAACAGGGGAATCCGATGAAGTGGATCGCGCTCGCCCTGATTCGCCTCTACCAGCTGTTCCTCTCCCCCTATCTCGGCCAGAGCTGCCGGTTCACGCCGACATGCTCCGAGTACACGGCCGCCTGCATTCGGAGATTCGGCCTGCTTCGCGGGGGGTGGCTCGGGCTTCGCCGCCTCTCGTCCTGTCATCCCTGGGGACGATGGGGCTACGATCCGCCGCCGCTGAAGAGCGAAACACCGCCACTATCAAAATGAGAGTTGGGTAATGGATACAAAAATCCTCATCGTCATCGTCGTCGTGCTCGTTGGTTTTTTTGCGTACAAGAAATGCGCCGAGGACGACAAACCCAACTTCGACCAGATCCAGAACCAGGCGGCTTCCAAGAAGAAGGCGGCATACGAGAAGGATAAACGGGACAAGGCCGAGCAGCGCCGCCTGGAGGTACAGAAGAAGGCGGAGGAGAACCGCGGCCCCCGTCCCCCTGAGGCCTTCGCCGTTCTCGAGGGGAAGGATTTCGAGGCCACGCTGACCACCCGAGGGGGGGCGCTCTACACCTATACGCTGAAGAACGACCAGTATATGGGGCCGCCCAAGGATCCCGAGACCGGTGAGCCGATGAACGATTCGGAGGAGCTGGTCCCCATCGACCTCGTGACCACCAACGTCAAGAGCGGACGGGAGGATCTGAGCGGCCTCAGATTCAACGTCACCGAGGGGCTCGATATGCTCCTCGACAATTCCGACTACCGAATCGTCGAGTCGTCGCCGAAGAAGGTGGTGTTCCGCCTGGAGCAGCCCGGCCTTCCGGTCGAAATCTACAAGAAGTTCGAGGTCGACCCCAAGAGTCCCTTTCAGATTTGGCTCACCATCCGGGTCGCCAACGTGAGCGACGAGTCCGTGGCTTTCAAGGCCGGGATCTCCCAGCACGGATACCAATCCGAGGAGGACGCCTCGGCGGGGGGGATGTTCGCCCAGCAGCCCAACCAGCTCAAGGGGCTCTGCCGCTACGGCGACAACATCTTCTCCGAGCCGTGGAACGAGGACGACTTCGGTGAGGAGGGGGTCTTTCACGGCACCCTGGGGAATATCAGCTACGCCGGGATCCACTCCAACTACTTCCTGTCCGCCATGATTCCGAGCGGGGAGACGGCGGCCGAGTGCCGCGTGCAGCGCCTCTTCGGTTACTATCGGGAGAAGAACGGCACGGAGCTCAAGTGGGGCGAGCTCATCGCCGACCTGCAATACCGGGACGAGATAAAGCTGAATCCGGGGGAGCAGAAGATCCTGCGGATCAAGAGCTATATGGGCCCGAAGCAGTTCCGCCTGTTGCAGTCGGTCGGATACCACCTGGAGAAATCGGTCGACTACGGTATGCTCTCGCCCATCTGCCAGGTGCTCCTCGCCATCCTGCTCTTCTTCCAGTCCTATGTGGTCAACTGGGGGGTCGCGATTATTCTCCTGACGGTCGTCGTCAAGGTCGTGCTGATGCCCCTCACCCACAAGAGCTTCCAGTCGGCCGAGAAGATGAAGGCCCTGAAGCCCGAGATCGACAAAATCAACGAGAAATACAAGGACGACGCGGCGGCCAAGCAGCGGGAGACCATGGCCCTCTACAAGAGCCGGAAGGTCAACCCGGTGGGGGGCTGCATCCCATCGGTCCTTCAGATGCCCATCTGGATCGCGCTCTTCAGCACCCTGCGGGCGAGCCCGGAGCTCTATCGCGCGCCGTTCTTCGGTTGGATAACGGATCTCTCCAGCCCGGACCCCTTCTACGTTACGCCCATCCTGATGGGGGGCATGATGTTCCTCCAGCAGAAGTTCACGCCCATGGCCGGGGACTCGGCGCAGGCCAAGATGATGATGTATTTCATGCCCATCATGTTTACGGCGATGATGCTCTTCCTGCCGTCCGGGCTCACCTTGTACATTCTCGTGAACACCGTCCTGTCCATCGGACATCAGATGTTGATACACAAACGCTCGAGCCTGAAGGGGGCGAGCCAGCAGTCGGGACGGGGATCTCTCCGCCGTTCCTTGAAGGATAAAGAGAAGTAATGTCAAACGGAACCGACACCGAAATCTGGCTGGAGGATTTTCTGTCCGAGCTCATCGACTTCAGCGGCTTGGATGTTTCCATCGAGGAGCTCTATCTCGACGACGAGGAGAACCTGGTGGTTCAGATCGCCGGGCCGGACAGCGCCCGGGTCATCGGCCGTGAGGGCGTGGTCCTGGAGGCCATCCAGCACATCGTAATATCAGCCGCGATCCACGCGGGCATCTCCCGCAAACGCCTCATCGTCGATGTGGAGCGGTACCGGGAACGCCGGGAGCGGAAGCTCTGCGATGACGCGGAGCATTATGCGAACGAGGTGCTCAGCTCCGGCGAGCCCTTTGATTTGGCCCCCATGTCCCCGCGGGAGCGGCGGCTCATCCACATGACCATCTCCGGGATCGACGGCGTCACCACCGAGAGCGTGGGGGATGGGGACGATCGCTTCGTCAGGGTGCTCCCCAGGTAGCTCATGGGAAAGCCCCGAGATCCTCTGTTCAGCGCCGCGGTCCTCAAGCTCGCGATGGCGAAGCGGGGGATGAGCACGAACCCCGGCTTCCGGGTGGTCTATATGGGAACACTGGGGGAGCTCGGGGTCACCGACAGCGAGGTCGATGCGTACATCTCCGAGCATCGCGAGCAACTCGAAGCCCACATCGAAGCCAAGAACAGCGGCACCTGACGTGTTCGACGACGCCGACACCATCGCGGCGATCGCCACCGCGGATGCGCCGGCGGCGATCGGCATCCTCCGGATCTCCGGTCCCCAGGCGTCGGCGATTCTGAGCAAGGTGGTCCCGGACGTCGCCCTCCGTTCGAGGCGGGTTGCCTCCGGCTGGGCCCTCTCCCCGGATACCGCGGAGCGGATCGACGAGGTGCTCTGTTTCTTCTGTCGGGGGCCCGGCACGGCGACCGGCGAGGACGTGGCCGAGATTCACGGTCACGGGGGCCCGCTGGTGATGCGGCGGCTGCTCCGCGCCGCGCTGTCGGCCGGGGCGAGACCCGCGAATCCGGGGGAGTTTACCTATCGGGCCTTCGCGAACGGGCGCATGGATCTCACCCAGGCGGAGGCCATCATGGGGCTCATCGGCGCGCGCTCGGATCGGGCGGCGCAGGTGGCGCTGAACCAACTCGCCGGCGCCCTCGGTACGGCGCTGCAGCACCACTTCGAGACCCTGAACCGCACCGCGGCCCACCTGGAGGCCGGCCTCGACTTTCCGGACGAGGATCTCCCCCTGGCGCGATCCCGGGAGCTGGCACGGGATCTCGGGGGGCTCGCCGCGGATCTCGAGACGCTCCGGGACTCCTTCTCCCTCGGCGCGAAGCTGGGGGAGGGGGCGCGGATCGGCATCGTCGGCCCGCCGAACGTGGGGAAATCGAGCCTCTTCAACCGCTTGGTCAAGGAGGAGCGGGCCATCGTGGACGCCGATCCCGGGACCACGCGGGACGTCATCGAGGCTGTCGGACAGATCGCCGGAATCCCCGTCGTCTTCTCGGACACCGCGGGCATGCGGGACCACGTCTCCAGGGTGGAGAAGCTGGGGATCGAGCGCTCGCGAAGCGTCGCCGCCGAGGCGGACCTCCTCCTGCTGATACTCGACGGGGCCCGGCCGATCCCGGAGGCGGAGCAACGGCGGTACCGGAAGATGCTGCTGTCGGTGACGGCCCCGGTGTTGGTCGTGCTGAACAAGAATGATCTGGCGGGTTGGCGGGGGGAGCTCCCGCCGATGCTCGCCGGGGCCTGGAATCGACCGGTTGTCGGCGTCTCAGCCGTTACGGGGGAAGGACTGGATCGCCTGCTGGAGTCGGCGGGCGGGATGCTGGAGGGCGATCGTCCCCGGGACACGGTGATCCTGACCACGGCGCGTCAGCACCGGGCGATATCGGAGACCGCGTCCCATGTCAGGACGGCCGCGGCGATTCTGGAGGGGGACGGCGAACCCGAGCTGGCGGCCGCGGAGCTCCTCTGGGCCCGGGAGAAAATAGCGGCCCTCCTCGGGCGTTCCGCCACCGAGGAGATGCTGTCGTCGCTTTTTTCGGAGTTTTGTCTCGGTAAATAGCGAATATACCGACAACAACTTGATATAAATACCAAAACACAATAAACTCTTTTAGTTTTTCGCTGCGGTTGGGCGAAAAGGGGTTTAACTGGACAAAGAGCGGGATTAGAAATGCCGAACCTCGCGTTGCGATTTATTTCCGGAAAGCACAAGGGAAACGAATATCTCCTTCCCCCCAAAGGACAACTCTATATCGGACGCAGCTCGGATATCGATTTGGTCCTCATAGAAGACATGGTGTCGAGGAAGCACGCCCAGATCACGGTGAACGGCAACAACATCACCATCGAGGATCTCGGCAGCACCAACGGCACCTTCGTCAATGGCGAGCGCATCACTTCCGTTTCCATCAAGAAGGGCGATCGCATTCTGATCGGCACCTCGATAATGAAGCTGGTGGATGCGGACGCCAATATGAAACAGACGAGCGTCAACGATCCCGCGAAGCCGGCGGCGGATACCACCGGGGTCAAGCATATCACCAACTACGCGAGCCGGCACATGGCCGGGACGATCAGCGAGATCCCCCTGCCGGATCTGATCCAGCTCTTCTCCACGAGCAAGAAGACGGGGACCCTGGTTGTCAGGGTCGGGAGCGTCGAGGGGAAGCTGCACCTGGATCAGGGGCGCATCATCTACGGCACGGTGAGCAACGCCAAGGGGCTCAAGCCGTTGAAGGCGGTGTTCCGGATCCTGTCGTGGCAGGAGGGGACCTTCGAGCTGCTTGGTCCGGAACCCCACGACTTCCCCGAGCAGATCAACATGAGCACCGAGCACATCCTGATGGAGGGGCTCCGGCAGATCGACGAGATACGCCATATGCAGCAGAAGCTGCCGCCGCCGGATACCATCCTGAAGATCGCTCACCCCCTCGTACCCAAGCTCACCGATCTGCGGTCCGAGGAGCTCGAGGTCATCCAGCTGGTACACAACTACAGCAAGATATCGGATATCCTCGATCGCGCCCCCGCGGGGGATCTGGACGTCTCCCACGTCCTCACCGACCTGATTGAAAAAGGGTATATTTTCAAAGCATAAAACATCAACGCAAGGAGAATCAAATGCCAAATCCGACGGCTGTCTGTGAAACGTCCTTGGGCACGTTTACCGTGGAGCTCTTTTTGGACAAGATGCCCCTCACGGCAAAGAACTTCATCGATCTGGCCAAGAGCGGTTTCTATGACGGGCTTCACTTCCACCGGGTCATCAAGGGCTTCATGTGTCAGTTCGGCTGCCCCCACAGCCGCGATCCCATGAGCCCCCGGGCCGGCACCGGCGGGCCGCCTCACGGCCGTATCCAGGACGAGTTCCCCGAGGACGTGAAGCTCTCGAACGAGCCGGGGACCCTGTCGATGGCCAACACCGGGCAGCCCAACACCGGGGGATCCCAGTTCTTCCTGAACACTGTCCACAACAGCTACCTGGACTGGTTCACGCCGGGCCCGTCGAAACACCCGGTCTTCGGGAAGGTCGCCAGCGGCATGGACGTGGTGACCGCTATCGAGTCCATGCCGACGGACGGAAGAGATCGGCCCAAGAGCCCGGTCCAGATGATCAGAATCACCATCAACGAATAGACTCCGACCCAGCGCACGCTCTCCATCGAGGGAGACGCTCTCTTTCACGCCTCCTTTTTCGGCATGGAGGGCCCGAGGAGCACGCCGACGGGCCGGGTGCTCTCGTTGCTTTCGCAGGCGATCTTGACGATCATGGTGAGGGGGACCGAGAGGAGCATCCCGACGGGGCCCAGGATCCAGCCCCAGAAAACCAGGGAAATGAACACCACGAGGGCGGAGAGGCCGAGCCCCTGGCCGGTGAGGCGGGGCTCCACCACGTTGCCCATCACCACGTTGATGGCGAGGTAGCAGCCCCCCACGGAGAGGACCGCGCCGGGTCCGAACTGGACCACGCCGAGGGCTATCGGGGGCGCCGCGGCGATGATGGAGCCGATGGTGGGCACGAAGTTGAAGGCGAAGGCGAGGACCCCCCACAGGACCGGAAAGTCCACGCCGATGATCACCATCGATACACCCGCCAGGAGTCCGGTGACGGCGCTCACGATGCTCTTGATGACCAGGTATTGCTTGACGCTTTCGAGGAACTCCCGGAATCCCGAGAAGGTCTTCTCGGGATCCCGCACCACCCGGCGCAGCTTGTGGGGCATGCCCACCGCCTCCAGCAGGATGAAGACGACGGTGAGGAGGATCATGAAGCTGTTGCCGAGGACGCCACTCGTCTTCTTCAGCATGTCGGAGGCCAGCCCCACCGCGGACGAGGGGTTCACCGCGTCGGAGATGGAGCTCCGGTAGGCGCCCACGTCCACGCCCCGATCCTCGAGCCACGGCACGATGCCCTCCGTCTGCTGCTGTAGGCTCTCCCTGTATCTCGGCAGGTTCCGGGTGAGCTTCTTGAAGGAGGAGCCCGCCGTGATCCCGAGCGCCGCGGCGGCGGCGAGCAGGCCCACCACGATGATGAGGACGGACAACCCGTTGGGGACGCCCTTCCGATGGAGCCAGTAGAGGGGCGCGGAGCAGAGCAGCGCGATGAACGCGGCCATTAAAAACGGCACGATGAGATCCGCGGCGAGCTTCAGCCCGGCCAGGATGACGATGATGCCGGCGGTGGTCACCACCGCCCGAGCGAGACGACCGCGGGATTGACTGTCTGACATGAGCACCTCCGGATTGATCAGTGGAGGGTATCATAGACCAATTCCCGCCGCCGTGCCATTTCAGCGCTGCGATGGGGTGACGGGGATTAGAACAGAAGCTGGACCAGGGGCTTGACGACGAGGGCCACCCATTCGAACCCGGGGATATCGGTGACCGTGCAGATATCGCACCCGGAGGCTTTGAGGATGCGGAACACCTCGTTCTCGGACAGGGTGAAGGGGGCGGACAATCCGGGGCGGGCGGTTTCGGGGTTGAGCCGGGCCAGGAACAGAGTCCCGCCGGGGGTCAGGGCGCGGTGACACTCGTCCAGAAAAGGCTTGGGGGCGTTCTGGAACTGGACGGTGTCGATGGCGATGACGGCATCCGCCTGCTCGTCCTCTACAGGCAGTGTCCCCGGCTCGACCGAGCGCAACCGGTGGACGGCGGCGGTATCGGTGACGTGCGCGTCGCTTATCTTGGATTGAAGCCGACGGACGCCTTCCGCCGAGAAGTCACAGGCATGGACCCTGCCCGTCCCCCGCTTGGTCGCGAGATACCGGGCGAGGGGCAGCGTGAACCGTCCGGCCTCGGCGCCGAGCTCCACCACCACGGCGGCGGGGGTCAGCGCGAGGCGGTCCAAAACCTGGAGAATCGGAAGCACGGGGGCGCGGCGCCCCTTCCGATCCGCACGAGCCCGATGGTCCTGGTGTGTGTTCTCCGCGGCATAACTCATAAGAAGCTCCTTCTATTTCGAAAGGCCGGATGGGCGGCCGGGCGTCCGCGCCCGGAGGCGGTACCCGACACGGTGACCTTTCCTGTTGGTTTTTATTCGCGTTGATCTTGAATGTCCAGAATCCATTCTCGAATTTCGACCTGTAGGGTTTAAAAATCTGATCGCGGTGAAGGAAAGAACAAATGTAATGAAAAAGAATGTTTGAGGTTAAATTTCTTTCGCTTCTTCCGAGGTTGAATCCAACATACTGTTTTTGAAACTATCGTGCTTGTGTACCTGTACGGCGCCCTGCAAAAACTGTCCCGTCAAAATCGCAGAAGGAACGTTTGCTGGCCCGGGAGTCCGCGATCGCTCTTCGGGACATTGCATCTTTGGTCGTCCCGCGGCATTCTTATGGACCGAACTCGCGGAACGTAACAAAAGAAGAAATCTAGGATGAGAGTCGCGCTCGCCCCCATCGACATCGCGATAATCGCCGCTTACCTCCTGGTGATTGTCGGCAAGTCCCTCCTCCTGACCCGGAAGGCCGCGGGGGGCGCGCGGCACTACTTCCTGGCGGGCAGGGAGATGCCGTGGTGGGCCCTCGGCGCCTCCGGGATGTCGTCGAACCTGGATATCGCCGGCACCGTGACCATCATCTCCCTGGTGTACCTCTACGGGCTCCACGGCTTCTTCATCGAGATGCGCGGCGGGGTGGTGTTGCCCATCGCGGTGTTCCTGGCCTTCATGGGGAAGTGGCACCAGCGCTCGGACGTGGTGACCACGGGGGAGTGGATGGCCCTCCGCTTCGGGGAGGGGCGGCAGGCGAAGCTCGCCCGCGTCACCGCCGCGGGGACCTACGTCATCATCACCGTGAGCATGGTGGTGTTCTTCCTCGTGGCCACGGGGGAGTTCCTGCCGCGGCTGCTCCCCGTGAGCGAGACCGGCGCGCGGCTGCTGATGGCCGGGGTGATGATGCTGTACACGATGATCAGCGGACTCTACGGGGTCATCTGGACCGACGTGCTGCAGGCCGGCCTGCTGGGGGTTGTCGCCGTCTATCTGTCGGTGACCGCCTCGGGCTACGTGGACGCCGAGCTCCTGGGCCGGTGGCCTGGGGCCGGGCTCAATACCATCGTCCCCGAGCTCCTCGGCGGGCTGCCGGCCGGGCCGTCGTCGCCGGCGGGGGCGTCGACGGTGTACACCCCGTTTGTGCTCTTCCTCGTCTTCTGGATCGGCAAGGGGGTTCTCGAGGGGCTCGGGGGGAGCGGCGGCTCCGCCTACATGGCGCAGCGGTTCTACGCGGCCAAGGACGCGCCCACGGTGAAGCGGCTCTGCATGTTCTGGACGGTGCTCTTCGCCTTCCGGTGGCCCATGGTCCTGGCCTTCGTGGTGCTCGGCATCCGCTGCGGCGTCCCGGCCGAGCGCGGCGCGGATATCCTGCCCGCAGTGCTCGCGAGCGGCATCATCCCCCCGGGGATGCTGGGGATCGTACTGGTGGGGATCCTCGCCGCCAGCATGTCCACGTTCGACTCCACCATCAACGCGGGGGCGAGCTACATCGTCCGGGATTTCGTCCTCCCCCTCCGCCCCGGGCTGCAGGACAGGGCGCAGGTCAGGGCCGGATACTGGGCCAGCGGCGGGCTCGTCCTCGCCGGGGTGGCGGTCTCGTCGCTGATGCGCCTCGGCGGCGGCCCCTCCGCAAACGCCGTCCTCGACGTCTGGCGGATGATCGTGGTTCAGCTGTTCCCGGCCTTCCTGGTCCCCTTCGCGCTGCGGTGGTTCTGGTCCAGGTTCAACGGGGCCGGCTTCACCACCGGCATCACCATCGGGTTCCTCGCGTCGCTGGGGCTCTCCTGCCTCCCCCGGTTGGAGGGTACACCGCACCTCTCGCCCTGGATCGAGAACGGCCGGCCCACGGATGTGTTCTTCCTGGGCGGGGTCTGCCTCCTGTCGCTTCTCGGCTGCCTCGCGGGGACCTTGCTCACCACGCCGACACCGGCGCTCACCCTCGAGCGGTTCTACGAGCAAATTCGTCCGTTCGGTCTCTGGCCCGGGCGCTGGAAGCGGGGGGACGCCGGGGAGCACCGGGCCGACGTGGCGCGCCTACTCATCGCGCTGGTGTGGCAGTGCAGCACCTTCCTCTTGCCGATGACCGCCTTTCTCCGCATGTGGACACAGACCCTGATGGTCGGCGCGGTGTGGGCGGTGTGCGGTCTCTTGTTGCTGAGAGAGGGGGCCAAGCCGCGGCGCGGGAGCTCCGATGATCTCGGGTCGTGACGAGATTGCCTACAACAGCGCGGTCAACTGCTGGGGGCCCAACGAGACCCTGGGCGGCGCCGAAGGCGGGTGTTTGGATATCGTGAACGGCGAAGCCCTCTCCACCATCGAAAACGTCTATTTCCACCACAACTACTGCGAGCGTAGCGTGGGTCTCTTCGAGGGGTGCTCGGGCAACTTCAGTGGGCAGGACGCCATCCAGGAGAACCACGCGATCATCAAGGACTCTTACGTGTCGCACAATCTGGCCGTGGACGCCATGTGGCTCTACCGGCTCCAACCGGTCAACACCGATTTCGTCCACCTCGTATTCGAAAACAACACAATCATTCATGGTCCGGCCAATGACGAGATTCCGCAGGCGGGCGCCAACTCCTTTGGGCTCTTGGTCAACACGGACGCGGGATACGCGTTCGAGCCTGACGGTCGCGCTGACGGCGGACGACCCGCTGCTCTCAGGACGCAAGGGGCTTTGTTGCCGGGTCACAATAATCCCCGTATGTGAGGCGATTTTGCCGTGTACGGACAGCCCAGTCATGTTAATAATAGATGGGGACTGGACGGTGTGAAACCTGAAAGACGGGAGCATGCGTTGAAATACTACTACGGAGACGGCGTCGAATCACCGCTGAAATTCAACTACCTGGAGTATCTCAGGCTCATCGTGGAGTTTTCGGCGTCGGTGCTGGCGTCCCAGACCAAGGTCGAGGCGGACTACAACGGGGCGAGGCGGAAGAAGGAGCTTGCGAAGACGGAGCTGCAGCACCTCAATACGCTCCTGCGCTTCGTCGAATCCACGCTGGATACGGCGGCATCCAAGATATCGGCGCCCATCGCCGTCGAGTGCATCGGGACCCTCAGGGCCCTCAACCGGAAGGCGATAGAGCGGGCCGAACAGGATTTTAGGTCCAACCTCTCCCGGAACCTCGAGGGCATCCAGGAGACTGTCGACCGGGAGCGGGCCAACAATGAGCGACGGCTGGAGAAGGTGCTGCTCCGCTACGATATCCCCACGAGCCAGCACTGGATCGGGATGCGCCCCTTCGATGACACCGGCTATGAGATCGCCCTCACCACCTTCTCGGATATGGGGGTGAACGCCGAGATCCTCTTGTCGATCCCGGAGGGCCACCGGCTCGCTCATCCCGTCCGGGTGGACAGCATCGACCCGGACCTGGCGATCAACATGGCCCAGAACGGCGGGCTGGGGCTGAAGAATTTCAAGACCCGATCGAAGAAGTTGGCCAAAGAGTACGTAGTCAGCCTGTCCAACGACGAAGGGGGGGTGGTCCTGGCGCTCAGGAACAGCTTCCCGGATGGTCCGTCCGGCTATGACATCGTCTTCAATGAATCCCGGGTCGCGGTGACGCGGATATCCAAGCAGCAGCTCGAGGAGCCCTTTGTCGCGGATTCCGACGAGACCGCGAGATTGCTCGCCCTGATGCGGACCCTGCTCGGCTCCCTCGGCGAGCTCTCCCACCACCGGCGCGTCTTGAAGAGCGCCTTCTTCGAAGGGATACCCCTCCGCGAGCACAAGGACCCCACCAAGCTAGTCTATCGTCTGTTGAAACAGGCGGGCCCGATCGTCCGGGAGATCGCCGCCCATACCCTGTCGCCCCGCGAGCTCATCCTCAAGCGGGTGATCGGCGGTGACCGCCGGGAGGAGGTGTTCGCGTCGATTCCGGAGATGCAGAAGCTGTACGCTGATCTCACCGACCGTCAGAAGAAGCTGTTTCTCCCGCTCGGCTTCGAACGCCGCTCCTCGGCCCCGGCCCATTCCCCGGTGCCGTCCGCGCCGCCGACCGACAGCGGCTTCGACCTGGACATCGATCTGGACGATCTCTCCGAGCTTACGGACAGCTCACCCGAGCTCGATATCGAGATGGAGGAGCTCACGGATCCCCTGCTGTCCGACATCGGAACCGACGACGAGGTGGTCGATCTCCCCACTCTGGCCCTCTCCCAGAGGGCGCCTCGCCCCGCGAGCTCGATACCACCGTCCGTGCGTCGGAGCCCGTCATCGGCGACACCTCCACCGATCCCCAAACCCTCGGCGCCGAGTCCTTCGGCATCAGAGCCCGACGAGCCGGCGCCCGACGAGCCGGAAAGTGCCGAGCCGGAAAGTGCCGAGCCGGAATCCGACGAGCCGGAATCCGACGAGCCGGAAAGTGCCGAGCCGGCGCCCGACGAGCCGGAAAGTGCCGAGCCGGCGCCCGACGAGCCGGAAAGTGCCGAGCCGGAATCCGTCGAGCCGGAAAGTGCCGAGCCGGAAAGTGCCGAGCCGGAATCCGTCGAGCCGGAAAGTGCCGAGCCGGAATCCGTCGAGCCGGAAAGTGCCGAGCCGGCGCCCGTCGAGCCGGAACCAAATGACGAAGAGAAAGAGCCGTCGAGGGACGTCTAGTCATTTCACCGCCGGACCTTCCAAGATAATCTGATCGCCCCTGGCCAAGCTCGCGGAGATCCTGGCGTTAACCCCCGCTTTCCAATATTTGGTGACGGTCTGTGATATACTTCGATGAATCAATGAGACAGGAGCATCGCCATGAGGGTCACACCTTCGGCTCTGTTCATCGTCGGAGCGCTGGTGTCCGGTGTGAACATCTCATGCGACCAAAGGAGTAGGCGATGAATAGTCATTGTTTCAAACTGGCGGGTTTTGTTCTTTGTGCGGTGTTGGCCTCGGGCTGCGCCAAGTCAATGGATGTTCACGAAACCGAGTCGGACACCGGAGGCGTGAGCGGCACGGGCCCGGACGTGGACGGCGATACCGACAGTGACGGTGACGCCGATTCGGACACGGACACCGATACTGACTCAGATGGGGATACGGATACCGATACGGACACGGACGGGGATTCTGACGCCGACACGGACGCGGATGGTGACACGGACGTGGACGCGGATGGCGACACGGACGTGGACACAGATGTGGACACGGACGCGGATGGCGACACGGACGCGGATGGCGACACGGACGCGGATGGCGACACGGACGCGGATACGGATGTCGATGCCGACACGGACGGCGGCGATACCGAGATATGCGTCCAGTTCAACTTTCCGGTCGTCGAGACCCCTACCCGCGTGATGGTGCTCCTCGACCGGTCCAACTCCATGAAATACCCCATCGAGGACGACGACACCGAACCGGACGTCACCAAATGGGAGGCGGCCGTGGCGGCGATCACCACCATGGTGTCGTCATTGGATGACGAGATAGAGTTCGGCCTTGATCTCTTCAATATCGGCGACACCGCGAATGACTGCAGCATCGCGTCTGAAATCCTTGCCGACGTGGCGCCGCTCAACGGCGGGAGCATCGTCGAGCTGCTCGCCGCCGACACGAGCCCGCCCAACCTCGGCGCCACCCCGCTGATGCTGGCGATGATGAGCTTCGAAAAGGACGGGTACGCCCCCGTCTTCCAGGACAAGACCGGGCGGAGCTACCTCATCGTCATCTCCGACGGTCGGGACTCCTGCGGCGAGGACGGCGTCTACGAGGGCGGCGCGCCGCCGGTGGACGAGGAGCTCCGGCGGATCACCGACAACCTGAGAGTTGTCCGGGAGATCCGGAGCATCGCCGTCGGCTTCGGCGACGCCGTCGATCCGAACGAGCTGGACGCCATCGCCGAGGCGGGGGGGACCGAGTTCACGACGTACCTCGACGCCGAGGATGGGGCGCAGCTCGAGACGGTGCTGGACACCATCGCCGAGACCGTCCTCGTGAGCTGCACCTATGACATCGGCGAGTACGATCCGGACGCGGTGGATCTCGACCTGGTCAACGTCCGGATCGACGGCGAGCCCGTCCCGCGGGACGACGGCTGCGCCCGCAACACCGGTTGGACCTGGACCGACGCCGATCGGGACACCATCGAGTTCTGCGAGGCCGCCTGCGAGGCGCTCAATAACAATGTCTCGGAGATTACGGGCGAAATCGCCTGCCGCCCTGATGACGTCATCATCCTTGTTTAACAAGGATCAGAGACCGCTGAAGAATTCCCAGATATTCCCCACGGCGGTCGAATCGATGTAGTGATCATAGCTCCCCGTACACCAGTGCACCGGCGCGTCTTCCGGACAGCCGGTATTGCTCTCGCATCCGGAGAATGACGGGGTGGTCTCCGCGGCGCATCCGTTCTGCGCCACCCAGAAGTCGTGGCTGTCCTCGCCGCTTTCGATATCCACGATGGGATCTCGGGTGCCATGCTGAATCATTATGGCGGATCTGACGTCGCCGGCGCAGCCCATCGGACCGCCGCCGGCGATGGGGGCGAAGCCCAGGAACCAGTCGCTGTGATCACAGGCGATGGAGTTGGTAAAGAACGCGCCCATGCTGAAGCCGGCGATGAAAATCCGCCTCGTGTCGATGCAATATCGCGCCCCCAGGTCGGTGATTAGGGCCTGGATATAGCCATAGTTGGTGTCGTTGGACTGCCAGGTGGACTCGAGCACTCCGTCTCCCCAGTGGGAGACGTCCCCCGGCGGCGGGCCCTCCCCCTGGGGCAGCACGGTGATGGCCTGACCATTGGACCGCTCCGTGAAGTTGTATAGGCCGACCACCGAAACGTTGTTCATGTCGTAGCCGTGCAGGCCGAAGATGAGCATCAGCGGCGTCTGATTGTCCGCGTTCTCGGGCACGTCCAGCAGGTAATATCGCGTCGTCCCGTCGATATCCATGGTCTGCTGGACCCTGGGGTCAGGGCGCGTCATGGGGGTTCCGCATCCCGGGGAAAGGGTACCGTCGTTATCGGTCTCTTCTCCGGTATCCGGGGCGCCGCTGCCCGTATCATCGTCCGTTGTATTGTCCGTAGCGGAGGCTTCGGTCTCGGTGTCAGTGTCAGCGTCTGTATCCGTATCTCCATCAGCATCAGCGTCTGAGTCTCCATCAACGTCCGTGTCTGTGTCCGCATCCGTGTCCCCATCGGCGTCGGTGTCGGCGTCCGTGTCGGCATCGGAATCTGTGTCGGTGTCGGCGTCGGAATCGGTGTCGGCGTCCGTGTCGGAATCGGAATCGGTGTCGGAATCGGAATCGGAATCGGCGTCGGCGTCGGTGTCGGTGTCGGTGTCGGAATCGGCGTCGGTGTCGGAATCGGCGTCGGTGTCTGTGTCGGCGTCCGCATCCGAACCCGAACCGGCATCCGTGGCGCTATCGCTGCTCGGGTCGTTTGTGCACTGCGCGCCTAAGATCGCCGCGAGGCAAACGTAGAGAAACATCCGTATCTGACTTCGATCGGGTTTCATTGGAATCCTCCTTGAACGATAAGTCTGGGCACCATACATTTCACGGGAAAGGATTCGCCCACTGAAATACACGACGCCTGATTATCCCATGCTACTAGAAGTCTCCCTGGATTGAAAACAAGATAATAGTCCTGGGGGCCTGTTTCGCATGACAGCCTACCCCGCCCGACTGGTTGCGGCCGGGCGCACGGATCCTTACGTTGTAAAAGCGAGGGGGAGCTCGAATGCGACAACCGTTGCCCGTGACGGTCGCCGCGTCACCAGAGGGAGGTTCGGTGACGAACGAGATCAGACGTATCCTGGTGACCGGCGCTATCGGCCAGATCGGTACGGAGCTGACGCTGGCCTTGAGGGCGCGGTACGGTGACGACAACGTGGTGGCCACGGACGTGGTCCAAGACCTCGATGGTCACCGAGAGCTCTACGAGAGCGGGCCGTTTTTCGTGCTGGACGTGACGGAGCCGGCGGACGTGGTCGAGGCGGTCCGGGGGCATCGCATCGACACCATCGTCCACCTGGCGGCGCTCCTCTCCGCCACGGGGGAGAAGGAGCCGGACTTCACGTGGGAGGTGAACGTGGAGGGGATGCTCAACGTGCTGAACACGGCGCGGGATCTCGAGCTCAACCAGGTGTTCGTTCCCTCCTCCATCGCGGTCTTCGGGCCGGGCACCCCCCCCGAGAACACACCGAACGACACGATACTCAGGCCCACTACGATATACGGGGTCACCAAGGTCACCGGTGAGCTGCTCGGCGACTACTATGTCCGCAAGTGGGGGCTCGACGTCCGCGGGCTCCGCTACCCCGGGATCATCAGCGCGGGCAAGCCCCCCTGCGGCGGAACCACGGATTGGGCCGTGGAGATGTTCTACGCGGCGGTGAAGGGGCGGCCCTATGCATGCTTTGTCCGGGAGGACACCCGCCTGCCCATGATGTACATGCCCGATTGCATCAGGGCGACCCTTCTGCTCATGGAGACGCCGTTCGAGCGCCTGATCCATCACACGAACTTCAACATCTGCGGGCTCGAGTTCAGCGCTGGAGAGCTCGCCGGGGCGATCCGGAGGCACGTCCCCGGTTTCGAGTGCACCTTCGAGCCCGATGAGCGCCAGGCCATCGCGGATTCCTGGATCCGCTCGATGGACGACACCCCCGCGCGGGAGGAGTGGGGCTGGTCGCCGAGCTTCTCCCTTGAATCCATGACCCGGGACATGTTAGATAAGCTTACCAACAAGTCCTGATTATCAAGGGCAAACGGGGTGACCTGCAGGCGATAGGGGATATCGATGATAGAACGGAAATCAACCAACGTCACCTGGCACGAGCAGTGCGTTTCGACCGCCGACCTCGAGTTGCTCCACGGCCACAAGGGCTGCACCCTCTGGTTCACCGGGCTCTCCGGATCCGGAAAGTCCACGCTGGCCAACGCCGTGGCCATGACGCTCCACAACATGAAGGTGAGCACCTTCGTGATCGACGGCGATAACGTGCGCCACGGGCTCAACGGGGATCTCGGCTTCACCCCCGAGGATCGGGTGGAGAACATCCGCCGGATCGGCGAGGTGGCCAAGCTCTTCACGTCCGCGGGGATCGTCAACCTCACCGCGTTCATCAGCCCCTACAAGTCCGATCGCCAGATTTCGAGGGATCTCCAGCCCGAGAGCTTCATCGAGGTATACTGCGCCGCGGATCTCGCGGTGTGTGAAGGGCGCGATCCCAAGGGGATTTACAAAAAGGCGCGCGCCGGCCTCATCAAGAACTTCACCGGTATCGATGATCCCTACGAGAGCCCCGAGGATCCCGAGATCACCGTCCCTACAGGGGAGAAGAGCGTCGAGGTGTGCGCCGACCTGATCATCGGGTATCTGAAGTCCCGCAACATCATCTGAGGCGTCACCCCTTTGAGCGCCCGTCCGACCTCACCCGTCCAAGGCGGCGCCTCGGGAGGTTGATGAGCAGCAGCGACAGCGTGATGCAGCACATCCCGATCACCGCGGTGGTGTCCGGGTGATCGTCGTCGAGGAGCGTCCAGCTCAGCACGGCGCCGAACACGGGGATGAGGAATTTCCAGATGTTGAGCTCGGAGACCTTGATCCCCGGACGTTTTAACAGGACGAACCAGATGGTCATGGCCGCGGCGGAGACCGTGCTGAGGTAGAGGAGGGAGAGGTAGTAGGGGAGCGGCTTCACGGTGGTCAGGTCGGGGCGCTCCACGATCAGGGAGAGCCCGAAGAGGAGTCCCCCGCCGATGAAGAGCTGGGCGGCGCTGAGCAGGAGCGGAGGGATGGACGCGCGGCTCCGGGCGACGAAGATGTTGCCGAAGCCCCCGGAGATGTTGGCCGCCACCAGGAGGATCACGGCCCAGAACTCCTGGCCCCGGTTCCAGTCGAAGCTGTAGCGGCTGGCGGCGATCACCGCGATGCCCCCTATCCCGATGAGGAGCGCCCCCCCTTTCCTAAGGGTGAATCGCTCGTCGGGCATCATGAGGTGCGCCATCAGCGCGACGAAAAGCGGTCCGCCCCCCACGACGATGGCGGTGGTGGACGCGGAGCCGAGGCTGAGGCCGAGATAGAAGAAGGCGTAGAGGAGCCCGGTGGAGAGGACTGCCACCTTGATCACGAACCCCCGGTGGCGCCACATCGTCCTGAGGGTCGCCCCGGGATTGCCGGCCAAAGGGAGCAGCATCAGCCCGGAGATCATGAAGCGGATCCCGGCGAAGTTGAGGGGGGGCGTGTGCTCGAGGCCTATCTTGATGCCGACGAAGGCCGTGGACCAGAGCAGGCAGGCGAGGATGGCGAGCAGGGTCGTGTTGGCGCGGGAGGGGCTCACCGGCGGGCGCGCCGGATCATGACCCGGCGGGTGACATTCAGGATAATGAAGGGGAGCCCCCCGCCGAGGCGGATGTTGTCGACGTGGAGATGCGACCACACCAGCGCGATAGCGGTCAGCCCCATCATCGCGGCCGAGAGCTTCCGGATGACCCGGGGATCGGCGTGGCGCATCCCGATGTAACCCGTGGGGCGGCCGGTCGAGAAGACCAGACCGCAACTGAAGATACAGACATACAGCGCCGTCGCCTGGAGCTGCCCCAGGAGGCCGGCCAGAGGCGGGATGGGGACGCCGAAGGCCACGGCCCCGAGGCAGAGCCACAGGTTGGAGCCGAACAGGATGGGGTTGAGCAGCACTCTTCGACGCAACAATACCGCGGTGATCGCGACGGCCCCGAGCGCGCTGATGATGAACAGGGGCCCGGCCCGTTCGAGATCCACATCCCCGGTCACCAGGAAGCTCGAAGCAAACCCGATTACCGGAAGAAACTGAACGAACTCCTGGATCGCCTTTTTCCTGGAAGCCATCTCACTCCTCTGGCGCCTTCCGCAACGCCGACCCGTGTGTCTTAATGGACAAAAGTCATAATGTCGATTGGAATCTCGGCTCGCAGCTATATTCGGGGCGACTGGAAATTGATGCCATATTCGACATATGCGTTTGATAATATGGAGGATATTCTGCGATTTGATTGCACTCGACCATTGCATGCGCTAAGTAATCTAAAAAAGGAGAGGCTAAATGGTGAACGGAAAACTGACGGCGGGTCTGCTCGGCCTGGTGCTCTTGTGGGGCGTTGGATGCAGCAAGAAGGCCAGCTCGTTTCCGGACTCGGGAGACACTGGTGGAGCGGGTGGTGACGCGGACGGAGACGGCGATGCGGACTGTGAAGCCGATGAGACCGAGTGTCGGGACAACCAGGTGTATAACTGTGAGGAGGGAAGCTGGGTGCTCTACGACGACTGCGAGTCCCAGGGACTCCGCTGCGTGAGGATCCAGGGGGAGGACTCTTGTGTCGGTTCAGACGGGGACGCGGACGGAGATGTCGACGGAGACGGGGATACCGACGCGGACGGAGACACCGACGCGGACGGAGATACTGACGCGGATGGAGACACCGACGCGGACGGAGATACCGACGCCGATTCGGATGCGGACGGAGACACCGATGCCGACAGTGACAGTGACGTCGACGGTGACAGTGATGTCGACTCGGATGCCGATTCAGACGTTGACTCGGACGTGGACACCGACGCTGATGGAGACACCGACGCCGATGGAGACTCGGACGCCGACACCGATGCGGACAGCGATCCGACCCTGTCGGAGGAGTACCCGGGAGACGTCGGTATGGCCGATGACCCCGCCGTTGTGTGGTTTGAAGACTATGAGTCCGGTAGGAACAACATCCTGTCGCGTTATGAAGATGTTTCCAACCCGGACGGGATGGAGCTGGTGGAAGATGTCCCCGCCGCCTCCAGCGGTACATATTCCTTGGCAATGAACTCGGACGGCGGTGCCAACGCGACCCACCTCTACAAGAATTTGGCGCCGGGATACGATGAGTGGTACGTCCGATGGTACGTTAAATATCAACCCGGGGTCGAATACCACCACGCCGGGATGTGGTTCGGCGGGTACAATCCCCCGCTGGACTGGCCCTACCCGCGGGCTGGTGAGGTCCCTTCCGGGAACGATCTGTTCAGTATCGCGTTTGAAGCGCATTACTCTGGCCACCTCGATTTCTATAATTACTGGATGGGGATGCACTCTTATTGGGGGAACTCCCTGGTCCACTCATCAGAAACGTATTACGACGACAACTGGATGTGCATCGAGGTTCATTTCAGGCTCAACACCGATCTCCAGTCGAACGCGGGCGCAGAGCTCCGGCTCTGGATCGACGACCGGCACATCCAGACCTTCAACGAAGACGGGGAGTCCGGTTACTGGATGCCGGATTACTTCTGTACGGAGGATGCGGATGCGCCGCCTTGCTCGGACTATCCCCCCGATCCCGGCACCCAGATGGAGATCCTCGACCTCCAGACGCGGACCGTCGAGGACTTGAGGCTGAACTACTTCTGGCCTGAGAATTATTCCGACTCGGGGGACTCCACCACCATCTGGTATGACGACATGGTCATCGCGACGAGAAGAATCGGCTGCATCAGGTAAGGCGTTACCGGACGGACGAACGGTCCGGATCTACGGGAAGGACGTTCGTAATCTTTATGGCCACCGGCCAGTTGGGCCCCCAGATCCAGTCCCGTTCTTCGGTCGAAGGCTTCTCTATGGGATACTTAATCATCTGAACCGTGTGGTAGTTGTATGCTTCGATATGAAGCCCCTCTTCGTCCTGGCGCCACTTGAACACGCCCCGCTGTCCGAGCACCGAGACCTTTGTGTCCTCGGTCGCTCTGACGGATCTCAGCGTGATCTTCCGTCCTGAGAACGGGAGCCGCTCCTCGCTCCCTGACGCGTAGTCGAAGTTCGTTATGGCATACAGGGAGGGGCGCTTGTTCGCTTTGCTCCGGGTGAACCAGACGTCACCCTCGTGGGTCACGATCCACGGACGTACGCTGCGCATGGATTCTCCGTACATCATCATCCAGGAACCGAGATCCCGCAAAATCGCCTCATCCACCGCCGCGATCTCTCCGTTCGGTTTCGGACCGATGTTGAGGAGCATGTTTCCGCCGCGCGCCCGGATTTTTATCAGGTTCTCGATAATCTCCTTGAAGGAGAGAACCGTCGGGTTGGGTTGATACGACCACTGGTAGCTCGTGGTCATGCAGCTCTCCCACGCGTAATCCGAGGCCTCCCCTGGAATGCGCTGCTCCGGGGTGGGGATCTCTCCCCGGCCGATGAAGATATCCTGTTTCACCCGCCAGGCGCGCTGCTTCAACGGCGTACAGGCTCCATCGAACCAGAGCATGAAGATGTCCCCGTATCGGGTCAGGAGCTCCTCCACGTGGCCGCGCTCGTAGTCCAGGAACCCCACTTTCTTGGGCCCGAACGGCGCCCTGACGAAGAAGGTCGGCATGGTGACCGGAACCTTGGGGCCGTTCGTCTCATAGTGGTAGCGGTAGTCGCCGGGAGAGTAGTAGAGCCCCACCAGGAGCTTCTCTTTCCGAAACGCATCGACGACCTCCCGGACGATGTCTCTCCCGTAAGGTGTGTTCGTGATTTTGAAGTCGCTGTACGCCGTGTCGAACATGCAGAATCCGTCGTGGTGCTTGGCCGTGAAGACCACGTACTCCATGCCCGCCAGCCTGGCCAGCCTCGCCCACTTTACGGGGTCGAACCGATCCGGCTGGAAGGTGTCGGCGAGGGCGTAGTACTTCTCCACATAGGCATCATCGGCGTTGAAGAGCGGCCAGCTGATCTCGGTCCCCAGCTGGGAGTTCGGGCCCCAGTGGATAAAGAGCCCGAGGCCGGCGTCGCGGAAGATCTCCGTCTTCTCGGGATCGTTGGAGAAGCGCGTCTCGTCAAACGGCGTCAAGACCACGCGGGGGTGCTCCTTCTCGGATACCTTTTTTTCGCAGGTGGATTTGGCGGGACTTTGACACGATACCCCCGAGACCACAAGAAAGACCAAGAGGATTTTCACTCGGACACTCCTTTCAACTCAAGCGCGAGACCGCTCTTTTACCACATTTTTACGGGAGGGGAGCATTTGTCGGCCGAACGCCTCCGGTTCTACTCCAGCTCGAAGGCGCCGATGTCGAAGCCGGAGCGCTGGGGCCGGGGCACCGCCCTGTAGTCGACCCGCGGGGCGTTGACCGGGGTGCCCGTATCGATACAGAGGGTCGATGCGGCGGTCAGCTCCGGGAAGCCGTTGTCGAAGCTGAGACCGGGGTCGCCCTCCACGTTGTCCCGCGCGGAGATGTCCTCCAACCCGTGGAGACTGCCGAGGGCGGTGATGAGGGTCCGTGTATCAATATCGAAATAGAGCGCGTCGGACTCCCGCTCGAAGTAGAAGGCGTTGTTCTCCACGATCCTCGGGTCGCCGCCCTCATGGGATTCATAGAAGCCGTGGAGGCCGGAGTCGCAGTTGCCGGTCTGGATGATGTTGTTGCGGATGACGCCGCGGGACACCGGATCGGAGGGCGCGTAGGTCGCTCCGATGTGGATGCCGTGCGCGTCACAACCGGAGCCGGGCTCTCCCCCGGCGAAGATGGTGTTGGAGTGGACTGAGCTCTCGTTATCGGGGGAATCCAGCGACATGAAGATCCCGATGCGGCTCTCCGAGGGGCCCGGCGACTCGCACCGGCCGCCCTCGATCCAGTTGTTGATGATCCGGGCGGAGCTGTCCACCAGACTGAGGCCGGTGGCGATACCGTGGAGAGGGCAGCCGCTCTTGATGTGGTTGGCCTCGACCACGGCGGTGCTCCCCGAACCGAGGCTCATGCCGGTGGGGCCGCCGGAGCGTCCCGAGGAGATGAGCGGGTTCCCCACGATGTGTCGACACGAGGCGCCGTCGCACCGTATTCCGACCGCCGATGCGGGCGCGGCGTCGGCGCTGCCGGCGATGTGATCGTTGAGCGCGACGATGCATCGGCTCGGCACCCCGTCGTCGTCTTCGGTGCAGGCGATGCCGGCGGCGCTTCCATCCGTCACCGTCGCTTCGGCGCCGATAATCGACGTGTTTCTGACGATGACCGGGTGACAGTCGCCGCTGACCCGGATCCCCTGGTAGCGGGTCCCCCCTTCGCTCGGACCGTCGGCGATGATGGCCGGGTTGAGGCGGATCCGCGGACTGGCGCCGCCGCAGGAGGCGAGGTGGAGGGCGGCGCTCTCCTCCGCGCCCGCGGCCCTGACCGTGCTGCGCGCGATCCTGAGCCCCTCCGCGTCTCCCTCGATGTCTATCCCCCTGGCCCGTTCCGTGGCCCCGGCGCATACGCTCGACTGCTCGATGACCGACCCCCCGGCGTTCTCGAGACGGATGCCAATAGCGCTCAGCGGGGTATCATCTAAAGCGCCCCGGACCCCCCCTCCGTCGCAGCCGCTCTCGCACGCCTCGTGCCCTTCAGCCAGGGGACCGCCGCACACCCCCCGCAGGTCGAGCCGGCTGTTCACGACGAGGATGCCGACGGATGAATCGGCGCCTCCACCTCCGAGAATCGAGCCCCCGGTGATCACCACGGACGCGTCCTCTCCGATATCCACCCCGACGGTCTCCCCACCGGCGGATGCTCCCGTCACCGTGACATTTTGCAACACCGCTCCGGTCGCCCCCCGAATGGTGATGGCGGCGGTGGGCGCTGTCTCATCGTCCCTCGCCCGAACAATGAGCGACGAGAGCGCCGTGACCCCGGTGATCTTCGCCCCGAAGGTGAGCCCCCGGTCCGCCGCGTCGGCGAGGAGAACGGTGGGGCAGCCCTCGCCGGCGATCCACGTCTCCGGGTCGAAGCCGCCATGAAGGCTGACGCCGTCCTCCATGACGATGTCTTCTCTGTAGATATGCTCGCGACACTCTCCCCCGCTCCGGTCCGAGGCGAGACAGACGATCCGCGCGCCGCCCCGGTCCCGGGCCAGCGCGATGGCGTCCCCGACCGTCGACAGGGGATCGTCCTTCGAGCCCGCGGCCCCGGCGCGGCCCCCGGGGCTCACGAAGATATCACAGCACTCGGCGAGCTCGTCCACGACGCCGTCGCAGTCGTCGTCGACACCGTTGCAGCTCTCCGGTGCCGGTGCCGGCGCCGGGCAGGTGGCGATCTCCCCGCCGACGCAGGCCTCCTGCTCGGTCTCGCACGCCCCGAACCCGCACCGAAGCGGCTCGATGTCATCGTCGGTCTGCCCGTCGCAGTCGTTGTCTCGCGCATCGCAGAATTCGGGCTCGGCGACCACCTGCCCCTCGCAAGGCGTCCACTTGCCGTCGATACAGCGGGAGATCCCCTCGACGCAGCTCCCCGCGCCTCGCTGCGTCGAGTCCCCGTCGTAGCAGGAGACGGTGTCCATCGGCTCGCAGGAGGTATCCCCGTCCGGGTTGAGGTTCTCGACGCCGATGCGGCCGCATCCCGAGGAGAGCGTGCACATCAGAAGACAGCAGGCGCCGGCGGACAACCTTACGGTCGGTCGGGTTCCTCTCATCAATGATTTCGTGTCTTCCACGTTCGTCTCACCGCGCCGTTGTTTTAAGACTATTTATTAGAACATGTGAGGGGCGGCGGCAAGCACGGGGGCTACGACCGCCTGAGGAAACACTCGTCTTTCAGATCGATCGCCTCCCGGATTTCCGCCGACTTCTCGACGAACTCGGCGGTCACCTTGTTGTGATAGCCGCTCGCCTTCCGGGTTCCCTTCACGTGGAGTAGGGTGTTGATGTCTCTCATGGCGAGCTCCCTCGCGTACTTGCCGATCATGGAGGCGACCGCGATGGGGAGGTGGAGGGCGTCACCGTCACGGATGAAGGAGATGGTTCGGTTGGGCGCGATCCGGTAGGTGCTGATGCCCGGGGTCTCCTCCTCCGCCATCCAGAGCCCCACCTTGGCGTCGTTGAGCCAGGGACCGTATTTCTTGGCCGATCCGACCTTTCCGAAGAGGCCCAATACCTCGCCGTCATAGCCCTTGGCTAGGGCGTTGAAGAGCTTCAGCATCAGGCGGCAGTCCAGCGCGAATTTGTTGATTCCGGTGGACGTGGCGGCGTTGAAGAGGCCGGGGCAGATGGCGTAGAGCTTCGCCGCGATCGGTTCGACCGCTCCCTCGTGCCGGAGCAGCGGCTGGCGTTCGACCCAGGCGAGCTCTTCGGGTTTGGCGAAGGCCGGCAGCGGGGTGCCCGAAGGCATGCAGAAGGAGGGCACCATCTGGCAGGGCAGGGGGAGGGGAGGGGGGAGAAAGAGCTGATCCGCGAGCTCCACGTAGGACCCCGGAATCCTACCGAATTCGTTGAGCCAGGCCAGGGTCGCCACCTCGGCCGATCCCAGCTTGCTGTTCGAGAACACCTCCTTCGAATCCCCGGCGAGGAGATCCCGCCCGGCGGATTTCCAGAATTCCGTTCGTTCGTATTCCGCCGCCTCGAAGGCGGTGGCGGTCACCACCAGCGGACCGAGTAGCGGCCCCAATCCGTTTTCATCTATACCGATGATCAGCATCGCGGCTATAGTTCTTCAATTCCTTTCATCACGCAAGCTACTTTATTGATACAATTTTGTTCCCCATATTGCTTTCAGCACAATTAGGTACTATTGTGGGTATATGAAAACTTCATTCACACCCATTCAACTTCAAGCGCTTCATTTGGTGGCCATGGAGCTCGCCAACCCTGGAGAATTCGACGCGGCACTCAAACGAACCCTCAGCATCGTCGCCAAGAAACTCAGCATGAAGCGCGGTATGATATCGATCTTCAGGCGCGACATCGGCGAGATCCACACGGTGCTGGCCACCGGTATGAGCGAGATCCAGACCGATCAGGCCAGGTATCAGCTGGGGGAGGGGATCACGGGGCGCGTGGTGGAGACCGGCCGCCCCATCGCCATCCCGCGCATCGATGAGGAGCCCCTCTTCCTGGATCGGACCGGGACTCGGAAGGATCTGGACCAGTCCGAGCTGGCCTTTGTTTGCGTCCCCATCCGCTACGGGGATGAGGTGGTGGGGGCCATCTCCGTGGACTGCGCTGCCTCACGGGATCCGGAAATGCTTCAAGAGATTGAGCTGCTCGAAACCGTCGGACAGCTGATCGCCTCCCGGGTGGAGCGGCGGCGGATGCTCGAGGAGAACCGGCGACTCAAGGACTCCGGCGGAAGTGTTGGTCCCCAGGGGCTCATCATCGGATCGTCCAAGGCGATGCGGAACGTCCGGTACCTCGTCTCCCAGGTGGCGGACTCGAAGGTCTCGGTGCTGCTCACCGGCGCCACGGGGACGGGCAAGGGGCTCGTGGCCCGCTCCCTGCACAAGAGCAGCCCGCGGGCGGCCCTGCCGTTCGTCCACCTCAACTGCGGCGCCATCCCGGAGCATCTCATCGAGAGCGAGCTCTTCGGTCACGAGAAGGGGGCGTTCACCGGCGCGGTGAGCACCCGCATCGGCCGGTTCGAGGCCGCCGGGAACGGCACCATCTTCCTCGACGAGATCAACTCCCTGCCCCCGCAGGCGCAGGTCAAGCTCCTCAAGGTCCTCCAGGATCGGGAGTACGAGCGGGTGGGCTCGGACAAGACCTTCCGGACCAACGCCCGCATCATCACGGCCACCAACCGGGACCTCGAGGCGGAGGTGCAGTCGGGGAACTTCCGCTCGGACCTCTTCTACCGGCTGAACGTCTTCCCGATCTTCATCCCGCCCCTCAGGGAGCGGGGCGCGGACATCATGATGCTGGCGGATCACTTCGTGAAGATCTACTCCGACGATCTCGGCAAGCCCATCGATCGCATCGACACGCCGGCCATCGACATGCTCATGGCCTACCATTGGCCGGGGAACGTGCGGGAGCTGGAGAACGTCATCGAGCGGGCCGTGCTGCTGGCCAAGGCGCGGGTCATCAGCCCCCACCACCTGCCCCCCTCCCTGCAGATGAAGGCCATGGAGTCCCGGACGGAGAAGCGGGGCAAGCTGGAACAGCTCGTCGCCTCCTACGAGATGGGCCTGATCGTCGACGCGATCAAGGACGCCGAGGGGAACCAGACCAAGGCCGCCAAGCTCCTCGGGACCTCGAAGCGGGTCATCCAATACAAGGTGCAGAAGTACGGCATCGACTACAAGAAGTTCCGGAACCCCTGAGGGGGGTTACCGCCCGGTGAGGGGATGGGGGGCTTGTTGAGCCCTGGCGGCCGGGGCGAGACGCAAGCGAACGGCGAGGGATGGTCCCACCTATCAAGGGTGTGCTACAATTCGAAACATCATGATTCGCGTGATATATATGGTACTGGTCTGGCTCGTGTTCGGCGGGTGTCACGCTTCGGGGCCCTCGTCGACCCATGAAGATGACGATTTGATGCGCGAAGGGGATGATACCGGCGGGGACGCGGGCTCCCCCGGGGATGAGACGGACACGTCCGGAGATCCTCCGCTCACGCTCCCGCCCTGCGAACGGCTGTTCGGCGCGCCGTCCGAGGAGACCGGGCTCGGGGAGGGCGCCTGCCGACCGGTCTGCGAGTGCGGCCGGCGGTTCGAGCCCCCCGAGTACACGGCGGATGATATCGAGGGGCTCCTCGCCTGGACGCTCTTGAATCCGCCCGCGCCCCTCACCGCCGATCCCTACGCCGAGCCGCCTCCGGAGACCGTCGACGAGGGCGCGGTGTGTGGTTTCCTTTCGGCCGATCCGGATGCCCGCGAGTATCGCCTCGAGACCTTCGCCGCCGAGTCCGACGCTCTGGCGGCCGGAGCGTCGGTCACCCACCACGGGGCCTGCGGGCTCTGCTCCTCCCTCGCCGACCTCGCGGTGTACATGACCTACAACGATATGACCACGCCGGTCCGCAACTGCGGCCTGGAGGGCGTGCTGCGCGGCGAGGCGGCGAACCTGCGGTGTCTGACGGCGCTCGGGTTCGGGGAGGCGTGCGCCGGGATCTGGTACTACAACACCCTCAACACCCGCACCGAGTGCCTCGACCTCTGCGCCGCGGCCCTCGCCGACCCGTACCATCTGCCGGACGGCGCGATCAACGCCTGCCTCGCCTGCGACGAGACATACAGCGGCCCGGTCTTCAAGGCCGTGGCCGGGCGCACCCGCCGCAACTCGGGGCTACCCACCGCCATCTGCCGTCCGTGCGACACCGTGGCGCCCATTGTGCACGCCTACCCGTGATTCGGTTTTTCGACTTGCGCGGATCATTGAAACCGGTTGTCCGCGGCGCGGCATCTGATAAGCTTCGATTACCCCTTTTTCACAACCCAAGGAGCCGGAAATGTTTTCATCTCACAAGGAGTCACTGAGGCAGGAGGTTGCGGCGATCCGCAAGGCGGGCACCTTCAAGGCCGAGCGCGTGATCGAGTCGCCCCAGCAGGCGGCCATCCGGGTGGGCGACCAGGAGGTCGTCAACTTCTGCGCCAACAACTACCTGGGGCTGGCCAACCACTCGGAGATCATCGACGCGGCCAAAGCGGCCCTCGATCGCCGCGGGTTCGGCATGGCGTCGGTCCGGTTCATCTGCGGCACCCAGGATCTGCACAAGCAGCTCGAGGAGAGCATCTCGCGGTTCAACGACACGGAGGACACCCTCCTCTACTCGTCGTGCTTCGACGCGAACACCGGGCTCTTTGAGACGATCCTCACGGCGGAGGACGCCATCATCTCGGACGAGCTCAACCACGCCTCCATCATCGACGGCGTGCGGCTCTGCAAGGCGGAGCGGCACCGCTATGGGAACTCGGACATGGGTGAGCTCGAGGAGATCCTGAAGCGCACCCAGGGCAAGCGGCGGCGCCTCATCGCCACGGACGGGGTCTTCTCCATGGACGGATACCTCGCCCGGCTCGACCGAATCTGCGACCTCGCCGACCGGTACGACGCCATGGTCATGGTGGACGACTCCCACGCCACCGGCTACATCGGCGCGACCGGCCGCGGCACCCCGGAGCACTGGGGGGTTCAGGGGCGGGTGGACATCATCACCTCCACCCTCGGCAAGGCCCTCGGCGGCGCCTCCGGGGGCTACACCACCGGCCGGCGGGAGATCATCGACGTGCTCCGTCAGCGCTCCCGCCCCTACCTCTTCTCCAACACCCTCACCCCGGCGCTGGCGGCCGCCGGCATCAAGACCTTCGAGATCCTCTCTGGCACGACGGCCTACCGGGACCGGCTCATGGACAACACCCGCTACTTCCGCTCCAAGCTCGAGACCCTCGGCTTCGACCTCCTGCAGGGGGAGACCGCCATCGTCCCGGTAATGCTCTACGACGCCAAGCTCGCCGCCCGCTTCGCCGACGAGATGCTGAAGGAGGGCATCTACGTCATCGGCTTCTCCTACCCGGTGGTTCCCAGGGACAGGGCCCGCATCCGCACCCAGATCTCCGCGGCCCACGAGCCGAGCCACCTGGATCGGGCAGTGGCGGCGTTCGAAAAGGTGGGAAAGGGGCTGGGGGTGATCCGAGAGGGTTGACAACCAAGGGGGCGATCTCGGATGGTGGGGCCGAGATGGAAGAGTCACTAACGATAAATGATCGCATCGTCATCCCCGGGAACGAGCTGTGGTTCACCGCCTCGAGATCCGGGGGGCCCGGCGGCCAGCACGTCAACACCACCAGCTCCCGCGTGACCCTCCGCTGGGACGTGGCCGGCACCGCCGCGCTCTCGGAGGTCGAGCGGCAGCGGGTGATGCGGCGGCTCGCGGGGCGGATCTCCAACGAGGGGATCCTGACGATCACCGTGGACACCGAGCGCAGCCAGCGGTCGAATCTCCAGATCGCCCGGGACCGGCTGGCCGAGGTGGTGGCCGCCGCCCTCGTGAAACCCAAGGCGCGCGTTCCCACTAGGACCCCCCGGCGGGTCCGGGAGCGACGGCTCCGAGACAAGGCGCGCCGCACCGCCGTCAAGCAGCTGAGGAAGCCGCCGAAGGCGGATGAGTGACCGGGCTCTTCAGACAGGGGCGACGGACATGTGAATCTATTGAGCGATGATATGAAACTATGTAAGCTTTGGACGGGTACTTCGAAGTAAGCGTTTATTGGGGCTACGGGCACGCCAGGTTCGACATGACCCAAATGATACCATCCTCGAGCTTCCAGGGGTGGATTCTGGAGGATGGTTCGGGTATTGAATCGCAGATTGGCTTGTTTTGACGAATTGGACCCGTCGGAAACTGGATTAGTTGTCTGTTGCAGTTAAGTACTCTATAGAATTTGACTGCTTTCCAAATCATCTGAGAGGCGATATGATGACAACGACTTTTTCAATCAAGGCTTCGGTCACCACGACTTTAGTCATTCTCATGTTCACCATGGCGTCGTCCGGAAGCGAGGTGGCAAAGGAGCGCTGGGTGGGGCACCAGGTGGTCTTCGGAAAAACAGATGTGCCCTTTATGGGGACCAAGGAGACATGGACGGAGAGCTTTCTCCTGGCCGATGTTCGGCGGGATGCGGCCGGCATAGACATCGAGCAGGTGGCCTGCAAGGTTCGCTTCAAGGAAATCATGGGGGTAAAGATCAACATCCCCAAGAAGGCGCTGCTAAAGCTTCCAAAGGCCCGATTCCGATTCACGCCGCAGGACGATAAAACATTCAAGGCCGACGTATGGCGGGTCGGTTGGAACAAACAGGACGTCGATCGCGACGGGTCGCCGGGGCTAACCATTGACGTGGACGCATCCATCTGCAGCGGGAAGCTCAACGTGGCGAGCACCACCCGCTCCGCGGCCGCGGCGATCCTGACAAAAGACGGCATGCTCGGCAAGATCGGCGTGGAGGTGAAGCAGACGATCCTCGGCAGCAACAGCGCCTGCCTAGATATGTTCAGCAAGAACACCGAAGAGACCCAGAAGGGGACCTTCGTCTACCGCCGGGTTCCGGCGGGGACGACGTGTAGTGATCTCCTGAAACGGCCGTGGCCCGTCAACGCGAAGGGCGCCCTATAGGAGAAGAGAGGATCCCGGATTGAATCCCACTGCAAGCGCCCCAAAAGTGATCGTCGTCGGCGGCGGCATCGCCGGATTGACCGCAGCGGCGGAGCTGGCGGCTCACAAGTGCTCGGTCGCCCTCTACGAACGGGCGGATCACATCGGCGGCAAGATTCGGTCCGAGGTCATCGACGGACGCCCCATCGACGTGGGCCCCACTGTGCTCACCATGCGTTGGGTATTCGACCAGGTGTTCAGAGATCTGGGCAGGCGCCTCGAGGAAGCAGTCGCCCTCAAGCCCGCGCAGAGTGTCGCCCGTCATGCTTGGGATGACGGCGCCTCCCTGGAGCTGTTCTTCGAGGAGGAGCGCTCTCGCGAGGCCATTCGCGAGCTCTCGGGGACGCGGGATGCCGACGGATATCTCGCGTTCTGCCGTTACGCTCGCCGGATCTATGAGAACGCATACAGTACCTTTATGCTCAGCCCCGATCCGAGCATCCGAGGGATGGCCCGCACCGCCGGGCCGCGGGCCATGGGCACCGTGTTCCGGATCGACCCGTTCCGAAAGATGGTCCGCGCGCTCCGGAGATTCTTTCGGGATCCCCGTCTCGTGCAACTCTTCGCCCGGTATGCCACCTACTATGGGTCGTCGCCCTTTGCGGCGCCGGCTACCCTGAACCTCATCGCCCACGTGGAGCAGCAGGGGGTGTGGCTTCCCCTCGGCGGAATGACCGAGCTGGCATCGGCCCTGGCGAAAGCCGCGACAGAACTCGGTGCACAGATTAACAGGGGCAACGGCGTCCAGGAGATCCGGACGGAGAACGGCGAGGTAACGGGCGCGGTGCTGGACGACGGCGAGCTCGTGACCGCGGACGCGGTCGTCTACAACGGTGACGTGGCGGCGCTCTCTGCGGGGCTCCTTGGTGAGACGGTCCGCGCGGCTGCGCGCTCCATGAAGCCCCGAGACCGCTCCCTGTCCGCGTTGGTGGTGGCGATGTTGGGGCGGACATCGGGGGTCGACCTGTCCTCCCACAATGTCTTCTTCCACACGGGGGATTACGCCGAGGAGTTTGATGACATTTTCAGCAAAGGGCGACTGCCCGCCAACCCGACGGTTTACATCAGGGCACAGGACCGTGATCAGCCGGGCCTTGAGTCGGCCGCCAAGGAGCGGCTCTTTTGGATCATCAACGCGCCGCCGCGTGGTGACGTAAGCCCCCCTACCGCGACGGAGAAAGAAAAATGTATTCACCAAGCGACCGAGTTACTTCAAAGGGCCGGCCTGAACATCAGCTTCGACGCGAACGAGATGCGGATGATATCGCCGGCGGAACTGTCCCGACGATTCCCCGGCACCGGCGGGGCCATCTACGGTCCGGCGACCCACAGCATGTGGGCCTCCCTCAGGCGAATGGGGGCACGCTCGAAAATTTCCGGGCTCTACCTGGCCGGGGGGAGCGTACATCCGGGCGCGGGGGTGCCCATGGCGGCGCTGGGGGGGCGACAGGCGGCGAGCGCGCTGCTGGCGGACGCGAGTATGACAGGACCGTTCCCCCTAACGGCTACGCGTGGTGGTATGTTGACGGGCTGAGCAAAGACGGCCGCCTCGGCATCGTGATCATCGGCTTTGTCGGCAGCGTTTTCTCGCCGTACTACTACACCGCACGCAACAAGCACCATCTCGTGGATCCGATGGACTTCGCAGCCTTCAATGTGGCCGTCTACAGTAAGAACGGGAGGCTTTGGGCATTCTCGGAGAAGCCGAGGCACGTCGTGCGGCGATCCCCCGAGCAGCTCGTCATCGGGAGCAGCACAATGGAGATGACCGATGGCGGCCTGACCGTCAATTTCGACGAGCAAACGGTCGTGGCTAAAAAGAGAATAAAGGGGAGTGTTCGACTCGAGACCGACTCGTTTCTGAATCGGTCCTACTCGCTGGCGCCCTCCGGAAAGCATCTGTGGTGCCCCATCGCTCCTCTCGCCCGGATCGATGTCGCCCTCGAGGCGCCGTCCCTCAGATTCACCGGGGCGGGATACGCCGACGCCAACTTCGGAGAGGAACCCCTGGAGGCGGCGTTCGATCAATGGACCTGGTCTCGCCACGCTGCGGAAGACAACGGCTATATCTTTTACGACGGGATCTGCCTGGACGGGACGCGCTTCTCCCGCTCGTTTCACTGCGGCCCCTCTGACAGCATGGTGACCATCGACTCTCCGCCCTTTCGCCGCCTGCCCAGGACCCTCCCCTGGGGAGGGACCAGGGAGGTCCGCTCCGAGGATGATCCCCGATTGGTGAAGACCCTGGAGAGCTCGCCATTCTACTCGCGGTCGATCGTCGAGAGTCGCATCGAGGGCATCCGGACCCTGGGGGTTCAGGAGACCCTTCGGATGGACAAGTTCACAACCCCTATCATGCAGAAGATGCTGCCCTTCCGCATCACCAGAGAAAACGGATGACCGCCGGTCTCGTCGCGCTGGTGCTCTCCGGGCTCTGGGCCTACCTCCTATTGATGGTGTTGCTCTATGCCCATTTCACGCGGTACCGCCGTCGACGCCGCGCGGGGCGGCGCCCGGCCCCCTCCCCCTGGCCGCCGCGGGTCCTCC
>JBNLED010000009.1:0-63737 GCA_050304755.1 Polyangia bacterium | reverse complement strand
TTATCCTGGGAATTTGTCACACTCATTGAAAAAAGGAAAGAAACTGATGGAAGCTCAGTCGGTCGCCTCGCCGAGCATCCGGTTCTGATTTTTCATGTAGTCGTCGATGACCTTCTGGATGTTCGAATCCTTGAGCACCACCGAGAGCTCGATGCGGCGGTTCTGCTCGTAGGCCTCCTCGGTCTTGGCCGGGTTGACCGGCCGGTACTCCGAGTAGGCGGAGGAGGCGAAGTATTCGCCGAACCGCTCCCCCAGGCTCTCTTCGGCCTCGAACATGTAGTCCAGCACCGCGTTGGCCCGCTTGGCCGAGAGGTCCCGGTTGAAGGGGACCGAGCCCCGCTCGTCCGTGTGCCCCTGCACCAGGATGACGTCAATGTTCTCGCTGACGTTCGGATCCCGGAGGAGGTTGGCGAATGCCTTGGAGAGGGTATCGAGGAGCGGCTTCCCCTCCTTCTTGATCTTATAGGAGTTGTACTTGAACACCAGCGCCTCGTTGATAACGATATTACCGTTGTCCGCGACCCGGACCAGCTCGCCCTGGGCCGCCCCCGCGTCGAGCTCCGCCTCGATGGCCCGCTTCACCTTCCGCAGCACGTCCACCCGGAGCACGGCAATCCCCTGGAGCTTCGACCGCAGGTCCCCGAGCTCCCGATTGCTCTCCGCGATGATCTCCCGCTGCTCCTCCACCTGCGCCTCCGAGAGGGTGAGCCGCTGCTGCCCCGCCTCGATCTCCGCCATGGTCCGGGTGAGGTCGTTCTCCAGTAGGGCCAGGCGCTTCTCGGAGCGGCTGATCTCCGCCTGGGAGCGGTTCAGCTGGGCGAGGGTATCCTCCAGCCGCGCCTTGACGTTCTGGAGGTTCTTCCCGCTCAGCAGGTTCTGGAGGTAGGCGAGGAGCACCAGCACGAAGAGGATGAGCGCGATGGTCGAGGTGAGATCGGTGAACGCGGGCCAGAAGTTCTCCGAGCTCTCCCCGTCGGTCAGCATCGGTCGTCGCTTTCCCATGATCCCGCCCCCTTCCTAGCGCGACCGGTCCGGCGTCAGCCGGGCGACCTGGGCCTTCAGCGTCTCGCCGAGGTCGGCGAACCCGAGGCTCATCCGCTGGATGTTGTCCTTGAGGTGCAGGTTGAACTCCTGGAAGTCCCGGGTGTTGTCCGAGAACCGTCTGAGGGACGCGTCGAAGTGCGCCATCGACTCCTGCAGCGCCTGCACGGTCGCGCCCAGGGTCTCGATGGCCTGCACCGTGCGAAGATCCGAGGGGACCCCGCCCCCGCCCCTCTCGGCGGCGCCCCCGAGGGACTCCCGCCGGAGGGTGTCCAGATAGACCTCCAGCTTCAGCATCAGCCCGATCCGCCGGTCCGCGAGGTTGGAGAAGATGCGCAGCAGGATCACGGCGATGGAGGCGAGGATGCCCACCAGGGAGGTGGAGAACGCCACCGACATTCCGGAGAGGGCCCCCGCCAGCCCCTTGGTGAGGGACTCGGTGACCGCGGCCACCCCGGACACGTCGCCGGTGATGAGGGTCACGAGCTTACCGATGGAGAGGGTCAGGCCGTAGAATGTGCCCACCAGGCCGAGGACGATCATCAGCCCGGCGGCGGACTTCAGGAACCGCTCCGCCAGCAGGGCGCCGGCCAGCTTCTGCTTGAAGTGGTGCTCGATGAGGGCCTGGAAGTTGGTTTCGCGGTCGCCGAAGCTCTCTTTGGCGTCCCGGAGGATGCCCACAAGGAGCCGGTGGCGGAACGGCTCGCCCCGGTTCAGCTCCCGCTGTAGGAGGGCGTAGCGGCCCCGCACCCCCAGGTTGACCCCCACCGCGACGATGAACGCCAGCAGGATGAGCGCGATGATGAGGTACCCGCTGAAGTCGATCAGCGACAGGCTGCTGAAAAAATCGTGCTGCATATCGTGGCTCCTTGGGTCCGGTCTCCGCGCGCCGCGGTCGCGAATTCGCCGAGGCGACGAGCGGCACCCGGGAGACGATTTGTCCCTTGGGTGTAACACAATCCGATGGCGCCCCCCAGAAACTGACCCCCACGCCGTCGAGGTGGACAATGAAAAGCCATCTGTCCTATAAATGCCTCCTGGCGCCGCGCCGGGACAGACTAGGCGGCCGCCGGTGGAGAGGTCCCCGGGGCGCGGGAAAGGATCGGACGGTGGGCCTCGGCGCTTGACGGACGGCGTCTTCGGGGAGATGCTAACGTCACCTGACGAAAAAGGAGACGGCATGCTGAAACGCGCGAAATGGTGGGAGATCACCCTTTTCTTGTTCCTCTCTTCGATTCAGGGGATCGGATGCGGTGAAGACCCGTCCGAAGAAGACGACGACGACCGGGAAATTGAGGCGGGGGATCGGAACGATGACGCCGTCGAGATCGGGATCGACCTGGACGGCAGCCTTCAGAATCCGGCCTGGTCACCGGCTAGCGACGCGCTGCTCTTCACCCGATTTGTTGATGCATATAACGAGGGACCGGCGGATCTGTACATCTCGGATCTGGATGGAGACGGGATCCGGGAGCTGGTCAGCGAGGGCAGCGACAACGTGAATCTTCCGGGGTCCTCGTGGAGCGCTGATCAGGAGCTGATCGTCTTCTCCTCATCGCGGGAGCCTCATGACGAGATCTATGTCATCGACGACGGCGGCGCCACCGGAGACGAGGAGCAGATTACGCTCAGAGACGGATACATGGCCTACGAACCGTCCTTCTCTCCGAATGGTGACTGGGTGGTCTTCGAATCCCACGTGGTCGACCAGGAGGACAACGGCGTGATCACGAAATACCGCGTCGACGGAAGCGGGGAGTTCGTCGAGCTCACCGATGCGGACGACGACTGTCGCCAGCCCAACTGGTCTCCCTCCGGAGACCGCATCGTGTATCAGCGCTTTGACGGCGACGAGTGGAACCTGTGGACCATGAACGATGACGGCTCGAACCCCGCGCAGATCACGGAGGGGCCCGGGGACAAGACCGACGCCTCCTTCTCGCCGGACGGCGAATGGATCGTGTACTCCTCGGATGAGGGGGAGCTCGACCTCGCCAACCTGTTCGTCATCCCCGCCGCTGGCGGCGACTCCATACGGGTGACCGAATGGGGGGGGTATGACGGCGCCCCCTCCTGGTCGCCGGACGGCGAGCGCATCGCGTTCGAATCCTTCCCCGGCGATCCCGACGATTCAGAGGGGACGTCCCTTTGGATGATCGACGCGCCGACGCTGTGACGACGCGACCGGCGATCACCTGAACGAGACGAGTGACGGATGCCACATCTGAAGATCGACGGGCACCATATCTTCTACAACGACCGCGGCGACGGGACGCCGGTGGTCTGCCTGCACAACGGCTTCTACAGCACCAGGACCTGGGACGGGGTGCGCGAGCCCCTGTCCGCCGAGTACCGCGTTCTCGACTACGATCGGTACGGCTTCGGCCGTTCGGACCATTTCGGCGCGACGCCGACGGGGGACCTCCTCGAGCTCGGCGTCCGGGAGCTGGCGGCCTTCGTCGACGCGTTGGCACTCTCCCGATTCCACCTCGTGGGGCACTGCCTGGGGGGCGCCATCGCCGTCATGTACGCCGCGCGACACCCGCAGCGGGTGCTCCATCTCGTGGCCGAGTCGGTCGGATACTTCGGGGATATGGCCTCCCTCGCGAACCCCAACCGGGCCCTCGTTTCCGCGGCGCGGGTCGAGGAGGCCATCAAGCGGAGGATGGCGGAGATGCACGGGGAGCCCTACGCCGAGACCTTGTGGACCCGGCTCACGGAGATGGACGACGCCTATATCCTGAGCGCCGACTACGATATCCGCGGCGACCTCTCGCGGCTCCAGTCGCCGGTCTTCATCATCAACGGAGACCGGGACTACTACTTCCAGGTCGATCACGCGCTCCGGATCTACGAGATGCTCCGGGAGACCGCGTGCCTCTGGATCGTTCCGCTCTGCGGTCACGACGTGCACCACCACGTCCCGGACGACTTCGCGAGCAACGTCGTCCGCTTCCTGGGCGGCGGGCGTCAGCGCGGATGATCCCGGCGGACGCCGAGGCACGGCTCCGCTCCGGAGGCTACCGCCATTTCAACGCGATGGGGGATGCCCCCGGGGGATAGGGCGTCTCGTCGTCCATGCCCACGAACTGGATCGTCGCGGCGAGGGCGTCGATGGGCCACCCGCCCGGGCTGACGAGCCGCTGCTCGTCCCGGATGATCTCCCCCGGCTTCCAGGTGGCGGTGTCCCGCATCCCCCGGGTGGGCAGGAGGTAGCGGACGTGCGTCTTGGTGGTGCCCTTGATCACCGCCTTCACCAGCAGCGACGGGGGGAGCGGCCGGGACGCCCGCCAGTAGAAGGTGGCGCGGATGACCGTCTGCTTCTCGTACCGGCCGCTGTAGGCCTCCCGCTCCCGATTGAGCCGGGCCTCCAGCCCCGCGAGCGCCACGACGCCGGGCCAGCCGCCCTGCGGCACCGCCGCATCGGGGAGCGCGCCGGGGGAGAGGGCCGCGAGCCGCTCGGCGCCGCCGCGTTTGCCCCGCCACGCCACCCGGAACGGGGGATTGAACCGCCAGGTACCGTAGGCCGGGTCCCGATCCAACCGCTGGATCTCCCGCTCCATGGGCTTTTGGTAGCGCTCCGGCGAGAGGCTGACCCACTGCCGGCCCCGAATGACGAGGATGGCCACGTCGGGCCTGGGGTGCTCGAACGCCACCGAGTAAGCGCGCCGCCGCTCCGCGAGGTGGTTGAGCGCGGCGGAGGGGGCCGTCACACTGAGCTCGGGATGCCGGACGATCTCCCGGGCGTACCAGGCGAGGATGCCCTCGTCCCGATCCATCGTATACGGCGCGGCGGACCAGCCCCGGCCAAGGGGGGAGGCGCCCCAGAGAACGTGGGCCGCGAGGGAGGTCGCCAGGAGGAGGCCCACCATCGCGTACCGCGGACGCCGCCCCGGATACCGCTCGGTGATGCGGCCCATGCCGACCGCCGCCGCCATGAAGAGAGGAGGCAGGACGAGGGTGACGTAGTGGCTGGACAGGCTCAGGATCCCGCGGAAGGAGGAGAGCAGGTTGATCATCAGCGGCGGCAGGGCGGCCAGGAGCCACCGGGCCCCGAGCAGGGGGAGCCCGGCGAGGATGAGGAGCAGCGTCAGCATGTAGGTGATATCCGAAACAGAGAACAGCCGCTCGGCCAGCCGCGACGGATGGGAGATCAGATGGGAGAGCACCTGCCCCACCGTGTGTCCGCCGTCCGAGAAGTGGGCCTCGATGGCGCCGGACGCGGGGAGGTAGGCCGGCTGGATCAGCAGTGCGTACCCCAGAAACCAGGCGACCCCGGCGGCGGCCAGCCCCCCCCCGGCCCAGCGCAGCCCGCGGGTGAGGCACAGCGCGCCCCCGGCGCCCGCCGCCACCAGGCTCACGTCCTCCCGGGTGAGGCACGCGACGAAGAGGAGCGCGCCCCCCGCCCTGAGCCGCCTGGCGTGCAGCGCGTCGAACGCGGCCACCAGGAACGGCAGCGCCAGGGTGCCCGGGTGAAACTCCCGGCAGCCGATCTGGAGGGCGGCGGGATGGAGCGCCCAGGCCACGGCCAATCCGACGCCGAGGCACGGCCTCCCGGTGATGCGCCGCCCCAACCGGAACAGGAGCGGGGCGACGGCGCCGAGGGCCAGGGACTGGGCGACGAGCAGGGTATCGGGGATGGGCAGGAGATACGCGAGGGGCACGAAGATCCACATTATCGGCATCAGGTGCAGGCCCAGATCGTGGGCATTGAGGATCGGGTTGACCCGGTCGCCATGGGCCATCCCCCACACCACCCGCGTATAGAAAGCGATATCGAAGTTGTCATTGCCGAGGGTGTGGAACCTGAGGAGGGACAGGGTCGCCGCGGTCGCTGCGAGGATGCCCCCGACGGCCACGGCGGTCCACAGCCAGGGATCGCGGCGGATCCGTTGTCTCAGCGCGACCCCTTCGGCGGCCAAGGTCAATGTCCGAAAAATATTGCGGCCGAGGGACCTCATCGACCAATCATCTGACGGGCGGAATGAGATTCAGCGGCGGGATGAGGGCGGTCGCGACGCATAATATTGGACAGCATAGCGGCCGGACGGCGTCGCCGTCCACCAGTATCTCCATGAAGTCCCGCGGTCGTGTTGCCGCGGCACAATAGCGGGGTATGCTTTCTCCATGAAAAGAGCTGTGACAAGACGCTTGGGGGGGGTGGCGTCGATTCTCCTCGTCCTGTCCTGCGGAGGGAGCCGGGGGAGCGTCACCGAGGAGGCCGGCGCCGGCGCGGAACGGGAGGTCCTCGTGGCCACGCGACCGAGCGAGTTCAAGACGGAGATCGTGGCGAAGCTGGTCTCCGCCTACGAGGATCGGGCACGGTTGACGCTCATCGACATGGCGGATCTCAATGACGTCCGGGACGCAGACTACGATGCGCTGGTGGTGATGGGAGCCCGGATGGGATTCTTGATGTTCAGCGCGCGGGAGCGGCGCTTCCTCCGGCATCTCCGGGCGCCGGAGAAGCTCGTCATGGTCATGACCGCCGCGAATCAGGAGTGGAAGTGGAAGCGGGAGGACATCGACGTCATCACCTGCGCCTCGGAGAGTAGGAACATCGAGCCCGTCTACCGGCAGGTGAGCGAGCGCCTGGACGCGATCCTCGAGAGGTGACCGGCCCGCGAGTCAACGGGTTCACCGTGCCATCGAGGTCGGCGAGCAGGGTGAGGTCGGGAATCAACCGGACGGTATTTCCGCCCTTGTCGGTCTCCCTGTCCACCTCGGCAATGAAGCGCCCATCCCGTTTGCTCTCAAGGATTTCAACGCGGCTGGCAAGTCCGCCCACGCTCCGTTCGGTGCCGCGCCGCCTCGAACAATGTGGCCTAAAGGGGCCTAAAGGGGCCTAAAGGGCTCTATCATCGAACGGATCATCAGCGCGTCTTCCTTTCCCCGCAGATCAATGTCCCATGAATCTCATTCCATTGGGTCATCGACACACTGCGCGCCACTCCAATTCTATGAGCTTCAGTACTCAACTTCAGCAGGTCTAATTCGGTCAGTCAAAGCCCGTCGGCTATAAAATCCCCTCCCCTCGGCCGCCGAGTGGCGCGAGGGGAGATTTTCAGTATCGGGGAATACAATATTCGAACCGGATGGGGGGCTTTGGGCATAGTCGCAGGTGCCCTGCCAAACGAACTGAGTATCGATCGCGAATAGATTGGGGCCGGTGGTGGCCACGCTTCCGAAGAAAAGGGCCTCGGGATGCTCGGACAAGGTCACCCACTCATCGTTGGATCGCGCCATCAGCACACTGAGGTCTTCTTGGGTGTTTCGGGCCTCGATATCTCCGGCAAGGAAGAGCGTACCGTCGTCGCCAATAGTGAAATCGAAAGCCCGAACGCCCTGGAGGTCCGCCACCTCCACGACACGCTCGCCGTCGTAAACCGATATCGGATACCTCCCGATAAACACCTCGTCCGGTGAGAGCGCTCCCAGCGGGCCGCTGCCGGCCGTCGACATCGGGAGCGCCTCCCAGGTCTCCCCGGCGTACCGCAATACGCGTTCGTTGAGTCCGATGAACACATGTCCCTCGGACACGCTGATGTGGTAGGCGGCCTCTTCGATTTCCGGGGGCGAGTGATCTATCCACGACGCTCCGTCCCACTGCACGACGAGAGCCCTGATCGGGCGGTCGCCTTCACCGAACGGACCTTCCCAGCTCCCGGCGGCCCAAACCGTGCCGTCAGTGTCCTTGTCCATTTGGTGAATGTGCCCGTCCGGTCCCGGAAAATCTTCCATCAGGCTGACCTCGTCACCGTCGACGATACCCGCCGTGGGTTTGTCGGCGTCTAGGTTGCGGTGGCTGAAGATGAACCGCCCATCATCGAGCGCGATCACGTCAGTGTGGTTGAGGTCATCCCCGTTGATGATACGCCACCGGGCATCGTCGTAGGCCGCCACGCGCCTGAGCCCCACCCCCACAGCGCGGCCTTCGCGGTTGACGGCGATCTGGTCCAGGTTTCGCAGGTTGAGGAGATGGTAATCCTCGCCCCACGATGCCCCATCATACGAAACCACCGTGGCTCCGTCCCGGTACCCGACCCCCACCAGACCTCCCGCATCGGGCGCCAGATCATAAATGACTCCCTCGGGCTGGGAGGGCACGGGCGAGAAGACACCGTCCCGGAACGCGAAGACGGGCGTGGAAGACGAAGGCTCGGAATCCCAGTCCAGGCGCTCGTCGGAACCGACCGCGTACACCGTGCCGTCGGTCGCGAGCAGCGCATGGATCCAGGCCGTCCCGCCGTCGATATCGACATGGGACCAAGCGGAACCGTCGTAGTGCATCAGGGTACCCCCGCCGCCGCCGATATACAGGTCGTTCATCGAGGCGCCGTCCACGGCGAGGAGGTTCTCCGTTACTCCGGTTTTGAGCTCCGTGATCCCCTCGTCCTCCAGAACGAGGACCGTCCCATCGTCTCCGACGGCCACCACGCGTTCGCCGTCGCTCCATAGCCCGTTCAGAGATACCGAATGCTCCAGCGGGTATTGGGTGAGTCCCGCGTCGTCGATCCTGAGAAGAATGGACCTGACGTAGATGACCTCCTCCCCGCCGGAGTCGCTCTCCCCGGCCAGATAGGCCGAGCCGTCGTCGGCGCACAGCACGTCGTTGATGCGGGGCCAGTAGAACCCGGGCGTATCCAGTAGTGTCAGGTCCCCTACGAGCGTCAGGTCGTCGAGCGGGCCGGTGAGGATTCCCTCGCCGTGATCCACCGCCCACAGGGTGCCGTCCGGTTTTACGCACGACAGCCGGATCGTCTCGGACGCCGGATAGGGCATTGGACGCCAATCATCGCCGTCGTACCAGACCGACGATCGGTCTCCGTTGGCGATCATCGTCCCCTCGGCCCCGCGGGCGACGCGCTGCAGGGGCTCGGAACGCATGCGGCTTCGCTTCAGATCGCAGGCGAACGCTCCGCTGTCGGAATCGCCGATCACCGCACTGTCCCTATCACTATCGGTATCAACATCACTATCAGTATCAACATCGGTATCGGTGTCGACATCGGTATCAGCGTCGACATCGGCATCAGCATCGGTGTCAACATCTGTGTCGACATCGGTATCGGCCGCCGTTGCCGTATCACCATTTCCCGAAGTCGCGCCCGTTTCCGAATCCAGTTGTGCGTTGTTGTCGGCAGCTTGCGTATCTATATCATTGTCAGCGGCATCAGCGGTCTTGAAACATCCTGATGCGAAAGCCGGTAGGATCAGCGCGATTCCCACAATACGAATACATCCCATCAATACGCTCCTTCCTGTCCTGAATTCTACCGCATTCACTCCTGGTTCCCCACCCGAAACGGTGGATTCCCAAAAGGTGTGGTCGTTGCCGAAGAGCATCAACCCGAGACGTCCACACGGAGCGGCCGGCGACGATGAAGGCGAGCACCCAATGGAGAGGCCGCCGGAAACATGCGCCTTACCTGATCGTTCATTCGGATTCGATTCATATGACGGCAGCTTCGGCCCGCCCGACCAGATGTGGCGATTTACGGCGAGCGCTTTGGTGCTTCCGGTGCTAGTTACCGCGGGCTGGTTAATCTCGATTGTTTTTAAAAAATGCGGTGGCGCTGTGTGTGTCCGCGAACGCTGATGGCGTGCATTGCCGCGAGCGACAGCGGTTTGGCCGTCGATTTATTGGGATTTCAAGGTTTGAGGAGGCCCATCTTCCTCAGCACCTCTACCACCTGTTTCATGAGGCCCCGCTCCCCCTCGGTGGGACCGGGCGCTTCGTGAACCGATCGGACGAGCTGCGCGTCCTGATCTCTGCAGTAGGCCTCGTGGCCCAGGGCGTCGTACCTCGCCCGACGCTCCTCGTCGACCAGGGTGGAATACGCCAGGGTCAGGATCTCGTGCTCCGGTTTCCGCCGGGCGTTTTGATGATGCGAAATAATCGCCTTGCGATAGGCCGCGGCGATCTCCGATCGCGAGCAGTCCTTCGCGACCCCCAGGACGCGATAGTAGCTCTCCCGGGTCTTCAAGGGGTCTTCCGAATCTGGCGCAGGATGCGGTCTCCCCCCGCGGCCAGGAGCTCCTCCGCCAGGCGTTTTCCCACCACCTCGGCCTCGTGCGTCCCCCCGCGGGAGGCGCCGTCGATCCGCTCGGTTCCGTCCGGCGCGAGCAGGGAGCCTTGCAGGCGAATCCCCCTGTCGTCGATGGCGGCCAACGCGCCGAGGGGGACCTGACAGCCGCCCTCGAGCGCCCGGAGCAGCGCCCGCTCCGCGGTGACCGATAGGGTGGTCGCCTCGTCAATGAGGGGCGCGACGAGGGTCCAGGTCTCCCCGTCATCCGCCCGCAGCTCGAGGGCCATGGCCCCCTGGGAGACCGCCGGGGGGAACGCCGACGGATCGAGGAGCGCGGTGATCCGGTGGCCGAGCCCGAGCCGTTCCAAGCCCGCCGCCGCCAGGATGATGGCATCGAAGTCCCCCCGGTCCAGCTTCCTGAGCCGCGTGTCCACGTTGCCGCGGAGGTCCAGAATCGAAACGTCCGGGCGCAGCTTCCGGACGAGGGCTCGGCGACGGAGGGAGCTGGTGCCCACCCGGGCGCCCGGGGGCAGGGATTCGAGGGAGTGTCCCGCGGACGCGATCCAGGCGTCCAGCGGACGGTGGCGCTCCAAGAACCCCGCGAGCTCGAGCCCCGCGGGCAGCTCGGTGGGGACGTCCTTGCCGCTGTGGACCGCGAGGTCCACCGCCTCCTTGAGCAGCGCGTCCTCGATCTCCTTGGTGAAGAATGCCTTCCCCGGGAGGGAGGCCAGCGCCACGTCGGTGATGATATCCCCCTGTGTCTTGATCTCGATGACCTCGACCTTCAGCCCGGGATGATGCTCCGCCAGCTGCCGTCTCACGAACTCGGCCTGCCAGCGGGCGAGCATGCTGCCCCGGGTGCCGATGCGAAGTGCGCTCACGATTCGTCTCCTTCTGTGTCTTCCTTGTCCAAATCGAAGAGATACCGCAGCGAGCTCTCGTGCCGCCGCTCGGTCCCGGCGGCGGCGGACTCCTTGAGTCGGACCGTGGGGTTGTGGAGCACTTTGTGGGTGATGGCCAGGGTCAGGGCCTCCACCAGGTTGCGATCCCGCTCGTCCAGGTCACCCATCTTCCGGAGGTGGGCCTCGAGCTCCCGCCGGCGGATCGCCTCCACCCGCTCCCGGAAGGTGACGAGGGCCGGGACCACCTTCTGCTCCTTGCACCACGCGTCGAACTGGGAGACCGCCGCCGCGATCATCTCCTCCACCCGCGGCACCGCCGCCTGCCGCCGCCCCGCGTTCTCCCGGGCCACGCCGCTGAGATCGTCAAGATCGTACCGGTACAAGTTGTACAACCCGTCCACCTCGGGGCTCACGTCCCGGGGCACGGCGATATCGATCATGAACATCCGGCGGTTCCGGCGGGCGTGCATGACCCGCGCCATCTCCTCCCGGCCGATGACCGGTTGCTTCGACGCGGTGGCAGTGATGATGATATCCGCGTCGGCCATGGCCCGGTCCCGGTGGTCCCACGCCGTCACCCGACCCCCGACCCGGGCCGCGAGCTCCTCCGCCCGCGCCGTCGTGCGGCTCGAGACGGTGAGCCTCGCCCCCCGGTGCCCCGCGAGGATGGCGGTCTGCCGCCCCATCTCGCCGGACCCCAGGACGAGCACCGACCGGTCCCGGATCGCGCCGAACACTCGGGCGGCCAGATCGAGGGCGATGCTGCTCACCGAGACCGGCGCGGCACCCAGGTGGGTCTCGGTCCGGACGGACTTGGCCAGCTCTAGGGCGCGGAAGAACATCCTCCCCAGCACCTTTCCCACGGTGCCCCCCTGCTGCGCCCGCTCGAAGTCGTCCCGGACCTGTCCGATGATGTGGGGCTCCCCGATGACCAGGGAGTCGAGGCTCGTGGCGACCTCGAACAGGTGCCTGGCCGCGTCGAGATCGAGCCGGAAGAAGAGGAGGGGGAGGATGTCGCCGGCCGCGGTTCCGGCGCGCCCCGCGAGGAGCCCGGCGGAGATCTCCCGGGCCCGATCCGGCGCCTCGGTGTGCATCACGATCTCGGTGCGGTTGCAGGTGGAGATGACCACTGCCTCCCGCGAGGACCCGTCATCCACCACCCGGGCGGCGAGGTCGGCCTTCTGATCGGAGGGGACCGCCACCCGCTCCCGCAGCTCCACCGGGGCCGCGTGATGGTTGATGCCGACGATGAGGATGCTCATGCCCCGCGCCCCCTAGGAAAGACCGTGCAGCGAGGAGAAGAACACGTTGATCACGGTGATGCCGATGACGATGGCGCCGAACCCGACGCACGACAGCACCACGGAGTGGCGCCCCGTGACCCCCGCGAACCGACGGAGCAGCAGCTGGACCACGTAGATGGCGATGATGACGAAGGTGACGTAGTTCTTGAACTCCCAATGATATTCCGCGCCGAAGACTTTGTATCCGATCCCGATTCCGATGAGGGAGCCGAGGGCCAGGAGGGGGATGCCGATGCGGACCCCGGCGGTGTTGACCGCCTCCACCAGATCCAAGTCCGGCAGCCCCCGCATCAGCACGCCGAAGGACTTGTTCCGGAGCTGGCGATCGAGCAGCAGGTACGCCACCGCCGCCACGAAGCTGGCCGTCAGGGCAGCGTAGGCGATGGCCGTGGGCACCACGTGCAGCGCCACCAGGGAGCCGGTCTTGAGCTGCGGGATGGTGGTGACCGGTGTTTTGACCAGAGCGCCGGCGAGCTGAATGAAAAACACCACCGGGATATGGAACGCGCCGAGGGAGTGCACCTTGTAGCGGAACTCGAGCCCGAGGTAGATGGCGCCGAGGAGAAGCGCGAAGATGGAGACGAACCCGGAGAGCCCCACGAAGGGCGCCCCGCCGGCGGCGCCGGCCTCGGCCCCCCGGACCACCACCTCCGCCAGGTGGAGGAGGAGTCCGGCGATGAGCAGCCGGGTGGGGAGACGCCCGGAGGTCTTTCCCATCAGGAGCCTCACGTAGCCCGTCGCCGAGGCGGCGTACACCAGTGAGACCACGAACCGGATGTAGAGCAACGACTCCATCGCCAGGGGAGTATGCCCCCCAATGCCCGCCTCTATCAAGTTGAAGTCGAAAAACCGTCACCCGCGATGAGGAAACCGAAAAGGAGAGGCATCGGGATCCCGTGTTCGCGAGGAGGGCTCGCCCGTCTCGAGCGGCGGGAAGCCGGGCTCGAAGGGAATCGGTTCAGATCCACTCCTCTTTGAGGATCTCTCCCCGCAGGCTGACCACCACCTGCTTGACGGGCACCTTGCGCCGGGCGCGGGCGGTCGCCTCCCGGGCCAGCCGGACCAGCCCGCCGCAGCACGGGACCTCCATGATCATCACCGTGAGAGTGTTGATCTCCGCCTCGTCGATCATGGCTACCAGCTTGGTCAGGTACATCTCCTGACCGTCGTCCAGCTTGGGGCAGGCGATGGCCAGACCCTTCCCCTTCAAATGGTCCCGGTGGAAGTCCCCTATAGAGAAGGCCACACAGTCGGCGGCCAGGATGACGTCCGCCTTCTTGAAATAGGGCGCGGTGGGCGGCAGCAGGTGGAGCTGGATGGGCCACTGCCGAAGCTCCGACGGACGCGGGGCGGGATCGATCCCGGCGTCGCCGGCGGCGGGGGGGGCGGCGGCAGCGGCGGCGGCGGGCTTCCCGAACTGGATGACCCGGGCGCCGGGACACCCCCCGGCATGCGGACCATGGGTGTGCGCCGGCGAGCCGAGATCCACCTTCGGCGGCGTCTCCCCGAGGTCCGCCGCGTGCGCCTCCACGGCGGCCTCGTCGAAGTCGTCCGCATCCCGTTCCTCGATGGAGATGGCGCCCTCGGGGCAATCTCCCAGGCAGGCCCCGAGGCCGTCGCACAGGTTGTCGGCGACGAGCCTGGCCACGCCGTCCACGATCCGGATCGCCCCCTCGGCGCGGGCCGGAACGCACTGACCGCATCCCGTACAAAGGTCCTCGTCAATCTTTACTATTTTTCTGGCGCCCATGGGGTCCTCCAATTCATTCGAAAGCCTATCGCTTCACAAAACCGTTTCTGCAACCAGATACCTGTATTCAGGTATCTGTATACCTATTTATCTCCTTCAGAAAAGAAGTCAAGAGATTTCCGGTACCGGCCGAAATGCGGGATTTTCCTTGATGCTGGCACGGGGCCTGCCCCTACAGATTCGATTATTTACAATTTTTTCCGAAATTTTTCCAGGAAATTGGTATCATGGGCTTCGACGGTCAAGACACACTATTTCTCGGCGGGGGCACCGAGGTTAGTGACACGGGGGGGGGCAAGCGTTAATATGACGCCGATGAACAAGAACCTTTACGGACAACTGAAATCCGATGGGACGATTTCCCATATCAGCAGCGCCGCGGCGCTGCTCTGCGGCATCCCTTCGGACAGCCTGGTCGGTCATGCGCTCACCGAATTCGTGATCCCCGAGCATCGAACGCGGTATGACTGCGAGGTCGACGCCATCCTCAACGGGGTGGAGCAGCACGGACGTGTGAGCATCGTCGTCACCGGCGCCGACGGCATCGGACGGCGGCTGATCATCCAGATGACGAAGGGCACGGATTCGGCGGTGGATCTCTTCTTCTCCGCCTACGTCATTCCGGACTCGTTCAAGAGCGCGCCCAGGCTGCTGCTGCTCCGTACGGGGCGCCTGCTCCCGGTAGCCCGACGGCTCCTCTCCACCAGCCGGCGCGCGGCCACCAAGGAGGAGCTCCTGGAGAGCGGTCTCAAGGTGCTCAAGGAGGCCACCAAGGCCAAGGCGGGGGCGGCCATCGAATGGGGCAACCTCAGGACGGAGACCCCCCGCATCACCGTCGGAGACTTCAACGCGAGCTACCTGAAAGGCATCTACCGGGCGGCCATCATGGCGCGGCTGACCCGGGGTGACGTGGTGGTCAAGGACAGCTCCATCGACGGGAACGATACGGGCAGCTGCCTGCTCATCCTCCCCCTCCTCTCCACCCAATCGCCCCTCGGTATTATCGTGCTGGACATCGATCGGGAGTCGGAGCTGGTGCCCGAAGAGCAGCAGAGCCTGGTGATCCTCGGCGAGATCATCGGCCTCGGACTAAAGGCCCTGACGACGATGGGGCGCCCCTCCCGTCCGTTCCAGAAACAAGGCGGGGACATGGAGGCCACCGACGCCCTCGGGCGCCTCTCCGCCGGGTTCGTCCACGAAATCAACAACGCCGCCACGGTGCTCCGGAACAACATCGAGCAGCTCCTCCTCCGCGGCGAGAACCACAGCCTCGGGACGGTGACCAAGGGCGCCATCCGGGACTCCCTCCACGCGCTGGACGCGGTGCAGGAGCTCACCGTGGCCCTCAAGGCCTTCGCCCCTGAGGAGACGAGCCTGTTCGAAAAGGTCGACCTGCTCCGCATCATGGAGATGGTCAACCGGGCGGTGCGTTTCTACGCCAAGCGGGGCATTCACCTCACCCTCGAGCGCCCGGAGATGGAGATCCCGCTGGTCCGCGCCAGGAGCCACCACCTCATCCGGGTGCTGTTCCTGGTGTTCGCCGAGCTGTTCGAGGCCTCCCTGGAGGCGGGCATCGAGTTCGAGCTCAGCATCTCGTTCAAGCGAAAGGAGAATACCGTCGCCCTGACCATCGCCGTGATCACCGGTCCCTTCAGCCTGCCCACGGTGCTCCTCGGGCAGCTCGAGAAGGGGGGCGCCCTGGCCCAGCAGGTGACCGAGGCGGGAGGGCGGCTCTCCCATACAGTGGACCACAAGGGGAACCTCTTCATGAACATCTCGCTGCCCGAGGCCGCCGCCCAGAGCCAGAGCCGGCCGTCCAACATGACGCCGGTCTCGCCCTATCGCCGGGGGACGATCCTGATTGTCGACGACGAGGTGGCGGTCATCCGCTCCCTCCGCCGGGTGCTGGATCAGTACCACGACATCCTCGCGGCGCGCTCGGGGGAGGAGGCGCTCGACATCATCAAGGCCAATTCGCAGATCGAGGCCATCCTGTACGACGTCTCCATGCCGCGGCTCGGCGGGGTCGAGTTCTACGACGAGGTGAAGCGACAGAGTCCGAATTACCTGAACCGGATTATCTTCGTGAAGGCCGGCTCCTACGATCACGAGATGACCGAGTTCCTCGCCACCACCACCAATGTGGTCATCGACAAGCCCTTCGATCTCCCCATGTTGAACGACGTGCTCGCCTCCATGCTGAACTGACCCTTACGGTCAGGGAGACGCCCCCCGAACCGGTTTTGCGCTTGTCGTTCATCGTACCGCGGAGTACTTTTATAGCGCAACACCAAATCACCAGGAGACTGCATGGCCACGATTGTCGTAAAGAAATGTCCCGAATGCGGTGCCCGGTTCCAGCTCGATCTCAACGAAGACCACGCTAAGTGCAGCTACTGCGGGACGGTGGCCCGAATCGCCTCCAAGAAGCATCCGCCACCGCCGAAGGCGGACAAAGCCGAGCCGGTCATCTACGTCTCCCCCTCCTACCGCGGGGCCTGGGTGTCATCCATTGTGGTCACGCTGATCATCATGGGCGTCTCGATGGCCATCGCGGTCGGCCGGTTCGCCTCTTCCGGCGCGGGCACCGGTCCCGGCTCCGGCGGGTCCGCGGGACAGTCCTTCGGCGAGCACATGCAGTGGGACGGATGGCGCCATCCGATGCTGGTGGACCTCACCGGTGATGGGATCATGGACGTCGTCGGCTGGGTCACCTTCCAGGGCGGCAACGCCTCCAACAGCATCGCCGCCTTCAACGCGGTGACCGGCGACCGGTTGTGGGTGACCCCCGCCATCGCGGACTCCAGCCAATCCTCCAACTGCAGGGCCGCGCTCTACGGCGACAAGCTGGTGGTGGCGGATCCCGCCGGGGTGGTGAAGTCCTTCGCCCTCGCGAGCGGGGCGCCGGGGTGGCAGACCGTGATGGGGGAGCGGGTGGATCGCTTCTGCGCCGGACCGGCGGGTCAGATCGCGGCCCACCTCAAGGACAAGCGCTCCATCGGCATCGCCGCGGCCACCGGACAGATGACCATCCTGGGCAAGGTGGAGCACGACACCCCCTGTCCGCCGCTCCAGACCGACAACTCCAAGAACGGCCCGTTCTTCATGACGGGAGGGGGGCCCTGGGACAGCGCCGGGATTGTCACCCCCCGTATCGAGGGGATGTCCGTGGACAAGGTCCTCGTGAACACCGTCAATAAGAGGACTGTCGCCCTCGGCACGCGCAACCCCGGCACCCGGACGCCGATGGCGGCCCTCTACCAGATGACAAATCAGAAGGAGAAGACCGCCACCGCGTTCTGGATGACCGGGGTCTCCTCCCAGAACCCGCTCACCGTCGAGGAGGGGGCGCCGGAGTGGGGGGCCATCTCCCAGGGGCGCGTCGTCGTTCCCTACGAGCTGGAGGCCTCCGGCGCCGGGTTCAAGCTCTCCTGTCTCGACGAGAACACCGGCCGGATCCTGTGGGATGTCCCCATCCCCCGCTCGGACACCGGCGTCATCCGCGGGTTCACCGCCTCCCAGCACCACGTGTTCGTCTCCCACTGGACCTACCTCGACATCTTCCAGCTGGCGGACGGAGCCCATACGCTGACGATCGGCGTCTGGTAGGATTGTAGAACCTCAGAACAGCTTCTTTGAATCCAGCAGAATCGTGACGGGGCCGTCATTCACGGACGACACCATCATCATGGCGCCGAACTCTCCTCGCGCGGTGGGCACCCCCAGGCGGCTCAGCGTTTCACAGAATCCCTCGTACATGCGGTTCGCTTCCTCCGGGGGCATGGCCGAGATGAACGAGGGGCGCTTCCCCCGACGCACATCGCCGAAGAGCGTGAACTGACTGATGACGAGGGCGCCGCCGCCGACATCGACGACCGAACGGTTCATGTGCCCACGCTCGTCGGGGAAGATCCGCAGCCCGGCCACCTTCTTCACCAGGTAGTCCAGATCGGCCGCCGTGTCCCCGTCGCCCACTCCGAGATAGACCAGGAGTCCCTTGCCGACGCTGCCGACGGTCCGGTGATCCACAGAGACGACCGCCTCCGCGACCCGCTGCACCACTGCCCTCATCGAGAGTCTCCTCGGAACGGCTCAGCCGCCGGCCAGCTGGGACAGGTGGGCGAAGTTGACGTATTGCATCACACCGACGGCGGGCGCCTCCGCGGTGGCGCCGGTCACCTTCACCGTGACCAGCACGCGGTTGGCGACCATGACCATGACCTCGGCCCGGTTGCTCTTCTTGCTGAGCTTCTGGGTGCCGGGGTAGGTGCCGAAGTCGATGGGCCCCATTCGCTCGTCGGAAGAGTCGATGCGCATGGACCGGGCCATATTGAAGGGCATGGCGATCATGGGATTGACCGAGGTGTCGACGATCTCCACGCTGGCGGTCATGGTGCCCTGTTTCAGGCGGCACTTGGCCGTGGAGCTGGTGAACCCACCGAAGGCCGCGCTCTCGCCCTCGGGCTCTCCATCGAGCGCCCACCCCGGGGCGTTCACCGGCAAGGCCTGCACCAGCGACTGCCACGGGATGGCCTGCGCCGGTTGTCCGGCCTGCTGTTGTCCCTGCATGGCCCCGAGTGCCCCCATCAGCCCCGCCATCGGATTCTGCGCGGGCTGTCCGGCCGGCGCCGTTACGGGCTGGGCGGCGGGTACCGGCTGTCCGGGCTGGGCGGGGGGTGCCACGCCGGGCTGGGCGACGGGCTGTCCGGGGGCGGCGGGCATCTGCCCGGGCTGGGCCGGCTGTCCCATCGGCTGCCCGGCCTGCGGATATCCCGAAGGCAGCGTCCCCACCGGAGCGGGGGGCGCCTCGGATTTACACGCGACCATGAAAAAAAGCGATGATAAGGCGATACCAACGAGCGGTTGCTGTGATGACATGTTATTCACTCCTCATGGAATGGATAGCACAGGTCCATTGCAGGAGCGAGGAAAACCCCCGCTGATGCCCCCCTGTGGACGAGAGTGACCTTGTATTTCAAATGGTTTGTGTGGCAAAATGCTGCTGTTTCGACGAACGGTGGTTCGTCAGAGGGTTATCTGGGTATTTTACCTTTGTTTACCAAGCATTTGGTGCGTATACTATCTTCATGACGCACTTGGGGTTTGGTAAGCACACATCACGAGTCGAGGAGGTTGGACACCCGACATGGTAGGAATGGAACTCAGGCAGCAGCTGAAGTTGGCGCAACAGCTCGTCATGACCCCACAGCTTCAGCAGGCCATCAAGCTCTTACAACTGTCCCGAACCGAACTCGTAGACATGGTCCAGCAGGAGCTGGAGGAGAACCCCGTTCTCGAGGAGACCGCCGAGATGGCGGATCGCGGCGGCGACCGGGAGGTCCCCGAGCCGAAAGCCGAGGTCACCTCGGAGCCCACTGATCAGGAGGCGGTCTCCGGTGTGAACGAGATCGACTGGGAGAAATACCTCGAGAACTACGCCAATCAGGCCCCCACCCCCAGCTATCAACCCCAGAACGACGGCCTGCCCACCCTGGAGGCCACGCTGGGTTCCAAGGAGTCTCTGGCGGATCACCTCCGGTGGCAGCTGCGGATGACGGTCGTAAGTGATGAGGAGGATCACTTCATCAACCTGGTGATCGGCAACTTGGATCCGGACGGTTACCTCAAGGAGCCCCCTATCGAGGATCTCGCGAAGGAGGCAGGCCTGGAGCTCGAGGACGCCGAGGAAGTGCTCAAGATGGTGCAGATGTTCGATCCGGTGGGGGTGGCTTCCCGCGATCTGAGGGAGTGCCTCCTCGTCCAGGCGGAAGCCCTGGAGCTGGATATCGATGTCATCGAGATCATCGATAGACACCTCCACAACCTGGAGAAGCGCAACTACCCCGCCATCGCGAGGGACCTCGATCTGACCCTGCCGGATGTCTACGAGGCGGTGAAGATCGTCTCGAACCTGGAGCCGCGGCCGGCGCGAAACTTCGTGACGGAGGAGCCGCGGTACATCGTCCCGGATGTCTACGTCCACAAAGTGGGGGACCGGTACTTCGTGGTGGCCAACGATGACGGTATGCCCCGACTGAAGATATCCAATTTCTTCCGGAGCGCGATGGACGCCAACCAGGACGCCAAGGAGTACGTCCAGAACAAGCTCCGATCCGCCCAGTGGCTCATTCGCTCCATCGACCAGCGGCGGCGGACCATCGTCAAGGTGACGGAGAGCATCGTCGAAAAACAACGGGAGTTTTTCGAGCGCGGGGTGGACTACCTCAAGCCGATGATCCTCCGGGATGTGGCGGAGGCCGTGGAGATGCACGAATCGACTATCAGCCGGGTCACCACCGCCAAGTACGTCCACACCCCGCAGGGCATCTTCGAGCTGAAGTACTTCTTCAATTCCTCGATCAAGCGCACGAGCAAGGATGACATTGCATCGGAGAGCGTAAAGAACAAAATACGCGAGATTATTAATGGTGAGGACAGCCGGCGTCCGCACAGCGATCAGCGGATCGTCACCCTGCTGAGCCAGCAGGGCATCGTCATCGCCAGACGGACGGTTGCCAAGTATCGGGAGATGCTCGGCATTCTGTCATCTTCAAAACGTAAGAAATACTTCTGAAGGAACGGTTTTACGTTGTTCAAACCTTCGTGGTGTCACTCATCAGAACCTCACTCCCGTCCCGGGATGGGGAAACTGATCTCGAGGGCGCCGCGGCATGTGCGGTGGCCCCGTTTGTCGACGGGGGCACTGGAAATGGAGGACAATAGATGCAAATTTCGATGACGTTTCGTCACATGGAGCCGACAGACGCGATGAAGGAGATGGTTCGGGAGAAGGTGGCTCGGGCCAAGAAGTATATCCAGGGCCCGATGGAGGCCAACGTGGTGCTGTCGGTGGAGCGTTATCTTCACTCTTGCGACGTGACGATCAACGCGAGCGGTCAGACCTACAAGGGGCGTGAAGAAACCGATGATATGTACACATCTATTGACAAAGTAATGGATAAGATCGAACGTCAAATTGACAAAAGCAAAGGGAGAGCACGCGCCAGCAGAACTTCCCTGACCTAGAACGGGCGCCACCGCCCGCCTATTCTAAAGACACACCTCATGGTAGGATGTGTCCCAAAGGAGATGCTGTTATTGTCCCACACTCGGGGCAGGCATAAACAAACCCAATTATGACTACACTGAGTAATTATCTAAATCCCGATCTGATCTCCTGTGACCTCGCTTCCGCCGGGAAGAAGGATGTACTCGTCGAGCTCGGAAAGCTTCTGGCCAAGCCCGCGGCCACCCCGACAGGAGAGACCATCACCACCGCGCTCCTGGATCGGGAGAGTCTGGCGACCACAGGGGTCGGCGATGGCGTCGCCATTCCCCATGCCAAGCTCGAGGGACTCGATACCAATCGCATCGCCGTCGGCATCTCCCGAAACGGCGTCGCCTTCGATTCCGTGGACGGACAGCCGGTGAACATCTTCTTCGCGCTCGTCGCGCCGATCAATTCAGCCGGCGATCACCTCCGCATCCTGGCGCAGATCTCGCGCCTCCTCAAGGACGTGGACGTACGAAAGCGGCTGATCCGAACGGAGTCCTCGGAGCAACTGATCGACATCATCGCGGCGGAGGGTGGAGAGCCGTAGGCCATGGAGATAAAGACCCTACTGTCAGCGCTGCGCGTCGAGCTCGGCCTCGAGATCCTGGCCGGACGGGAGGGCCTGGACCGGCGGATTACGGCCGATTCGATACAGAAGCCCGGGTTGGCCCTGGCCGGTTTCCGGGAGATGTTCAAGCCGGGGAGGGTCCAGGTGCTGGGACGCACGGAGATCGACTACCTGTGGTCGCTCGAACCGACGGCGCGGCAGACGGCCTCCGAGAATCTCCTCAGCTGCACGCCGCCGGTGGTGGTGATCACCCGTGGCGCGGACGTCCCGGAGCAGTTCATCCATATGGCGGACGATTATCAGATTCCCACCCTCATCACCGGGCTCAGAAGCTCCATTTTCGTCGAGGCGCTCCACAACTACCTCTCCACGCGGCTGGCCCGTGTGCGATCCATCCACGGCGTGCTCGTGGATGTCTTCGGTGTCGGCATTCTCATCACCGGCAAGAGCGGCATCGGCAAGAGCGAGTGCGCCCTCGAGCTGGTGATGCGAGGGCACCGGCTGGTGGCGGACGACGTCATCGACGTCAGCAAGAAACCCCCGGCCACTATCGTCGGCAGCGGCAACGAGCTCATCCGGCACCACATGGAGATCCGCGGGCTCGGCATCATCAACATCAAGGATCTGTTCGGCGTCTCCGCGATTCGGGAGACAAAACGGATTGATCTCGTCGTCGCCCTTGAGGAGTGGGAGTCGGGGAAGACTTACGAACGCCTCGGCGTGGAGGGCAAGACCCACGAGATCCTGGGCGCATCGTTGCCCCGAATCGGAATCCCCGTCAGGCCCGGACGAACCCTGTCCACCATCCTGGAGGTAGCCGCCCGGAATCAACTGCTGAAGGTGATGGGGCACCACTCGGCCCTGGATTTTCAAGATCGCGTTCAGAAGAACCTCGATTTCGCTGGGCGAGGCATTGATGACTGGACAATGCCGAAGCCCCTTTCTAAAAATGTCATGGAAGAAGAAATTGAATGATATCGACGAGGACCGTATAGAAAGGCTGACAGACAGATGATTGGGATAGTGATTTGTTGTCACGGCAAGATGGGCGACGGGATGCGGGATGCCGCGGAAATCATCGTCGGACCGCAGGAGCAGCTCCAGGTGGTCAGCGTCAAGCCGGGAGACGGCGGGAACGACGTCCTGGAAGCGCTGGCCAAGGCTATCGATGCCGCGGACAGCGGATCGGGGGTGCTCCTCTTGACGGATCTTTTCGGTGGAACGCCGACGAATATTGGTTGTGCGTTGCTCGGCGAGACCAACATCGAGGTCGTCACGGGATTCAATCTTCCCCTGCTGATAAAGGCGATCACGGGTCGTCAGGACATGCTCGAGATCGCCGAGCTCGCGAGGACGGCAACGGAGTATGGTCAGCGACACATGTCGATTGCCGGAGATCTACTCGGTGGTAATCGCTAGAGGCCCCCATGAATGAACGCTTTCACGTTCGAATTGACAATCGGCTCCTCCACGGACAGGTCGTCCAATTCTGGATCCCCCACCTCGGCATCGAGCACCTCATCGTCGCGGACGATGAGATCAGCGACAATGACGCTATGCAGATGGTGTACCGGATGGCGCTACCGAAAATCGTCGACCTCAGGATCGTCGAGGTCTCCCGGTTGAAAGCGCACCTGTTCGATGACGCGCGGCGGACGCTGCTGCTCATCAAGGACATCTCCAATGCGAAGCGGATCCTCGCGCAGGACATCAGACTTCACCGACTGACCCTCGGAAACGTCCACGCCTCGCCCCATCGGACGCGGGTCACCGACGCGGTGTATCTCTCCGAGGACGAGGTGCAGTCCCTCCTCGCCATGGCGGAGGCGGGCATCGAGATCGAGATCCAAACCTTCCCCGGAGAGGTGCTGCGCTTCCTCGGGCCCGAGAAGGGAGGTCCCGGATGGAAGAAATGATCGGCGAAATCCTCATCTGGATCTCACTGGTCTTCGCATCCGGCAGCGTGCTGCTGCTCGAACGGCACTGCCTGGGACAGCGGGCGCTAGTCCAGCCGCTGGTGATGTGTCTCCTGGTCGGCCTGGTGACCGAGAACCTGGAGATCGCCCTCTGGCTCGGCGTCACGCTTCAACTGCTCTCCGTATCCCCCATCCGTGCGGTGGACTGGTCTCTCGCCGGCGCGGTCTCCGCCATGACGCTGGCCCTGGCGTCCCGTCTGGGCGCCAACCTCGAGGTCGGGGGGCCTTCGGGCTCACTGCTCATCATGCTGTCCATCGTCGCCGGAACCTTCGCCCGATCGGTGGAGTGCGCCTACGCGCGAAAAGACAGCGCCAGGGTCCGGACCAACTCTCCATGGTCCCTCGAGAATCCGGCGTGGGCGGTGGAGCGGATCGTCTACCGCGCGATCACGAGATGGATCATCGTCGGCGGCGTCGAGGCCCTCCTCGGCGTGGGCTTGTCGATCCTCTTCATCATGGCGGCGAGCTTCCTACCGCCGTCGGAAGGATGGGTGCTCACCGTCTCGGCGGTGGGGTGTCCGATCTTCGGTGTCGCGGTGGCCATCAGCGCCCTGTCCGAGACCCGCTTCTTCGCCTGGTCCGGAATATCCATGGGGCTCTCCGCGATGCTCTTCTGGCTGGTGATCGTATGAACCGCATCAGTAACAGAACCCTGGCAAAGGTGAGCTTTCGGCTCTCCCTCCTGCAGAGCACCTGGTTCGAGGGGGGGATGCAGTCCATCGGTCTCGCCTACTGTCTGATCCCCGGGCTCAAATCGCTATATCCGGATCCGGAGGAGATGCAGGCGGCGGTCAGGAGATATGCCCAGCCCTTCAACACCCATCCGTTCCTGGTCGGTTTCATCGCCGGCGCGCTCCTGAAGATGGAAGAACAGCGCCAGGATCCCTACGCCATCACCTGCTTCAGCGCGAGCACTATGGGCGTCCTCGCGGCGTTCGGCGATCCGTTCTTCAGAGGCGCGATGCCCGCCTTCGTCACGTTGGCGGCGTGCCTCGCCGCCATCCTCGGCGGACCGGTGGCGGGGATCGTCACTCTCCTGTTCCTCTTCAACAGCGCGCATCTCCTGGTCCGCCTCGGCGGCGTCTCCATCGGCTACCGGGAAGGGTGCAACGTCATTCTGCTCGTGGGTCGATGGTTCAGTCCCGAACGCACGAAGCAGATAAAGAGTGTGGCCGCCGTATTCGGCGGAATCGTATTGGTGGCGGTGGTGGCTACTTTCAGCGCCGCCGCCCCCGGCCCCTGGCTGGCGTTTCCGGCGTCGGTCGCCTGTATCGCCGTGGGGATCGCGCTCACTAAATGGATCAGGCTCCAGCACCACGCGATCCCCCTGGTGATTTTTTTTCTGGTATTGATAGAGGTGGCGATATGAGAGAGACATACCGCGCCACATTGACGATAATCAATGATCTCGGGCTCCACGCCCGCGCCGCGACCGTGTTCGTCAAAGTCGCGGCGCAATTCAAGGCAGAGATATTCGTCGAGAAGGGCGGACGGGAAGTAAACGGAAAGAGTATTATGGGGTTGCTCACTTTGGTGGCGGCCCGCGGGAGCCAGATCAACCTCAGGGCGGAGGGCGAGGACGGCGCGGCTCAAATCGACGCGCTCAAGGCGCTCATCGCTGATAGATTCGGGGAGGAACATTGACGGAGGCTGTTCGGATCGGCGGTATCCCCGCCTCGCCGGGAATCGCGATCGCCGTCGCGCGGGTCATCGACCGCGGGCGATTGAAAATCCCCAAACGGCGGATCGCGAAATCCCTGACCGCCAACGAGGTCGAGCGGCTCATGAAAGCGGTGGAGGAGTCGCGGCGTCAGATCGCGGAGGCCCGGGAGGCGGTCCGGATGACCGTGGACCTCCCCCCGGGGAACCATTCGCTGATCCTGGACGGCCACCTCCTCATGCTGGAGGACGAGCTCCTCATCGCCGGCGCCGCCACGCTCATCCGGGACGATCTCATCAACGCGGAGTGGGCACTATCGCGAAAGATCAAGGAGTTCCACGACATGCTGACGAACCTCGGGGACGACTATTTTCGCGAGCGGGCGGAGGACGTGACGTTCGTCGGCAATCGCGTGCTGCGCAATATGATGGGACACGGGATGTCCCTCGGCAACACGAAGGGGGTGGACAGCATCGTGGTCTCCGAGAGCCTCTCCCCCGCCGAGACCACGGAGATGATCGGCACGCCGGTGATGGGGTTCGCGACGGAGACCGGTACCCGCACCGGACATACGGCCATCATGGCGCAGGCCCTCGGCATTCCGGCGGTGGTGGGGATAGAGGATCTCACCGAGATGGTGGAGTCCGGCGACACGCTCATCATGGACGGCAACGAGGGCATTATCATCATCCGGCCCGATCAGGAGACCGTCACCGAATACAGGGAGCGGGCCGCGCGCCACGCCGAACTCGAGAAGAGCCTGCTCTCCGAACGGGACAAGCCCGCCGTCACGACGGACGGGGTGAACATCTCCCTGATGTGCAATATCGAGTTCCCTCCCGAGGCGGCGATGGCCCTCGACTACGGCGCCGAGGGCATCGGGCTCTATCGGACGGAGTTCGCCTTCCTCAACCGCAAGGCGGCGCCGGGTGAAGAGGAGCAGTATCAGACCTATCGCGCGGTGGTGGACGCCATGGCGCCGAGGCCCATCGTCTTTAGGACCTTCGATCTCGGGGGGGACAAGCTGGGGCTCATCGGAGCCCATAACGAGAGCAACCCCGCGATGGGGCTCCGGGCGATCCGCCTCGGCCTCAAGTACCGGGAGATGTTCAAGGAGCAGTTGCGCGCGCTGCTCCGGGCCGCCGCGTACGGGGAAATCAAGATCATGTTCCCCATGATCAGCGGTGTGGACGAGCTCCGGCAGGTCAAGGAGGTGTTGGCGGAAGCGAGAAGCGAGCTCAAAGAAGAGGTCCCGAACGATATCTCAGTGGGCTGCATGATAGAGCTCCCTTCCGCGGTCTTCGCCGCCGACAAGCTGGCCCGGGAGGCCGACTTCTTCTCCATCGGCACCAACGACTTGATACAGTATTCCCTCGCCATCGATCGCGTGAACGACAACGTGGCGTATCTCTATACCCCCTTTCACCCGGGGATCCTCAGGGCCGTCAAGCTCGTCATCGATGTGGCGGACCGCGCCGGAATTCCGGTATCCATGTGCGGCAATATGGCGGCGGAGTCGCTCCTCATCCCGCTCCTCGTCGGGTTCGGCCTTCGGTCTCTGTCGATGGCCCCGACCCTGATTCCGACGGTCAAGGCGATGGTTCGAAAGATCGCGTTCGAGGAGTCCCGGCAGATCGCGGAGGCGGCGTTGGAGCTGAGCACCGCCAAGGAGGTCGAGGATTTCGTCAAGCAACACGTGGACAAGCAGCTGGACTCCTCCCCCCTTTCCCGGTAGGCGGATCGTCGATCCGCAATCGTCGTGATTGCGTTTCACTCTTTGATCGCATCTTCGATCTGGATCCCCGAGGGTTCGGCGCGACCTACGAAGCCTTTTTGGAGGTGTCCGGTTTATCGGTACTTCATCCGGTTTGGCGAGATGAGGAGGTCCTGCTGCGTTGCCCGTTCAGGGCGTCAGTCCTTCAGCTGAACCTCCAAGTGCAGGATGCGATCCTCCAGCCGCTTGATGCGGAGCTTCAGCATCCGCTCCCGCTCGAGCAGTCGCTGCATCTCCTGCATCCGGGTGAAGATCATCGGCTCGTTGAAGTACTCCCGAAACCGCTCCGCCGCGGTGGCGAAGGTCTGGGGATCGATGCGGTCGAGCTCCATCCGGCCACCGTGCCACTGGAAATAGAAGACCTGCCCCAGGTCGATCCGCGATCGCCGCCGCTCTTCCATGGTGACCTTGATGACCTTCGGCTTCCTCGACCGCAGGACCCGGACGATGAGGACGTCCCGGGCTTTCTTCTGATTGACCACTCGCTCGAGGAGCCACACCGACACCACCTTCTCGCCGTCCGCCTCCTCGATGACATCGCCGACCTCGAGGCCGTCCCGGAACGCGGGGCTGTCCGGTTCCACCTTGGAGACGAGGATGCCGGCGTCCTTGGCGGCGCCGAAAAACTCCCGGAGCTCCGGCGTCAGCATGGTCACCTGGACGCCGAGGTAACCGGCGGAGGCCGCGGGGGCGGCGGGCGACGCGCTCTGAGCCGATTGCTGCGCAGCGCCGTGAGCGGCGATGATCGACGACACCGCGAAGGAACATATTGAATAGACCGCTCTCGTCATGACTCTCATATCGTACCTCCGTTCAGCTCCAGCGGCTGCGGCCACGAGAAGGGCGCCGCCGTCTCGGGGAGCGCGGGCCCGCCCTTCCCTTCACTGACGACCGGGACATCCTCGACCGTCTCAATCGCCTCGAGCCCCGAGAGGTCGAGCACGAGCTCCGAATCCCGATCCCCCCCGAGGCGGAACACGGTGAACTCCACCAAATCCCGTTCGTAGTGGTCGTGCTGCGCCAACAGGCGGTCGTACTCGTCCTGAATGGCGGCGTACTCCGCCCGCATGCGCTCCCGCTCGGCCCGTTCGTGGACGAACCAGGCGAACGAGGTGATACAGACCGCGGCCACGGCGGTCACCGGAACCGCAACGAAGAGGAGCCTCCGGCCGCGGCGAGACTTGTGCCGCGCTTCGCCGACGCGGAGCAGGAGACGTTGTGTAAAATCCGAGGACGCCCGTTCCCGGGGCAGGGAACGAAACAGGGCATCCAGCTTGTCATCGAGACGATCCATCATTCAACTCCATCCAGGTAGGGGACGAGGGTCCGCTTCAAGCGGCCGCGCCCCCGGCTGATGCGCGACTTCACGGTGCCCTGCGAGCAGTCGAGGACCTCGGCGATGGCCTCGTAGGACATCTCCTCGATCTCCCGCAGGACCAGCGGCACCCGGAACCGCCACGGGAGGCCCTCGATGGCCTCCGCCAGGACCCGTTGAGCCTCACCGTCGAGCAACCGGTATTGGGGCGTCTTCACCACCGGGGGGGGCTCGGCCGATATCAGCCCCATCAGAATACGCTGCCGCTTCAGCTTTCGGGTGTGGCTCAACGCGGTGTTGGTGGCGATCCTCAGCAAGTATCCCTTGAACTTCCCCTCACTCCGGTAGCTCTTCGTCGCCGTGAACAGACGAAGGAAAGTATCCTGCGCGAGGTCCTCCGCATCACAGCGGCCGCCGGTCAACCGAGTGAGATAATTGACAACCATATCCTTGTGCCGGTTGACGAGCTCGGCGAACGCCCCCTCATCGCCGAAGCGGGCCTGCGTCATCAATTCATCATCACGATTCAGTGTCATATACAGCTGCCGTCACGGTTCACGGGGTAGGAACACCCCGACGGCGAGTTTGGTTCCCGTTTTTTAATTTTTCCCGAAGCCGTCACGCTCGATGTATCCGGTCAGCTTCCATAAAGCGCCGCGGTCCTCATCCGCCGAGGAGCTTGCCCAGGGCGTGCGGGTCCTCGGCGTGTTTCATCGCGGTGCCGCGGCGGATCTTTCCGCTGCGGACCAGGGCGGCCAGGGAGCGCTCGAGGGTGATCATCCCGTCGTCGCCGCCGGTCTGGATGGCGGTCCGGAGCTGATGCTCCCGGCCCTCCCGTATCTGGGTACGCACCGCGGGGGTGACGATGAGGGTCTCCAGCGCCGGGATGCGCCCCCGGGTGACGTCGGAGGGGATCAGCCGCTGGGCCACCACCGCCCGCAGGGACGAGGCGACCTGGAGGCGGACGTGGACCTGCTGGTGGCCGGGGAAGCCGTCGATGATACGGCTGACGGCCGACGCCGCGTTGCCGGTGTGCAACGTGGAGAACACCAGGTGTCCGGTCTCCGAGGCGGTGAGAGCGGCGGAGATGGTCGCCGGGTCCCGCATCTCCCCGAGCAGGATGACGTCCGGATTCTCCCGGAGCGCGGCGCGGAGCCCGGCGCTGAAGCTCTCCGCGTGGCGGGGGACCTCCCGCTGGTGGATGAGGGATCGGCGGCTCCCGTGCTCGAACTCGATGGGATCCTCGATGGTGATAATGTGGCGCGATCGGGACTGGTTGATGTGCTCTATCAGCGCCGCCAGGGTGGAGGACTTCCCGGATCCGGAGGCCCCGGTGAGGAGCACCAGACCGCTCGGATAGTCGCACAGCGCGTAGAGATCCCTCGGCAGGTTCAGCTCGCCCAGCGTCGGGATTCGAGCCTGGACGGGACGAATCGCGGCCCCGAGCCCATTCGAGTGGCGAAAGACGTTGATTCGGAACCGCCGGCCCTCGGCCGCCCCGGGGGACGGGGTCATCGCCCAGGTCGCGCCGAGGTCGACGCTGCCGGTCGCGTCCAGCTCGGCGCCCTCCCGCTCCCCGAGCAGCCCCTCGAGCTGGGCCCGGCTCGTGGCGGCCGCTTCGACGGGCAGGATCGTTCCGTCCACCCGAATCCGGGGGGGACGCCCCGAGGAGAGGAAGACATCCGAGGCGCCGGCGCGGATCGCCTGTTCCAGGACATCGATGATCGCCCCGTCAGGGGCGGGGGCCTCCGCCCCCCTGCGCCGGCTTGTGGCGGGCACCGGGTCCCCCGCCGCGGAGCGCTTCTGAACGTCTAGGGAGCGCTCCACGGCAGCCGTGATCCGTTCCTCGGACGCCTGATCTTCAGGGGACGCGGGCGGGTCTCCGTCCGAGGCGGCGGGGGGGGCCTCGTCCGCCGGGGGGCTCGCGACGGAGGGGCGCATCTCGATTTCACAGCCGCCCGTCCTGACGCGGATCAGATAGCCGAACTCGTCCCCGGACGCCGTCCGGTAGACCCCTTCGAAGCGGGCCCCGGCGACAATCTCGTCGGAGCGATCCCCGCCGATCACCTCGAGGGCGAAGACCTCCACCATCTCCCGGGAGATCGCGGGCATCGAGAGCCGCGTGGGACCGTCCTCTTTGAACAGCGTGGGGACGTCGCCGGACGTCACCGCCAGCCGATCCGCCTTCTGATTCACCAGCAATGTCAAAAATGTGTCTATTACAGCCATGGGGCGCTTCGTCTGCACAATCCGTACCACAGAAGGGCAACCGAAGACCGACGGTTCTGACAAGACGGCCGCCGTTACGGCCTGACAGAATTGCGAGGAGACGGGGGCGCGCCGTGTCAAAATGACAAGGGGCCGTCCCTCGGCTCACCCCCTCGAGATCTGTTCCTCGGACGCCGCCAGCACGCAGATCACGCGCATCATATGGGCCGTTCCGTTCCGGCAGGGGCGCTCCTTGCGGATGCTGTCGATGAAGTCGGCGAGCTGCAGGGCCAGGGGCTCCCCTCCCGGAACCGCGATCGCCTCCTCCGCACCGCTTGTATGGAGTGTGAGCCGCCCGCCCGGGACGCCGTCATCGAAGACGGCCACCGCCCGATCACCGCGGACGGTCAGCCGCCGGACGCGGGTGCCGTCGTTGGCCGCCAGCCGGACGGTCGCCGTGAGCCCGGCGCCGAAACCGAGGGTGACCTCCGCGGTCGTGGGGAGCCCTTCGCCGTCGAGCGTTCCCCGGGCCCGAATCGCGGCGGGTGCTTCCCGGGCCAGCATCAGAATCATCGCCACGTCGTGGGGACCGTAGGACCAGAGGACGCCGGGCTCGCGGGACAGATCCACGTCCCCCGTGCGCTCCGCGGTGATGGCGCGAAGGGGGCCGAGGACGCCGTCCGACGCCAGCCGGCTCAGCCGTTCGAAGGCGGGATGGAACAGGAGCTGATGCCCCACCATGAACCGGCATCCCCGCTCGACGGCGCCGGCCGCCAAGGCGCCGGCGTCCTCGAGCGTCAGGGCCGCCGGCTTCTCCACGAACACATGCTTCCCCTTCTCGATGAGCGGCAGCGCGTGCGCGAAGTGGCAGCGGGCCGGCGTGGAGACCGCCGCCATCTCGAAACCGAAGCTCGTCTCGTCGATACGCGACACGCATTGCGCCCCGGGGGCGAGGGCCGAGGCCAGGGAGAGGGCCGCGGGATCCGGATCCACCAGCCATCTCAGGCGGACCCCCTCGTGGGCCTCCAGCACCCTCACCAGGTTGCGGCCCCAGCGCCCCGTTCCCATCACGGCGACATCGAGGGCTGTGTCGGAGTTGGACGGAATCGGCATCCTCAGCGGGGGGCGCTCTTTTCGCGGATCAGCTGATCGAGGGCGTCCCGATCCTCCCCCTCCGCTGCCCGGTTCTGTCGGCTGATCAGGGTATCCAAACCCCGGCGATCAGCGGCGGCGGGCTCGGCGGGAGAGGGCTCGGCCTCCTCACCGATCTCCTGGCGGGCCTTCTCCTCGAGCTCCTCGAAGGCCATGGTCGCGGCCTTCTCCTTCAGGTCATGGGTCGCGCCATCGATCTTCTTTCCGATCTCGGATTTCAGAGTCTCGGCCTCATCGGTCTTCGATATCCCCGAGAGGTGCTCGAACAGGGTCTTGTTCCCGAGGGTGACGCCGAGGATGAAGTACCCGGCGATCAGCACGGTGGCGAGAAACAAGGCGAATTTTATCAGCTTGAACATGGGGGAAATGTATCTGCGAAAGGCCGTGCTTGACAAGAAATCTGCCCGAATATAGCGTCACTCTGATTTGAGGAGTACGCGGGTTCTACGAAATGTAGCCCACCTTTGACCAGGAATAACACCACATGACTTACGAAGACAGAACACTGACCTGCGTGGAGTGCAGCGCCGAGTTCGTGTTCTCCGCCGGGGAGCAGGAGTTCTACGCGGAGAAGGGGCTGACTTCAGAGCCCAAACGCTGCAAGGCCTGTCGCCAGGCGCGCAAGCAGAAGCGGCGCCAGGGCCGCAAGGGGAACGGCATCTATCGATCCCCAGCCTTCGAGAACAGCGCGCCGAGCCACCAGAAGATCCGCGGCCGGCGGGACCCGAGGCGGAGCAAGGATTACCGTTCTCCGGGCCTCAACGACCGTCGTCCGCGCCGGGACGAGTATCGCTCCCCCGCCTTCAGGGAATACGAGACCATCAAGCCGGAGGAGGAGTACCGCTCCCCCGGCTTCAGGGAATACGATGATATCAAACCGGAGGAGGAGTACCGTTCCCCCGGCTTCCAGGAGTACGCGGACCTGGACGTAAAGGCCGAGTATCGCTCCCCCGGATACCAGGAGACTACCAAGAAGTACATCGACGAGAAGCCCCTGTTCGCCATCGTGTGTGCTGAGTGCGGCGCCGACGCCATGGTTCCCTTCCTCCCGGATGAGCGAGAGGAGGTGTTCTGTAAAGAGTGCTTCGCGAAGAAGCGGGAGGCGCAGCGGCAAGCCGCTGAAAAAGCGGCGGAGGAGGCGAGCCCCGAGTCACCTGTCGAGGAGGCGTCCACCGGCGCCGAGCCCGACACCGAGGTCGAACCGGCCGCGATTCCGGAGACCGAGGCCGCCTCGAAGCCGACCGACGACAGTGACGACCCCAATCCGGAGGTCTAGCCCCACTCCCCTGAAAAGACCTCCTCGGCGCCGCCGGTAAGGATAACGTGATCATCCTCCGCCCGATAGGTGAGCTCGAGATCTCCCCCGAGGAGGTGTATCCGCAGATTCCGGTCGGTCCGCCCCGTGAGCACCCCGGCCACGCACACCGCGGAGGCGCCGGTCCCGCAGGCCCAGGTTTCTCCCGATCCCCTCTCCCAGGTGCGCTGGACGACCTCGGTCCTCGAGACGATCTCCACGAACTCGACGTTGACCCGGTTCGGGAAGTATCTCGAGGTCTCGATAACGGGGCCGTAGGTCTCCACCGGAAAGTGTTTCACGTCGTCGACATAGATGACACAGTGGGGATTTCCCATGCCCACCGACGTGATATCGAATCGGCGATCCGCCGCCTCGATGGTCTGGTCCACGATCCGCTCCGACGGCCAGACGGTGGGGATATCGGGGCCAGACAGGATCGGCACGCCCATGTCGAGGCTGATCTTCCGGGCCCGATCCCCCTCGATCTCGAGGATGTCGGCCTGGAGCAGGCCGGCGCCGGTCATGATCTCGAGATGACGCTTGTTCGCGAGGTCATGGTCGAAGACGTACTTGGCCAGACACCTGAGGCCGTTGCCACACATCTCTGCCAGAGAGCCGTCCACGTTGTACATCTCCATCTCGGCGTCCGCCCCCTCCGGTCCCGGCTTGATGAGGATCAGCCCGTCTCCCCCCACGCCGAACCGGCGATGGGACATCCTCCGGGCGAGCGTCCCGGGATCTTCCGGGCGGGGCGCTTCGAAGCAATCGATGTAAATGTAGTCGTTTCCACATCCATGCATTTTCGTGAATCTCATATCTTCTTATAATCCTTCCTCGGCTGAGCGGACCAGATATTTGCCGAGAGAACGCCTCGGTCGAGGGCGTTCATTCCGAGTCGAAGCCGATATCTCCTGCTGTGTTATTTTGAAATTCATAGAGGGGCAGGGACGCGGTGTGGCGCGTCCATCGATAGAATAGTGCCCCCACTCGGAACAGAATAACTTTAATATTCGTTGAACATGCGATATGAAATCATGAGGATGGCCTGACAAGACTCGGGCCGTCTCGAGCGCAACGGGAACAACCGCCGCTGACCGGCACCGACGAAGATACAATGGAAAAGCTGCTCACAAAGTATTTTTGGATTTTCAACCTGGTGACCCTCGCCGCGGTGGCCTATTTTCTCGCCGGCGGCACCGCGCAGATCGTCGCCGGCAAGGTGGAGACGCTGCTCCCCGAGACCCCGGCCCTGCCGAAGACCGCGAAGAAGGCGCCTGCGTCGCGCCCGCGGATGAGCCTCGCCCCCCCGAACGGCGATGCTATCCTCTCCCGGAATATCTTCGACTCCGAGGAGGGTCCCATCCCGCGGAGGGACGAGCCGCCGCCGGTGATCAGCACGGGGGGGACGCCCATCGATCCCAACGCGCTGCCCATTGTTCCGTGCACCGACAACAAGGTCAAGGTGCTCGCCACGGTAGCGTCCTCCGATGACGTGGACTGGTCCTTCGCCTCGGTGGATGTCGGGGGCACCCCGACCCTCTTTCGCGTCGGCGACGAGGTAAACGACCGGGTGGTCTCCGGGATCACGTGGCGGTACCTCTTCCTGAGGGGATCCGCTGATGAATGCTACGTGGATATGTTTGGCGACCCCAACGCGAAGCCGCCCACCCGCACCAGCACCCCGGCGCCGGCGGCGGCGGCCAAGGGTGACGGCCAGTACGCCGACCGGATCCGGAAGGTGAGCGATACCGAATCCGAGATCGATCGTTCCCTCGTCACCGAGCTCCTCGCCGATCCCACCAAGTTCATCCGATCGGTCCGGGTGAGACCGTACCGCCAGGGGGGAAAGACCACCGGGTACAAGCTCAGACGATTCAGTCAAAACAGCCCCCTGGCCCTCCTCGGCGCCCAGAAGGGCGATATCATCCATAAGGTGAACGGCGTAGAGCTGACCAGCGTGGACAAGGCCCTCGGCGCGTACCAGAACATGCGGAACGCCAACGACCTCTCCTTCAGCATCACCCGCGGGGGTAAGCCCATGGAGCTCAAGGTGTCTGTCCGATAGACCATTTCGACGTTCGGGGGACAGGGGGGACAAATTTAGTAAATTTGGCTATTTGACCGAAAAACGGCATTTTGCTACGCTCCAATATCTGATGAATCGAAAAAGGTGAGGCATACGTGTTAACTCGGATTGAAGTCGCTGGTGAAACCAACGTGGGAATGAAGCGAACCCACAATGAAGATACCTATTCCATTATCAAAGAAGAGAACCTCTTCGTGGTGTGTGACGGCATGGGAGGCCACGCGTCCGGAGAGGTCGCCAGTCAGATGGCCGTGGAGACGCTGAAGACGTTCTTCAAGGAGACCCGGGACGATCCCGAGATGACCTGGCCCTACAAGATGGATCGCTCCAGGCGATACGAGGAGAACCGCCTCATCACCGGCATCAAGCTGGCCAACCTCCGGATTCACGAGGCCTCCCGGCGGGACACCAAGTTCAACGGGATGGGGACCACCATCGTGGGGGCCTTCTTCGTCGACGAGGGGGTCTACCTCTCCCACGTGGGGGACAGCCGGATCTATCGGATCCGCGACGGGGTCATCGAGCAGATCACCGAGGATCACTCCCTGCTCAACGACTACATCAAGATGAAGAAGCTGACACCGGAGGAGATCGAGAATTTCCCCCACAAGAACGTCATCGTGCGCGCCCTCGGTATGAAGGAGTCGGTCAAGGTGGACACCTTCTTCGAGACCCCCCGCCCGGGGGACACCTACCTCATGTGCTCCGACGGGCTCTCCGGCGAGGTCGCCGATCCCGAGATGCTCGAGGTCTACTTGGCGAACCGGACCAACCTCCAGACCGCCTGTCACGCGCTGATCGAGGTGGCGTGCCGCAACGGCGGTCATGACAATATCACCGTCGTCCTGGTGAGGACCCCTTAGTGCCGACGCGGTAGACGCGCAGAGGCACCGGCACCATCGCGATAAAAGCAACGCCATGAACAGCGAACGCGCAAAGGTCAGACCGCCGCCGAGAATGAGCTTCCGGTTCCTGCACGCCTACTGGACCACGTTCGTCGTCATCGGCAGCTACTTCTGGCTCCGGTTCAAGGGGCGGTTCACGAGCGAGGATCGGATCGAGGCGCAGCAGGCCGCCCTGGATCGCCGGAACTCCCGGCGTATCGAGAGGACAATCCTGGCGCTCCAGGGGCTCTTCATCAAGGTGGGGCAGCTGTTCAGCATCATGACCAACTTCCTCCCCGAGGAGCTCAGGGACGGGCTCAAGAACCTCCAGGACGCGGTTCCCGCCCGCCCCTATCATCAAATCGAGCAGCGGATCCGGGAGGAGTTCGGGAAGAATCCCCTCGAGGTGTTCGAGACCTTCGATGAGACCCCCATCGCCTCCGCCTCCCTCGGGCAGGTGCACGAGGCCACCACCCGGGACGGCCAGCGGGTCGCCGTAAAGGTACAGCACGTCGGGGTGGGGACCATGGCCAAGAGCGATCTCAAGACCATCCGCCGCATCGTCGGTATCGTCCAGTTCTTCCTGAAGATGCGCGGGCTCGACAACTTCTACGGCGAGATCCGCGCCATGATAGAGGACGAGCTCGATTTCAACCACGAGGCCGCCCACATCGAGACCATCGCCAAGAACTTCGCGGACAACGACAAGGTGATCTTCCCCCGCGTCGTGCCCGAGCTCTCCACCGCCAAGGTGCTGACCATGGAGTACGTGGACGGCATCAAGATCACCCACCGGGACGCGCTCCGCGCGGCGGGGCTCGATCCGTCGGTCATCGCCAAGGATCTGGTGACGGCCTACTGTCAGATGATCTTCGTCGACGGCGTCTACCACGCGGATCCCCACCCGGGGAACATCCTCGTTCAAAAGGACGGCGGGCTGGTGTTCCTCGACTTCGGCGCGGTGGGCCACCTCTCGGACAACATGCGGCGGGGCGTCAGCTCGTTCCTGGAGGCCATCATCAAGGCGGACGAGGCCCAGCTCATCAAGTCCCTGGAGACCATGGGGTTCCTGCGGCGGGGGTCCGACGAGTCCGAGGCCGCCACCCGGGTCATCGAATACTTCCACCAGCGGTTTCAGCAGGAGATTAAGCTCGAGGACTTCTCCCTGTCGTCCATCAAGATCGACCCCCAGAAGGGGTTCGAGTCCCTGGCCGACATCCGGAAAATGGACATCGGCATCCGGGAGATTTCATCCTCGTTCTACGTGCCCCGGGAGTGGGTCCTTCTCGAACGGGCCTTCCTCCTCCTCGCCGGCATCTGCACCCACCTCGATCCCGACATGAACCCGGCCCTCACCATCCGCCCGTACCTCGAGGAGTTCGTCCTCGGCAAGGACCAGGACTGGTCGGAGGTGCTCTTCAACCTGCTCCAGGAGAAGCTCCTATCGGTCATCTCCCTGCCCGGCGTGGTGGAGAAGGCGGTGAACCGCACCCTCGCGGGTCAGGTCACCTTCAAGGTCTCGGGGGTCTCCAACGGGGTGGAGCGACTCTACGCCGCCGGCCATCAGCTCATCTTCACCTTCCTCTCCATCGCGTCGGCGGGGGTGGCGCTCTACTTCTACGACACCGGCGACCTCCACAACGCCCGGCACGCCGGCTACACCGGCGCCGGCTTCCTCGCTCTGGTCTTCTGGTCCATGTTCCGCGCGAGGCGATATCGGAAGAAATGAAACGGGAATTTCGGTCGGGGCGATAGGATTCGAACCTACGACATCCAGCTCCCAAAGCTGGCGCGCTACCAGACTGCGCTACGCCCCGAAAGCAGGGTGAACCTTACGGGGAACTCTCGCTTTAGGCAAGTGGCAAAACGCAAATTCTCCGCGGCCCCTTTTCGCACGGTGTCCCCCTGCTTTTCACGCCCGATTTCCGGGGGGGCCCCTGGGGGCGTCGTCATACAGTGTACCGGCGCTTCCTGACGCGCGTGGAGGGGCTGGTGTTCACCCGGGATCGGACCTCCTACGCCATCCTCTCCACCGACTCCGCCGACGCGACCCACGAGCTCGCGCGCCGCAGCTTTCATTTCTTGTAAAATTTCGGCTGGCGCCTCGCCTGTCAGCCGTCGCCCTCCAGCGGCCTCCGCCGAAGGGGCAGGGTCAGACAGCGGCAGCCGCCGCCCCCCCGGGCGAGCTCGGCGCCCTTGATGGTGACCACGTATTTGTCGTAGTCGTCGAGGCTCACCTTGTCCTGGATCACATCCCGGGCGTCGATCACCTCGTAGCCGGCCTTGTCGAGGGCCTCGATGGTGTACTCGTTGCGACCGTAGCCGATGACCTTTCCGGGCCCCACGGCGAAGAAGTTGGCCCCGCTGTGCCACTGCTCCCGCTTCTGAGTCCGTTCGTCCTCGCCGCCGCAGAGCACGGGCTCGAGATCCATTCCCAGATCGCCAAGGGACCGGACGAGGTTATCCTCGACCTGGATGTTGTGGACCTCGCCGCCGTAGAGAGAGATGTGGATGGGCTTCAGCCGGCTCTTCACAATCACCGGCTCGAATACCATGCACTGGTTTTGATCGAGGAAGGTGAAGAGCATATCGAGGTGGATAAAGGACTCGAGCTCCGTGGGGAGCTCCTGTACGAGGATGTGCCGCAGTTCTCTGATAGGCTGCCGGCCGCCGAGCGCCTCGATGATGTAGTCGACCCCCTCCGGCGTGGTGCGCGCGCCGATACCGACGACGAGGATATCCGCCCTCGCCACCAGCACGTCCCCCCCTTCGATGCTGATTTGCTCGGAACCGGGCGATCGGGACGGATTGATCACCTCTGTCTCGAAGGCCGGGTGGTGCCGGAGCACCGCGTCCATGATCTTCGCCTCCCGGCGTCTCACCCGACTCGCCATCTTTCCCACCAGGGTGCGCCCGCCCACGGCCATGGCCGCGTCCCGGACAAAGAGGAAGTTGTGGAGCGGGCTGAGGGCGTAGAGCTCCTTGCTGAGAAACCGGGTCAGGGAGTTCCGCGTAAGGGGCACCCCCTCGATGAGCTGACGCGCCACCTCCTCCGAGGTCAGGTCCGCCAGGTCCGCCGGCCGCAGGTTGCGGGAGCCGTCCCCCAAGACCGCGTCCAGCAACTCCGCCCTGACCGCGGTGTCCTCCAGCACCTCCCGGAGCAGGTCGCGCACCTCGAAGGTCCGGGTGACCCTGTCGAGCACCCCGCGCAGCTGATCGTACTCCTCTCTGGCCACGGAGAGATTCAGGATATCGCTGTAGAGCGCCTTCTCCGCGTTCTCGGGCTCCATGTTCTCCACTTCCTGCCCCGGCCGGTGGAGGAGCACCGCCTCGAGCGGCCCCACCTCCGAATCCACCCGGGTCTCGATTCGCGTTTCATTCATTGTATGTCTTCTTGCTGTCCTTTATGTTGGGACCTAAATCGTCTGGGCTCCCGCCATCGCCGTGAGCATCTTGGTGATGGTCGCGGGGTCGAACCCCGGTATCAGCCGACCGCCGATCTCGAAAATGGGAACACCGGCGGTGGAGACCCCCTGGGCCCGCCCCTTGGCCTGGAGGGCCTTGGCCGCGTTCATATCCTTCTCGATGTCGTGCTCGATATAGGGAATTTTGTGCTCGAGAAGCCACCGCCTCGCCTTGATGCACACCGGACAGTGCTTGGTGGCGTACATGACGACCGGCGCCCCCCCCGGCTGAGGCACCACCGCGAGCCCCGGGTTGGCCTGTGCGCTCTTTGCCGCCTCTTTCTTTGCCGCCTCGAGCTTGGCCTCGAGCAGGGCCCGCCGCTTGGACTCCCAGTCGGCCCGCTTGACCGCCTTGACGGGATAGTTGCCGTTCTTGGTCGGCGCGCTGAGATCGGTGATATAAATCACGCTCGGATCCCGGCTTTCAGGCGGAATTCCGGGATCCTGGACCCGCACCTCCCGTCGGGCCGCCTCGGGGACCTCGTCCACCGAGGAGCCGACCGCCGGACCGCCGTCCGCGAACCAGGTCAGGATGAGATCCGTCCGTTCATCATTTACCACGGGGAGATCCACCTGGGAGACCTCTTTCGACTGGGGGGGAGGCTCCTCGGAAGCGCACCCCGCCATCCCGAACGCGATAATCAGATAATAGAAACGATTCACCAACATACTCTGCTCAACACACCAGGGGGACGTCTATTCCCGAAGCCGGCCGTCACTGCGCCATAATCTCGGCCCTCAGGGTGAGCCGCTGCTCCTCGCAGTCGGCCACCAGCCTCTCCGCCTGGTCCAGCTCCAGAGTCACCTGCTCCAGGGATATCGTCGCCTTTCGGCCCATGGTGATCAGCCGCTCGGCCTCCTCGGGGGAAAGGTTCACGCCGAGGCGTTTCCTCTCCTTGGCGGCCGCTATCTCCGTCTCTATTTTTCCGGTCTCGTTCTTGGCCTCCGCCAGGAACCGGGAGGCTTTGTCGAAGGTGGTGTATGACGACAAACACAGGGCCTTCAGGCCGTTGACCTTTTCCGTTTCGACGCGCAGGTTCTGAAGCTGCTCTAGGCGAATGGACCGGTCCGCCGGCTCGGCCCCCGCCACCATTCCGATGGCGACCTCGAGCCGCTCCAGCTCGCGGCGCTCCTTCGATTTCCCCCCACCGCAGCCGCCGCAGAGCAGACAGAGGACGAGGAGACTACTTGGAAAGGGCTTCACAGGTCATCCATCCGCGGTTGCCGTTCGGCGTGATGATCTCGCACCAACCGGCCTTCTTCCGGACCAGCTTCACCTGGTTGCCGGAGCTTATTTTTCCGATGATATCGCCGTCCACGGGGGTTGTCCGGACCCTCACCCGATCCATGACCACGTCGACCATCTTGCCGGCGGGCAGGGGTTTGTCCGCCTTCGGGCTGAGGGCTTTGTCCGTCTTCACTGTCTCGCCGCCCTTTCCGAAGATCACGGTGAAGAAGAGGCGATATCGTGAGTACTTGTGATCCACGCTGTGGATGGGCAAGCCGGCCAGCTCGTCCCTGAGACAGGTGGCCACCTTGGCGGCGTTCTGCAGGTCGGACGAGGCGCCGTTCCAGAAGCTCAGCGCCCGCTTGTCGAAATCCACCTCCATACCGAGGCTGAGCTTGCCCTCCCCCTTCTCCCCCGAGTGGATCTTCTTGCAGCGATCCACGACATAGAGCCGGGTCGAAAAGCGCTTCTCCAGCACCCGGAGGCCGTCACACGAGGAGCCCGCCACCTCACCGCCGTCCTTGTCCCAACACTTGAGGTAGAACGCATCGCCCTTGAGGCCGACTCCGTCGGGGGTCTTTCCCGGCGGGACCTCGGCCGGGGCGTTCCCTTCGTCGACGGCCGGCGTGTCATCATCCCGGGCGTCTTCCGTATTGGCGAGTAGGGGATTCTCGCTGCTCCCCGGAGCGTAGCGATTCCCGGCGGGGGCCTCTCCCTCTGGAGGGGCTTCTCCCTCTGGAGGGGCGTCCCCCTCTGGAGGGGCTTCGTCCTCATCCGCCGGACTCTCCGGAGAACGATCATAGGTTCCGCCCAGATCTAAATCCGAATTTCCGGAAGAATCACGTGGACTTAGAAAGAAAATAACGAGACCGAATCCCAGAATGAACGACACCATGGCGAGGACGAGGACCTTGACGACCTCCACTCTGTCCGCCTTCTTCCGGGGGCCGGTCTCCGCGCCTTTTTTTCCACCCATCTCTTCTTTGTTTTTATTTTTCATTCCCAAAACATTGTTTTCATTAGCAGCCTGAAAGCGTTTGGGCAAGATCATTACCACATCAAAACCGTGGACAGGCGACCGCTCAAACGATAGGTAAAGAACTCTCCGAGAGGAGGGAAACAAACGGCGGGAACGGACGCGAGGCCGCCCGTCGCTTTTCTTTTCTCGTGAAGGGATGGAGATACCGTGAAATTCAACGCGAGAACCGGCAGCATCATCCTCAACCTCCTGGCGGCGGTCGGCGCGTTGGGATACGGGCTCTGTGCTCTCGACGGGCTGGACGAAGAGACCGCCTCCCTCGTGAAAGCGGATACCCACTGGCTCGGCTTCACGGCGGGGCTCTTCTGCCTCAATCTCCTTGTGGCGTGGCGATACAGAAACGTATGGGCGGTCTCTTCCGTCCGTATGCTCATCTGGGCGGTGATCGCCTATCTCGGCATCAGCCATCTGGTGGATTTGGTGGGACAGAACTGGGACCTCGCCGTCAATGCGGCGAAACTCGGGACCGATACGGATACCGTAGCCCTCGTCACCGGCCTTCGCGCCCGAATCGCCGCGGTCGCGGTGGTGGTGAGCCTGTCGATAACGGGGATCGCCGTCGGTTTTGAATCAGAGCGTCCGGAGAGCGGCTGATGAGAGAGACTGGCTTTGCAGGTGTCTAGTCGGCGCGGGCGGTCATCTTTCCGAGGGGAGCATCCTTCTCGATATATTTCTTGAGATGGCGGGGAAGCCCGATGAGGTTTCGCTCCAGTGACTTCTCGGTGGATTTTCCGAGAAAGGCGACGATGCCTGTGGGGATCCGGATGGAGACCGCATAGGCGACCAAGGTCCTCCCGTTGTTTTGTGGAATCAGCTTCCAGTACCCGCGGGCGGCGTTGATATCGTGCGGCAGATTCTCCGCCAGGTCGAACGAGATGGTCTTGGTCTCCCAGTCCCGCGTCAGGCTGATGTGATACTTGATGCTCAGAAGCTTGTGTCCGAGGACGACCTTGATGATGGAACGATTCTCTTTTCTTGAAATCTCATTCGTGGCCACGGTCTTGGGGAAGATGTCCGGATACGCCGAGACCTTGCCCAGAATCTTCCAGACCTCATCGACCGGAGCGTCGATGACGGCAAACCCTGCGCCGCCGTAAAAACCGTTCTCACAGGAGTTCTTGAGCGGTTTTCTGATGAGCTTTCCGTTGGTCAGCTTCTGAATCTCGCCCGGGGTGAAGTCCAAGGCCAGAAGCTGCGAAGAGAACAGCGATAAGATCACCACAAGACAAAACCGAGTTGTTTTTTGTTTGTGTTTTATCATGGTGCTCCCTCTCTTCTCTTTGTTAACACCTTGGACGCCGAAATGCGCGCCTTATTGCTGCGCTTTTTTCAACAAGTTATTTTAGCAAACTTCGTTCCAAAAAAAAGGTACTTCCCCCCTTCAAAAGTTTTAATATCCCTATTACTTATTTGTATACAATATGTTACAGATTATATTAATTGGCGAATCAAACGCTGCTTGCTTATGTTTAAGAGGCTCAAATAATTACCAGTGGCGTACGCACCACACGGGTGCAGACAAGGTGAGGTAATGGCGCAACAGATCCTGCCGCAGGGAACCGTACTCGGAGAGAGATTCAAAATAGAGAAACTGGCTGGACAGGGTGAGCTGGGAGAAGTCTACAAGGCCACCGATGTCAAACAGAAGAAGTCCGTGTCGCTCAGGGTCATCCCGAAGACCCTGTTGCCGACCCAGGAGGATGTCGAGCGGCTCAGGCTTCGCGTGAAGGAAGCCTCACAGGCCACTCATCGAAACATTCGCGCGACCTTCGGAATGGGAATTCATGAGGACAAGACAATATACATCGCCGCCGAGTGGATCGAGGGACAGAACCTGCGGGCGCTGCTCCAGCAACGGATAGAGGATGAAAAACGTTTCTCCTTCAAGGGGGCGTACAACATCATCGGGCACGTCTGCAATGCGCTGTCTCATGTGCATCCCGACATGTATCACGGCACCCTGAGCCCGCGGACCATCATGATCAACAACGCCGGGCGGGTCAAAGTCGGTGACTTCGCCCTCTCCACCACCCGCTCCAATCTCTCGCGGTATTCGGGGAAGAACAAAGTCGAAGCCTTCTTCTGGGCGCCGGAGGTGATTCGAAAAGATCCCGATCAGATATCGTCTCTCTCGGACATCTACTCCATCGGCGCCCTCTTCTACGAACTCGTTACCGGCGCGCCTCCGAAGCGCCCACTGACGGCCCCGAGCACCATGGGATTCTCCAAGGACGTGGACGAGGTCATCGCCAAGTGCATGGCGGGGGAGCCCTCCAAGCGATTCCCCAACACCTCGGAGGTCAAGACCGCCATCGCCAGGCTGGTGGAGTTCCACGCCCTGGACGAAACCGAGGACATGGCCGATGACGATCTGGGCATCAACGTCGAAATTGATCTGGACGGGATGGCCGCCACCCGGACGAGCACCCGACCCAAGTCCCCCGAATCCGGTATGACGCTCACGGCTTCCAGAGAGGGTTCCTCGCCGGGGTCGATGCTGAACGCGCCGGGGCTTCCCCCTCCCCCGGATCACGATGAACGGGTTTCCACGATTGATATGGGAGAGGTGCTCAGCGGGCTCAACACCTCAGAGGCCGCCCGCTGGATGGTGCAGAAGGACAAGTTCGACCACGGCCCGTTCACGGATCGCGAGCTGATCCAGATGATTCTCCTCGGGGAGGTGCTCGGGAAGCATCAGCTGCTCAACATGGACTCCGGCGTCCGCAAGAAAGTCCGGGCGTGGGGGGAGTTCGATGAGTATCTGGAACGATATCGTATTAAAAGGAAACAGCAGGAGGAGCTGGCGGCGAGGGAACGCACCGAGAAGGCCGAGAAAACCGGGACCTTCGCCAAGTGGCTGGTGGTGCTCATCGTCCTCGGGGTTATCGGATTGGGCGCCGCGGGCTACCTCCTCTCCCGGACCCTTCGCAAGGAGAAGACCTACACTCCGGAGGAGATGATCGCGGCTCTGGACAGCGGCAAGATTAAGCTGAAGACCGGGGGCAATCTGATCAAGCGGCGGGGCGGAAGAGGCGGCAAGGGCGGAAGGCGTCGCGGCGGCGGTGGCGGCGGCGGCAAGGGCATGTTCGTGGACGGCATGACCTACGAAGAGGCCATGAACATGGGGGTCTCCCTGGGGAGCGTGGGCAACAACGCCGGGCAACAGCAGCTCACCCCGCAGACCATCACCCGGATCATGGACAAGAATGTCCGGCGGTTCCTGCCCTGTATGGCCGGCCAGAGCATCAAGAAGGTGGAGATGAATATTGCCATCTCCGGGGACGGCCGGGTCATGGGAATCTCGGTCAACCAGGGGGACTCGCGTCTCAAGAAGTGCGTGGAGGGCAAGGTCCGAGGTATCAAGTTCCCCACCTCTTCGGCGCCCCGGACCGCGGCCTCCTGGTACTTCGAGCTCTACTGATCCTCCGCAGCGACAATGCTCACGCATCTGCCCCGCCTGTCAGCGACACTTTTCATCCTGTCGTGCGCCGCCGAGGCGCCGAAGAGCCCCCCGGCGGACGATCGCTTCGATGCCCTGGTGGAGGGATCCCTCTTCTCGGATCACGATGAGAAGCAGCTCCGAAAGAACCGCGCCCTGGCCGTCGAGCTGGAGCGCACCCTCTCGGCGCTGGCCGGGGTGAACGCCGCGCGGGTGCACCTGAGCCTCCGGGATCCGTCCATCCTCTCGCGAGACAGGGATGCCGCGGGTCGCGCCGCCATCCTCATCGTAAAGGAGGCCGAAGCGGCGGTCACCGAGGAGGCGATCCGACGGTTCGCCGCGGCGGCGGTGCCCGACCTCGCCCCGGAGCGGGTCTCGGTGCTCGTCCAATCCGCGCCACCGGTAAAGACGCGAATCACCGACGTCGGCCCGTTCGCGGTCGACACCCGCTCCGCGGCGGCGCTGAAGCTCACCCTCAGCCTCCTCCTGGGGATCACCATCGTCCTCTCTTTGGGGCTCATCGCGGCGGGCTACAGAATCCGGAAGCTCAAGCAGCCCCTCGAGTAACGGACAAGTAACGAGAGTTACAGGGAGTTGAAACGCTGCGCCAGGCGAACCGCGGCGAGGGCGTCGGCGGCGTAGCCCTGGGCGCCGATTTCGTCGGCGTAGTGCTGGTCCACCACGGCGCCGCCGATCATGAAGCGGACCTCCCCGAGTCCCGCCGCCCGGGCCAGCCCGATGACCCGCTTCATCTCGACCATGGTAGTGGTCATGAGGGCAGACAGCCCGACGATGCCGGCCTCGTGCTGCTGGATGGCCCGGATGATGGACTCGGCGGAGACGTCCTTGCCGAGATCGATGACCTCGAAGCTGTAGTTCTTGAGCATGAGCCCCACGATGTTCTTGCCGATATCGTGGATGTCCCCCTGGACCGTGGCCAGCAACACCTTGGGGCCCCGGGCGGCGCCGGCGTCCCCCTGGATCGCGAGATGGGGCTGGAGGACCTCGAAGCCCTTGCGCATGGCGTCCGCGCTGGCGATGAGCTGGGGCAGGAAGTACTCCTTCCGGTCGAACTTCTCCCCCACCCGGTTGATGGCTGGGATGAGCCGATCGTCCACCAGGGACCGGGCGATCTCCCCTGCCTCAAGGGCCTTCCCGATGGCCGCGCCGATTCCCTCATCGTCCCCCTGCAGGACCGCATCGAAGACGTCCTCGCCCGGCGTGCGCTTGGCGGCGCGGGCCGGCGCCGCGGATTTGGAGGGGGACTTGGCGAAGCGCTTCAGGTAGCGGGCGAGCTTGGGGTCGCGGCCGGCGAGGGCGTCACAGGCGTGCACCAGGTTGAGGGTGTGCTCGCTTCCGGTGTCGACGAAGGCGGCGGTCAGCCCCAGGGAGGCAGCCATGGAGAGCAGGGTGCCGTCTAACCAGCGCCGCTCCTCGAGGCCGAAGCTGAGGTTGGAGATACCGGCCAGGGAGGCGACGCGGGCCTCGCGGCACCAGGTCACGAGCGAGAGGGTCCGCGTTAGGGCGGCGGGTCCCTTGTCCGCCGGGAGCACCAGGCAGTCCACCAGGCAGTCGTCCCGGTGGAGGCCTGCCTCCTGGGCTCGATCGAGCAGGGATCGGGCCACGGCCGCGGCGCGCTCCCCTGATTCGGGGATGCCGCTCTTATCGAGGGGCATACAGACGATCATGCTGCCGTACCTGCGGGCCAGGGCCAGGAGCCGATCCCGGTGGGGGTGTCGCTCCGAGACGCTGTTGAGCAGGGCGCGGCCGGGATAGAGGCGCAGGGCCTCGGCCGCCGCGTCCGGGTCGAGGGTGTCCACGGCCATGGGGGCGCCCGCGCCGGCGGCCACGGTCAGGGTCGCCCGTCGCATGAGGTCCGCCTCGTCGGTTCCGGGGACGTGCACGTTCACGTCGATGATATCGGCCCCCTCCCGATCCTGGTCCGCGGCGTACCGCTTGACCCGCGTCATGAGCCCTTCCCGGAGCTCCCCGGTCAGCTTCGTCCTGCCCGAGGGGTTGATGCGCTCCCCGATCACGGTGAGTCCCTGGTCCGGTCCGATGAGGACGCTGCGGCGATAGGAGCACACGGCGGCCAGGGACCGGCGCTCGGGGGGGCTCGGGGTCAGGGCGCCGACGCGGCGCGCGAGGGCCCGGATAAAGTCCGGGGAGGTGCCGCAGCAGCCCCCCAGGAGGTTCACCCCGGCGTCGACCAGGGCGGTGCCGTGCTCGCCGAACTGCTCCGGGGTCATGTCGAAGACGGTGGCCCCGTCCCGCAATTTGGGCATGCCCGCGTTGGGCTTGGCCAATAGCGGGACCGTGGCGTAGGGTTTGAGCGCCCTGACGACCTGAACCATGTCCTCCGGTCCGGTGGAGCAGTTGCACCCCACCGCCGACGCCCCCAAAGACTGGAGGGTGATCAGCGCCGAGAGGGGATCGGTGCCGTTGAGGGTGCGGGCCTCGGGGCCGAAGGTCATGCTGACCAGCGCCGGCAGATCGCTGGTCTCCCGGACCGCGATGAGGGCGGCGCGGGCCTCCTGGAGGTCCATCATGGTCTCGATGACGAAGCCGTCCACCCCGCCCTCGACGAGGGCCTCGGCCTGCTCCCGATAACCGGCCACGGCCTCCTCGAAGCCCAGTTCGCCGAAGGGCTCGACGAAGCGGCCCGTGGGGGCGAGATCGCCGAGGACCAGGGCCTCGCCCGCGGCCTGACGGGAGATCCGGGCGAGCTCCGCGTTCATCGGAGCGACCCGGCCCTCCAGGCCGAACTCCGCGAGCTTGAACCGGTTGGCGCCGAAGGTACAGGCGTAGACCGCGTGGCTCCCCGCCGCCACATAGGCGCGCTGGATATCGATGAGGGCCTCGGGGTGGTCCAGGACCCACTGCTCGGGGCAGACGCCGCCGGGCATGCCCCGCCGGGCGAGCTCGGTGCCCGTGGCCCCATCCAGCAGGACGATGTGATGTTGCAACAGCTCGGTGAGGTTGTGTCGAGTCATATCTTACTCCGCAATGGCGCCGCGGCGCTCGATCATGCCAAGATCGTGCCCCCTGAGGGCGTTGGCCGCCTGGACTGCCGCCATGAGCACGTCCGAAGAGGGGTTCGCGATGGCCATGGTCAGGCCCCGCCCCATGGCCATGCCCAGGAAGGCGCCGTTGACCCAGGTGCGCTTGGGCAGACCGAACGAGACGTTGGACAGGCCGACGATGCTGTTGCTGCCCAGGGTACCGCCGGCCCACTCGATCAGTTCGAGGGTCTCGCGGGCCGCCCCCGGGCTGGAGCTGATGGTCATGACCAGTCCGTCCACCACCAGGTCGTCGGTGTGGTATCCGAGGGGCGCGGCGTGGTCCATCAGGGTCTCCACCACCCCGATGCGCTCGGCGGCGGTCTCGGGGATCCCCGCGTCGGTCAGAGGGAGGCCGATGAACATGGCGCCGTACCGCGCGGCCGCCGGCAGGGTCCGCTCCAGACGCTCCCGCTCCCCGGATATCGAGTTGACCAGGGCCCGGCCCGGATAGAGGCGGAGCGCCGCCTCCATGACCTCGGGCACGGTGGTGTCGATGCACAGGGGCAGCTCGGTCAGGGGCGTCAGGGTCCGGATGGCGTTGAGCATCATGGCCCCTTCGTCAATGCCGGAGAGCCCCATGTTCACGTCCAGGACGCTCGCGCCCCGGCGGGTCTGCTCCAGGGCGAACTTCCTCACGAGGGAGAGCTTTCCCTCCCGGAGCTCCGCCTGGAGGGCCTTCTTTCCCGTGGGGTTGATGCGCTCCCCCACCACGGCGAAGGGGTGCCCCGCGCCGGGGAAGACGGTTCGGCGGGATGAGGACAACGCGCTCAGGCTACGGCGCCGGGGCGCCTCGGGGGTGAGCTCGGCCGTGGCGCGGGCCAGCGCGGCGATGTGCTCGGGGGTGGTGCCGCAGCAGCCGCCGATGAGGTTGACCCCGGCCGCCATCAGCGCGGGGCCGAACTCCGCGAACGTGTCGGGCCCCATGTCGAAGACGGTCTTCCCGTCCCGCAGCTTGGGCTGGCCCGCGTTGGGCTTGGCGAGCAGGGGCACGGTGGCGTGGGGCTTGAGCCGGCGGATGACGTCGACCATGTCCGCCGGTCCGGTGGAGCAGTTGCACCCGAAGGCGTCGGCCCCCAGCGCCTGGAGGGTCACCAGGGCGGAGACGGGATCCGTGCCCCCGAGGGTGTGGCCGGAGGCGTCGAAGGTCATGCTGATCATCACCGGAAAGTCCCCCAGCTCCCGCACGGCCAGCAGGGCGGCGCGGGCCTCCTGGATATCCATCATGGTCTCGATGACGAAGCCGTCCACCCCGCCCTCGGCCAGCCCCTCGGCCTGCTCCCGGAAGCACGCCACCGCCTCCTCGAAGCCGAGATCGCCGAACGGATCGACGAATCGGCCGGTGGGGGCCAAATCCCCGAAGACCCGCGTGTCGCCGAGGACCTGCTTGGACCGCTCGGCCAATGTGTGGTTTATCGAGCGCACCTGGTCGCCGAGCCCGAACTCCCGGAGCTTGAACCGGTTGCCGCCGAAGGTGGGGCTGTAGAGCAACCGGCTGCCCGCGTCCCGATAGCGGCGCTGGACCGCGGCGATGGCGTCGGGGTGCTCCAGCACCCACCGCTCGGGACAGGCCCCCTCGGGCAGGCCCTGCTTCATCAGCTCGGTGCCCGTGGCGCCATCCAGGATCACCCGCTCCCGGCGTATCCATTGTCTGAATTCTTCACGCTTCATTTAGCTCCTCGGTTGTCCGCGTTCGATTTATCTCAGTCGCTCACGCATTAATATCGATCCCGGCTCGGGCTGTACAGGCTTTTCCGGCGCGGCGTCACCGGCGTTCGTGAAAAATGGCGTTGCTTCAGGGCGCCTTTCGCGGCGGGGAATTCATCGCCTTCCGAGGCGGGCCCCCCGCGGCGCCAGGGCGGCCCCGAGGGCCACGGCCCGCGCCGCGAGGTCGCGGGAGTGGCGAAGGTTTGCGAGGGTGACCTCGGCGCCAGGGACCGCGCTCGTCGGTCCGGCCGCCGCCACCCCCTTCCCTTTCAGCGACTTCCGCGCGGCGTCCCCGACGCGTCGCTCCACCGTGGAGGACTTCTCCACGGCGAGGAGGGCGGCGCCGATGAGAATCCGTCCCGGCGCGTTGACCGGCTGTCCCTTCATAAGACTCTTGGCCACCGTCTCCATCCGCGTCATACAGGCCCGATCGCACCGCAGCTGCGGGAGGGAGGCAAGGGGATACCCGCCGAGGGGCGCCAGAGGTTCCTTTACGAGGTAGTCCACGACGCGGGCGACGATATCCAGCGCCGCCGCCGTGGGCAGGACGGCAGTCTGGCCCTCCCTGTCCCGCAGGGTCAGCGCCTTCGGATAGTCGAGACGCCGCCGCCAGCTCTCCCAGCTCTCCTTCGATCGCTCGGAGAACCCCATATGGGCGATGGCCCTCAGGGCGGTGAACATCCGGACGTACATCGGCGGCGTCTCCTCGCTGTGGCCGATGGTGGCCAGGACCGCGCGCTGCTCGTCGAGGCCCGCGCCCACGTTGGCGTTCAGGCCCGACACGAACGCTGGGCCGAGCTGCATAGCGGCGCCCACATCGGCGAAGAGCCGCGGCAGCCACGCCCCCGCGAGTCCCTGGACCAGAGCCCGCGTGTTGCCGTAGTGGCTGAGGGAGAGGGGCGGCGGCATGGTGCCGAGATCCATGGTGAGCTTCCGCGCGAGCCCCGGGGTCGAATGGTACACGTCCAGCGAGATGTCCGACACCAGCTGCACCCAGCTCCTCGGGAGGTCCGCGATCTTCTGATCGACCACCAGGGGGGCCACGCTGGGCAGCGCGTTGGCCGCATCGAAGCCCGTCTCCCGGGCGACGGTGAGCGCAAAGTGGGTCGGGTACTCGATGTTGAGCCGCCGGGCGTGCACCATGTACGGCATCGCGCAGTCCTTGGCCGCCACGTCCAGCGTGTCGAGCAGATCCGCGGTGGCGGGAGCGATCCGCTGGTCCACCATCATGGTGGCGATGTCGAGCCCTTTGGTGAGGCGGGAGAGGGTGCTCTGCAGCTGATAGATCCGGTGCTCGGTGCGGTTCGTCCCGTCCTGCATGAGCCGGAGATGCGACACGGTCTTCTGGAGGGGTCTTCGCAGGTTCGACTCGATGATCGGCCCCATCTTGGCCACCCACTCCCCCCGGGACCGGACCTGCCGTTCCAGCTCGGCGACCTGACCCAGGAGGGCGTTCGCCTCGTTCGCCAGCTCGTCGATCTGCCCGTCGAGGTGGGCGGTGTCCTCCTCCGCGTCGTCCTCCACGGTGAGGACCTGCCCCTGGATCATCTCCTCCAGGGTCGGCACCTCCAACGGCTTACCGGACGGGGATCGCATCTTCTTGAGGGCGCCGAGGATGCGCGGCAGGACGAACACCAATATAAAGACAATATATCCAATATATTGGCCGAAGTCCTCCATGGGGCTACCCCTCCCCTCGCGGCCGCGGGGCCGGATCGCGACGCCGCGCGGGGGGCCGCGGCGCGGGACGCCAGAGGCGGGCGAGGGGCCCCAGCTCCCCCCGCCGCGTGAGGATCTCTCCGATGATCAGCAGGGAGACGAGCTCCTCCCGATCGTTTCGTTCCGGCAGGATCTTCATCACCGACCGGTCTTCTCGGGGGCGCCGCCCTTGCCGGAGATGGCGTGGCGCATCTCAGTGTCCGCGACGACGTTCTTGAGGTTGAGGTAGTCCATCACCCCCAGATTGCCGCTGCGCAGAGCCTCGGCCATGGCGAGGGGAACCTTGGACTCGGCCTCCACGAGCTTGGCCTGCATGTCCACCACCCGGGCCTTCATCTCCTGCTCGTTGGCGAGGGCCATGGCCCGCCGCCCCTCGGCCGCGGCCTGGGCCACCTGCTTGTCGGCCTCGGCCCGCTCGGCGTTGAGCTTGGCGCCGATGTTGGCCCCCACGTCCACGTCCGCGATATCAATGGAGAGAATCTCGAAGGCCGTCCCGGCGTCGAGCCCCTTGGCCAGGACGTTCTTGGAGATGGCGTCCGGGTTCTCCAGCACCGCCTTGTGGTCCTCTGAAGACCCGATGGTGGAGACGATCCCCTCCCCCACCCGCGCGATGATGGTCTCCTCGCCGGCGCCGCCCACCAGCCGGTCGATGTTGGCCCGCACCGTGATCCGGGTCACCGCGGAGAGCTGGATGCCGTCCTTGGCCATGGCGGTCACTTTCGGGGTGGTGATGACCTTGGGATTGACCGACATCTGGACCGCCTCGAACACGTTCCGGCCGGCCAGGTCGATGGCCGCGGCGCGCTCGAACTTGAGGTCGATGTTGGCCTTGTCCGCGCTGATCAGCGCGTTGACGACGGCCTGGACGTTCCCGCCGGCCAGGTAGTGCCCCTCCAGCGCGTTGAGGGGGATCGCGAGGCCCGCCTTGACCGCGCTGATGCGGGGCTCGACGATGGATTTGGGGGTGACCCGCCGAAGCCGCATCGCCACCAGGGTGAAGAGCCCCACGTGTGCCCCCGACGCCAGCGCCGCGATCCAGAGACGAACCGGGATGAGCCAGAAGAACAGGAGCAGCCCCACGATGATGGCCACCAATATGACGGCCATGGTCATCATATTGGTCTCAGCGGTCGCGACCATGGTGCCCGGATACTGTCCCACCTGCGCGAACAGAAGCGGTATGATACTTGCCATTTTTCCTCTCTTTCTCTAAAAAACTCAGTCCGTCCGGGTCACAACGACCCGCGGTCCGTCGATTTCCACTACTTTGACCGGTGCGCCCTTTTCGATGAACCTCCCCTGGGATACCACATCGACCCGGCGCCCGTCGACCTCCGCGATCCCGGCGGGGCGAAGATCGGTCTTCGCCGTTCCGCGCTTGCCCACGAGCTCGACCAGCTCCTGGGACTCGGTGCCGCCCCCTCGGGAAAGCTGGGTGTCGAGCACCAGGCGCTTGCGAACCGTCCGGGATCGCAGCACCGCGACGGACATGATGACAGTCACCAGAACGGTGCCGCCGGCCGCGACCCCGCCCCAGAAGGGGCCGTACTGGAACCACGCCGCCACAGCGCCGCCGATCATGGCGAGGATGCCGAGGATCCCCGCCACGCCGAACCCGGGGATGATGAAGATCTCCACCCCCAGGGCGATGACCCCGAGGACGAGAAGCACGACCACGAGCCCCAAGGAGCCCCCACCTGACGCGATAACAGTCTGTTCCACTTGCGATCCCCTCTATTCAGCCGAATCTATATCGACTAACTCTGAATCCGGTTTTAGCCAAGTCAAAAATTCATCGGGGCGGCGCCCCTTTTTACATGGACCGCTTTCAGACGAGGGTGGGCTCGTCGATGAAAAGGGTCTCGAGGCCAAACCGCTCGGTGAGCTCCCGGCCGACAGCCTTCACGCCGAGGGTCTCCGAGTGGTAGTGGCCCAGGTAGATGACGTTGATCCCCGCCTCCCTGGCCAGGTGGTGATCCTCGTGCCGCCCCTCACCGGTGACGAAACAGTCGAGCCCCTTGTCAATGGCCTCCCTGAGCAGGCTGGATCCGCCGCCGGAGATGATCCCCACCGTCGCAACGGTATTCGGGCCGAAGGGGAGGATGACGGGCTCCCCCCCCACCGCCTCCTGCCACATCGACGCCAGGACCTCCCGGGAGCGAGGCGGGGTGAGCCTCCCCGAGAACCCGATGGTCGCGCCGTGGTAGTCGCCGAAGGGCTCGACCCCCTCGAGCCCCGCCGCCTCGGCCAGGGCGGCGTTGTTCCCGAGCTCCGGGTGGGCGTCCAGGGGCAGGTGGGCCCCGTAGAGGTTGATACCGTTAACGATGAGGAAGCGGAGGTGCTCGTAATCCCTCCCCGTGACGGACCGGATGCTGTTCCAGATCATCCCGTGATGGGCGATGATCATATCGCACCCCGCCGCCGCGGCCTTTTGGTAGAGGGCCATGGCGGCGTCGGTGACCAGCGCCACCTTTCGCACCTCCGGCGCCCCCTGAACCTGCAGCCCGTTTACCGACACGTCATCCATCGACGCGATATCCAGCCGTTCGTTCAGATAGCGGACCAACTCGTCCCTGTTCATTTCGTCTCCTCCGTGAAACCAAGATACCGAGAGACACTCTAAAGAATCTTCCCCCGGCTTGGCAAGGAATGTCGCCTCTTGACTTTTAATCACAACGCCTATTTAAACAGGATGGTCTCAATCGAAAAGGAACACCGATATGAACCCAAAACGCATCATCGTAACCGGCGGCGCCGGATTCATCGGCAGCCACGTGGCGGACGCGCTGGTCGCCCGAGGACATCAGGTGATCGTCCTGGACAACCTCTCCTCAGGGGTGGAGCGCAACGTCCCGGAGGGCGCAATCCTCCACGCTCTGGACATCCGCTCCGAGGCGGCGGCCGCTCTGGTGACCGAGTTCAAGCCCCATGTGATCTATCATCTGGCGGCCCAGATGGATGTCCGGAAGTCCGTGGCCGATCCCGGGTTCGACGCGGAGGTCAATGTGCTCGGGCCCCTCAACCTCCTCGAGGCCGGTCGCAAGGTCGGGCTCGAGCGGGTGGTCTTCTCCTCCACCGGGGGGGCGATCTACGGTGAGCAGAACACCTTCCCCGCCGACGAGTCCCATCCGGAGTGGCCCCTCTCGCCCTACGGCATCACCAAGCTTTGTCTTGAGAAGTACCTGTTCTATTATCACGACGCCTACGGGCTCGACGTCACCTGCCTGCGCTACGCCAACGTCTACGGCCCGCGGCAGAACGCCCACGGGGAGGCCGGCGTCATCGCCATCTTCTCCCGGAAGCTCCTCGCCGGCGAGGCCCCCACGATCTTCGGTGACGGTGAGAATACCCGCGACTTCGTCTATGTGAAAGACGTGGTCATAGCCAACATGGCGGCCGTGGACCTCGTGGGGTACCGCACCTACAACATCGGCACGGGCGTCGAGTCCACGGTCAACGACATCTACGCCCTGCTCAACCAGCTCACCGGGGCCGGGCTCGAGGCCCGCTATGGAGAGGCCAAGCCCGGCGAGCAGCGCCGCTCGTCGATATCGGCGGCCAAGATCAAGGCCGAGCTCGACGTCGACATCGCCACACCGCTGCGCTCGGGGCTCGAGGAGACCGTCGACTGGTTCAGAAAAAACTGATCGCCTTCCGATATGAAAAACAAACCTACAATCGTTCACGATAGACAACACCCCAGGTTCGGAATGCATCGTCTGTTGACTCCAATCTACCTTTTCGTGTTGATCGCCTGCAACCTGGCGGCCTGTGACCGCAAGACGAGCCCCGACGAGACCCCGGACGGGAGCGGCGACACCGCCACGGAGCGGGATTCAGCGGTCTGGGAAGAGGAGGAGATCGACACGGAGGAGCTGCCGCCGGACGTCCCGACGGTAGAAATCATCATCTCTCCCGAGGACAGGGAGCGGCTCGAGGGCGCCCCGTTCTATGGTGACGACGTTTCAGGCACCTTCATAGACGGTGAAGGAAAGACCTATTCGGGGGTCGACCTCAACTTCCGCGGCGCCTACAAGCTGAACGACCTCATTGAGAGTGATCCCCTCGAGCGACGGAACTGGAAGGTCAAGTTCCCGAAGGACGACATGTACCGGGACCGCCGGGAATGGAACTTCAACTTCGAGCCTCACCTCAGGCAGAAGCTGGCCTACGACCTCCTGAAGTTCGCGGGCGTCAAGGTGCCGAACGCCGACCACGTGGTGCTCCTCGTCAACGGCGAGCCCCAGGGGCTCTACCTCCGCTACGAGGATCCGGACAGCAAGGACTGGCTCTTCGACAAGTTCGGCAACGCGGACGGAGACCTGTACAAGGGGGCCACCGATATGCCGGCCTCCCCCGATGAGGATGCCCCCGACATGAAGTACTTCGCCGACACCACCTACCTGGGCGATCGGGACGAGGACTACCGCTATCACTACCGGAAGTATACGAACCACAAGGATCCCGCCACGGCGGAGGACTTCGGCGTCATCCGGGGCTTCCTCGACGGCGTGAACCACACCCCCGACGCCGAGTTCCCGGAATGGATCGACGCGAATTTCGATGTGGACGCCTTCCTGAGCTACCTCGCGGTCTCCAACTTCATCTCCAACTGGGACTCGCTCCCCCAGCGCCCCAAGAATTTCTGGCTCTTCGAGAACCGGCGGACCGAGAAGATGGTGTTCATCCCGTGGGACCTGGATCTCACCTTCGAGAACTGGGTCAACGACTACAATCAGATGGGGCCCGAGGCGCCGCTCCTCTTCTGCCTCGGATCCATGGACTACCGTCCCATCCACGCGGCGGAAGGGGAGGAGCGCCCCCTCGTCTTCCGGCTCTTCGCCGAGCCCGCCGTCGAGGAGGCCTACCTCGCCCGGTACCGGGATCTCTCGGAGACCCTCCTCACCGCCGACTACCTGGACGACCGCATCGACGCCCTCGCCGAGCTGGTCTCCCCCCACCTCACCGACGCCGTCAGCTCCGAGGGCTGGAGGGGAACCGTCACGGAGCGCGAAGAGTTCGAGAGCGCCCTGGACGAGATGCGGGAGTTCGTCAGCGCCCGCACTGCGTTCGTGGCCCGCGCGCTCGACGCTCGCTGACGCCGCGATCTAACCGTCCTTCCCCTGCAACACCTCGGACACCTTCAACGAGAGCTCCCGTTTGCGAAAGGGTTTCTGAATGAAGCCCTTGGCGCCGCGCTCGATGAGATCCTGGGCCGTCGAAATAAATGAGCACGTTGCGGCAGCTGATGAGATCAATATTGGAAAACGGCGGATCCTTGGTGATGTCCTGGACCGCGAAGACACACATCTCACGGACGTGCTTCGTGACTTTCAGTCCCTCGCCGGAAGCGTCGAAAAACCGGTCGATCCGCTCCGCGGAGACCTGCTGTCGAATCCGGGCCGGATACCAACCGGTGCGCGCCTTTTCGACATGGCGCGCCACCAGATCCGTGCCGAAGAGCTGCACCGGCACTTTCGTTCGCCCCGCGTCGAGGAACTCGTAGAGGCTGATCGCGAGGGTGTAGACCTCCTCGCCTGTGGATCCCGGGACCCAGATCCGGATGGGGCTGCGGGCGGTTCACCCCTCCACCAGGCGCGGAAACACCTGCGCCTTGAGGGCCTCGAAGACCGGCGGATCGCGGAAGAACGAGGTGAACGAGAGCAGGAGGTCATCATACAACCGCTCGAGCTCCGCCGGGGTCTCCCGCAGAAAATCCCGATACGCCTCGATCCCCGCCTGGCGCGAGAGACCAATACGCCTTGAGAGCCGCAGCAACACGGTGGACTGACGATAGTGGGAGAAGTCCAATCGAAAGGCGGCGTGCAGCAGATCGATGATATCCGCGAGCGCCCGCTGCTCCGCCAAAGATGCCAGAGGTGATACGAGTGGCCGGCCGTCGCGGTCGCGCTTCTCTCCCTCAGTCATACCGGAGCTCCTTCCCCGCTCGCGCCATGCTCCACGGCCCGTCCTCAGCCAGAAATTGCACCAATTGTCGTGTTCGAGTATGGCAGCTGGTGTATATGTAGCACGAATTGGTCAGACCGTCCTTTTATGGCAACCTCTGTGCCCATCTTGTCCGGTGGGGGACAGGGGTCTATACTCGCCAGAGTATTTTTCAACTGAGAGAGTCTCGGATGACATTGCATTATGGAAACAGATTGATCTGTTTTCTGCTCGCGTTCGCGACGATATGGGGGTGCCGCGCCGTTTCGGGTTCCGCCCCTACGGACGACACTGCTTCAGGGGCTGACGCGGATGGCGTTCCCACTGAAAAAGGGGACAGCGATGCTTATGCCGCGGCTGATGGAGACGCCGACACGGACACCGACATCGATGCCGATACGGGCATGGACAGCGACGCTGACGCCGACGCAGACGCAGACGCCGACGTCGACAGCGACGCGGATGGCGATACTGATGCGGATGGAGATACTGATGCGGACGGCGACGCCGATACCGATACCGAAATGGAAGGCGACACCGATACTGCTGGCAACATGGACACGGATACACTTACCAATGGGCATGTCGATACGAACACCGCCGGCGACACTGTTGCCGACACAGACCGGGGGGGCGATACAAGCACCGGTGACATCGATCCGGACACGGGTGGGGGGGGCGACACCGATGTGAGTACCGACACCGGTACGGACACTGGCACCGACACCGACACTGAACCGGTCACCTGTGCGTACAAGTGTTCGGACAACTGCGCGGCCATGGGGGGAACCGTTGCGGCCGGCCATTGCGGCGGCGCCTCGGAATGCTGCATATTGCCGGCGCCCGAATGCCTCAAGGGGATGATCTCCAATTTCGAGACCGGCGAGCCGGAGGTGTACGACGTCCTGGCCACCGGGCTGACCGAGACCCGGTGGAATGTGTTCGACGACGGGACCGGCGTGATACGGATAACGGTCGAGGACGGCGGCGCCGGCACCTGCGGCGCTCAGGCGTTGCATGTGGAAGGTTCCGGTTTCGTCGATTGGGGGGCCGGCGTCGAGCTCTGGCTCAAGGGCACCGCCACCCGTGAAGGCCCCGTGATCGAGCCCGTGGACCTCGGCGACTACGTGGGGATCCAGTTCAAGGCGCGGCTCGGCTCCGAGGACACGAATCCGGTGCGCTTCCAGATCGTCGTCCCCGCGACCGAAGACCTGACCCGCTCGCCCACCGGCGGCGGCGCCTGCGATCCGGCGGTGGGATACGATGTGTGCGGCAACCACCTGGGGCGCTTCTTCTGGACCGAGGATGACAACCCCGGGCTCGCCAGGCCGATGTCCGCCGAGTGGGAGACCCATACCTTCTGTTTCGACCGGGACCTCTTCCCGAAGTGGCTGCCCAGCAACCTGTCCGCCGAGCAGCGGCGGGAGCTGGCGCGAAACTTCCTCAAGTTCCAAATCGAGTTCAACAAGAGCATCGACGTAGAGGCCAACGCCATCGATATTAGCGATCCCCGCAACGATGGGCCCCTGCTCCACAGATTGTCGGACCCCTTCGACTTCTGGATCGATGACGTCCGATTGATCCAAGACGAGTCGCTGTGCGACAGCTATCCGATGAGCGGCGACTGGACCCCCCTGAACTCGCCGGGCGACACCTGCGCCATGGCGCCGGCGGCGGCCGGGTTCAACGGATATCTCGAGGCGCTCTACGCCCACTGGAAGGCGGAGTTCCTCTCGGGCGGGCGGGTCCTGATGCCGGAACAGGCCGATGAGACCACCTCCGTATCCCAGGGGTACGGCCTGATCCTCTCTGCGGCCATGAATGACCGGAGCACCTTCGACGCCGTCTGGGCCGAGACCGTTGGTCAGCTCACGGCGGACGGGGTGATCGACTGGAGCTGGCACAGGGAAGACGGCACCTCGGACACGGAAGGGGACGTGGATGTAGCCTACGGGCTCCTGCTCGGCGCGTCCCGGGGATGGGGGACGGAGGCCGCGGCCGCGAACCTCATCTCGGCCATCGCGGGCGCCGATATCGAACCGGAGACCCCGCGGATCAAGGTCGGCAGTCACTACGATCCGGCCTTCGACACCGGATACTTCGCCCCCTACTTCTACCGGCGGCTCGGCTTTGAAGGCTGGAACGGCGTGACAGACAGCGGGTACGACCTCATTGCGTCCTGCCAGGCCGACAACGGCCTGTTCGCGGACTGGTGCGACTTCTCCGGCGCGCCCGTATCCGCCAACGACATCGGCTCCCAGGTCTGCGGCGAGGGCATGTGCGTGGACGCGATCTACGGCTACGAGGCCTCCCGCGCCGGGCTTCGCATGGGGGTCGACGCGTGCCGCTCGGGGGAGCCCAGGGCGCTCTCCGTGCTCGGGGATCTGGTCGGGTTCTTCGCCGAGTACTACGACGGGGGCGACACCATCGGCCGGATGAGGGCCGGCTGGTTCCTGCGGGGCGATCCGCATTCCGCGGGGAGAGACAACCAGGCCGGGTTCATCGGTCCCCTCGGCGTCGCCGCCATGTCCACCGGGGATACGGCCGTGTTGGACAACGCCTTCAGAGCGACCCTGGACCTCCTGGAGTCGCCCGCGTACAATCGTCTGTATTACGGAACCTCTCTGGGGCTCCTGACCCTGCTCGAGATGTCGGGGAACATGCCCCACCTTCAGTAGCCGTCCGGCTCGAACGCGGCCGGCTGGACTCCACCGCCTCGAAGAAGTACAGTAGAGGCAACCCGCAGCAAAGGAAGCGCCATGGACGACAATATCTACAGCCCGCCCCGTTCCCTGGACACCGGAACGGCGGAGGACCGACCGCCGCTCACGGGATTCAAGGACGCCACCACATTGACCAAGTGGACGACCGGAATTCTGTACGTGTCCGTCGCCGTGACCTTTTTGGCCATCATCTCCGGAGTGCTCGAGTATCGCCTGCTGTCGGACATCGAGAACAGCGGCTATGACCCGCAACTCGTCGAAGCGGCGGAGCGAAACGACATCAGACAGGGGGTGATGGGGATCCTCCAGTTGTTGACCCTGCTTCCGGCGGCCGTCCTCATTCTGGTCTGGATTCATCGCGCCAACGCCAACGCACGGGCTCGCGGCGCCATGGGCATGCAGTTCACTCCCGGGTGGAGCGTCGGGTGGTACTTCATCCCCTTCGCCAACCTGGTAAAACCGTATCAGGTCATGAAGGAGATTTGGAAGGCCAGCAAGGATCCGGAAGGCTGGATGGGCCAGGACCACTCGCCGCTGCTCCCCTGGTGGTGGTTCCTATGGATCACCAGCAACATCCTGGGGAACCTCTCCTTCCGGTTGTCGATGCGGGCCGAGGACGCCTCGTCGCTGCTCCACGCGAGCACCGTCACGCTGCTCTCCGATTTCGTGGATATCCCCCTGAACCTCGTCCTGGCGCTGATCATCCGGCGGATCTATCGCATGCAGCACGCCCGGTAATCCGAGGGGCTCGTCGTCTACCCGATGCGTTACGGCGGGCAGACCTTCAGGGTGATGAACGGGTGGACAGAGCCCTGGTAGGCCCCCTCGAATTCCGGCCGTAGTGAACCGTAAAAATAAGCGATCGTTACTTTTTCTGGACACAAAAGAAACGAACGCTTATTTTTGAGCAGTAATGTGAAACGAACGCTTCTCAAGGACAGGCGATGAATCGGAAGACCGGACAGTATGAGATCAGCACCGTGGCCGGGGAGGAGGTCAAGGCCTTCGTGCCCTACCCGCTGCCCCCCCGAGAGCCGCCCCTGAACCTGGGCGGAGAGTTGGCGCCGTTGCTGGCTCGCGCCGGTGAGCAGGTCCGGCTGCTCGATCTCGCCGGGGAGTTGGTGCCTTCCATTGAGTGGTTTGTCTACGCCTTCGTGCGTAAGGAGGCGGTACTCTCTTCCCAGATCGAGGGCACCCAGGCGACACTGATGGACCTGCTCGAGGTGGAGGCATCCGGCGCCGCCCCTGCCGATGCCGACGTGCAGGAGATTTGCGGATACGTCGATGCCCTGGGGTACGCCTGGGACGAGCTCGGCCGGGACGACGGTCTCCCCATCTCCATGCGTCTGCTCTCCGAGACGCACCGAAGGTTACTGAGCGGCGCACGAGGTGCGCAGAAACAGCCCGGCGAGGTACGCCGTTCCCAGAACTGGATTGGCGGGACCCGTCCAGGGAACGCACGTTTCGTTCCCCCACCTCCCCAAAGGCTAGGTGGGCTGCTCAGCGCTTTCGAACACGCGATCCACGACCAGAGGGAGCTTCCGCCGCTGGTGCATATCGGTCTGTTGCACGCGCAGTTCGAGACGCTGCATCCCTATCTCGATGGCAACGGTCGGCTGGGGCGTCTGCTCATTACGCTTCTACTACGCCACTTTGGGCTTCTGTCGCGGCCGCTGCTCTACTTGAGCCTCTTTTTCAAGATCCATCGCCGGGAATACTATGATCGACTCAGCGCGGTGCGTACAGACGGGGACTGGGAGGGGTGGCTCGCCTACTTCCTGGAAGGTGTGGCCGTGGTTGCCGAGGAATCTGTAGCCACCGCACGCAAGCTCCATCTCATCGTTTCCGGGAGCCGTAGTCGTCTCATGGCCCGCGAAGACGCCACGGTGCTCAGCATTCGCCTCCTCGACCTTTTGCCTGATCACCCCGTTTTGACGGTGAACCGCGCCATCGAGTTACTTCACTGCTCACGCCCTGCCGCCGCCAAGGCGCTACGTGTGCTCGAAGCTTCCAATATTGTGCATCCCTTTGACGAGCGCAAGAAGGACAGGGCGGTCGTGTTCAAAGAGTACTTGGACCGGCTGCGGGAGGGGACGGATTTATCCGAATGAGCACCGTAATCGGCCCGATCGTCCGGCTGATTGACCTTGTTTTCGAGAGGGGTCCTCCGAACGGCTCAGGACGGATCGACGACCTGGCCGGTGAAGAGCAGGAGGCCGGAGGCGTCGCGGATGAAGACGAGGAACGGCCGATCCGCCGTGAAGGGGACGGGCTCGTCGGGGATCCCCCTGTCCGACAGGATCACGGCGGTGGCGGCGGCGGCCTCGGTGCCGTACTCGTCCACGCCGATGAACGCCTTGTGCAGCACCTCCGAGATGTAGAGGCGGCTCTCGAGGCTCACGCCGGAGAAGTCGGCCCGATCGACATCGAACGCGTCCGTCATGCCGAGGGCCTTGAGAGCGTCCACCAGGGACTCGCTCCCCCAGTCGAAACCGAACCTCGGCAGCGAGAGCCCCACCGTCGTCGAGGTCATCCCGGCGCGGGCGGTCTCGAGCCACTCGCCGCTCAGCGCTCCCCGGATCTCCTCGAACCGCCCGGCCTCGGGGAGCACGAGGGTCATGGAGAGGGCATCGCCGTCATAGGGGAGATCGACGATCTGATAGCCGTCCCCCGACCCGTACGAAAACGCCGTCTCCTGGTACATCATCGGCACGGTGACCGACCCGCCGGACAGCGGGGCGAACGATCCGTCCGCGGTGCGCTCCGGCTCGAAGGGGTGGATCCAGCTGCCGTAGAAATAGAGGGCGTTGGTCAGCACCACCTTCGTGTTCTGGGTGATGCTGCCGGGGGTCAGCAGCCCGGTGATCCGTTGCGCGGTGTTTTCCGCGATGTAGTCGTTGATGATCTCCCTGGACGGCTCGGGAGTGTAACGGAAATCGAGGAGGCCGACCCCCGCGCCGTAGTTCACCGCCAGGGTGTCTAGGAAGGGGGTCTCCAGGGCGTATCCCTGCTGGGCCCAGACGTCATTCACCAGGGAGAGCCGGAGGCTCATCTCGCCGGCGTCGGTCTCGTGGGGGGCCACGTTGCGGGCGTCCAGCGTCATGGCGAGCCGGTTGGACGCCGCGTGGAACGCCGCGTCATCGAGCGCGTTGTGCATCACCTCCGCCATCTCCGCCGCCGTGTTCTCCCGCGCGCCGGCGAAGGTCATGCCGAGGGCGGTGGCCACGCTCGCCCCGGAGAAGATGACGTTCGTGTCCGAGGCGATGAGCTGGTTGAACAGATCGAGCCCAAACTCGTTGGTGGCCCGGATAAAGGATTGGTACTGCTCGTCGGTGACGTCCGGTGCGAGGTCGCGGGGCAGCTCCGACCGGGCCTCCTGGAAGTCGGCGTCCACGTCGGTGTCCGCGTCCGTA
>JBNLED010000008.1:0-47677 GCA_050304755.1 Polyangia bacterium | reverse complement strand
CGATGGGGACACGGACGCCGATGGGGACACGGACGCCGATGGGGACACGGACGCCGATGGGGACACGGACGCCGATGGGGACGCGGACACAGACACGGACGCGGACACGGATGCCGACGCAGATGTCGACACGGATGCGGATACAGACGTTGACACGGACGTTGACGGAGACACGGACGCGGACGCGGACGCGGACGGAGATACGGACACCGGGGATACCGCCTCCGGCTCGGGGGGAGACACCGGTATCCCGGAGGTCAACGGCACGCTTTCGATCGCCTTCAGCTTCCAGACGGCGATCCGTTCCAGGGCCCTTTACCTCTGGGTGGAGGACACGGGCGGCAACTACATCGATACGATACAGCAGTACTTCGGGCGGGACGGCAGCGAGATCTACGGCACCTACAACATGCGGTATCCCAATGACACTCCGGTGACCTGGCAGACCGCGGCGGGCGAGACCGGCGATTTGGTGCTCGACGGGATCACCTCCGCGACCCCCCTCGGCACGGGGAACACAGGGGACTACACCTCCGAGAGCTGGGACTGCCGCGACGCGAGCGGCGCCGCCATCCCCGCGGGGGATTACGTGGTGTGGGTCGAGATCCCCTACGACTACCTGTCGGGCCATCCGAACCGGGACACGTTCCTGTACAGCGCCCCCATCACCCTCGGCCCCGCCAGCCAGAGCGTGCCCCTCTCCTTCGACTCCCTCTCAGTGGACGTCGACAGCGACGGCCAGAACCCGTTGTCCGATGCGGACATCGTCACCTCCGCCACAGTGAACTTCGCCGCCGCGGTTCAATTGTAATTGCGTCACGCTACGAAGTGACGCCCCTTCGAACGTCACGCGGGGCGGCCCCGCGACAGGCTCAGGAAAGAATTTACTGGATCGCCGGTTCGGCCTCACGGTACATAGGATGGGAGGAACATCACTTCATGAGGATACCTTTGGACAGCTGGTGGTTGATGTGCGGGCTCGGGCTCGCGTGTACGCCGGCGAACAAGGTCGCCGAGGAGCTGCCCCAAGGGACCGAATACAGCGGGCCGTCAGACAGCGACCATGAGACGGATACCCCTGCAGACGACTGCGTCTCCGGTGGGGGGGATCAGCCGTGCGCCGCGGTGACCGCCTGCGAGGCCGGGTGTGACACGGACGCGGTCTGCCGCGACGACTGCGTCGTCGGGCTCTGTTCGGCCCACGTTCCGATTTACTGCGACATGGCCGAGTGCATCGATGCGCACTGCGAGGAGATCTGCCGGGCTCTCGGCGATGCGGATTGCGGTCTGTGTCTGTCCATTTACTGCGCCGCCGGCACGGCGGTCTGCTCCACCGCCTACTCCTGTGACAATGAAGACGGCAACTGAGGGCATACACATGAGGATCGGTCCCCCGAGCGCGTTGGGCTTGCACATCTGCACGATCGCGCTCATCGCGGTGACGGCGCCGCGATTGTCCCGTTCGGAGCCGCCCTCCGACAAGCCCCGTTTCCTGATGATCGCGTCGGAGGCCGAAGCCGAGGCGTCGCAGGAGGCGATATTCTCTTTGAGAGCCCAACTGAGCGACGTGGGGATCGATTTCCGGGTGGCGTGGGTCCCGGCCCACACCGCCGATCTCCACGCCCAGGCCGATATCGTCCAGCGGCTCGCCGAGGAGCATGCCGCGTCCGTCGTGTTCTGGTCCGATCTGCTGACCGGAGACCGGATCTTCCTCTACGTGTCGGAGCCCGGCGGCGGCAGGATATTGGTGCGCTCCGTGTCTCTCGGTGACCAGGGCGATCGCTTCGAGGTCATCGCCGTCATCGTCCGCACGGTCGTCGAGGCCATCGTCGACGGCGGGCATATCGGGGTGAGCCCCCGCCTGGGGGATACCGCCCCTCGCCCGACGGATCCCTCACCAGTGGCGTCAGATTCCTCCGGACAACACACCTCGAGCCCGGACAAGGCGCACGAGGATTCCGAGCCGTCGCGCCGGCCCCCCCGCCGGGAGCGCCGGCGGGGCCGGGGGACTTCGCCGGCGCGGCTCGACCTGGCGGCGGCCTACGCGCTGACCCTCTACTCCCCGACGAAGTGGGTGATCCACGGGGTGCGGCTGGGCCTGGCGGTGCGGATCACCCGCCGGGGGCGGATCTACACGGCGTACCGGATCCAGATTCCCTTCGACGTCGAGAACGGGCTCGCCGCGATGACGCTCCGGCATCACCCCTTCGAGGCAGGGGTCGCCTGGCGGTTCGGGAGGGGATCGCTCTTCTGGGATATGGGCGCCGGGATCGTCACCGATCCGCTGACCTGGGGGGTCGATCCGGTGGACGATTCGCGGATCGCCCCGACGCGCAGCCGCTCCCGGTGGCTGGTCGGGGCCGCACCGTTCGTCCGCGCCGGCTGGTCTCCGATTGATCTATTCAAGCTCTACCTCGCGGCGGGAGTGGACGTGTACTTCAACGAGAGCCCGTCCTACGTCGAACGGATGGACGGCGGACGGGCCGTCGTGGTCGATCCCTTCGACGCCCGCGCCCAGATCCGGCTCGGGGTCGTTTTTTTTCTTTTTTGACCATCCGGTTTTCCCGCGTAGATGCACCAGCTCTACAGGGTTGACGGAAGGAGTCGGCCGGAGAGGACAGGTTGAATCAGGTTCGGGAAGATGATGACATCCGACTGGCGCGCCGCGCGCGCCGCGATCCGGAGGCGGCCGATTGTCTCCTGCGGAGGCTCCAGCCGAGGGTGTGGCGGGTCGTCCGGATGTTCCGGGGATCGCGGCACGAGGCCGAGGAGCTATGCCAAGTCTGTCTGGTGGAGATATTGGAGAAACTGCACAAATACCGTGGCGACGGCTCCATCGATTCGTGGGCCGGTCAGGTGGCCTATCGGGTGAGCATGCGACACGTCAAGCGAAGGCGTCATCGGGAAGCCCGAGAGGCGCCGATGCCCGAGGAGACCGGGCCCTCCCATATCAATCCGGAGAACGAGGTGACACGGGCGGACGTGTGGCGGCGGCTCATGACCGCCATGGCGCGCTCCCCGGAGGCGCGCCGTCTCACCCTGCTGCTCCATCTCGCCGACGGGTACACCGTAGACGAGGTGGCCGCCATCACAGGGGTATCGACGAACACCACCAAGGATCGCCTGCGGACCGCGTACGCCGAGCTGAGAGCCGTGTTCGTGAGGAACGCCACTCTCAAGCAGGACTTTCTGGAGATCATCAATGACTAGCCTTGAACCGCTCGAACCGCACCTGCCGCCGGAATGCCGGGACGCCCACGCGGCGATGACGGAGCGACTCGTCGCCGATGGCCGCCTGGACACCACGCGGGAGGCGGGACTCCGGGCCCACCTCGTGGCGTGTCCGGAGTGCGCCGAGTTCGAACGGATCTCGCGGCATCTCGGCGAGCTCCCGCCCGCGTTGTCGGATCTCGACAGCCGTCGAATCATCCGAGGAGCGGGGGCGACCTACTTCAAGCGTCGCCAGCGACGGCGGATTGTAATGGGGGGCATCGCCGTGGCGGCGGGCATCGCCGCGGCCGCGCTGGTCGCCCTTTATCCGGTCGGTTTCGGATCAGACGAGACGCCTTCATCAGAGGGGGAGCGCCTCGCCGCGGGAGAACGGCTCCGACTGCTGGACGGCCGGGTGACCCTCTATTCCAGCCGGCAGACACGGCTTCGGACCGTCCTCGAAACCCGGGACACCCTGCACATCCGTCTCGACGAGGGCTTCCTGTGCGCAAACATCGCGCCCGACGCGGTGCCCCGCGCCCATTTTCGCGTCATCACACCGTCGGGGACCGTCGAGGTCAAGGGGACGGCGTTCGGGGTGACCGTGACCGAGGACTCGGTGACGGTGGCGGTGGTCCGGGGGCGGGTCGACGTGGTGCCGAAGGACGCGGGGGGCGCGGTCTTTGTGGACGCGGGATACGCCTTCGATATCGGCTCGCGGCGCTTCCACATGATCGATACCGCGGCCGAGGAGAGCATCCGAGGGCGCCTCGGACTGTCGCCGCCGGAACAGGAAACGGCAGCGGACGGGGCGCCCGAAGAGGAGAGCATCCGAGGGCGCCTCGGGCTGTCGCCGCCGGAACAGGAAACGGCAGCGGACGGGGCGCCCGAAGGCGACGCCGGAGTATCCTCGGTGGCGGGGCCGTCGTCGCCCACCAGAGCGGCCCGCCGGACCCTCCCTTCGATAAAGACGCTCCTGGGCGAGGCCGCCCAATGCCGTATCGACAGGGATTGGGCGTGCGCGGCGAAGCGATACCGCGGCATCATCGCGACGTTTCCGCGGCGCCCCGAGGCGGCGACCGCCCTCGTCACCCTGGGCCAGCTCCAGCTCGATCACCTTCACCGGCCGGCGGAGGCCCGCCGCAATTTCGAGCGATACCTCGCGCGCCGTCCCGCCGGGGCGTTGTCGGAGCAGGCCCTCTTCGGTATCGCCCGCGCTTGTCGTGCCGTCGGTGATTCGCGTCGAGAGCGACAGGCCCTCGAGCGGTTCGTCTCCCGTCATCCCTCGAGCCCGATGGCCGGCGCGGCCCGGCGGCGCCTCGACGACCTAAAAAAAAACTAGCCTTCCCATTTTTCCACCGCCCGAAAAGCCCGGGCCGCGTCACCAGCCAATAAAGCAGGCAGTTGTTGCCGCCCCAATGAAAACCGAAGTGATGTACCGGGGGACGGATGGATAGGTGCGCCCGGTGCGCCCCGGAGAAAGGAAACACCATGAGCAAGAGAACTTCAAAGGCGATTCCCGCGCGTCTGATTCTATCGGCACTCCTCGCGGCCCTCGGTCTCGTCGGCTGTGACGAAACCGAAGACAACCGAGCGAATAACGGCCTCGGGGAGGACGTGGGCACTCCCATTTCGGTGACCCCGTACTCGGAGAACGACGAGGAGGTCTGCGCGGACGATCTGGCGGAGGACACGTTCCGGTTCGCCCTGTGTACCTGCAGCGACGCGACCTCCATGGGGGTGCTGACGACGGGATCGTTCGATTCGGTGATCGACCGGTTCTGGTTGACCAAAAATCCGGAAGAGCTCGACGACTACGCGGGGGCGCTCGGGGTCAATCAAAACCTCTGGGTCCCGGGGGTCCTCTCGGTCGGGGGGAGCGCCATCCTCGCCGGTCCGGAGGGGGTGGGGTTGCCCGGGTTGTCCACGGTCCAGGGGGACTTCAAGGTCAAGGGGGATGTGGAGTTCGAGGGGGTGCTGAATGTGGCGCGGGACCTCGTGGTGGGGGAGGACTTCATCAACCTCGGCATGGGAAACATCGGCCGGAACCTCTACCTGGGCGGCGCCATGTCCGTTCCCTTCATCACCAACCCCGGCGGCAGCGTCGTCCAGGGGCCCGTGTCGGTACCGCCGCCGTGCCCGTGCGGCGAGGACGAGATTCTGGATATCGCCAAGGTGGTGGCGGACGCCCGGAGCGACCACCAGAACGACGTCATCGGCGTGAATCCAAACGGCCTCACCGCCCTCGTCGGGTACATGAACCTCGACCTCCCGCCGGGGCGCTACTATTTCTCGAACATCGTCGGCGCCGGGAAGCTCACCCTCAAGGTCACGGGGCACACCGCCCTGTTCGTGGACGGGGATATGCTCCTCGCCGGGGATCTGGCCATCGAGACGGACGATGACGCCACGCTGGACATCTTCATCGCCGGCGACTTCCGCATCGCCGGGGCGAACGACTTCGGCAGCGTCGACAGGGCGTCGGCGGTCCGGTTCTACGTGGCGGGGGATCAGGACGTGAACCTGGTGGGCTACACCGCGTTCGTGGGGAACCTGTACGCGCCGAACGCCCGGGTGATCCTCGCCGGCGCCACGTATGTCTACGGCTCCATCTTCGCGGGGGATTTCCTCGCCATGGGGGACACCGGAATCTACTACGACCGGGATATCATCGAGGGAGGGGACTGCGACGACGAGGATCCGCCGGACAGCGAGGATCCGCCGGGCGACGACGACCCGCCGGGCGACGACGACCCGCCGGGCAATGACGACCCGCCGGGCAATGACGACCCGCCGGGCGACGATACCTGCCAATCCTTCGGGGACGACTGTATAGACGACGCGGACTGCTGCGAGCCGCTCATCTGCAACGAAGGGGTGTGCCAGGAGCTCGCCATCGCGGTCTGAGCCGCCGCCCCCGTGTATCGCCTTCCTTGATTTCCTAACCCCTATCTGGATTGATCGACCAACCAGGCGATGGCGTCCTCCTCATTCTCGAACGCGTGGGCCTTGCCGCGAATCAGCGTATTGTACACCTGAAACAGGACCTTCTTGATTCCCGAGACACCGACGATGGCATCCCGGATGACGAACCTGTCCCACGACTTGCTGACCTCGGAGAGGTTCTTCATCACCAGCGGGGTGAAGTAAACGCCGGTGATGTTGGTGTCCGCCCTTCGGGTTGGCGAAGCGGCGAAAAATGCCCTACATATTCGAGTGGACCGAATTCCGGGACGAGAGGAGGCAGACGAGATGAAGATATCCACGACATACCAGGGCGACATGCGGTTCGCGAGCGAGGGGCCGGTGAGCGTAGTGATGGACGCGGCCGAGGCGGCGAACGGGAGGGGGGAGGCTCCGACGCCGAAGCAGATGGTGCTCCACGGGCTGGCCGGCTGCACCGGGATGGACGTGGCGGCGATCCTGAAGAAGAAGAAGGTGGCGTACGACCGCTTCACCATCGAGGTGGAGGCCGAGCAGACCGCGCACCATCCCAAGACCTTTCGAGAGATTCACCTCACCTACCGCTTCGTGGCCGACCCCGACGATCGCCCCAAGATCGAGCGGGCCATCGAGCTCTCCCGGGAGAACTTCTGCGGTGTCTCCGCCATGCTCGAGAAGAGCGCCGCCATCGAATCGACGCTGGAGATAATCCCTCGAAATCAGTAGTATTATTAAAGAGAGCTACAACCCGAGGGCTTCGATCATCTTCTCTCCGTAGCGGATACCGAAGGTGACCGTGGCGTCGTGGCTGAAGTGGAGGTTCCACTCGTTGATATCCGCCGGATCCACCGCGAGCCCCTCGGAGGAGACCACATAGGTGTTCGGCATCTCGCCGGGCAGCGCATTGACCAGCGGGTTGTGTTGCTCGCAGTTGCCGCCGCGGAGCAGCTCCCCGGCCAGGAAGGGGACGTCGCCGAACCCGATATCCTCCTTCATGGCCGCCAGCATCTCCGCGACCCAGCCCGGCCAGTTGCCGTTGTTGCAGTCCGACTCCCCCTGATGGAAGATGACGCCCTCGATGGCGCTGTCCGGCTGCTCCAGGGCCAGCCGGGCCCGCCGGATGATCCAGTCGTAGTGGGTCCCTCCCCGCATGAAGGTGCTGATGGCCTCGCCGCTCTTCGCGCAGGGGACCAGCCCGATGACGTGCCCCTCCGGATAGTGTTCTATTAATGTCTTCGAAAAATAGTCCCCCGGGCCGAGCGCCAGGTTCCAGCAATCGTGCAACGGCGGCGTCGAGATGTCCCACTGATCCGTCACGCGGCCCGTCTCCCCGCAGTTGTCGAAGCCGAGCACCTGGATGCGATCGTCCTCCACGCTGTCCTCGGATTGGTACTGCGCGTACCCGGCCATATTGGACTGTCCGAGCAGGAGAAAGATATGGAAGCGAACCCCGTCGTCGGTGTCCGCGTCCGTATCGGCGTCCGTATCGGCGTCCGTGTCCGCGTCCGTGTCCGCGTCCGTGTCCGCATCGGTATCGGCGTCCGTGTCCGCATCACCGTCGGTGTCCCCGTCGGCGTCGGTATCCGTGTCCGTATCACCGTCCGTATCGGTGTCGCCGTCGGTGTCGGTATCACCGTCGGTATCCGCATCTGTATCGGCATCCGCATCGGTGTCCCCGTCGGTGTCCGTATCCGAATCTGAATCGGTGTCGGCATCCGAATCAGTATCCGCATCTGAATCGGTGTCGGCATCCGAATCAGTATCCGCGTCCGCGTCTGTGTCCGCGTCCGTATCCGTGTCCGCATCCGCGTCCGTATCGGCATCGCTGTCCGTATCGGTATCGCTGTCCGTATCGGTATCGCTGTCCGTATCGGTATCGCTGTCCGTGTCGGTATCCATAGTCCCTGTATCGCCTCCCCCCTCCGGGGTGAGCTGTTCTTCCGCCGACATGCACATCGAGAGGATTCCGGCGATGTACAGGATCGTCATCCACCCCCCATTTTTCCTAATAAAATCCATCGAAACACTTCCTTTTTGCAATCGCTTCACAAGATCCTACCCAATGAGTATCGGTTCTCTCATCAATTCTGTTGTCAGGTGTCAGAACCATATAAAAACAAATAACGACTTCTGCTACCAGCGTCCGTAGTGCTCCTCCATGACCCCGTAGAGCTCTCCGGTGGGCAGCCAGTGACCGTCCACCCGGATCCGTCCCTCGGCCATGACAAAGGCCTCGGTGTGCCACAGATCCACCATGAACGGGATGACGGGCGGCAGGCTGGTACGGTTCGTCGTGCGCTTGACGATGCGCATCGAGATCTCCAGATCGGAGGAGCTGACCCGCCAGGGCTTCGACCAGTCGCCGGGGTACTGGCGCTCGAAGGAGACGCTCTGCTCCAGCCGCACCCACTCCCCGGGGCGGGGACAGGCCTCGCCGTCTTTGAAGTAGGCCTGGGTGTAGCGCTGGGCATAGGGGCCGTAGTTCACCAGAGAGGAGAGGGCCAGCGACTCGTTCTGGACGGCCATCCAGTGCCAGCCCGTCTGTGTCGGGACCCGCCCGAAGCAGTGGTCGTAGTAGGTCAGGGCATCGTCGAGCCGATAGCGCCGGTCGCCCGCCACCACGGTGCCCGACGTCCGGTTATGGAAGAAGTGCAGGAGCCCGTAGTTCTCCACGATCTCGTTATCGAACTTGGTGAACCAGGGGATGGTGGGCCGGATCGTCAGATCCGCGGTGATGCCCCCCCCGTCGAAGGCGAGCGTCCACCCCTCCTTCTCGTCTCCGCGGTAGTCGAAGGCGAGCTTGGCGCCGCGGTACGCCAGGCTGAGCACTCCGGCGGGCCGATGACGGTCCAGCCAGAGCAGCTTCTTGTACTGCTTCGGCGTCTCCCGGGACGGGTCGAAAATCGTCATCGTCACCTGATCCACCATGTTCACCCGCACCACGTACCAGCTGATATAGGCGCCGCTCGCGGCATCGAAGGCGCCGGTGTACCACCACTCCTTGTTACGCCACTCGCGCAGTACCTTCCACGGGGCGCGGGAGAGCAGGATCTTCTTTTCTTCGAGCTCCATCGGCAACTCCTGTTATCTAAGCCGTCATCCCCGTTACCACCCGATCTCCGGGAATGCTCCGGCGACGACCTGCGGGCTCTGGGCTTCGAAATCGAAGGTCTGCAGCAGGATGAGCATCAGCGGGTTCTGCGCGGCGGCGGCGGTGAGGCGCGTCCTCATCTCCGCCATATCCTCGAGCCTGGCCTGCTGGACGGCGTCGTCGTAGTTCGCCCCGGATATCCACTCCTCCAGAAACACCCCGGGGGCGAAGTTGACGTACATGTTGTCGCCGACGCCGCCGTTGACCGCGTGGATCCCGATGGCGGCCCACTCGTCGATCATCTCGCTGCCGTAGCACACCGTCTGATAGAGGACGCTGACCTTCAGGCGCCTCGACTCGATCTGTCCGGTGATATCCGCCACGGGGTACAAGCCATCGAAGAACCGGAGGTTCCCGCTCTCCGTGCCGTGGAGATCGATCAGCAGATCCACCAGATAGCCCTCGTCGCTGAATCGCTCTATCGCCGAGAAGAAGCCCTCCAGTGTCGCTTCGTCGTCCGTCAGCGACGCGACGTCGGAATAGTGCCCGTCGGCCTCGCCCTCCACATCCGAGATTATCCAGTCCTCCCCGAAGTCCTCCGCGATCTCGGTCATGCTCCGGCTCAGGATCTCCGACACCGGCTGCTCGTACAGCTCCGCGAACGCGCCGCCGATTTCATCCGGGAATTGGGTGTAGAGATCATCCACGGGCCCGCCCTCCATGGATTGGGAATTGTCGACGATGATCACGAGCGCCTTGTCGAGCCCCGTCCTGGGATTCGAAACCGCGTCGGTGGGCGAGTCGCTGTCGGAATCCGGTGCGATTCCCGCGTCGATTCGGGCGCTGTCGCTCTCCATTGCAGTCTCGGTGCCGGTGTCCGAATCCGCCGTGCCCGTCCCGGTGTCCGCCGCCGTGCCCGTCCCGGTGTCCGCCGCCGTGCCGGTCCCGGTGTCCGCCGTGCCCGTCCCGGTGTCCGCCGCGCCCGTTCCGGTGTCCGCCGCGCCCGTTCCGGTGTCCGCCGCGCCCGTTCCGGTGTCCGCCGTGTCCGAAGCCGTGTCTCCGGCCGTGTCGGTCTCCTCCGCCGTGTCCGAAGCCGTGTCTTCGGCCGTGTCCGTCCCGGTTTCCGCTGTTGTATCGAGGTATTCCGTGAGGGTCTCACTGTCTTCGTCCAGTATATCGGTGCTCGGGTTCCCACAGGAGGCGGCGACAGCGAGAAGCGGGATACAGAGTGCCCACGGAATGTTCTTCATGGCGGTGATCCTCTCGATGAGCGGGATTATACTACTATATTCTTGAAATCCCAATAGATCGCTGGCGAAGAGGCTCCAATCGGTCAGGAATGGCGCATGGATACCGTGGCACCCAACTGTTCGAGCAGGCGGAGCACCCCGTGCCAGGTGCGGCCGTAGTAGATGAAGGAGCCGTCGTATCGCTCCAGGTACTTGGCGACCTTCTCTCCCAGGGCGGCGCCCCGCTTGAAGTAGTCCCCGGCCGCGGAGAAATCAAAGCGCTCGCATCGATAGGGTTCCCGGATCCAGTCGATCCACTCCGCCAGGAAGGCGGCGAAGGCGTCGGGGTCTTCGGCCTCCCGGTAGTAGATGCCCATCCCCTCGAGGAGCTGCTCCAAGGAGGACCGGTCCAGGCGGAGATCCGGGGAGGTGATCGCCCGGACGGCGCGGATGAGGGGCTCATCGAGCCGCTTGACGCAACCGAAGTCGATGACGCCGAGCCGCCCGTCCTCCCGGAAGAGGTAGTTGCCGGGGTTGGGATCGGCGTGGATACACCCCAGGTCATAGGTCGAGCGGTGGAAGAGATCGACCAGAAGCTGGCCGAAGTGATCCCGCGCCGCCCGGGAGGGGCTGGTCTCGAGCCAGGCCCCCGGATGGCGCCCCTCGACGCGAGTGGTGGTGAGCACCGTCGCGGTGGAGTACCGGGAGACCACCTCGGGGAAACAGTAGCCGTCGAGGTTCGGTAGCCCGCTGAAGTCGCGCGTGTTTTCGGCCTCCCGGCGGTAGTCGAGCTCCTCCCCGACCTTGCGGCTGATCTCATCGAAACAGTCCCGGAAGATTCGGCCGTACCGGGTGGGGGTGAGCACCCCCCTCAACAGCGCGATGTCCGACGCGACCCCCTCGGCCATGCCGGGATACTGGACCTTCACGGCCAGGGGAATCCCGTCCTCCGCGGCGGCGGCGTGAACCTGTCCCAGGCTCGCCGCGGCGAAGGGTATGGGATCGAAGCGCGAGAAGACCTGCTCCGGCGGGCCGAGCTCGGTCCGAATGATCTTCCTGACCAGCGCCCGGTTCATGGGGGGAACCTGGCTGGAGGCCTTGGAGAGCTCCTGTCTCAAGACCTCCGGGACCATATCCATCTCCATGGCGATGAGCTGGGCCGCCTTGAGGGCGGTGCCCCGCAGACGGGAGAGGGCATTGAAGATGATGACCGCGATATCCTGATCCGTGCTGAGGGCGGCCTGCTCGCGGCGCGCTTCCGAAAGAAACGGGCGGGAGACCAGCTGGCCCGCCTTCTTTACGCCGACCCTCGCGGCCGCGATGCCGACCACCCCGCCGCGGGCGGCCTTTCCCGTGGGGATGCGCTTCTGGGACGCCACGGCTCAGCCCCTCGTCTTCGAAGTCCGGTCGAAGGGACGCACGCTGCCGAGGAGCCGCATCAGCTCGGTCAGCTTATCGATGTTGCCGTAAATGTGGCTCTTGACCAGGAAGATCAGGATGTCGCTGATTTTCGTCACGAGGTCGCCCCGGATGACATCGATGATGAGGTCGAGGCTCATGTCGATGAGTCGGCTGGTGTTGGCGAAGCCGCTCGATTCATCCTTGAGCCAGTAGAGGACGATGAGGTTCTTGTACTCCCAGAAGAGGTTCACCAGGAATCCCTCGAAGGGCTGGGCCGGGATCTCCTGTCGCTCCGCGGCCGCGGCGAAGAACCGCGACACGACCTCGCCGAACCGCTCCTTGCTCGTCCGCAGCTCGGTGAAGCTCTTCATCGGGGAGTCGAGGAGCGCCTTGTAGGTGATGGCCACGAACTCCCGATCCGGGGTGAAGAGGTCCAGCTGGGTCTCGATCAGCGCCTGCAGCTTCTCCTTCAGGGTGTAGTCCTCGAAGTCGTCGATGGTTTCGAGGGTGTCGTCGATCTCCCCCTGTTTCTGTTCGAAGTAAGCGTAGAAAATCTTTTCCTTACTAGGGAAATAGCTGTAGATGGTGCCCGGGGAGTAGCCCGCCCGGCCGGATATCTCCCGCATGGTCGTCCCGGAGAACCCCTTCTCGGTGAAGAGCGCCACCGCGGCGTTCAGCAAATCCCGCCCGATCTCCGTCTTTCTCTCTTTTGATACCTTCATTGCTCACCCTTTTATCGCCGTTTTAAGAAATTTACTTTACAAAATAGCTCTGGTCAAGCATTTTTATATGTAGCAATTTCACATTACGCATTTATGCGAGAAAGAGGTGAACCCATGAAAGCAGAACGGACAATCATCGAAGGGGCCAAGGCGGCCTTCAACCACATCAAGATTACGAAGGGGCAGTACACCAACATCGCCACCTGCGATATCGAGGGGAATCCCAACGTCGCCCCCATCGGGTCGATGCGTATCGTGGACGATCGCACCGTTCACGTGCTGCAGGGGTTCCTCCCGAAAACCATGAAGAATTTGAGGAGCAACCCCAAGGCGACGTTCTCCGTGTGCCTGCGGCCCAAGGTGCTGGACATGCTCTCTTTGTTCAATGACAAGAAAGAGGATCGCCTCGGATACCAAGTCTACTGCGAGCTGGAGGGGACCGACGCCTCGAAGGAGGCGGTGGCGCGGGAGTACCGGCTCATCGCCGATCGCGCACCCCGCGTGCTCAGGCGCTTCTTCCTCAAGTTCTGTGAAAAGAATCTGAAGCAGCTGCTCAGGTTCCGGATCACCGGAGTGCGGGAGATCAGCGGGGTGTGAGCTGGCTGGATTCGTTCTTCCAATCCAGTGCCTTGTTTCGACTCTCCGGCCTCTGCTGAAGAGCATCACCCCCAGCCCCTCTCCGGTAAGCGGAGAGGGGTGCAAGAATAAGAATTAGTGGTTGTGCAGGAGCTTGCCGGTCTTGATGAACACCTTCAGGCCGGAGGCGTTCAGCTTGAGGAGCTTGCCCGAGAAGGCGATGGGGCGGTTCAGGGAGACCTGGAGCCGCTCGACGTTCTCCGGGGGGAACCGGACGGCGGCGATATAGCGATTGACGAGTCCCGCGCCCCCCGGCGTCTCTTTGAGGAGGACCTCCGCCTTGACCCCCGGGGCCTCGTCGAAATCGAAGTCGAACGAGAAGGGGGTGACGCTCTGGAGCGTCCCCTGCCAGCGCACTTCCCGTCCTTGGTACTCCAGAAATCGGTTCTCCGCGTCCACTGATGAGACGTCCTCACCGAAGACGGTCTGTAGAAAGTATTCCGCGTCGTCCCGCCGCGGCGCCACCGGTATCGGCGGAGGTGTCGTCTTTACGGGCCCGGCCCCCGATGGAGCGTCAACCCGCGGTTTCTTGGGAGGCGAGGGATCGGTTTTATGAGTCACCGGAGCGTCAGTCGGCGGAGGGGCTTTCATTCGGGAAGCCGAGGCTTTCTTTCCGGCGCCCCTCCGGTGAGGCTTCTGACCGGCGTCGACCGTGGGTACCGTCCCCTCGGACTTCAAACGGCGCTGGACGTCCTTTGCCAGGGCGGCCTTCGCCAGCTTCAGCAGGGCCAGGTGGCGATCCGCCCGGGAGGCCATCTCCCCGGGGTCCGACTTCATCTGCTCCACCGCCGCGGCGAACTCCGGCTCCCCCACCGCCCGAAGGGCCTCCGCCAGGGGGAGGGTCTTGGAGAATCCCCCATAGATGAGGGAGGTTCCCTGCTCCAACGCCGTGATATAGCCGGACCAGTCCGGTTCGCTGCTCGAGGCGCGGGTCAGACAGTAGACCGCCTCGTTGAAATAGGACATGGCGCTGTTCACGTCGGTGATGAGGGAGACGCGCTCCTTGAGAACCCCCCGGTAGACCCGCTTGGTGGAGTACCCGCAGCTCGGACACCGCTCGTCGTACTCGGAGTACTGGTTCGTGGCCGAGTCGCAGATCATGCACCGGTAGCCCTCGGTCGCATCCCCGAAGAACGCCTGGAAGGCCGCCTTCTCCTGCCGTGAGGTCGATCGAACCGAGCGCACAATGATAACCACCACAACAATTACGGCAATAAATACGAACAAATAGGCCATGACAGCACTCCGTTTCAGACATTCGATCGTTGTCGTATCGTGTCGACAATGATAGGTAATTTATATCGGAATTGAGGGGCATAATGAACCTCAATATTTTACTCGGAGCCATCCTTCGGAGCGAATCGATTGTATTGGGTCATCCTCGCCGTCGCCGTCCTCACCGTCCAGATCGCGGACCTGAAGCTCGGGGTGCTGACCCGCCGGTGGGTGGCGGTGGGGCTGCTGCTCATCTCGCCGCACATCGTCTACATCTGTAAGGGGGCATCCCTTCATATGGGGGAGGCGGCGATCCCGGTCATCGTCTTCGCCATCTTCTTCACCGTCTATTTCCTGGGGAGGCTCGCGCTGTACGTCACCCCCTGCAGGGTCGAGGTGGGCCTCCGGGTGAGGGTGATGATGGGGGGACGGCGGATCTTCCTGACTGCGCTGCTCGCCGGCCTGCTGCAGATCCCCGTCAGCGTCTGGCTGCTGAGTCGCCCCGAGGGGTTGGTGCCGCGCAGCTACATTATCGCCGATGTCGTCGTCACCTACCTCATCCTGGGGCTCCTGCTGCTCAACGGCGCGATCCGAATCATGGCCACCTCCCGCCGGCTCGGGGTGGTGAAGCGGCTGGTCTTCCTCCTGACGGCGTGGATCCCCCTCGTCAACCTCGTCGTGGGGGTCTGGTTCTGCAAGATCGTCAAGCAGGAGTTCGCGCGGGCGGTACAGCAGACCGAGCTTAGCAACGCGCGGGCCGGCTCCGCGGTATGCCGAACGCAGTATCCGCTGCTGCTGTTGCACGGCGTGGGGTTTCGGGACTACAAGTATCTCAACTACTGGGGCCGTATCCCCGCCCTGCTCATCGAGAACGGTGCGACCCTCCACTACGGCCACCAGCAGGCCTGGGGCTCCATCGAGGACAACGCTCGGGAGATCAAGGCGAAGCTCGAGCAGATCATCGCCGAGACCGGTTGCGAGAAAGTGAACATCATCGCCCACTCCAAGGGCGGGCTGGACGCCCGGTATCTGATCACCCGGCTCGAGATGGCGCCGCGGATCGCCTCCCTCACCACCATCTCCACCCCCCACCGGGGATCGGCGCTCGTCAACGTGCTGTGCCGTCTGCCGGAAAACCTCTACCGGCGAATCTGTGAGCTCATCAACGCCTACTTCCGAAAGGTCGGCGACACAAACCCCGACGCCTACCGCGCCAGCAGACAGCTGATGCCGGAGTTCCTGGAGCGTTTCAACGAGGAGACCCCAGACGCGGACGGCGTCTACTACCAGAGCTTCGCGGCGGCCATGAAGGCCCCCACCAGCGACTCCCTGCTGCTCATCCCCTCCGCCATCATGAAGTGGGTCTCCGGGGACAACGACGGTCTGGTCACCATCGACTCCGCCAAGTGGGGCAGGTTCCGGGGCACCCTCAAGAGCACCACCCACCGGGGCATCTCCCACGGCGACCTCATCGACCTGATGCACCAGGACTTCGAGGGGTTCAACATCGCCGAGGAGTACATCACCATCGTCTCGGAGCTGAAGGAGATGGGATACTGATTCCGAAGTCGGTAACGACTACGATTATTTCTATTGGGCGCCGGTGACAAACCCGCGGAGGGTGTCCCCGAGCTTTGTCAGCTCCTTGACGGACTGCTCCAGCTGCGCGGTGGCTTCCGCGGTCTGGCGGCCGCCCATGGACAGGTTGTTCCCCTGCCTTTCGTCCTGCCCTTCGGTGGTGCCCGGTCAGCATCAACAATGGACGGGCCCGGTCCCCAGAGCGGGAATTCTTGCCACAATCCTTCTAAACAGTGGAAACAGCTTCATTTATCCGTCGGGTGGATTGGGTTGGTCCCCGTCTTTGAGCGGTTGATCGGGATCCGTGCTTGTTTTGGAGAGCGCTTCGGTGTGGAGTGGCAGCGTCAGCCGGAAGGTGGTCCCTGCGCCCTTTCTACTCTCCGCCTCGATTTTCCCTTTTTGCTGCTCCACGATACCGTGAACCACTGCCAGTCCGAGTCCTGTTCCCTCTCCCGGGGGCTTGGTGGTGAAGAAAGGCTCGAAGATTTTGCTCTGGGTCTCTTCGTCCATGCCGGCGCCGTTATTCGTGACCGTGAGCCACCACGACGATGCATCGCGGTCGGTCTTCAGGGTGATGACGCCGCCGTTTTCGACCGCCTGGATGGCGTTCACGACGAGGTTGACCACCACCTGGGAGAGCTGCCTCGGAAATCCGGATTGCAATGGAATATCGCAAAGAGCGACGGTGAGGGCAATCCCCGGTCCCATCCGTCCGTGGGTCATCCGTACGGCGGAGCGGATCACATCGTTGACATCAAAAATCGAGCGGAACTCCACATCACCGCGGGCGAATCGCCGCAGGTCGTCGACAATTGTGTTAACCCGGACGATTCCCTCTCGAATTTCGGGGATGACCTCTTGCGCGTACTCTTTCCTGAGTGTGTCTGATTGACACAACGCGTCGAAGTCGTTCTCGAGCTGACTGATATTGCTCGTCACGAACGCCATCGGGTTGTTGATTTCGTGGGCAATACCCGCCGCCAACATACCGAGGGAGGACATCTTCTCCTGCTGGGTGGCAAGGGTCTGTATTTGCTTGAGCTCGTTGGCCTTCTGCTCGAGCTCCCTACGTTGGTTCTCCTGCTCTGTAAGGGCCGCTATCAGTTGCGTAGAACGTCCTGCATTGAGCAACAGAGTTGAGATCGTCAACAACGTCAACGTAACGATCTGGAGCCAGCCCACCCCGACGTAGATGCTTGTCGCCACCTGGACCACAAGCAGTATCCAAAGGGAGATCTTCGCCCAAATGTGGGTTCTGGCGTCCATGACTGCTGCGAGCGTGAAGAGCCATCCCCAAGTTGGGAGAGACGCACAGGCCGCCACGATCTTGGCGATCTGCCCGACGCAGTTTATCCCCTCGCGGAGCGGGAACGAGTTGTTATTGATCTTATTGAGCCGGTAGAGTCGAGGAATGATGGTGGCGTTGATAGTCCACAATGAGACGCAGATGGCAATGGTCAGCCACCGCCTGTCGGGGTCGTCCCATGCGGTAACCATCACGAGAACATCAAGGATGAACATGGCGGCGAAGGCGACCCAGTTTATCTCCGGATAATCTTCGGCGTCTTGATAACTCTCCTTGGGAATGCTCATTTTTCCTGTCTCTTCTCCGGTGTGATGCGTTTGCGAATTTCAGAGACCAGTCGGGCATCGTTCCACGGTTTCGAGAAGAACAAGAACGGTGGGTCCTCTTCTACGGCAAAGTCAAAGGCGTCCTCTTCCGAATACCCTGAGATAAGAATGCGGACCGTTTTCGGACACATTTCTCTGGCCCGTCTCAGCACCTCCACGCCCGAAATGTCGGGCATCCGATAATCGGAAATGATGATGGATGGGCAGAAGGTTTTCAATAGAGATATGGCCTCATTGCCGTCGAATGCGACAGTGACGTCGAATCCGGATCTCCTGAGGAGGCGACAAAGCGATTTGGCAACCGATGGGTCATCATCGACAATTAGAATAGAAGTATTAAGACTAAGATCATTCATCCGTAAGTGTATCCGCTGTCGCCTCGGGCAAAAAGCTCAAGAGTTGTCCTTAGTACAGCTTCCCACAACAAAGTGACCATATCGCTTGTCCCGAACGCCGAATGGCGGCGTTGCTCCTCCTCGAATTGGCACTGCCAGTCCTTCGTTGTCGCGCCTTGCCCTCGACGCCCGATTCGGCGCGATATGGACACTTTCTTCCGGGGCGCTGTACTTAGTATTGAGCAAATCGGTGTGCATTCCAAGAAAAAAACGGGGGATGGGATCGGTGTGAGCTGTGAGGGCTTGCATATTTGATTTAGGAATTGTGCTCTCTATAAAGTACCAGCTCATTATTGTATGGTGATAGTCACGACGCACTATCTCGAAACTGTTATTGGAGGGCGAAATGACCATGGGAATCGGAACATCGAGCATAGTCCTCTTGACAATGGCGGGGTGTACCCGATCCCTTTGCGAAAGGCAAGAGGGATACCCGTCAGTTCTCAATTGATAAGGCACTAGTTCTGATCCAAGTGTCACGCATTCCAACCGCCGGTGGCTATTGGGTTTGAAATAGCGGGTCATCCCGTCCTCGGGGTCACCGATTTTTATGCTGGCCAACCGGCCAATATCGATGCAGAATTATCAGGAAACGTTGGACGAAGCGGCGACGCGGGTCCACTTTGAGGAGTGTAAGATGAGCGCGCCCACCCCCCCTAAAAACCGGTCAGTATTCGAGAAAGTTACTGAAATTTCATCTTACCTCATCCTTGCGGAGTCGGACTCTCTGGACGACGCGATAGCTCATTCCCTCGGCTACCTCTGCGCTGTGACAGGTGCCGTGCAGGGAATACTGCTCATGCTGTCCGATGACAGGCGAACTGCGATAGTGACTCACAAATGGCCTCACGATTCGAAAACGGCGACCGATGTCTCGTGCACATCTGTTTCATTCGAGATCTCCGATGAGCATCGGACCGAGCTGTCCCTCGACCAAATTGTCGTCGTCTCCCGTCCCGCGGGCGACCTGCCGTCGGTCCACCGGAATCCGAGTCGAAACGACGAGCATCTCGGGCGGCCCTTTGTGCTCTTCCCTCTCGTCGCGAAGCGGGGGCTCGACGCGATCGTCGCGATATACGGTGAGAAGGGAAAAAGCAGGGACTGGACCGCGGAGGTCACCGCGATTTGGGACATGATTCGAGACGCGATGATGAATGCGATGATGCGGGTTCGCACGCAGACGGCCCTGCTCGAGAGCACGGAGCGGCTCGATGAGAACGCGCGGCGACACCGGACGACCGCCGACGAAACAGAGAGAATGTATCGCGCGATATACGACAATGCGCCGGTGTTAATCCATTCGACGGATTTGAGCGGCAACATCATCTCCGTCAATATCCACTGGCTTCGAACCCTGGGATATGCAGCCGAGGAGGTGCTCGGGACCCCCTCCCAACAGTACCTGACCAAGGCCTCCAGGAAGCTGTCCGAAACGCTGTATCCGGATCTGCTGCGATGCGGCGGCATCTCCGATATCGAGGCCCAGGCCGTCTCCAAGACCGGCGAGGTGCTCGACGTCCTCATCTGCGCGAAGGTTCAATGCGATGCCGCGGGCGCCCCGGTCGGCGTCATCACCTCGCTGCTGAATATCACCACCCGAAAGCGCGCCGAGGAGGCGATGCGGCTCCGCGAGTCCTACCTGCGGGCGATCATCGAGAATCAGCCGGGGCTGGTGTGGCTCAAGGACGCGCAGTGCCGCTTCCTCGCGGTCAACCGCGCGTTCGCTCGGTCGTGCGGGAAAAACGAGACCGAGGCCCTCGTCGGCAAGACGGATCTGGACATCTGGCCCGAGGAGCTCGCCGAGAAGTACCGGAAGGACGACGCGGCGGTGATGGCGTCGGGGGTGCCCGTGAGGGTGGAGGAGCTCATCTCCGACAAGGGCGACCGGCGGTGGTTCGAAACCTTCAAGACGCCGGTGAAGAATGCCCGCGGCGAGATCATCGGAACGACGGGATACGCCCACGACATCACCCCGCGCAAACAAGAGGAGGAGGCGCTCAGCAAGGTACAGAAGCTCGAGTCCCTCGGCATTCTGGCCGGCGGCATCGCCCACGACTTCAACAACCTCCTGGGCGGCATCTTCGGATACATCGATCTGTCCGCGATAAAGACCAAGGACAAGGAGGTCGCCGTCATGTTGGCGAGGGCCCTCGGGACCATCGACCGCGCCAGGGGATTGACCCAACAGCTGTTGACCTTCGCCAAGGGTGGGACCCCCATCAAGAAGGCCGAGAATCTGGCGTTGTTTATCCAAGAGACCGCGAGCTTCGCGCTCAGCGGCTCACGGGTCTCCTGCGATGTAGAGATGTCACCGGATCTGTGGTGGTGCGAAATCGACAGGAATCAAATCGAGCAGGTCATCGACAATATCGTCATCAACGCTCAACAGGCCATGCCCGACGGCGGGACGATTCATATCCGAGCCCGTAATGTCACGTTCACCGACGAACTCCGCCACCTGACGCTGGCCGCCGGCGACTACATCAAAATCTCGATCACGGACCACGGCATCGGGATGCCCGCGGAGATCCTCCCGCGGATCTTCGATCCGTTCTTCTCCACGAAGAACAAGGGGCACGGCCTCGGCCTCGCGACGGGCTACTCCATCGTCCATCGGCACGGCGGGTGCATTGATGTCGAATCGGAGCCCGGGGCAGGGACCACCTTCCACCTCTACCTGCCCGCCGATCCGGATCTCGTTACTCCCCCTGAGGTGACTGTCCAAATCTCCAACGGCCACCAAGGCGTGGTCCTGATCATGGATGACGAGGAAGTGATTCGAAACATCCTCGAGTTGATGCTGCGCTCCCTGGGGTACTCGGTGATCTCAACGCGGAACGGTTCAGAAGCGATCGATGTGTTTCGAGCGGAACGGCAGGCCGGCAGGCCGATCGAGGCGATCATTTTGGATCTGACCGTTCCCGGCGGGATGGGGGGCCACGAGGCGGTCCTGAGAATTCGCGAAATCGACCCCCGGCTGCCGGTGTTCGTCGCGAGCGGATACGCGGACGATCCGGTGATGGCCAAACCGAAGGAACACGGATTTACCGACAGTATCTGTAAGCCGTTCAAGAGGGTCGACCTTGGCGACGTGCTGATGCGCGGCATCGACACATCGACAAAAAGCGGGCCGACCGGTTCTTCTAAAGAGACGTGAAGAAGGACCACACATCCTCAGGGCCCCAAGAGCAGGGGCAGACGTCCGAGAACCGGGGACCGGAGCAACGGTCGACCGTTTTGAGGGTTCCCCGTCGATGACTATTGGTCCACAATAGGTGGCATGAAGCGCAACATTATTACTATCTCCCATGAGAAGGATCTCTCCCGGGAGGCGTTCCGTCAGGTGTGCGGGGGGAGCGAGGTACGTCTCGCCGAGGAGACGGCCCGGATGCTGGACCGGCGGCGGCGACAGGTGATCGCCTTCGTGGAGGCGGAGGAGGCGCCCGCCTACGGCTTCAACCGGGGGTTCGGGCACAACGTGAAGCTCTCGGTGGGCCCCGAGGGGACCCGGGCGCTGCAAAAGAACCTGATCCGTTCCCATGCCTGCGGGGTGGGGGATCCGGCGCCCCTCGCGGTGGTCCGGGGGACCATGCTCCTACGGGCCCAGTCGCTGGCGCGGGGACACAGCGGGGTTCGCGCGGTGGTGGTCCAGCGACTCATGGATCTCCTCAACGCGGGCATCACACCGGAGGTGCCCCGGCTCGGCTCGGTGTCGGCGAGCGGGGATCTGTCGCCCCTCTCCCACATCGCCCTGGCCCTGCTCGGGGAGGGGCGGGTCTTCCACGAGGGCAAGGCGGTGCGCGCCCGGACCGCCCTGAAGCGGGCGGGCATCCCGCCCCTCGATCTCGACATGAAGGAGGGGCTCGCCCTCAACAACGGCGTCCAGTACACCACCGCCATCGGCCTCGTCGCCCTCGACGAGGTGGAGCGGCTGCTCAAGACCGCCTGCATCGCCACGGCCCTCTCCACCCAGGTGATGCTGGGGGCGGACACCCCGTTCCGGGAGGACCTCCACGCGCTCCGCCCCCACCCGGGCGCCTTGCGGGTCACGGCCTGGCTCCGGGACCTGATGGCGGGCTCCCCCATGCGGGAATCCCACCGCGCTTACACGGTGGACGGGGAGGTTCAGGATCCCTACAACCTCCGGTGCGCCGGGCAGATCCTCGGGGCCGCGGCGGATCTCCTCCGGCGGGCCGAGGCGACCCTCGTTCGGGAGGCCAACAGCGTCACCGACAACCCGCTCATCCTCGAGGCCACCCCAGAGAACGGCTGGGATCGCCACTACAACGGCAGGTACCTGGGCCAGTTCGTGGACATCGTCTCCGGCGGTCACTTCCACGGCATGCCGGTGGCCACGGAGCTGTACGGTTTCCTCCAGGCCATGGCCATCATGGCCCGGCTCTCCAATGTCCGCTGCGTCCGGTACGTGGACGAGAACCGCAACAAGGGGCTCGGCGCGGACCTCAAGTGGCCCGGCGCCACCGTGGATCCCGCGGCCCTCGAGCGGCAGACCGTCTGGTCGGGCATGATGATCCCCGAGTACGTCTCCGCCGGGCTCTGCAACTGGATCTGGGGAGAGTGCATGCCGTCCCACCTCTTCTCCCTCACCACGGACGCGGGCCAGGAGGATCACGTGAGCATGGCCGCCAACATCGGCCTCCGGGTGCTCGACACGCTGCCCCGGATGGCGGAGACCCTGGCCATGGAGCTCGCCTTCGCCGCCCAGGCCGCGGCCATCCGCAAGGAGATGGACCACATCCCCTCCAAGGCCCCCACCCGGGACGGCGGCATCGTCCGGGAGCGCTACACCTGGCCCCCGGACGCCAGGGTGCTGAGCCCGGTCTGCGAGGCCGTGGTCGAGGCGATCCACCGGGTCTTCCCGCCGGTGAAGCGGGACCGCTACATGTCCGAGGAGCTCCGGACCCTCGCGGCGGAGGTCCTGGACGGCGGCCTGGTCCGGATCGTCGAGGGGATCACGCCGCTGATCTAGCGACATTCCAGGTGACCGAATCCCGCGATGTGCGGTAGAGTGGAGGCGCACCAGCGCCCTGTCGAGCGCCGGTGAAGGAGAAGACCATGGGATATCCGGAGCACCGCGCGCGGCGGCTGAGGCGTAACGACAGGTTGAGACGGCTGGTCCGGGAGACCCGGCTGTCGGCGGATCAGCTGGTGATGCCGCTCTTCGTCTGCCCGGGGGTGGGGGTGCGGCGGCCCATCTCGTCCATGCCGGGCAACGACCAGCTCTCCGTGGACGCGCTCGTGGAGGAGGGGCGGGCGCTCCTCGATGGGGGCATCGGCAACGTCATCCTCTTCGGGCTCCCAGAGCGGAAGGACGCCGCCGGCACCGAGGCCTATCGAGAGGACGGCATCGTCCCCGCGGCCATCGGCGCGCTCAAGAAGGCCCTGCCGGAGCTGGTGGTGTGGGCGGACGTCTGTCTGTGCGAGTATACGGATCACGGACACTGCGGGGTCATCCGGGATGACGACGTGGACAACGACCCGACCGTGGAGCTCCTGGCCCGGGCCGCCCTCGCCTACGCCCGCGCCGGCGCCGACATCGTGGCCCCGTCGGACATGATGGACGGCCGCGTGGGGGCCATCCGGGACGGGTTGGACGAGCACGGCTTCGAGGACGTCGTCATTGTCTCCTACGCCGCCAAGTACGCCTCCGCCTTCTACGGCCCGTTCCGCGAGGCGGCCGAGTCCCCGCCCCGGTTCGGCGACCGGAAGAGCTACCAGATGGATCCGGCCAACGCCCTCGAGGCGCTCCGGGAGGTGGCCATGGATATCGAGGAGGGGGCCGATATCGTCATGGTGAAGCCCGCCCTGCCCTACCTGGATATCATCCGCACCGTGAAGGACGAGTTCGACGTCCCCGTGGCCGCCTACAACGTCTCCGGCGAGTTCTCCATGATCCACGCGGCCGCCGCCAACGGCTGGATCGACCTCGAGAACGCCATGATGGAGGCCCTCATCGGTATCCGTCGGGCCGGCGCCGACATCATCCTCACCTACTTCGCCAAGGAGGCCGCGAAGCTGCTCTGATTTTCGATTGAGATCAGTTGGACCAGGTGCCCTTGAGGCTCGGCTCGCCGCCGGACCCCGAGACGGCGAAGGATCCCTCGGCGTGCGCTCCGTCGAGGGTCCCGAGGAGGAATCCCCGATGGACGGTCTTCTGCCCGGGCTCTCCCGCGGCCCAGATTCGGAGGGTGCCGTCCTGCTCGAAGCCGGACAACGCCAACGGGTTTTCCGGGAGCCGGAGCTCGCCGGATATCCGATGGTCGGCCTCCAGGCGCAGCGTGACCTCGAACGGTCCGGTCCCCTCCGCGTTGTCATCGGGGAGGGCGCGGGCGGTCAGGATCTTCGCGTCACCCTTCGGGGCGCCACCGGAGCCGGGCTTCGAGGCTTCCGGAGCCGCCTCGGGAGGCGGTGACGCCTTCTTTACCGTCCCCTTCTCATCGGTGCCGCAGGCGGCGACCAGCGCCGCGACCACAATCCAGGTGTATTTCATGATGTCCCCCCGATTTCCACCGCCATGACGCCCTCGTACTCCACCAGGGATCCCCGCCCCACTATCTGGTCCCCCACCTTCAATACCACGTCCGGCCCCACCGGGCGATCCAGCTTGAGGATTCGTCCGGGCATCAGCGCGGCGGCCTCCGCCACCGTCATCCGGACCTCCCCCACCTCGACGGTGACCAGCACCTCGAGATCCGTCGCGTCCGCGGCCTTGACCGAACCGGCGATCTCATCCATTTCGTTCTCTTTAATCTCCATTTCGGATTCTCTTTCCATTTCTGATATCACCTCAATGCGTCGGTTGTCCAGCCATCGCCCGAGCCGCCGCCAGCGCCCCGAGGAGAGCATCGGGAAGAGCGGCCCGTGGCGGGCGTCGGGGAGACGGAACGCATCGAGGATGACGATGTCGCCGGCGCGAAGGGCGGCGATCCCGTCGGGCGGCAACCGGGAGATCCCCGCCGAGATGCGCACCGCTGTCCGCCAGCTGTCACAGCGCGCGAGGTCCGGACGCGCCCCCCTGCCGGCTGGAACAGGGCCGGTCCCGAAGAGGCGGACCCCTGCGGAATGGCCGTCCAACACCAGGTCGCCGTCGACCCCCCAGTCCGGGGGCCCTTCCAGATAGTCGGCGATCTGATCCTCATCCGCGAGGATCGCCCGGATGACGAAGGGCGCCCCGCCGGCGCCCCGCCAGTCCCCCCCCGCGCAGTCCAGCGCGTAGGGCAGAACGCCCTCCTCTCCAGAGGTGAGGGGCTCGTCACAGCGCTCCGCGGGGCCTGGGAGCCTGCCGAGACCGAGGGTGATGAGACGCCGCGCGAGATTCAGAGGAAGCCCGAGGACCAGCCGTCGGGAGCGGCTGTCCGCGCCGCTGGACAGGGCCAGGGGAACCACCCCGGTCCCCTGAAGGGACGGCCGCCAGGTGATCCCGCCGAGCCCGAGGTGGCCTCGCGTACACCGGAGCAGCGCCGCGAGCCGGTGGAGTCGGAGGCCCTCCCCGCCCCCCGGGAACCGCCCGGTCAGGCACTCCCGCAGCGCGCCCTCGTCGCCCGAAATCTTTCGGACGGCGAACGGCAGCCGGTCATCAGATGTTCCCATACAAAGCTCCCTCGGGTTTACTCTTGTCTGCTTTCCTCGCATACCCCTTTGAAGTTGTCCAGAGACAACCTTCACAGTGTCTTGATCTCCTCTGATTAATGTTTCAGTATAGCCCTCACATTGAATCAAACAGAGGAAGATAGTGACAAGATCATATGAAGCGCGGGGTTCGGACATCATGACGACGCTGCCCCGGGGCTTCGGGCTCCTATTTCTCGCGGTCTGCGGAATCCTGCTCACCGCCGCCCCCGCCCATGCGGAGGAGCGGCTCCGGATTGCGGTGGTGCTGGACGCCTCCATGAGCATGAACGAGCAGGACCCGGAGCGGCTCGCGGAGGTGGCGGCCCGCCTGCTGCTGGACCTGTCCGGAGAGAACGACGAGGTGCAGCTGGTGACCTTCGGGACCACGGCGGCGGTGCTGGGGGCTGAACACATCCGGAACGACGCGGCCCGCGGGCGGCTCCAGGCGGCCCTGGCCGCCGCGACCCGGGATCAGTGGTGTACGGACTACCGGGTGGGGCTCCAGGCGGCCCTCTCGGCGCTCGGCGGCGAACGCCCCCCCAAGGAGCGCAAGCTGGTCATCTTCCTGACGGACGGCCTGTTCGATCCGGATCGCAACAACGACAGTTATTACACCACCGAGGCGGGACGGACGCTCCTCGAAAAGATGCGGGAGAAGCCGGACTTCGCCCCCCACGCCTGCTCCCGCGCCTACAAGAAGCTCGCCCCTTTGGCGGAGGAGGGCTTCCTGCAGCAGATGGGACAGCTGACCCAGAACTTCTCCGCGGCGGGCGTTCGCCTCTATACCGTCGGCCTCGGCGACGACCTGGCCTCGGACGCCCCCAAGGCGGTGCGCTCGCGGCAGATCCTCCAGCAGATCTCCGCGTCCACCGGCGGGGCTTTTCTGAGCGCTACGGACGGCGCCCAGCTGCCGGTCTTCTTCGCCTCCATCTACTCCACCCTGGTGGGGGCGCCGGTGGCCACCCCCAAGACCGCCCCGGCCGAGGTCTCCTCTCTCACCGTCGAGATCCTGCCGGGGGCCCGTCGGGCGGCGATCATCGCGGACGCCGCCGGTGATCCGGCCCTCGGCCTCGGCCTCGTCGGTCCCGACGGCGGGGCCGCGCCGTTCGTTCTCCGATCATTCAATACCACCGCCGAGGGCGCCAACGGATACCGGGTGCTGGCCCTGAACGCCCCGGCGCCGGGGGCCTACCGCGTCGAGCGGCGTCAGGGGACCGCTCCCCTCAAGGTGGAGCTGATGCAGGAGGTGGGGCTCCGGCTCGCCATCGAGAACCTCCCCCGGGTGGTGCCGGAGGGGAGCGCCCCCACGGTCAGCGTCGGGCTCCGATCCGCCGCGGGGAGCCCCGTGCCCCTCTCTTCGGAATACCTCGCGGAGGTGCGCGCGTCGCTGGTCCACATCCAACCCGGGCAGCCCCCCACCCCCTACGCGCTGACCCTGGACGCCACCGCCAGCGCCGCGGTCCGGCTGCCGTCGTTCGTCCCCGGAGACCACGAGGTGGGCGCCACCGCCGCCCACACCCGGGGGCTCCTGGACGTGGCCCCGGTGACGATGAAGGTCAAGGCGCTGCATCAGCTCGATCTCGCTTTCGCGCCGGTCCGGATCGCCTTCGATGTGATGGCGGACGAGCGCCCCCTGGCGTCCAACCTCTCGATCGCGCTCGCGGCCGGGGCCCTCCCGATCCCGCAGACCTTCACGGTGGATTGGTCCGGGGTGGAGAACGGCGCCCATCTCGTCTTCGAGCCCACCGAGTTCACCCTCGGCCCCGACGCGCGGACCGTACCGGTCACGGTTCGCCTGCGATCCCCCGAAGCCCTCCGCAGGAGCAGCCTCGACGTCCGCGGACACCCCGTGATCCGGGCGAAGCAGCCCGAGCTCTACAAGGGGCGCTCCGAGTGGGCCCCCATAACCGTGGCGGGGCGGGTAAAGCCGTGGGACTGGCGCCGCTACTTCGAGGCGTACCGGACCTCTATCCTCACCGCCCTCGCCCTCCTGGTCCTGCTCCTCTGGATCATCGGGCGGGCGGTGGCCGGCAAGTGGTCCAAGAAGGCCCGGCTCCACTTCGTCGATCTGGAGGACCCCACGAAGATGGAGACCACCCTGAACCTCGCGAGGAAGTCCAAGTCCCACCTGCCCTTCCGCTCGGCGCGGCACCACTGCGGCCGCGGCGGCACCCCCGGCAAGCGGAGCAAGAAGCGGTACTGCACGGTGGTGGCCAAGGGCCCGCGGACCTTCCGCGTGATCCCCCGCGACCGGGCGGTGGCCTACGACCGGGACGGCGAGGAGCGCACCACCCGCAAGCCCTTCCGGGGGCGGTGGGAAGAGCGCTATCGCCTCGGGGACCGTTATGAGATATGGTTGACCCGTAGCTAACAAGGTGAAGGAGTAGACATGTCGATCAACAAAATGAAAATCGCGCCGCACCTCTTTATCGGGCTCGGCGGTTGCGGCAGCCAAATCGTCAACGAGATCGCCCGCAAGCTCAAGCGCAAAAAGGAAGAGTACGAGCGGTACCGCAACCTGGTGCACTTCTTCGCCTTCGATACGGACATGGGGGAGCTGAAGCTGAGCGACTCGGTGGACCACTGGGTGCCCATCAGCCGCTTCGACAAGCGGGAGTACGTGGAGCACGCCTTCGGCCTCCGGGGCGCCCCCGAGGACGAGCTGTTCACCTCCTGGTGGCCGGAGTACTACATGCCCCGGGCCACCTCCGGGGCCGGCGCGGGCCAGATCCGCATCGAGTCCAGGCTCAGCGTCTACCGCACCCTGAAGGCCATGCCCCAGTACCTCACCGCCTTCACCAACTGCATCCGCCGGGCCTACGACGTGTCGGAGCGGTGGCGGGACACTCACAAGCAGCCGATGATCCACGTCTACGCGTCCCTCGCGGGGGGGACCGGCTCGGGCTCCTTCCTCACCGTCGCCTACCTGGCCCGCGCGCTGGTTCAGCGGCACGAGAACCCCATCGTGGTGGGTACCCTGGTGCTGCCGGCGGTCTTCGCCGGGCTCGGCCTCCCCTCCCAGCAGATCGACAAGATCATGGCCAACGGCTACGCCGCGCTCATGGAGCTCGAGCACCTGCAGAGCGCCACGGATCAGCCCGAGGGGCGCATCCGGTTCCAGTTCGACCCCAACGCCAAGGCGCCGACCCTGGTGACCCACGGCCCGTTCAATCAGATCTATCTGGTGGACGACGTGGGCCAGTCTTCGGCGGTCCTCAGCGACCCGCGGCAGGTCTACCCCAACATCGCCGACGCGGCCTACACCCAGATCTTCACCGACATCATCGAGCGGGACCGCTCCACCGCGGACAACGACGAGCGGGAGATCGCCGTGTCGGACGAGCAGCACTACACCAAGCGGTACGGCTCCTTCGGGCTCAGCACCCTGGTGCTCCCCGACGAGGATATCCTCGAGTACGCCGCCAGGCGGTACGCCGCCGAGGCCATCGAGCGGGCCTTCGCCCTCACGGAGGAGGCGGAGGCGGGGGGGCGGGAGAAGCCCCGAACCGTCACCCCGGAGCAGCGGGCCCAGCAGTTCGTACGGGAGCTCGACTCCCACGCCCGGCTCCCCGGGGAGATGGGCACCTTCTATAAATCGGTCTTCGAGTGGGTGGACGGGGGCGGCAGCGCCGGCACCGGCGCCGCGGCGGAGCTGCAGCGGAAGCTCGACGGACAGCTCCCGCGGCTCAACGAGCCCATGGCCGCCCTCCCCCGCATCTCCGAGGACTGGCTGCTCGAGTTCGAGGACGATCCGGACAGCGTCCGCGTGCAGCTCGCCCGCCGTCTGGAGGCCTTCGAGGCGGCCATCGGGAAGGCCAAGGAGACGGCCATCCTCAACGCCCAGGCCCTGGCCGAGGAGCTCTCCGGAGAGAGCTTCGATCACTCCCTCGGCAAGCTCGTCGACGGGGTGGACGCCCTCCGGGTGCGGCTCCTGCTCATCCGCCTGGAGGAGGCGATCCGCCAGCGGCAGACGGCGGCGGATCAGGCCCTGCGGGAGGCGGAGGCCAAGCTCGAGGGGTGGAGGGGGCGCTACCAGAAGCTCGCCCAGACCCTCGAGGCGACCGCGCCGAAGACCTTCACCGAGAAGTTCACCGGCAACGACTACTTGGAGGAGGTGCCCACCTTCGTGCAGTGGTTCAAGGGGTCGGTGCATGAGCCGATGCAGACCCTCCTTGTCAAGGACGCGGAGCTGGAGCTGTACGACGCCTTCATCGAGGGCCTAAAGCGGCGGCGGGAGACCCTCGCCACCCTGTTCGCCCAGCTCGGCGGCATCCGGGACGAGCTGCTCGGGCGGTGCGCTGAGCTCCTCCGGCACGGGGTGGGACGGGAGCAAGGGGGCGAGACCAACGAGCACATCCTCGACATCGAGGTGTACCAGGATCACCTCCACGCCAAGCACCAACGGGTGTGGAACGTCCTGTACCGACGGCTGGTCTCCATCGACATGTTCAAGCCCGAGGAGATCGCCCGCAGCATCGCGGCGGCCCAACGGGAGGCCCGGGGGAACCGCCACGTGCGCGAGTCGGTGATCGACGCCCTGGTGGACCTCGGTTACAGGATCTTCAGGCCCCTCATCATCGGAGAACACGATCCCAAGTCCATCGACGAGATGGGGCTGCAGCTCCTGGACGGGCTCAAGGAGGAGGCGCGCATCTCCTGGGCGTGGAACAGGCTGCGGACCCTCTACGACACCATCGAGGACGTGCCCCCGGCTCAGTGGACCGAGGCCATGGAGGACGTCACCGATGATCGCATCGACGAGTACGTCGGCGAGAAGCTCGCCTTCGCCGCCCGAAAATGCGCGCCCTTCTGGCAGCTGACCGAAAGCGCCACGAAGATCCAGCCCAAGAAGTACATCAACATCTTCTCCGGGTACCTGGACGACGACTGGTTGCGGCGCATGGTCTCCGGCATCGGCGACTTCTACGTCTCCGAGGGGAACATTCTGAAGACCTCGGATCCCAAGCGGATTGTCTTCTACTGGAACGAGATGGGGGTCCCCATCTACCGCGTCACCTCCATTGACGAGTACGGCCGCCGCTATGAGTTCGTGAAGATGGACGAGCTCCGGCGGGGGCCCATCTACAAGGCGGACAACCTGAAGTACCGATCGACGGTGCCCGCGCGGCAGGCGGAGATGGCGGCCTGCGAAGGGCGGCAGTGCCCGGATATCCCCCTCCACACCGAGCGGGGCTGGGAGGGGGCGCCCGACCCGGGGGAGGGGCTGTTTCCCATCACCATGGCGGCGGTCCAGGCGGGGCGCGCCAAGGCCGCGTGGCTGGAGGCGCGGGCGACCCGGCGGGCCGGCGAGGCCGACGCGGCGGCGGCGGCGGCGCGGCGGGACATCCGCGCCTTCGCCCTGTGCCGCGCCCTCGGGATCATCGACAAGGGCGAGGACGGCTACGCCTGGACCCTCGCGGAGATTGACCGCCCCAAGGACCGCGTCCTCGGCAAGTTCCTCGACGAGGCGAGGAAGGGCTTCGACGCCGCCAGGGAGCCGGTCAGGGCGTTCGCCCTCAAGCGGATGGAGGCGCAGATAGAGGAGATCGTGAGCAACCGGGATCGACAGGCGGTGGAGACCCGGCTCCAGGCCCAGGTTGCCGCCCTGGAGGTGGCGCTGCTCAAGGCCGGCCCCCGGGAGGCGAAGATCATCGAGGAGGAGACCGCCGTCCTGGCCGACGAGATCGCGGCGCTCCTCGAAGAAATGTAGCGATACGAACCGGTGGAGAGCAGAGTTACCGCGACCGTCCTGATCGCCCTCGGCGGCTTCGGCTGCGAGGCGGCGGCGAAGCTCAAGGGGCGCCTCCGCACCCGACCGTCGGAGCGCCCGCCGGACCTTTCCGTGTTGGAGCTCCCCGAAATCGACGGCGCCCCGGAGGCGCTCGAACTGATCCTGTCGCGGGTTGCGGACCACCTGACGGACGCGGTCAACACCCAGCTCGCCCTCAGCGCCCTCGTCACCCTCGGCCCCAAGGAGTCTTCCCTGCCCTGGCTCGATGTCTTCATCGTCGGGGATCTCGCCGAGGCGAAGGTCCGGGCGCTCCTCCCGCCGCTGGTCGACGCCATCGGAGAGACCGTCACCGGGAGGTTCGCGAACCTGCTGGGGAGCGGGGCACCGCGGGTCTCGGTGCTGCCCCTCGCCGCCCTGTCCCGCCGGGAGCCCCGCCCGGAGGAGGTGACCGCGATACTCGATCGGATGGCGCGGCCGGGGGGGCTCAAGATCCGGCCGTTCCTGTTCGAGCCCCAGACCGCCCGGTACATCCTGTCCAGGGCCCAGCTCGTCTCCACCATCGTCGCGCTCGTGGAGCAGCTGGTGGCGGCCCGTTTCCGGGAGAGCGAGCAGCTGGCCGGCTTCCTGCGGGGGGAGTCACCCCGATCCGACGACACCGCGGAGCCGGCGCCCTTCGCCGCCGCGGGGCTCGCCTCGGTCCAGTTGAGCGGTCGCCTGGTGCGCGCGTTCTGCACCACCGGCGCCGCCCTCTCGATCATCGACGCGATGCGCACGGGCCCGGAGATCGGGCTGACCGAGCGGGAGAACCTGGCCCGCGACCTCCGGATCGACTGGGGCGACACCTCGGATCGGCTGGGGCTCATGGCCCGGAGCGAGGCCGCCGCCGACAGGTTCGAGACCGTTTTGAGAGAGGAGATCCCCGGGATCGATTGCCCCCCCGTTGCGCTCCCGGATACGCCAGAGGAGATCAGCCGGCGGAAGTACGGCGACGCCTGGCTCGACGGCGCCAGGCGCGCGATCGACAGCGCCACGAGCCGCCTGGACCATCGGGTCATGAACGAGCTCGCGGACAAGATGGACGGCACGGGACAGCAACTCGACGAAGCGCGGCGGGAACGGATCCGGCGGCAGGTGGACGACTGGGTCTGGCAAGGACCGCGGGGATGGGCGGAGGCCCGAGCCGCCCTCTGCCTGCTCCGGGACGAGGCGGCGCGCAGGGCGGCGGACTATCGGTCCCGGGCCTCGGGCAGCCCCCTGCCGAGCCGCCCCGACATCTCCCGGGTGGAGGCCGCCCTCTCGGATCTCAGGGCGGAGACCGAGCGGCGCCCCCGCCCCCGCCGCTTCCTCCTCATGGGGGCGTGGACCTTCCTCATCGCCCTCCTCTTCGGCACCGCCGCCATCACCCTCCTCCGCTACCCCCTCGGCTTCATCGGGCTCCCCTCCCCGGTGACCGCCGCGGTGTTGCCGCCCATGGGCGCCCTCCTCGCCGGACTGGCGGCCCTTATCGCCGTGCCCGTCGGCCTCTACTCGATGATGAAACAGCGGCACAAGGAGCTGAGTGAGGTGCGGGACGATCTGGCGCGGCGGGTGGAGCACCACCTCATCGGTCCGTCCGACTCCGTCCTCGCCCACTACCTGGCCCGGCTGCAGCTCAAGCGACACCTGTGGCTCCTCAGGCTCGCGCGGTCCGAGCGCCGACGCCTGGAGGCGGAGATCGCCCGGCTCGACACCCTCCAGCGGGGGCTGGACACCCTGTGGCGGACGCTCCAGGCCCGAAAGCGCCAGCTGACGCGGAATCTGGAGGCGCCCGCTCCGAATGACCGCGAGGCCCCCGAGCGGGATACGGTGCTCCGGGAGGTCGCCGATCCGGCCCTCCTAGAGGCGGTCTATCGGGAGGTCGCCCCCGAGGCGGGACAGCTGGCCGTCCGCTTCCTCGAGGCCCTCGCCGGCGATCCCTCGTGGCGGGAGGAGCTCCCCCAGATCGCCATGGACCGCATCCGCGCCTTCCTGGACAGGACGCTCTCCATCCCGCGTCCCGCCGAGCTGTTGACCGGCGACGGGGTGGCGAACCGCCGCGCCCGCGAGGTGCTCGGCCAGGTCCTCGAGGAGCTCTCCACCCGACTCTGCCCGGCCGCGGGGCTCACCGAGGCCTCGGTGTCGGGCCACACCTTCTGGGTCATCTCGGCGCCGGCCGCCGCGGCCCCGATCGTGGATGAGGCCCTCGCCGCCCTCCGGTCGCGGCACGACGCGGAGGCCCTCGGAACCGACTGGATCCGGCTCGATGCCCCCCGGGACGACGGGGGCATCTACCTCGCGGTCTATGTCACCTTCCTGACCCGCTTCGCCCTCACGGTGTGCGCCTCATGAGCGGCCTGGGAGCAGATCGACTGTTGGCGCTCCTGTGGTGGGTCGTGGCCCCCGTCATCAACATTATCATCTTCTTCGTCATCGCCTACTTCGCCAAGCGGGCGCTCCAGAAGATCTTCGAACACAAGTACGGGGTGACGGCGCAACCCGCGTGGCTCCTGGCCGCGGCGGTGATCGGCCTCGCGGCGGTCTCGGTGCTCGTGGTGGGCCTGATCCGGGAGGGGATGTGGCTCGACGCCTTCACCCTGAACCGGCTGCTGGCGCGCATCCCCCTCCCGCTGCCCCTGCCCCGGATGGAGAACATCGTCTTCCCCTTCTCGGCCTACTGGCTGAGCGGCGTCACCGCGACCCTGACCTTTGTCTACACCCTGCTGGCGTTCGGCTTCGCCTGGCTCATCGCCCCCCGGAAGCCCCGGAAACGGAAGGCGCAGGAAGAAGAGCGCGCGGAAACCAACGGTCACACCGAAAAGAAGGACCAGGAGACACTAAAAGACCAGGGGCTCCCGCCGGAATCCCGCTCGAGGTCTGCCTTTGACCCCGAGCTGGGAGTGGTCACGGCGCTGGACGCCGAAGCCGGCGTAGGCGCGGTGATGTGGCTCTATCGACACCTGGGCTATCACGGCGATCTCCGGCAGGGGGTGGAGCCCCGGTTCAGGCTCTGGGTGACCCGGGCGACCCAAGGGCTCGCATGGGTCAAGTGGCTCAGCGTGCCGGTGGTGGGCTACGGGACCACCTCCGCCATCCTCTGGGGGGTGGGGGCCCTGCTCCACGACGGCCTGAAGCGCCTCCTGATGCTGCCGCCACCGGAGGAATCCGCCCCGGCCACCGAAGAGGCGGCGGACGAGACGGACGAGGAGACCGCCGCGACCCCCCTCGGCGAGGCGGCCCTCGTCCAGGCGATATCCTCCCGCGGCGCCCCGGCGACGCTCGTCGAGCAGACCCTCAGCGGTCCCGCCGAATATGCCGAGCACCCCTGGCCCCGGGAGCAGGGCGGCCCGATTTGGCGTCAGGTGCTCGCGGGGTTTCGCCCCTACCGCCACCAGCTCGAGGCCGCGACCCGGCTCCTCGGCGGCGAGGACGTGCTCCTCGACGTGCTGCCCCACTCGGGCAAGCGGACCATCGGCGCGCTCCTCGCCATGAGCGCCCCCCTGTGCGACGCGGGATCGGTACTGATGGTCGTGGACTCCCCGAACGCCGCCCGGTCGATAAAGGCCCGCCTCGAAGCGCTCCAGATCGAAGGGGGCTGGACCGCGGTGGTGCGCGTCCACGATCTCTCCAACGATACGGAGGCCGGCCTGGACCCGTCCGAGACCCAGCCCCAGGTGCTGGTGGGAACGGTGGACGACTTCGAGCACCGGCTCATGGCGGCCTCCAGGCTCTGGCGGGCGCTCTTCGCCAACCTGTCCCTGATCATCGTCGCCGATGTCGACCGATACTTCGGAGCGAGGACTCCGGCGGTCGCATCTCTCTGCGGCCGCGTGTCGAGGATCGCCCGGAGCCAGGGGGCCGAGTGTCGCTTCCTCGCGACGGCGAGCGGTCGCGGTGAGGGCGCCGCCCACCTCGCGGAGACCATCGTGAACCGACCGCTGGCCGTCATCGACGACAGCCTGAACGGCGCCCCCAAGGCCGGACACTCCGTCTTCCTGATCCCCGCCCTCGAAGGGGGCGCCGGTATCGCGCGACTCGCGGCCGAAAAGGGATGGTCCGTGACGACCGACGCGGAGAGGCTCGGCGACGAGGACGTCACCCACGAGGCCCGGTTCCTGCCGGCGGACACCCACGACCTCTCGGGACTGGCGGCGGAGACACGACACACCCCGCCGGCGAAGCGCGCCGGGCTGCTGGTGCTGCGGGAGCTCGTCATGAACCACCCGCTGAGCGTCGCCCTGTTCGCCGCGGGGGAGGGGACGTTCCCCGCCTGGCTCGAGGCGCGTCCCCTGCTGGTGAGCGGTCACCGGAACCCGTCGGCCGCGGCCCGATCCCTCAGGCGCGCGCTGATCGAGTCCGAGATGACCCGAGAGGAGTTGTACGAACAGTATGACAAGACCATCGTGGACAACGAGCTCTCGGTGCTCGAGGAGGCGGCGCTGCTGTCGATCCGGGACTCCGCCTCGCCGGACGACACCACCGGGCTCCCCCGCGCCACCCGCCGCTACCGGCTCTCGGATCCCGCCCGGGTCCTCCTGCCCTCTGCGTCGGACGTGGTGACGAACGATCCCCTCACCCTCCTGGACGACAGCACCCGTCAGGTGCTGGGGCGGGTGGATCGGGTGCGCGCGGCGGCCGTCTACTACCCCGGCGCGGTGATCCCCCACCGGGACGCCCGATATCGGGTGCTCCGAAAGGGCGATGAGCTCCTGGCGGAGCGGGAACCGGAGGCGGTGTGGACGCTGCCCCGCCGCGCCGCCGCCATCGAACGGGAGGGGTGGACCCCGACCCGGCTGACCCTGCCCGGCGGCTACGAAGTGGAGAGCGGCCAGGGGGATGTGGTGCTCCGCCTCGAGGTGACGGGAGCGCGGCGCCTCGCGCCGGACGGGAGACTGCTCGGCGAGCAGCAGCTCGTTGAACCGGCGACCGCGGTCTACCAGACCCGCGCGAGCGCCGTCTACTTCATCCCCGATGCCGACCCGCCGACCACGACGGGGGCCGTGCACGGGGTGGTCCACCTGGCGCGGGCGGTGATGCCGCTGGTCATCCGGCACGAGGAGACCGACCTGGAGGTGATCCTCATCGCCGACGATCCGGACGGACGGATCGGCCTCGCCGTCGTCGACCTCCACCCCTTCGGGGCCGGCTTCGCGGACGCCTTCGGCATCGGCCTCTGGCGGCGGCTCTTCGAGAAGGCCCTCCTGCTGGCGGACGCCGCCCCGGGCGCCGCGGGTGACGCCTTCTGCAAGAGCGCCCCCGGCGCGCACGAAGCGCCGGAACCGGCGGGGGCGAGGGACCTGCTCTCGAGGCTGTCCGCCTCCGCAGGGCCTACGACGAAATCGTCATTTTCGAAATCGTGAGTCCAAGACCTCGCGGCAGAATAGCGTCAGTCTCAGAAATATACGAAACAGGAGAGGCTCCGGGTCGCCGACATCAGACTCATCGAGCACAACGTTTCGAAATCCGATTCCGAGATGAGTTTGTCGGCGGTGTTGGTGGGGTAAGGCGTCCGGCAGGACACCGCGTTCGGGCAGTATATCCCGGAATCGCCGCACTCCATCTCCGCGAGATCGTCGAAGAGGGTCGCCTCGGCGTCCGTGTCGATGCACAGATAGACGTCATCACAGAAGGCGCCGGCGGCCAAGGTCTCCCGCTCCTGCATGATATCCTCGTTGCAGTGACCATCGGCGCCGCAGGCAGCCGCGCCGGTGGAAGAGCCCTCCCTACTCCACCTGGTACGCCCCGAGGCTCGGATTGTAGGGCCTCGGGGTGGCCTCCAAATCCCAGGTGACTCCGCCGCAGGGGATGGGATTCTCGACGACGCCGCAACGGGGGGTGTCGGTGTCGAGGCCCCCGCGGGTGAGGTCGGGGTCCGCGGTGGCGAGGCGCCAGTCGTTGTCGGTCAGGGTGTAGGGGTCGCCGTCCGGGCCGGCCGGATCGACGAAGACCTCATCCAGTGCAAGGGTGGTGGTGAGGTTGTCTCGAAACTCGGAGGTACCGCACTCGTAGGCATACGAACAACTCGGGTATCGCATGACGGGCCGGCCGGTCAGATCGTTGAGGTCGTCGATGGTGAGGTAGAAGGTCTCCCTCTCTCCCACAGTGCGGTACACGGCGTCGACGTTGAAGAGAAGATTGTTCTTCACCGCGTGGGGCACGGACGCCTCCTCGGAATACTCATAGATGCCGAAGCGATCGGTGGCCGGGGTGTCCCGCCCGGAGACGAAGATGATGTTGTTGACCAGGCTCACGTCGGGGTCGGTGCCGAGGTGAACCCCCCGGGCTTCCTTGCAGTCGCCGCCGTCGATGGTGTTGTGGGCCACCACGCTCGAGAGCAGCAGGTTGAGATCGAGACCGGCGCAGACTTCCGTGGCGTTCTCTCCGCCGAGGAGCAGGTTGTTCGTGATGACGACCGAGGTGCCGTCGGCGGCGAGAGCCACCGCTACGGAGGCCGTTCCGTTCTCACCGCCGCTGATCCGGTTCCCCACGATCTCCAGACCGCCGCCCTCCGAGTATGTGTCCGTACCGACCCCCCGCAGCTCTGCGCACCCGGGCTCGGCGCACGCCCCGGGGCTGATATCGTTGTAGTAGACCTTGGTGGCGCCGCCAACGAGGACGCCGGCGGCGCTGATGATCAGATCTCCGGCAAAGGGGATCGTCGGGGCGATGCGGTTGTTGATGAGGAGGGGGCTCGCGGCGTAGGCGCTGACGGCGGCGTTGGCGATGGACTCCACGTCCAGCTGGATGGTGTTGTTGCTGATGATGGGGGAAGTGTCGTACGGAAGACTGATGACATACACCAGCGTGTAGCTGAACGGGTCGACATCGTTCCGTATCGTAAAGCCGTCGAGGAGGGTGCGCTCGTCCGCGGCGGGGTCCAAGAAGGCCACGACGAAGTCCAGCGGATCCTCTTGAGAGGAGGCGAGCACGGTCTCGTGCTCCCGGGTGTCCCGCGCGGAGAAGTCCGGGGAGAACCCGCCGAGGAGACCGGTGAAGGCGGGCATGCGGATATCCCCTCGGTAGAGCCCTTCCGCGACGAGGACGTCCTGGTTCGGCTCGGCGTCGTCCAGGGCCTCCTGGATATCCCCCATCGGGGCCTCCGGACTCCAGCCGTCCCCTGTGCCGCCGGCCGCGACGTAGCGGTGGATGCCCTCCACCTCCAGAGAAAAGGGATGCCGCCTGTCGAGCGCGACGCCATCCCGGTCTCGGATAGCATCGGAGAAGGAGACCGCGAAGGTCGCCCCGCGCCACAGAGAGCAGAGCGTCACGGTCCAGCGGGTGCGGGTGGCGTTCGCCGCGATCTTCCAGACGACGGCGCCGTTATCGACGGTCACCGTGTCGCGGTTGACGTTGTAGGCGGGCCGGTTGAAGCTGACCGTGAAGGTGTGGAGACGCTGATCGGGGTCCAGAACCACCGGCTCGTCGAGGTCGCTGCCGACGATCTCCAGCGGGCCGTCCGTATCGTAGTCGATATCCGTATCTGCGTCGGTGTCGGCGTCCGTGTCGGCATCCGTGTCGGCATCCGTGTCGGCATCCGTGTCGGCATCGGTGTCGGTATCCGTGTCGGCGTCTGTATCGGCGTCGGTATCCCCGTCGCTGTCGGTATCCAAATCACCATCCGTATCCCCGTCGCTGTCAGCATCTCCATCACCGTCAGAGCCGTTATCCGCCCTCTCGTCCATACAAATCCCGTTGGCGGAGCAGGTCCGACCGCTCAGGCAGTCGTCGTCATCGCTGCAGTGGTTGTGCCGGGAGATGTCCATCCCCTGACAGCCCGCGAGGCCCCACCAGGTAATGAAGGTTGCCGCAATTCTCGACGCCGAATTCACTTTCCCTCCTTGCGCCATCAAAAGCTAACGGACAAAGAGAGCGCCCTCACCCCGCCCGTCACCCGCACCGCTTGTTGTTGGGCCCGCCGCTTCGGCCACAGTACGATCCCGACGATGGCCCCCACCGGTACCAGCGCCGCCGATACCCAGAATCCGTTGCTGAACGCTTTGTACCGATCGTTCAGCTTTTGCGCGTCCCGCTCGATGAAGTTCGTCTCCAGGTCGTTCCTCGTCCGGATGGAGAGGGTCCCGAGCACCGCGGCCGCGACGGCGGAGGTCCCGGCGAGGACGAACCCGGTGATCGCGAGGGGCTTCCGGAGTCCGCCGGCGTCCGCCTCCCGGCTATCGCGGATCATCCGGGGGGCGTCGAAGCGAACCGCCGACAGGCTGCGGCTCTCCACGAACCCCTGGTAGTAGGCCTTGCTGTAGTCGGCGGCGAAGAGTCCCTCCTGCAACGCGGATTCGATCCCCCCGCGATGGATGATCCGTCGCGGGTTGAACGTCAACCGATCGAACCCGATGACGTCCGCCTGAACGCCCCGGATCTCGGCCTCCTGATGTTCCGTGTAGAGATACGCCGTCTCGTCTTTGGGGATGGCGATGTGGGCTTCACGGGAGTTGCTCAGATTGGCGTCGAGATAGCGCTCGCCACTTCGCAGCTCGATGCTGAAGTGTCCGAGAACAGACGGATCGCCGTGCAGGAACGAGACCGACCTCAGGTCGGTGAGGTCCACGATGGGGACATTGTGGTTGCGCCTCGGCGGCCGGGCGATGACGTCGAGCTTGCCCCGGCTGTCGGCGACCTCCAGATTGGCCGCCGAGATGAAGGAGACCAGCTCACTGTACTCGATCCGCCCGTCCAGGTTGATATCGGCGGGGCCGGAGATCCCCGAGAGCACCTCGTGGGTGAACACCCCCGACTCGATCTTGGACCACTCGTGCGCCTTGTCGTTCCGGGACGAGGAGATGATGAGCCCCAGCCCCGGAGAGACCTCCTGCCGCAGCTGGCCGAAGGCGGCCTGCATCTCCCGGTCGGAGATGGCGACCCGTTCGCTGTCGGAGGCGTCGTCGAACGGGCCCCTGAAGCCGAGGATCCCCTTGGCGTAGCAGGCGTCGATGAAGACATGGAGGTAGTCCGCCTCCAGCTTCTCGAACACCTCCCGGTACAGGGTGGCGCCCACCACCGGACCGTCCAGGAAGGAGAGGAACGGCTCGCCGTTTGGCGTGTGATCGCCGTGGCCGCTGAAGGTCAGGTAGACTACGGTCTCATCCCCCGACCGCGCGGCGGCCGCGATATCGCGTGCGATGCGTTGCACCGCCGCCGTCAGGTGCTTGATGGTGGGCGGCTTGGCCCGGGACGCGACGCCGGGGTAACGCCGCTGGGTGGCGGCGTCCGGGACGGTCAGGAGATAGACGTCATCGGTCAGCCGGTGAAAGAACCGGTAGTACCGCACCGCGTCGTCGTCCGCGTATCGGAGCGTCGGCAGAGTGCTGTTCCCCGCGGGCGGGGCGTTGTTGCCGATGATGATGGAGTAGGAGCGGACCGCGGACCGCGCGGCGCCGCAGACCAGCAGCAGCGTGGAGAGCGTGGTGATGAAGATTCGTCGCCTCATTGCCCTTCTTCGACGGTCAGCTCGACGTTCGAGACCGTGAAGTTTCCCTCTTTCACGGCGAAGTGCTCATCGAAGAGACCACGGACATTCTCCCGATGGACGGGGGCTTCGAAGAACATCCCGTACACTTCATAGATCCCCGCCGGATGCTCTTGTCCGATTCGAACCCCCTGGGAGAGGATGCCGCCCTTGCCGACCTCTCGAACCGAAGGGCTGGCGTCGGTCTCCGAGACCGGAAAATACCAGATAACCGACCGATCCGAAACCTTGCGGGCGAAGGCGGCGAAATAGGGTCGGGTCTTCGGCGGGCGGACGCGAAAGACGAGCTTGTCCCCCCGCCGGCACCGATCCCGGCCGGAATCGTCACCATCGACGCATCGCACGCTGAAGCGGGACGCCGCGTCCGCGCCTCCTCCCCGAGCCGCGAACCCCTCGTCCGACGCCTCCGGGACCGCCAACAGGAGGGCGGCGGGGACGGCGACGACCGCCAGAACCGCTACCAGGGCGGCGGCGCGAACCGGCGTCGGGAGCCGCTTGAAAAAAGACCGCTGTTCTGTCCGGACCCTGTCGACTACCGCGTCGAGGATGGCCTCCTTTTCCAGAACCGTGAGATGCTTCTGCTCGGAGAGCAACCGCGCCTCCCAGAAGGGGTCCTTTTTCACCATTACCTCCTCTCCTCCATATACGCGCCTTCGCTCTCCCCTGGCGGAAAATCGTATCCCATTCAGTCTGCCAGCTTTCGTCGTTTCAGGTACCTGGAGAGCCCCTGCTGCACCCGCTTCTCCAGGCTCCGGACCTTCCAGCGGGTGATCTTCAGCGCCGCGGACACCTCCAGCTGGGGCATCTCCTCCCGGAACCGGAGGCGGACAAACTCCCGGGCCAGGGGATCGAGCCCTTCAAGGTATTTCCGGGAGGCCTCTATACACCGGTCCCAGTGGACGTCGCGCTCCCGATCGTCGCCCGAGTCCGCGCTCGCCGCCGCGATCGAAGCCGTGAAGGCCTCCTCCGAGGACGGGAGCTGAATCGGATCCCGCCCCTGTTTCCGGATGAAGTCGATGATGATGTTTCGCGAGATGGAGAGCAGGAAGGGCTTGTAGGGCCGGACCCCGTCGAAGGCGAGCCGCGCGCTTTGCCCGAAGGCCCGGATGAATATCTCCTGGATCACATCCCCCTGCAGCTCGAAGTCCCAGGCGCCCCGTCCGAGCTTGTTCTGGACAAACCGTACCACGTCATTGACATAGCGGCGATACACGATCTCGAGGGCGAACGCCTCTCCCTGTCGAAAGGCCTCGAGCAGCGCCCTGTTTTGCTCGAAGACGGTCAAGGGGAACCCGAGATCTCAGTACAGGTAGTCACAACAGGTGGGATCCTTGGGTTTCGGAGAATAGGTCAGTCCCAGCAGGGCGCGGACTGCCGGCGTCCCCAGGAGGTCTCCGGTGCCGAAAGCGGAACCCACGCCGGTCCAGAGGGTGATGGAGCGGTTCTTGTCGGGGAGATAGCCGACGGTCCCGCGGTACTCCACCCCGACGCGATCGAAGCCGCTGAGCTCCACCAGGCCGGTCATCTCGGCGGAGGCCAGGAGCCGCCGCTGGAGGAAGTGTCCGGTAACCCCGACGCCGAAGGTCCCTTGGTGCCCCACCTCGAGGTCCAGGAGCGAGATATCCCGATCGAAACGGAGCCGCGCGCCCAGGTTGATCGTCGCGGAGAACATGCAGCGGTGGAAGTCCACCACCGCCGTGGGAAAGACGACGACGCCGCCGTCTCCCGCGAAGTTGAGCTCGTCCCCGGACGGGACGGCGACCCCGAGATCGACGGCCAGGCCGAAGTCCCGCTGGTCCGGGATCTCCGCGTTCCCCCCCAGGATGCGGCCCTTCACGTTGAACCGGATATCCCTGAGGGCGGAGCTGGCGAGCATATAATCCGAATCGGGGGTGCCCGCGGGCTGGACGGGCTCCATCCCCTCCCCGTTCTGCTCCATCACCAGCGGGAGGGAGAAGCCCAGCTGGAAGATGTCGATGATACCGAAGGCCCACATGAAATCCGCCGTGAACGCGTTCTCCACGATCCAGTCGGTGGTTCCCCCGTACGCCATGCCGAGGGGCTTGCGGTGGTATCCGAGGAGCGTCGAGAAGGCCACCGTCTTGTGCTCCGCGACATCGCTGGAGAGGAGGGTCGCGAAGTGACTCGGCCCGGGCGAGGGCCAGAGCAGCTGGCTGTCCACTCCCCTCCCCTCGCCGGTCTCGGCCCGCTGGGCGATACTGTCGCTCGCGCTCAGCCATGAGGCCAGCGCCACCAACGCGCACGTGATCTTCAATGGTGTTCTCATCCGTTGTTCCTCTTCTCCCTATCGGCCCGACGCCTGTCGCTTCTCATCCTTCTTGGTTTTTCCGGCCGGGGGATGATGTGTCAACTGCACCTGAACGGTCGCCGGCTCGATGGAGGTGAGCTTCACCTCATCCGGCAGCCACGAGAGGGAGACATCGCCGTTCAACACCGCCGGAACCGCGGCCTTCTCCTCGTCGATGGTAACGGTGGGTTTCAGCTTCTCCTTCTCCAGATTCTCCAGGAAGATCTGGGGACCGGACAAGGTCACCGTCACCACGGGGGGGGTCGTCTCCCAGTGGAGGGACGTCCCGGTCACCGTGATGGGCAGACGCTTGATGACCCGCTCTCCGGGGATATAACGAACCCTCACGGAAACCTCCAGATCCTGGCCCCCGCGCACCGAGACGCCCATCAGGGGGATGGCCGAGACCACCTGGACATGCTCCCCGACCCCCAGCCCCTCGAGCACCACGTCGTCGGTCTCCACGACCTTGAGGTCCCGCATGGCGGACGCCGGCCCCACCACGAACACCTCGGCGGGTCTGACCTTCGGTTGCCCGAACAGCTCGGTCCCATCGGCCAGCTTCCCCGCCGTGTTGACATGGACCGGAAGCTCCCGCGATACCAGCTGCTCCATCCGGATCTGCACCGATTCCGGGATGGTGCGGATCACCCGGATGAACCGCATCTTCTTCGAGCGACTCCGCATGGACTCCTCGAACTCCTCGTCGTTGAAATAGAAATGGGAGCTGCCGATACGCCGGCTCCGCAGGTCCACCTCGATGGGGGGAATCTCGCGGGGAGAGAGGGAATCGATCACGGAGCTGGGGCCGGCCAGTCGAACCCGGACGGTCGTGGGAAAGCCGCTGGTCATCACCAGCCCGCTGACCGGCTCCGGCATTAGGGGAACGACCTCCACATCGAAGAACCGCTCGGATTCCTCGGGGAAACGGACCAGCGTCAGGAGCAGCACGGTGATGACGAACGCGATGAGCTTCAGCCCCAGCCGCTCGGTGACCGCCTGCTTTAGAAACCGCCGGACAGAGGCGATGGCCGAGCTCATTCGTTCCCCCTCGCGAGCGTCTCCTCGGTCCCGTTGGACGCGCCCTCGACCTCTTCGTCAGCCGTTTTCGCGTCGGACGGCTCCGGGTCCTCGTCGGTCACCTCCTCGTTGCTGTTGACCTCGATGGGGGGCGGCGGCGTGGTGCTCCGGGTCTTGCGCTCCTCCGCGGCCTTTCGCCGCTCCCGGTTCTTCTCCTCGGAGAACAGCCCGTACAGGGCCTTTCGAAGGGAATCCGCGTCGAGGTTCTTACTCATCCGGCCGTCGAAGCACAGGGACATGGTGCCCCGCTCCTCGGAGACCACGATGGACACCGCATCGGTCTCCTCGGTGATCCCGAGGGCCGCGCGGTGGCGTGTCCCGTAGGCCTTCCCGAGCTTGGGGTTGCCCGACAGGGGGAGGAGCGCCCCGGCCTCCCGGATCCTGAGGTTCTTGATGATCACCGCGCCGTCATGGAGGGGATTCTCCAGCTTGGGGATGAAGATGGTGTAGAGGAGCTCCTTGGTCACCGTCGCGTCCAGCTCGGTGCCCTTCTCGATGAACTCGTTCAAGGAGGCGTCCCGTTCGAAAACGATGATGGCGCCGAGCTGCCTCCCTGCCAGGCTGGACGCGGCCCGGACCACCTCCTCCACGACCTGGCTCTCCTTAGCCTTGAGAAACCAGGCGAAGCGCCCCATCCGGGCGAGGGCGCGCCGGATGTCGTCCTGGAAGATGATGAGGGCGAAGATGACCGCTATCTCCATGAACTTGTCGAGGATCATATAGGTGGTCGTGAGGCGGAGGCTCTGGCTGACCAGGTAGAGGACCACCACCAAGAGCAGGCCGATGGCCATGGAGACGGTGCGCGTCCCCCGGATGAGCAGGAGGGGGACGTAGATCAGGTAATAGACGATGATGAAATCCAAGATGGTGCTGAACCAACCGCCGCTGTCCCAGATATTGGTCAGCATGTCATGCATTGACCGCCTCGCCGACTTTCGGGGCTTGATGCGCGGTAATGGCGCGGGCGATGGTGGTGGCCTGTCGCATGACGCTCACGTCGTGGACCCTCACCGCCGAGGCCCCCTTCATGATGCCGGCGGTGACCGCCGCGGCGGTGCCGCCGATCCGATTGTCGATATCCGCGCCGGAGAACGCGCCGATGAACGACTTCCGGGAGGGGCCGATCAGCACGGGATATCCGAGGGAGGTGATCTCCTCCAACCGCCTGAAAATCTCCAGGTTATGCGCCGCCGTCTTGGCGAAGCCGATCCCCGGATCCAGCCAAATTCGGTCCCGCGGGACCCCACAGGCGAGCGCGGTCTCCACGGATATCATCAGCTCCTCGATGACCTCCTTGACGACATCTTCATACTGAGTGAGCTGCTGCATGATCTCCGGCGTCCCCCGGGAGTGCATCAGGACGAGGTGTGCCCGCGCCGCCGCGACCAGCTCGGCGAGCCTGATATCCCGGAGATTGGAGACATCGTTCAACATCCCAGCGCCAGCCTCGAGGGCGGCGTCGGCGACACCGGGCTTTCTCGTGTCCACCGAAATCAACGCGCCGGTCCGACGGGAGAGCGCCTTGATGACGGGGATGATGCGTCTCTTCTCCTCTTCTTCGCTGACCCCGAGACTTCCGGGACGGGTGCTCTCCCCCCCGATATCCAGGATATCAGCCCCCTCTGCGACCATCTCGAGACCGCGACGCACGGCCTGTCGGGTGTCGAGATAGAGACCGCCGTCCGAAAAAGAATCTGGTGTGACATTCAGAATTCCCATGATGATGGGATGGTTGTTGGCGAGAGGGCGTTTTACTGTCATTAAAAATATGTCCCGCGAATGCTACGTTTTACGTAAATGATAGCGAATTCAACGTAGTACAACGCTCATTGACGATATTCTATTCTAATTGGCTCACTGTGAGAATATAAAAGAACGGCAATCGAAAGAAAAAACGCGGTTTACTGCTCGGAGTGCTCCCCCTTGGCGTCACTTGCCCCAAGGATGACATCAATCTCTTCGCCATCCAGCACCTCCTGGACGAGGAGCTTCTCCGCGAGGGATTTCAACGCCCCCAGGTTGGTCTGGATGAGCCGTCTCGCCCGTTGGTACTGGGTGGTAACAATCTGATTGACCTCTTCATCGATGAGGACCGCGGTCTTCTCGCTGAAATCCTGGGGCTGGGCGATCTCCCGTCCCAGGAAGATGGCTTCTTCCCGACGGCCGTAATAGAGGGGCCCGAGCTTCTGGCTCATCCCCCAGTCGCAGACCATCTTGCGGGCCATGTCCGTGGCGGACTGGATATCCTGGCCCGCGCCGGTGGATATCTCCTTGAAGATAATCTCCTCCGCCACCCGGCCGCCCATCAGGATGGCGATCTGGGCCTCGGCGAAGGTCTTGGTGACCATCTGCCGATCCTCCACGGGCAGCTGCTGCGTGAGCCCGAGGGCCCTGCCCCGTGGGATGATGGTCACCTTGTGAACGGGATCGGTCCCGGGGATGAGCCGGGCGACGATGGTGTGCCCGGCCTCGTGGTAAGCCGAGGTCCGCTTCTCGGAGTCCTTGATGATCATCGAGCGCCGCTCGGTGCCCATCAGCACCTTGTCCTTGGACTCCTCGAAGTCATCCATCTCAATGATATCTTTTCCTTTTCTAGCAGCCAGAAGAGCGGCCTCGTTGACCAGGTTCTCGAGATCGGCCCCTGAGAAACCGGGGGTTCCCCGCGCGATCACGGAGAGATCGACATCCGGTGAAATCGGCGTCTTCTTGGTGTGGACCGAGAGGATCCCCTCCCTGCCCTTCACGTCCGGGCGGGGGACGACGATGCGGCGGTCGAAGCGACCGGGGCGGAGGAGCGCCGGATCCAGCACGTCTGGCCGGTTGGTGGCGGCCACGATGATGACCCCGTCGTTGGTCTCGAAACCGTCCATCTCCACCAGGAGCTGGTTGAGGGTCTGCTCCCGCTCGTCGTGCCCTCCCCCGACACCGGCCCCCCGCTGCCGTCCCACGGCGTCGATCTCGTCGATAAAGATGATGCACGGGGCGTTCTTCTTGCCCTGCTCGAAGAGATCCCTCACCCGGGAGGCGCCCACCCCCACGAACATCTCCACGAAGTCCGAGCCGCTGATGGAGAAGAAGGGCACCCCCGCCTCGCCGGCGATGGCCCGGGCCAGCAGGGTCTTGCCGGTCCCCGGCGGTCCCATGAGGAGAACCCCCTTGGGAATTCGCCCGCCGAGCCTCTGAAACCGTTTGGGATCCTTAAGAAAATCAATTATTTCCTCAAGCTCTTCCCGCGCCTCGTCCATGCCCGCCACGTCCTTGAAGGTGACCCGCTTGGAGTGGTCGGACATCAGCCGGGCCCGGCTCTTTCCGAAGCTCATGGCCTTGCCGCCGCCGGCCTGGATCTGCCGCATGAAGAAGAAGAAGATGAAGAGTAGG
>JBNLED010000007.1:0-74283 GCA_050304755.1 Polyangia bacterium | reverse complement strand
GCCCGGATCGGTCACCAACGCTTTGTCGAGTTCGGTCCTGATGACCTGGACACCGTTGAACCCGTCTACCTCAGAGAGCCGGACGCCCGGCTGCCCGTGACACCGCGGTGAGCCACCATTGGAAATGAAGATTCACGTCCTCAGCGACCTCCACATCGAATTCGGCCCGTTCAAATACGAAAGCACAGATGCCGATGTCGTGGTGCTGGCCGGTGACATCGGTGCGAAAAAGAGGGGGCTCCAATGGATCCTCGAATCGGTTACCGACAAACCTGTCCTCTACATCCTCGGTAACCACGAGTTCTATAACGGAGCCTATCCCAAGCTCATCGTCGAGCTCAAGCGCGCCGCCGAAGGCACCAACGTCACGATAATGGAGAACGACGAGGTGACGCTCTTCGGCGTTCGCTTTCTCGGATGTACCCTCTGGACCGACTTCAATCTCCTCGGCAACCCCTCTCTGGCAGAGAGCATCGCCTCGGTTCAGATGAACGACTACAAGCGAATTCGAAAGAGTCCCGAGTACTCGAGATTCAGCCCACGGGATTCCGCCGTTGTTCACCATGACTCTATCCAATGGCTGCAACAGCGGCTCGACGAGGCGTGGGGCGGGCCCACCGTGATCGTCACCCATCATGCCCCGAGCGTGAGATCCATCCCTGTGCGCTTCAAAGGCGACACCCTGAATGCCGCCTTCGCCTCAGACTTGGAACCCTTGGTCACCGGCAGCAACTCGACTTTGTGGATTCATGGTCACCTGCACCGCGCGGTGGACTACCGCATCAATGACACCCGAATCATCTGTAACCCGCGGGGATACCCAGGAGAATTCGAAACCTGGTTCAATCCCTCACTCGTAATAGAGGTCGATGGATGCCCGAGCCTATCTCGATAAGAATAGCGGATCTGACCCATCCCAAAGACGAAGCAGCCTTCATCACCCTACTCGAGACGTACATGAACGACCCCAAAGGGGACACCGCCAAGAGCACGGTCTCTTCGGATGTCGTTCGGAAACTCCGGTCATATGCCCACGCGATGGTCTTTTTCGCCGAACACCATCTCATCCCCGTCGGCATGGCGGTTTGCTTCACGGGGTTCTCAACCTTTCGCAGCGAGGAGCTGATTAATATTCACGATCTCATCGTGCTTCCGGACTATCGGCGTCGGGGAATCGGCCGGGCCTTGATCAACGAAATTGAAGCACACGCCAGACACCGGCGATGCTGCAAGATGACGCTGGAGGTTCGCGAAGACAACCCGAAGGCCCAGGGCCTCTATAGAAGCGTCGGATTTGGAGAAGAAGCCGTGCCGATGCGCTTCTGGGTCAAATACCTCTAAGGTCTCTGGTCAAATATCACCCTGACGGCTGTCCGCTGTCCCCAAAATAACCTGTATATTATTATTATAACTACAGTATTCGTTCCGGAACGAAAACGATATCTCCGGTACGGAGAATGAAATTCTCTGCTCGGCCTTGTCCTATGGCTTCAACTGGAATCTTGTATCGCTTCTCTTTTCCGTCGGTGACGCGAATCACGGTCGTTTCGTTCTTTTTGGCCATTGGAGTGAACCCCCCCGCGAGGGAGATGGCCTCGACGACCGTCATCCCGTCCTCCCAAGGAAAGATCCCCGTATCCTTCACCTCTCCGAAAACGGAAATCTTCTTACTGTTGTATTTCTTGACAAAAACCGTAACCTGCGGATTCTTCAACAACTCCTTCTCCACGAGCTTCTTTTCGAGCTCGTTGCCGATTTCCGAAGGAGTCATTCTGTTGACGTATACCTTGCCGACAAGGGGAAAATCGATGGTTCCGTCTGACTCGACTCGATGTTCATAGGAGAGCCCCTCCTCCCCATATACCCGAACCTCAAACACGTCTGTAGGACCGACGGTGGTGTCCGGTGGAGAATTGACATCCTCGGGAACCGGCGTCACCAGCGGTTGACTGGCGCCACATGAAATCAATGACGTAGCCACCGAAATCAAAGAGAGAATTTGTTTTTTTTGTAACATCGTGGAGGAGAAGCCCAATTTCTCAGTAATGAACCCGAACGCCGCCCAAAACCTCGACTCTCTGAAAGTCAACCCACGAGGATTGATCTTCCGCATTACTGGAGTAGGCAAAATTCGAAATATTGCCCTGATATACAACAGACGACATTACGGACAGCCAACTGGTCGCTCGCAATTCCAGAAGCAGCGTCACACCGGTCCACAAATCCTTGCGATAGTCCGTGTTCGGAACGGTGGTTCCGTACTGCCCTGAGAGGAAAGAATACTTCCGCTGGAACACCTCCCCTTTCAGAGAAACGAGGAATATCTGTGCAAACAGATGATCATACGTCAAGTATCCGCCATTTCTGACATAGTAGTTCGAATAAAATGAATCGACAAAATCACGGCTTCCGCCAATGCGCAACTTTGCCAACGGGGTGATGAAGAACATCAGCTCACCGTTGGCGAGGACATGCTCGAAATTCTCACCCTTCTTATAGAAGCTCGTTCCATAACCGACAAACGCGGACAAACCGAATTTGGGAGTGAGAAGCCCCCTGACGCCGAGATATACGCGCACTGGTCTCGAATCATTGTTGATATGGTAGGCGCTGAGGTAATTGGTGGGGGTGAAGAGAATCCGAGAAACCAAAGACGTTTTGGGCAACATTCGCCACTCGGTTTCTATTTTCACGTCAAACACCACCCGGTTATTCCTGTATCCGACGATGTCCTCATCATAAATCAGCACATCAGTCCCACAGCTGAGCGACAGCGAGAGGGTGCCGCCCCCGGGACGGATACGAAGACCGACTCTGGGTCTGATGTGGTTTCTGGCGTGATGTTCTTGTGGGGACTCGTACATATCCGGAGTCCGAATGAACTGAGCGTGAAGATTCAAAGTGTAGTTACCCAAAGGGAAAAAGATGAGGGCCAGATGGGTGTCGATACCCGTGTCATCCTGATTGTCGATGCTTCGGTCATCAGAGAAGAAAAAATCATAGTACCCCGCTACACCAAACCGAAAATTCAGTTTGGGGGGGGTTGGGGCGACAGCAGAGGTCTCCAACCGCCGATGGGTTCTAGTCGCCAAATCGAGATATGAGCTCAACCGCAGTCGCCCAGCCCCTTCGGGCTCAGATCGCCTTACGGGATTGGTGTCATACCCCCCTTCCACGACTGCACCAGGATGGAAGACCAGTTTCTCTCCCACCTTAATCCCGTCACCCTCACGCTGCTCTCTATCTGGTAGCCACACTTGAGAAAATGCCTCTCGAGGTAATGTGGCAAGAATAATTACCAGCGTTGACCATGCGATGGATTTAATCATCGCCTTTCAGACTGTTCCTTTCATAAGGCTTTACTTACAACGAAGACCTTGGCCCCAGCATCAGCTAGTTCAGTTCAGTTCGTTTCAGAAAAATCCGCTAGCATGCTCTGGGGGGTCGACCACCACCTCGGGAGTATATGATGAAAAAACATCTGAGGGGAGTGTTTCACCTCCCGTGACGGTTGTCGCCGTATTCCCAAATGAAACATCAAATTCCCCAAGGCAGTTTTCCGCTTCAGCTTTCAGCTCAAATATTCTAGCAATATATATCTTCAAAATCGAAAAATTCTGATTGGCTTCCTTGCTCCTCCCAGCCCGGATATCTCCGCGCAGGGCAACTGTACGCTCTTCAATTCCCATCATACTGGCACGGGCTTGGGTCAACTTATCATCAAGGCAGGTTGATTTCAGTGTGTCTCTCTCCTTCAGCGCCCGATCCAGATTTCTCTGCAGACTGACAATAATCTCCCGACATTCAAGTGTCTTGCTCTCAACCTGCTCAAGCTGTTGAGCACCGGAGAGGCTCGAGTCCTCTCTCATTGTCAAATCCTGCTCTCTTTTCGTTTCGTCGGTCTCTTCACTATTCCCGCTGGCACCAATACCCATTGAGGCTATCATCGCCACGAAAACAATTTTCAAGGAGATGTATTTTTTTCTAATAAAACTCATATTACTTTCTATAGCACCAATCGTGTGAATCGCCTGATGACCCAAGCATTTCTTTTCATAACAGCGTAACTTTGATTATTTATACGCATTTTACCGGGTAAATTGCAAACTCTTAATTGGAAGGCATAAACATAAAAGGACTTTCCATCGTCAGCGATCCGCCATCGGGTTGGGGGAACCTAAATCGCTTGAATGCCTGCTCTATGCAGTTCCCCACCTCCGGGGTCAATGCATTTTCGATTGTCCTTGCTGTTGTCACAAGACCACTTCCCGAGATGGTGAACCTCACGACCAATTTCCCCTGCAAATTTGGATCCCTCCTCAGAGCTCGCTCATAACACCCCTTAATTGCTCCCATTTTTCTTCCGATGACCCGATTTACCTCTTGTGGGCTCAATGCGCCGGTACCATCTACCGCCGAAGCGTTCTTCCGTTTCACACTTCCTTTAATCCTACGCTCGTTCCCCGCTCCTGAAGTTTTTACCTCTGCGTCTCCCCCCTTCATTCTAACCTGATTGATATCAGCGGCCTCACCGCTTCCCTTCCCTCCTGCAGGACCTCTCAACCGATTGGAGTCCCCAGTAGCAACATCAATTCCCTGAACCTGTCTGAGTAACTCATCCTGGTCAGCTCCCACATCCCCCTGACTTAGCACATCTTGAATGGCTCCCTCACCGGATCCCCCCAAACTACCGATTATCTTGTTGATTCCGCTTTGCGCCAACTGCTCTGCGATAAGCGCTCGCCGCTCTGCACGAGCTTTTGCAATCTCCTCAGCCGACCTCTTCTCCTTCACGGTTTCCTTGGTGGCGGCCTTTTTCTTCGGCGCTTCCTCTACTTCCTCAACTTCTTCCTCTGGCTCTTCCCCCTCGCCTTCTTCGCTTTTTTCCTTCTTTTTCTTCTCAAACGAAGCATCAGTGGCAGATATTAGCTCCTGAAGTTCCATGAACCGTTCCCATTTGGAGACGTGGGGCCAGTCATGAGTCTCGAGTAAGGTCAACGCTCCTGTATGCAATACAAATGATATAATCCAGGCAATTGTGATAAACCATTCAATGTTGCGAAAGATGCCGGCCCTGGCAGCTGCCGGCAGCTGTGGTCTGGGTTGAATCGGAGGCGGGGCAACAAACTGAAACAAAATTGCCGTATCCCCCACCATGATTCTGCCCCGGGATCGGTCATCGAGCTGAAGCTGATAGAAACTTCCCTTCTTTCGAGCGGCTCTGGAGCGTATCAAATCCTTCAGTTCTTCTACAGCCCCCTCATGAGTAATTCGCCCTTGCATATCTTTGGTAAATTGCAGATTGTAGTGACCGCTGCGATTCTCAAACATCTCGAAACGAGAGGGAATTTTATTGGAAACCACGACAAAAGAGTTCTTCTCGGATTGTCCTATCGTGACGATATCCCGCTTCCGGATAATTCTCTCTTCAATGAACTTACCACTTTGAATGATACCGATTCGCAGGACTTTGGGATCAGAAGATGGACTGACTCCCTGCCTATTTGAGACGGGTCGAGACTTCTCGGATCGTCCATTCGATTTTATGCGTTGGACCGCCATAATATTAAACCTATCTTTTACTTATATGTCTCGAATAGATGTTGTGGCAAGTAGTTAGAAAAAAGAAAAGTAATAAAAAAAACGAAAGACTTGCGGTTACTTCTTCTTACCGCCGCCTTCAGCAGCTACGAACTTGAACTTTTGAAACTCCGCCTGTCCGGCCGTATACAACACCTCTGAAATGAGACGGTAGTTGGTGCCTTTGTCAGCCACCACAAGCGCCTCCCCTTCAAATTTGCCACCACCGGTCCTGGCCTGAATCATTTTAATGTGCTGAGCAGTCTCTTTCAACTCATCGAACAGAGGGTTTATCATGAGTCCCTCTGCACCATCGCGTTTCATACTCTCGTCCACAGCACCATTTCTAAGGTCAGCCACCTTCTTGTCATTGACCTGTATAGAACGCTGTGAAATGCCGATGACTGTCGCATCAACAAGTCCTTCTTCGGTTGACGAACGCGGAAGCTTCAAATCATCCGATTCACGAATTTGTACAGGGTCAGAACCAAACTGTTTGAGCAAGAAGCACAGGATAATAGTGAATGCATCCATCAACGAGTTGATATTCAGCTTCGTCTTCTCACTCCCTTTGACGCGCCGCGCAGCCTTCTTTTCTTTTCTCTTCGCGACCCAACGGGCGTCCACCTGACTTTGTGAAGGCATCTGGGGATCCATATCGTTCTCTCCTTAGAGTTACAGCTCCCGGCAGTGAAAGACTAACCTACACCGCGTGTCAAAGTTACATTGGGGAACAGCCGATCATTGTCCGTTCCGCGAGACCAATCCATTGTCTTGATGAGGACATCATACTTTATGTCATCCTCCGCACCCAGGATTATTTGTGTCTCTTCACGATGATTCTCTTTGATTTCCTTGAGCTTTTTATTCAATTGGTCATAATCCCAATCATCATCCTTCTTGGGGATGTCCGGCCCGGCGGATGCAGTTTCCGTGGACATCGACATCCAAGGGAGCCTGAACTTGGGGTTGACCTTAAAAGTAAATCCCTGATCCGTTATCATCACTGTGAGATTGAGCTTCTCATTCTGTTCTTGCTGCTGTGTCGGCACATTTGACATTCTCGGAGAATTTACCTCGATTGTCATATACCTCAGAAATACGGCTCCATACAGCAACAGCGGAATGAGCATACAGACCAGATTCATGATAGGAATCAACGGATCCCCTTCGTAACTATCCATAACTCGACGCTTTATCGCCATTTGCTATCTTCTCCTTGGCCATCTCGCAAGGCCAAAATGGGGAATACCATCAAATAACAGGGACAAATCGTTTCAACCGAAATGTTCCCAATACAGTAGTAAGCTACTGCGCGCCACCCGAACGAATACGAGACACCAGAAGGTTTTCCAACTTAACGGAGTACTGGTCTATCTCATCGAGGATCTTCTTGGTTACGGCCTGCAGGAACATCTGCGCGCCCATGCAGGGAATAGCCACGATAAGACCGAACGCGGTAGTATTCATGGCGATAGAAATACCTTTCGCGAGTGCCGCGGCACGCGCATCGGGAGCGGCCGATTCGAGAGCGGCGAACGCTTGAATCAGACCGATAATCGTTCCCAGCAGTCCGAGCAGCGTCGCGACGTTTGCAACACCGCCGAGGGTGGGGACCCGCTTCGATACGATGGGCACCACCTCGAGAGTGGCCTCCTCAATCGCATTGGAAATCTCCAACTCACCTTTGTTGGCGCGCGTGAGACCGGCTTTGATCACCTTGGGCAGCGCCGCATTCGGTGCGGCATTACACAGCTTGATCGCCCGGTCGATGTTGTTGGCCATGACCAGTTTCTGGATTTGGCCCATGAATGCTTTCGCGTTGATGTTGTACTTGAAAAACAGGAAAATGAACCTTTCCACAATGATTCCCACACCGATAACCGACACGAACGCAATAACATACATCCAGCCTCCACCGGTCGAAAACGCTTCTGCGATTGCCTGCATCCTATTCCTCCTTCAATCTGGCAAATTGGGCCAAGCCTTGGAGTGTCAGCACTCCTTTTTGTTACCTTTTTATAAAAGCACCAATGTCGTTCAGCTTATTTGTGTGCCAAACGAACTGCATCGTACCACATGAGAATTCTCTTCACAAAGGGAAAAAACGACCGAATTCAATTTATTTCTAATTATATCAAAAAATTAGAACCAGCCATCATCTTCACTGGCTTTGGTGGGTTCTTTGGGTTCTTCTTTGTTCGCATCGGCAGTATCATCCCCTTTTTCAGGAGGTTTATTAGCAGCCTCTTTCGCCTTTTCGGCTTCTTCCGCTTCACGCTGCTTCGCCCGCTCCGCGTCCCTCTTCTTCCGCTCTGCCTCTCGCGCCACCCGAGTCTCCTCTCGCTCGATAGCGGTCTGGACCTCTTGCAGATACTTATACACCTCGTCTTTTTTAGATAGACGAGGCCCCATCTCGGCTTGATATTTGGCGAAGTATCGCTTCGCCTCCTTCAGGCGGGACAGCCTGTCCTTCTGGTCGAGCTGCTCCGCGGTAAAATAGAGGATTCCCAGGTTGAATATCGCCCCCACCAGGGTGGGATCGAGCTCCAACGCCTTGTTAAAAGCAATCTTTGCTTTTCGGTAACGTTTGATACCGCGAAGGGCCGTTCCATAGTTGAGGTGGAGAAGCCCCCACGAGGGGGAGAGCCCGACAGCTTTCTTGAGGAGCTTCTCGGCTTCACCGTAATTCCCTGAAAGCAAATAGAGGGAAGAGAGGTTATTCATTGCCTCCACATAATTGGGACGTTTTTCCAATGCGATCTGTAAATCTTTAATAGCCGCCGCTTTCTGGTGATTTTGAAGTCGTATGGAGGATCTCAGGAAGTATGCCTCCGCCTTGTCCGGCGCTATCTTCAAAACCTGCTCGAGGACGGCGCTCGCCAGCTCGTATCGGCCGAGTCGTAAATTGGCCTTCCCGATGATGAGCATCGCCTCGGCATCCCGCTCATCGATTTTGAGCGTGCGCTTGGCCTGTGTAATCGCGTTTTCATATTGTTCGTTGGCGATCAACGCGTCTGCGTAGATATTGATAATCGCGGAGTTCTTGGGAAACGTCGCGGTCTTCTGCTTCAAGAGAGCGAGAGCCTCCGCGGGTCGGCCTTTTCGAACGGAGAGCTTGCTGATCGCCGAGAGCGCCGGCACATACTCGGGATTCATCGCGAGAGCTTGCTGATAGTGGTTCCTGGCCGCCGTATCATCCCCCTTGCGCTCTGCCACAACCCCTAGATTGTACGCCGCCGGATAGGCGCCCGGGTCAATCTGGAGCACCCGTTGGAAGGCCTGTTCCGCTTGAACCCAACGACCGGCTCGGGCACTGGCGACGGCACTATTGTAAATACCGCGGGCATTCTCCGCCATCCGATAGCCTTCTTCCAAGGCCTGACCATCCGGCTGGGGTGCCTCTTGCGGGCGCTCTTTCATCGATGGAATTGGCCTCGACACCGCAGGCTTCTTCGCTTTGGGGGCACACCCCGCCACCAGGATTGAAATCAAAACAATCCACACCCTCGTCCCCATCATTTCACCTCCCCAGCAAACGAAGGCGCCGCCAGGCTGTCCCGCTCGGTCAGGATAATCCCGTTGTGCTGACGAGGATAATTCTCCGGGTCGTAAGCATTCATCCGCTCCAACGCCAGGAGAGTCCACTCATTCGAAATTTTTCCCTGTCTCGCCAGATCCACCGCGGTCTTGTACTGCGCCTTGGCCTTCTCCTCCATGGGCGAGACCTTCTTCTCCATCTCCGTTCGAAAGCGGTCTTCCAGATCCATGAGGACCATCTCCCTATCCCCCCTGGGCAGCTGTTTCAACATTCGAGCTTCTTTGCGCTCGAGGGGCGGAAGGGGGATGTTCAGCATCGCCTTGGCGAAGACCTCATACGCATAGCCGATGCGAAACTCCGCGGCCAGGGACCACTCCGGACGGCCATACTTGGAGATGTCCTTGTAGCGGATCTCGAACTGCTTCACCTTCTCGGCACCCACTTCGATCCCCGCTTGAATTTTCTTCATGGAGCCCGAAATCTTGAACGTCTCGAACTTGCGCATCTCCTGCTCTATCAGCTTGAATTGGCTCTCCGCGGCATACTCGGCAGACATGGATCCGGGCTCCCGCGAGCGATTGTAGAGGTCCACGGTCCGCTGCCAGGCTTCTGCTTCATTCTTTTTCCGTCCGAGGGTATCCTCGGCGAGGCTAATCCGATACGAGGCCTTCACGAGGGAGGCTTGGGCGTCCCGATCCCGCTCAAACCTCGAAATAAACTCATCGTACGCCTGGATGGCTCGTTTCCACTGCTTGGCCTTGTAATACATATCGGCGGCGTTGAAGGCCGCCTCGGCGCTCTTTACGGCGTCCGTCTCCTCTTTCGAATATCTCGTCCAATAGGGGATGGCGTCGGTGTACCGCTGCAGGTTGGTCAGAATGAACGCGGAGTTGTAGACCGACACGACCCGGTTCTCGTAATCCTCGAATCGCTTCTCGTCCGCCAGAATACGATAATTCTCGAGCGCCTTGTCATATTCAAAGAAATTGTTCGCCGCCGAAGCCTGCTGAAACAGACACTTCCCCACATATTGACTCTCGGGATACTCCTGAACAATCCGGCCGTACAGCTTCATCGCGGAGTCGAATCGCTGACTAATCTCGTATGCCAAAGCGGCGTTGTGGAGGGCCTTGTCAGCGTCCGGGTGCTTCGGCGCTTTGGAAACCGCCCCCACCAGCGCGTCGGCGGCGGTGCCGCAAAGCTCCGATTCCTTCTTGTCCATACAATCCTTCAACATGTCGACGGCGCGGGTCATCGCGACGTCCCCCAGAACAGTCTCGATATCGATGACCTCGGCCTCTCCGGTGAGCTCCTCCAACCCCTGTACACTGCACTCCTTCTTTTGTTGAAGAAGGGCCAGGCGCTCCCGCTCGTCGACATCATTCAGGTCGGATGCCATGTTCATCAGAGTCTGCCAACTGACATAGGCGATGGGATCGGTCTTACAGAATTTGTCGTAAATCGCCTCATACCGCACCTTGGCCTCATCCCATTGGCCATAACGGTAGTAGTTCTGCGCGGTCTGGTATTGGTACTTTCCCGCGTCCTTGTGGTTCGGCTCGTCCCTCAGGAAGGCCTCCCGCTCATTCATCAGCTCGAGGACCAGGGCGGGAATCTCGATTTTCTCGGGTTTCGGGGGATCCCCCGTCATCGCCTTCGGCGGGGCCTCACGCATCTTGATCAGCCCCTCCGACTCCTGAATCTTGATGAGCTCCTCAAGGGAGATGATGACCATGCTGGCCGCATCTTTCCGGTACTTGTCATCAAGGTTGGAGTCCCGCACCACTTTGTACTGATCCTTGGCCAGCGCGTACTTTCCGGACCAGAACAGGGTCTCCGCCAAGTTGAAGCTGATATCGTAGGCCTCCGGCGTATCCGGGTTCTGCTCGATGAAATTGCGGTAGGCGTCCGCGGCCAGGTTGTAGTTCTCCACGGCGCGCTCCAGGAGCACCCCGTCCTGCGCCGCCAGCCCGCGCTGCCGCAGCCCCTGGGCCATTTTGTGAAAGTGATAGGCGGCCTCGAGGAGGGCCGCCCTCGTCATATCGGAGACCTGAGCCTGCTCCGCGGGGTGGTCCTCGTTGGCCTTCCACCATGGACTCCCCGGACCGTATTTGTCGAGGGCGCTTCGGGCGGCGATCTCCTTTTCGGGTTCATGCAACTTTCCGTATTCTTTAGCAATTTTCTCCTGGACAAAGGGCGCTTGGAGCTCGAGGGGCCACCGTTCCACCGCCAAGGTCCAGAGGGTGATGGCCTCCGGGCTCATCTCGTTGTCGGAGTAGATGTCCCCGAGCCGCTCATAAACCTCCCGGGTCCACGGCCGATCCTGAGCCATCAGGCTCGCGTCCTGAACCCGTTCTATGCCGGATACCTCATCCGGCACCGAGTCGACATCCCAGTCATCGGTGAAGAAGCAGACCGCCAGGTATTGGATGGCCTCCGGTCTCATCGTCCCCCCCTCGATATCGGTCTGGGTGTCCGAGAACTCCACCATCTTGGAGAACGCCGCGATGGCCTCCGGATACCGATCCGCCTTGAAATAACTCCAGGCGAGCTTGTAGAGCCCCTTGTCGTAGAACTTGTGCTTGGGGTTGGCCACCAGCTTCTTGTAGGCGGCGATCGCCGTCTCTACACCGTACCGGGTCATATCATAGTCGAAATGATACTCTCCGATGAGCCACCAGCTCTCGAAGAGGAACCGGCTGTCGGGGGTGATCGGCTGGCAATCCGCGAAGGGATCGACGAAGGCGCCCGACTCATCGGTCACTCCGGTATAGAGCGATGCCGACGGGCTCGCCTTTCGCTTGGATGTCGCGACCTTGGTCCGCTCCTCCTCGAACAGTTGGCTGTCGTAGGTGTATTTGTTCGCGCAGACTCCGCTGAGCCAGGCGATCCTCGCCTCCTCCTCCCGGCCGGACTCCTTGAGACAGTAGCCGAGGATATAATAGGCGCCGTCCACGGTTCGATAGTCCGGATACCGGGCGATCAGATCCTGTAGAATTTCTATTGTCCGATCAAAGCTCTTCTTGGGGGGTTCCAATCCCTCCGCCTGACCCCGATCCTGGGCTTCTCCGTATTTTTCCAGCTTCTTTTGATAGTCTATATAGGACTTATCATAGTAGAGCTCCCCCAAACGATACATCGCATCCGGAGTATAGGGGGGATCATCGGGGTATTTCTTCAGAAACTTTTTAAAATATTCGATGGCATCATCCAAGGCCTCCGACTCGAGTCGCCACTCCATCTGGATTCCAGCCTCATAAATCGTGTTGAGGTGTTGGCGCTTTCTTTCGTAGACCCGTCGCACCATCCCGTCCACCATATCCTTGAAATCCTGGGTTCTCTGAATGAAGATTTCGAGGTCCTGATGCCGCATCATCTCGAGGGTCTTGACCGCTTCCGGAGGTGGATCCTGCTGGACCTTCGCCGCCACGGAGGGGGCGATCAGCTGCCGCCTCGGCTTGGGGGACGCCTGCGGCGCTTGCTTCGCCGGGAGATTTGTCTTTATCTTGGGCGCTGAGTTTTTCGCTGCGGCGTCTGTGGCGACCGTGGTCGCCGGTACCGGTTTGCTTTCCTTGTTCGGCGTCTTTGTCGTTGCCGTCTTGCTATCGGAGGTTTTCACAGTCGTGTCCCCCCCGGCCGCGTCAGCCGAGGCAAGGTCCGACATCCCAAGCCATACCGCCAACAGGACCACCATCCAACGCGCAAGCCTCTCAGCGCCTCTCCCCTCCGCCTGTCGATGTCTACTCATGGCCCAACTGTTCCGTTGTTGTCGGCGAAACGCCGCGAAATTCTTCATCCAAACGTCGGATATTCTTCAAGCGTTCGTTTGTCAGATCGCTGATCCGGGTGGTGTGAAACTCCTTTCTCAGCCAGGCCGAGTCGATGATCCCCACGTCCGCCTTTAAAATGAGCTCGTGAAAGCGCTTCCGAACCGAAGAGAAGTTCTCGAAGGCCACCCCCGCCACCACTGTCTCGGCCTCCTTTCCCAGGGAGGAGAGCTCGCTGTAGTACCCCTCGATTTTATTCCGTTCGGTCAGCACCTGCTGGAGAACCGCGGCCACCCGTTGATCCGCGGTGGCTCGGATCGCCCCCTGGAACTTGCCGAGTCGTTGCTCGATGCGATGAATCGTCTCGAGCCCGCTATCGATTCGGGCGACATCATCACGCTTCCGAGGCTGAATGAGCTGTCGCTCCCGCCGGGAGAGAAGCATCGCTCTTTTTCGGAGCTTCCAGTCCTCGGCATCATTCTTGTCCCCCACCCCGACCTCGTAACCGGCCCGCTCCACGTCAATACGGAGGTCATCCAAATCCCCCTGCATTTTCTGAACGGCGGCGCGATGTCTGAGGGTCTCGGACACCGCCGTCCGGAGACTGGTTGGAGGGACCTCCTGGGCGTACTTCGGATCCTGGACAAAGCGCTCGATGGCGACCGTCATCGCGTTCAACTGATCGAGCCGGATGGCGTTCCGCTGCAGCTCGTTCTTCATGCGCGAAAAGATCTCCCGGGTTTGGGCCTCCCGCGTCTTGAACTCCTCTTTGGTGGTCGGCAGCTTGGACAGAAGCTGACGGACCTGGCGACGCTCCTGGCTCAACTGCAATATCGCCGGTATCTCCGATCCCGCCTCTTCCTCGAGGATGACCGACAGCTCCCCCCTGAGCTGTGCGAGCCGGTTGAGGATCTGCTGTGAGCGACGCATCCCCTCCCGAAGCATGGGCACCGCGTTGATCCGGCTCGGCCCGTCCAACACCGTCGCCATCAGGCGGGCCAGGCGCTCGGTCTCGCGGACGTTCCCCTTGGCGGATCCCAGGTCTTTGGCGAGGGTCAGAGCCCGCTGTACCTCGGGCTCCTCGCCGACCCACTTGACGACGATATCCGGGAGGGCCGTGGATACATCGAGAGTCATCATGCTCCTCTCAACGATATCAAAAAAGAACTTCTGGGTGTTCTTCTGCTCCCGGATGACCTGCTCCAGCTGATTCATCAACGGGGTGAACTCCTTTACCAGCTCGTCGAACACCCGCTCGGCGTCCTTGTACCGTCCGGCCCTGAGGAGCAGGTTGCCCCGAAGCATCTTGGCCTTCGGGAGGTACTGGCTCTCCGGAACGGTAATCGTGAGCACCTCGAGGGCCTGCTCCGCTCGGAGGGTATCTCCGGCCTGGATGAGCACGGAGGCCCCCTCGTACAGCGCCGCGTCGAAATAGCGTGAATTCTGGGAGATCTGCTCATAGATTTCCGTGGCATGGGTCAAGAGCCCCTGCTCGTAGTAGAGCCGACCGGCCCCCAGCTTCATGAGGTCCACGATCTCCCGCTCCGTCTTGGTCGACGGCTCGATTTTCAACCCCGCCAGGAACACCTTGATGGCCTCATCATAGCTGCCCTGCTGGGTGAAGGCGACTCCCAGCATGTAGAGGGCCTTGTACTTGAGCTCCGACTCGGTCGTGATGGATTGAAACAACTGCTTGGCCCCCTCGTAGTCCCCCCTGAAAAAGAGGTACTTACCCCTGACATACCGGGATTCGTCCGAGGGATACTGGCCGATGATCTTCACATACTCCTCCACCTCCTCGTAGTCATCGAGGTGAATGGCGATCTCGATCAGCCTAGCCACGGCCTTTTCCTTGTATCGTCCCGCGCCGGGGAGGTGGCTCATCTTCAGAAATTTCTCGAACCAGGATCGCGCGCCGATGAAGTCATTCGATAAAAAAAGACAATCCGCGTAGAGGAACAGCGCGTCCGGGTATGCGGTGTGGTTCGAGTGGTTCTCGATGATATCCATGAAAATGATGGTGGCGCGCTCGTAGTCCCGCATACGGTAGATGTTCTCCCCCTCGATGAGACGCTTGGCCACATACTGCGCCCCCATGGACTCGCCCCTCTGAAGGTAGTGGGGACCCAGCCCTTGAGCCTGCTGCCCCAGCGCCGACACCTCCTCCAACAGCCGGTCGAGGGTGTCCGCATGACTCGTTCGGGCGGTGAAGGCGAGGCCCGAAACGGCAATGAAAAGCGCCGATGCGCTCAGTCGGGACATTGCCACCTACTCTCGCTCGTCGGATTCAGAAGTCTCAGGCTCGAACGCCGCCGCGCTCATAATGTAGCGGACATCCGGACGATCCTCCAACGGTGTCGTCACGCCTCCCTTTTCATAGCCGACCACCTCGAGCTTGAAGGCCTTGCCTTCATGAACTGTGAACGTCCGACTCGATCGGGTTTTAAAAGAATACCCCTTGAGATAAGAGAAGATCCCGTAGCCATGGCCGCGGTAGTGAAGTATCGCGCTGAGGGTGTGGTCCCCCGGCATGACGGGACCATCGAAGAGGTTGATGACATCCCGCTCTGCGAGGTTTCCCGCTTCATCTGATTTGTTGAAGATCGGCGCCCCGTCCAGAAAGAAGGTCGCCTTGACCAGCCGAAACGAGCTCCCCATCTCGTTTCGAAAGACGAAAACCGCCTTTGAGCCCGCAATCTTACGATCCAGCACGCTCTCCGCGAGCAGGCTGAGGCGCGCCTTGGAGCGAAAGATCTGTTCCTTGAGGCGATTGATCCGATCCTCCAAATCACGCAGCCGAACCGTGTAGGTTCCCCGGGCCATGGTGGCGCCCTGAGCGTCGGGCTTGGGGGTGCTGTCCGCGGCTTTATCGTCCGCGGTTTTGCTGTCCGCGGTCTTACTGTCCGCTCCGGTCTGGAAGTTTTCTCCGCCCTCGGCGGCTTCTGTGGCGGCGGCGGGGGCTGATGTGTTGGGGTCGGTCTTTATCGTATCTGTGGTCTCGGGGGCGCCCTGAGACCTCCCGGCCAGGGGACTCGTCAGAAACACACAAAACACGACTGCGGGATGTAGTCGTCGGCACATTTTCTCAATCCTCTTTCTACTTCACAAGGTAAAGCACAGTCTAAGTTCCTGATCATCTCAAATATACTTCGAAATTATCCCAGAAATCAAAAGGAAGTCAATTCGAGAGAAGATCACTCATATCGAAACAGGGCATTAGCGATCGCCTTTTCTCCGGTCTCCTTGACTGTCACCGTAATCGCGGCCTCCCCCGGCGTCTCGAGGGGCCACCCCGCCACGGTGAGTGTGTCCCCGGGCATCACCACCTTCGCGAACCTGGCCTCGAAGGTCCTGAATCGGGCCGGATCGTCCCCGGCGAGGGTCTTGAGCGCGACACGCGCCGCGATACCGTAGAAGCAGAGGCCGTGGAGGATGGGACGATCGAACCCCGCCTCACGGGCCACCTCGGGGTGTGAATGGATGGGGTTGACGTCCCCGTTCAGTCGATAGAGCAACGCCTGGTTGTCGGCCGTCGCCACGTCGACCTCGAACGCAGGGGCCCCCTCCGGAGGCTTTGTCCTGAGCAGCTTCGGAGGGCGACCGCCGCCGAACCCGCCCTCCCCCCGAAGGAGGAGCTGCCAGACCGTCCGGGCGGTGGGTTCTCCATTCACGCTGGTCTCGGAGGCGATGGCCGCGAGGGCGCCGATCTTCATGTCCCAAATCCCCTCGATAGTCACCTCGGTACGCATCTCCCCCGCCGGGGGAAAGGGCCGGAGGAGCTCTGTGCGCTGTGCGCTGTGGAGCAGGGTGACCAGATTCCCCCCGGTCCGCCGCAGGGCTTTGAAGACAGGCGTGAAGGACGGCACCACCCCGAACGTGGGGAGCACCTTCGGGGGCGGGTCGTCGAGGAGATATCCGAGATCGGCGGTCCCGGCTGAGAGCCCGATGGCGTAGAGGGCGGTATCCCGCCAATCGTAGGAAGTCACTATCGGTCCGATTTTTTGTCCCACACAGTTCAGGTCCACTGGCATATCCGTCTTCTCCTCATCCGGCGAGTACCGGCTCAGTCGGCCTCCCGGGCCAACCGCTGAGCCTCGTACTGTCTCGCGTTCTCCTTGACCTGCTCTAGCCGGTCTATCATTCGTAGCTTTGTTTTCTGGAGCTCGTCGCCGAAGATATCCAACCCCCACCGCCCTTCGGCCTGCGCCATCGCGAACGTCGCCCCCCGGCTGGTGGTGATCTCGACCCGATCCGTCCCTGTTTTCCGAACCGTCTGCACCGCCCCGTATCCTCGAGCGACCCGCTCCAGGCATTTTCTTTTGTCACAGAATATCTCGAACATCTCCTCGGGGGTCTTCGCCCCGGCCTCGGCCTTGAACATCCCGTACGCGGAGTCCCGCGCCGACACGGGGTAGGACTTTTCCACCAACTTTCGAATGTCGACGAGGGTCCGGTGAATGGTGCACAGGGACCAGCGGCTCTCCTGATCGAGGGTCCTGAAAAAGCATTGGCGGTCCACCGCGTCGATGCAGGGGCCGATCATCGCGAAGGCCCCCTTCGGTGTTCCTGTGTCCGGCGGCTCTCCACAGGAGAGCAGGGCGATGAGAGAGAGAAACACTGCCGCCGTTCGAAACATGCGCAATTGGTATCACGGCTCATGGCGGTTGGACAAGCACCGGAGAAAGGTGGTATATCGCCCCATGGGGCCGAGACACATAGTTCGGTCTACACATACAGTAAATTTGTAAAGAAAATGTCAGAAGAAAAGACCGACAAGAACTCCGTTGAAGAGCCATTTCGCAACGCGGACGACATCGACGAGGAGCTGCTGAATTTATCTGCGCCGCCGCCGGATCTCAGACTGCTTCTATTCACCGTCATTATACTAACCCTGTCCGGCGTGATGATCTTCTGGTTTGTCCCGGAGGCCAAATATCTCGCCGCTGCCTTCCGGGATCCCCAGCCCCTCGGAGAGGCGGCCGATATCGATTTGAAAAAGCTCGATAATCACACTTATGTCTCCATCGACGGATTTCCCCTAATCCAGCGGGCCCTGACCTTCAAGGAGGGGGTCAAGTGGTTTACCTTGAGCGACAACACCCGCAAGTTCTTTCCCCTCGCCGGTCAGCCCCATTTGTATGTCCAGTGGGCCGAGACCGACGAGCACAAGGCCTACCGGGATCCCGAGACCCAGCCGGGCACCCTGGGGCCGCCGGCCCACTTCGAGGGGCACCTGGTCCGACGGCAGGATCTCGGACAGAACTTCGATCGAATCTGGGTGTTCTACGATTGCCTCAAGCTCCACTACCTCGGGCGGTGCAACTACTGTCTTGGAAAGACCGATATGGACCAGTGCCGGGACGCCTTCGTCTGCGCGGAGAACAACGGAGACGAGGCGTGTGGGAAGATCCTCGAGCGATCCGAGGGCCCCCTCGATTCCGAGATCGCCGCCCTCGAGAAGAGCGACGGAGACCAGGCGCAGCTGACGGAGCTCCGGAGCATCCGCGCTGCCCTCAGGGAGCATCGCATTTCGGTGGCGTCAGTGGAGCTGGAGGAGCTTGCGACACGCGCCCGAAGGCTGGCTCGGCTGAGCGCCGAGGGGGATGACGCAAACTCGAAGAAGATACAAGCGGCCCGCGCCGAGGTACAGAAGCTCAGGGTCGCGGAGCTCGCAGTGCGCGCCACCCACGCGTCGAGCACGGTCAAGACTTTGGATAAAAATGAGCGACAGGAAATACGGAAGGGGCTGGAGGGGCTGGACGCGCTGAAAGCGGCGATCGCGTCCCAAACCAAAACCCTCAAAATCCTGCGGTCGTTCGTGCGAACAGGGGAAGCCATCGACAGATTGATCTCCCGCATCAAGGCCATCAGAGCCGCGGCGGGACGGCTCTCCCTCGAAGAGCTCGAGGGGGCGCCGAAGTGGAATCCGGATACCCTGAAGGGGGAGGAGATCCTCAACGCCGTCTCCGCCTTGGAGAGCGTCCTGGCGACACGCCGACAGACCGAAGCTTCAAAGGAGACCGCGAGCGCAGGAGCGCAGGATCCGCCTGCAGCAGAGGGGGATACAGAAGCGAAACAGGATACCGCGTCAGCGGAAGGGGATACCGAGGTGAAGCAGGACACCGCGGTGGAGACAAGCCCGGAAACCGCTCCGATCCCTGTCGTCGAAGCGCCGCCGGAGATCCAAGCGAGCCCGGCCTATCAGACCCTCCTCTCAACCCTCGACGCCACCTCCGAACGGGCGGCCTCACTCCTCAAAAAGCTGAGCCAGGCGGGCCCCGGCGCCCTCCCAGAGCTCGACGCCTGGGCCGAGAAACCCGACGTCCTCGGCACCGTTCCCGAGGCGGTCCGGGAGCGTGATGTCGTCATCTCGATGCACCAGTTGGAGAAGTTGTTGAAGGGCATGGACCCCTCCGTCGAGACCCCTCCCCTCATCGACCGTTACAACACCGCCATTGATGCGCTCGATGACCTCAAGAAGAAGGTCAAGGCCGTGGAGGAGCGTCCCGGGGCTTTCGAGGTCGGCGTCCACACCCGGCTCGCCGCCCTCGAGGGCGCCCCCCTCTCCCCTGATATGTCCCGGGAAAAGGCCGACGCCCTCGATACCCAGATGGATGAGCTCATTCAATACATGACCCTTCACAAGCTGTATCTCACGGAGCTCAAGGGATCCCCCGAGGAGATGGCCCGCCTGGAGAAGATCCTGGACAACGCGGTTATTGCCGGACTGTCTCGAGACCTCGAGGCGGTTTCCACGAGGCTGGAGAGCAGTGACTGGGTGGTCATCGACCGGGAGATCCCCCTCGACAAGCTGTGGGTCGTCCTCGTCTACATCGTCCTCGGGGTCATGATTTTCATCAACATCAGGAAGCTGCGCCGCTTCTGGCGCGCCTATCGAGACTGAGTCCGTGTTGAACGACCGCCCCCGCGTCGCAGCGCCGACAATCGAGATCTCCATCGCGGGTTGGGTGCTCATGGGGTGTTCCCTGATTGAGCTCCTGCTCAACCGCGTCTTCACCTCGTTCGGGGTGTATGATCAGGTCGGCGCCGCCGGTCTCCTCGGCCACCTCGCCAACGTGGGACAGTTCGCGATGAACGCCACGGGGATATTGGCCGTCATCATCGCTTGCATTCTGCTCCCCCGACTCTCCAGCAACACCAAGTTCTCCGGATTGCCCGCTCGCATTCTGCTGATGCTGACCTCTCCCCTCTACCTCCCAGTTATCTTCGTCGCGGTGTTCAGACCTGTCTCCTCCGCGCTGGTGCTCGTGAGCTATCTGGTCGCGACGCTCACCATCGTTTTTCTGACCACGCTCGTGGCCATCACCCGAATCGACGGCGGAAGGCGACGGATCATCATCGCCTTCGCTCTGATCCAGCTCCTCGCGGCCTTCGAGCTCATGACCTCGGCGCATCTGGACGGGATCTCCCACAAGGCCTACATGTTCGCCGAGGCCCTATTCATCGCCACCCCCATATTTTCCTTCTTCATCTTCCTCCCCGGCCCCGTCCTCGTCTTTCTGAAACGCCCCCACCTCCCCGGGCTTCTGTTCGGACTGCTGACCCTCGGCGTCGCCGGCTTCATCGCTTACTGGTCCATGAGCAAAACACTCCTCACGCTGATTCTGGTGGCCTTCCGATCCATCGGCATCACCATGGCGGTTCCCGGCGGGCTTCCGGTGTATCTCACCGCGCTCTTCTTCGGGGCGTTCCTCATCGGAACCCTGATGCTCCCCTCGAAGAGGTGGCGCCCCACCCAGGACACCCGCCGAACGGCCATCGGTCTCACGTGCATCTGGACCGCCGGGATTCAACCCACCCACCCCTACCAAATTATCATGGTGTTTGTGGGATTCCTCTACCTCGCCTGTAGTATGGTGCCGAAACGGATCTGAGTGGGAAAAGACCTCAACCGGGATCCATCTCGAGGGTCATCACCCATGCCTCCCAACGCTTCTGGAACCGATCCATGTCCTCCTCATCGAGGATACGCTTCAGGGTCTGAAATCCGGTGGGGTCTCTTCGCCGATTGTTTAGAAACGAGTGGTAGTACGGAATGAGGAGACGGTGCTCCTGGAGGTAGTAGAGCAGGTAGCGCGCCTCCGCGTAATTGGTGCCCGGATCCGCATCGTAGAACTCGCCATCGGTGGTCGCGGTGAGCCGCTCGAAGGAGGGCAACGATCCGGCATCGATGGCCCGCTGGAGGCCTGGAAGCCGCCAGTTGGTCAGTCCATGCAGATGCCCCTCCCGCTCTCGGCATGCCTCATAGAGAGCGCCGAGGCCCTCGTTGAACCAGGCGGGGCAGCCGGGGAAATTGGCGCGGATGAACGGATGCACGATCTCGTGCACCAGCGTGCCGCCGCCGGTGGCGATGTTCATGATGAGCGCGTGGTCGGGCTCGGAGTAGTACCCATAAGGCGTTGTTGGATGATGGCCGAAGATTTGCCTCGCATACCGGCGATAGGCGGCGTCCCCGCTGAAGAGCCAGATATCGAGGTTCTCCTCGGGGTCTCTTGTAAAATAGTCCTTCTTCAATAGCGCCACCGTCCAGCGCACCGTGGTGACCGCCCGGGCCCGGACCGTCTCACGGGGCTCGTCACCGATGACCACGAAGGGCGGCTCGGCGATGACGGTGAACCCGGGGGGAATCGACGCCCTGAGCTTCCTCACGTGCCGAGCATAGCCGGCGGTGTGCTCTTCGGAAATATCTCCATACGCAAGGGGCGGCGCGAGCTCGGTAGCCTGCTGACGGCGGCTGGATACCGCCCGGGGGGCATCAGGGGTACATGCTCCGAAAAAGAGCATCGCGATGACGTGTATGGTGGTCGTCTGCCGCATCGGGTCCGGGGTTAGACCCCGGGAGCAGCGGAAGGTTCCCGTGAAACCGCTATTCGGGCCCCGCGTCGCCGCAGCTTCCCCCGTCACACAATATCTCACAGCCGCCCCCCTGGATACACTCCCCCCCCGCCGGGCAGGCCACCGGATCGCCCCACATCGCGTCGTCCCCGCAGGTTTGATGGTGGGAGCTGTCCGAGCAGGTTGTCGTCCCCGGCTCGCACTCACCACAATCATCTCCGACGCAGGGGTAGGCACATTCATTCGGCGCCCCCCAGCTGCCGTCATCCCCGCAGCGCTCGACATGGGTCGTGTCCGCGCACTGGGTGGCGCCGGGGACGCACACCCCACCGCAGTCGTCATTCGTGCAGGCATAATCGCACAACACGGGGATTCCCCAGCTGCCGGCGGCGTCACACACCTCCACGTGGGTGGTGTCCGCGCATCGCTTGACTCCGGGAGAGCATGTCCCCCCGCAGTCGCCGTCGAGGCAGACGTTCTCGCACTCCTCGGCGTCTCCCCAGGTACCGTCGGCCCGACAGCTCTCTTTGTGGATGCCGTCATCCTGACAGCGGGTCTCTCCCGGGACACAGTCCCGGCACGCGTCACCATAGCAGGTCGTTTCGCAGACGGTGGCCCCGCCCCAAGTGCCGTCGGGCTGACAGGTCTCGACGGTGTCGCCGCCGCACCGAGTGGCGCCGGGTTGACAATCCAAGCAGGTATTGTCCTGACAATAAGGACAGGAGACCACCTCCCAGGTGTTGTCCGAGGTGCATCGTCTGATCGCGTGGGAGCCGTCACAGACGGCGTCACCGGAGAGGCAGTCGATACAGCGGTTTTCGGAGCACTCCCGACCGCAGGGCGTCGGCGGCTGCCAGTCTCCCCCCGCCGAGCAACGCCGTATGTTGAGGGTATCGACACACGCTTCGCTCAACGGCGGACAGTCGTTGCACTCCCCCGACTGACAGCCGAGGGGACAGAAGGTGATGATGCCCCATGCGCCGTTCTCACAGACCTGCCGGCTCCAATCCCCGTTACACCGCGCGGCATTCGGCGCGCAGTCCATGCACACATCGTTGGAGCATTCCAGGCCGCATGTAACCGGCGCCTGCCAGGTGCCGTCCGGGCCGCAGGTCTCCATCTCCGTTCCGCTGCGGCATCGTGTCGTTCCCGGACTGCATTCATTGCACCGCCCGAGCTGACAGCCATAGGGGCACTGGGTGGAGTTCCCCCAGGTCCCGTCTCCCTGGCAGATCCGATAGGTCATGGAGCTGTCGCACTCGCTCTGCCCCGAGGTACAATCGTAACAGCGATCATTCTCGCAGGTGAGGCCGCAACCGATGACCTCTCCCCAGATACCATCCGGCCCGCAGACCTGCATCTGACTGTTGTTGATACATTGGGTGGTTTTGGGATAACAGTCACTACATCGATCGCCGTTGCACTCGACCACGCAAGACATCGGCCCTCCCCAGGTTCCACCGGACAGGCATCGCCGCACCTCCGTGCCGCTTACACATTCGGTGGTGTCCGGTGAGCAGTCGCCGCAGATATCAGCTGTGCACTGGGTGTCGCAGGTCGTCATCTCTCCCCAGAGGCCGTCCCCCCCGCAGAGTTGCACCGTGGCGTCGTCCTCACAACGGGTGCTGTTCGGGAGACAGTCGTTGCACCCCGTTCCGAAACACTGGGTGTCGCACCACTCCGGGGCCCCCCAGACGCCGTCAGCGGTACAGGTGGACATATTCCACACCCCGTCACACCGGGTGGTGTCGGGTGTGCACTCCGTGCAGTCACCGTCTCGGCACTCAAAGTCACACGGTGTGCTCTCTCCCCAGAGGCCGTCGCTCTGGCAAATCCTCACCTCTTTGTTGGAGATACACTCCGTATCGTACGGCAAGCAGTCGACGCACGCCCCCCCCTCACACCCGCCGTCACACCAGACGGGATCACTCCAGGTGCCTTCCCCGTCACAGGTCTCCTGCATCATCTCACCGTTACATCGGGTCTCACCGAGCGTACAGTCTGAACACACGCCGTCAACACATTCGATTCCGCACGGGTTCGGCGCTTCCCAGGCCCCGGCGGAACCGCAGCTCTCGACCTGCGTGGTGTCGACGCATCGCGTGGTGTAGGGAGCGCAGTCATTGCAGCTGTCTTGGGAGCAACCGTTGTCACACCAGACCGATTCACCCCATTCTCCCGCCTCCCCACAGGTCTGCAGGTTCATGGAACCGTCACACCGGCTCGTTCCGGGGGTACAGCCGGTATCGGTATCGCCGTCGGTATCGCTGTCCGTGTCCACATCACTATCGGTGTCGGTATCACTGTCGGAATCCGTATCTGTATCGCTGTCTAAATCAGTATCGCTGTCTAAATCAGTATCACTGTCTGAATCAGTATCACTGTCAATGTCTGTGTCGCTGTCTGAATCCATATCGGCATCGCTATCGGAATCGGTATCGAGATCTGAACCTCCGCCTGTATCGACATCATCGGTCCCGCCGTCGCTTTCGAATTTCGCAGCCTCTACACCACAGCCAAAGAGTAGACTGAAACACGCAAGCCATATGACGAGCTGTCTCATTACAATCACCATATCCTTTAAAATTGACTGTGTCCCCTACAAGCTCAGCTCCACTCCCCCCCAACAGACCTGAACATAGCAAGCCCACGACCCTCTAAACACTCGCCTCAATTTGCTGCTACACTAAAACTATTTAAAATAACGGTCAAGCATTGTCTCCGTTGACCGGGAAAGAGCTTCTATGATAGAAACAAATTGGAAAAATTCGGAGTGTTTTTGGTCAGTACGGCCGGTATTCGGCCAGAAAAACAGGTTAAATTATGGCAGCCCAAGGGGCATTTAAAATAGGTGGGAAAGCGGTTTATCCCGCGCACGGTGTGGGTGAGATTACAGATATCCAGACCCGAATCGTCGGCGGCAGGGAGCGTTCTTTTTATGTTCTTAAGATAGTTGAAAACGGTATGAAGATTATGGTCCCCGTGGCCACCGCCGAATCCACGGGCATGCGCCCGGTGATCAGCAAAAAGGAAGCCGAAGAGGTCTTCGACATCCTGAAATCGCGAAAAGTGGCGGTAAAGACACAGCCTTGGAACCGGCGGCATCGCGAGTACATGGAGATGCTCAAGAGCGGATCCCCCAAGGAGGTCGCCAAAGTGCTGAGGGATCTTTTCCGCCTCAAGGGAGACAAAGACCTCTCGTTTGGTGAGCGGCGGCTTCTCGATATGGCCAAGTCCCTTCTGGTCGCCGAGCTGGCCATCGCGGTAAACAAAAAAGAAGAGGCCATCGAAGCCAAGATCCAGGAAATCTTCGAAGAGTAGGCTCCCGGTCGAGCGCCGGTTTTCCTGCGGAATCGTTATTTTTCGATGACGGTCTGTCCGCCGAGATAGGGTCTCAGGACCTTCGGGACCTCGATGCTGCCGTCTTGCTGCTGATAGGTCTCCACAATGGAGATGACGACCCGGGGCAGCGCCAGGCCGGATCCGTTCAAGGTATTGACGAACCGGTTCTTCTTCTCCTCGTCCTTGAATCTTATCTTGGCGCGGCGGGCCTGAAAATCACCGAAAAGGCTGCAGCTCGACACCTCGAGCCACTCACCGCATCCCGGCGCCCACGATTCCCAATCGTACTTCATGCACGAGACGAAGGAGAGGTCGCCGGTGCACATCTTGATCTTCCGGTGTCGAAGCCCGAGGAGCTCCAGGATGCGCTTGGCGTGGCCGGTCAGCTCTTCGAGAGCGCCCCGTCCGTTGGCGGGGTGGACGAACTGCACCATCTCCACCTTGTCGAACTGGTGCCCTCGTTTGATGCCTCGGGTGTCCTTCCCGTGGCTCATCTTCTCCCTCCTGAAGCAGGGGGTGTAGGCCACATATTTCTTGGGGAGCGTATCGCCGTCCAGGATCTCCTCGCGATGGAGGTTGGTGACCGGAACCTCCGCCGTGGGGATCCACCAGTAGTCCTCCTCCGCATCCCGATAGAGATTCTCGCCGAACTTGGGCAGGTTGCCGGTTCCCACGAGACACTCCGACCGCACCATACAGGGCGGGTAGATCTCCTCGTAACCGTGCTCTTTCGTGTGTACGTCGAGCATCCAGCTGATGAGGGCGCGCTGCAGCCTCGCGCCGTCCCCTCGGAGAACGTAGAAGCGCGAACCCGATATCTTCTGCCCCCGCTCGAAGTCGATGATGCCGAGGTCCGCCATGACCTCCCAGTGGGGTCGGGGCTCGAAATCGTAGCTCGGCTCCTCGCCGAAGACATCGACGATTTCATTAGCGGAGTCGTCCGGGCCCACGGGCACTTCCTCGAGGGGAATGTTGGGAATGGACAACATGAGCTCCGTGAGGGCTTTCTCGACGGCGGGGGCCTCAGCCGCGTTGTCCTTGATACCCTGTTTGATGGCGCCGACCTCGGCGATGAGCTCCTGTCGCCGATCCGGGTCCTTCTCCTGTCCTATCTTCTTCGACGCAGCGTTGAGCTTGGCGCGCATCGAATCCCCCTCCTGCTGGAGGATGCGTCGTTTTGTGTCCAGCTCCAGTACGGCATCGACGACCGCCGGGTCCTGTCCAGTGCTCTCCAAACCCCGGCGGACCGCGTCGGTTTCCTTGCGGATCAATTGAATATCTAACATGGGGAGCAGCTACTCCTTAAGAAGTTTGGCCAATTCCTCTTTGATTATCGTTTCGGCGAGATCGGGAACAACTTCCCACACGATGCGTTCGATGACCTCTGCTGTCATCTCCTGAACCGCCGCCACCTGATCTTTGGTCGCACCGGGGATGCTCTTCGCCACCGCCTCTGCGGCTTCCCGAATCTTCGGAGCCACCGATGAGACCGCCTTCGGCGTGGTCAGCTCGATGGATCTGTCTTCCGTGTCCACCTCGATGGGGGTCCCTCTGTTGTCCATCTGCGCCAGCTCCGCCAGAGTGCCGACCTGAAAGGAATTCGAAACCGGCTCCTCGGGCTTGATCTCGATGGGCTCCACGTCCGGTATCTGCTCCGCGGGTTCCGGCTCCCCGAGGGACACCTCCTCGCCGATTCCCCGCATGGGAACCGGTGATCCGATACCGGAGGCTTTTGCGACCATGGGACGGGCGAAATCCAGCGTCTCTTTTTTGGGTTTCTCCTCCAGGGGGGAATCGAGGCTGGTGAGCGCGTCGGGGGTGTAGACCTCCTCGTCTTCGTCATCCGTGAGGGGAATCGGCTCCACCTCAACCTCATCGTCCTCGGCCTCCGTAAAGGGAATCGGCTCCACCTCGACCTCGTCGGCCTCTGCGAGGGACCGCTCGGACTTGGTCTCCACCAGCTCAATCGGTCTCGCGACCCGACCCGCCAGCTCGGTGACCTTATCGACCATTTGGGTGGTGTCGAACGGCTTCTTCATATGCTCGTCAACCCCCACCGCGTCCCCGCGCCGTGCGTCGTAGATGTTGGATACCCCGGAGATCATGACGAAAGGAGTCCCGCTCAATGAGGCATCCTGACGGGTCGCTTCGCAGACATCATAACCGGTCACCCCCGCCAATCCCACATCGACGATGATGACATCGGGGTGAAGCTCCTTGGCCTTGGTGATGGCAGCCTCCCCGGAGGGCACCGCCACCACGTCGAACGGCTCGGCCAGAAATGTCTTTTCCATAATTGCCCGCATGGTCGCGGAGTCATCAGCAAAAAGAATTGTTTTGTTGGACAAGGGGTTCCTCCTTGAACCTACACTGAAAGTTAGTCACAACTGTCGAAATCCTAAACAGAAATATAATATAGCGTCAAGAAAGAACCCTTTTTGAATTTTTTTGTGATTATTTTATAAAATCTTTTGATAGAAGTCGGATTGAACCTGGTTTCGCATGCAAGGAGTTTAAATGAGCGACACATTATCCGCGAAATACGGTCGTAAAGTCCACGCCGGCGAGCTCCTGTTTTGCGCCGGCGATGAGGGCGACGAAATGTTCGTCATCCGCTCGGGATCCATCCGCGTATATCTCGAGGCGGCGGGAACCGAGAAGACCCTCGCGATCCTCGGGGCCGGCGATTTCGTAGGGGAGATGTCGCTGCTCAATGGAAAGCCGAGATCCGCCAACGCGGTGGTCCACGAGGACGGCGAGCTACTGGTGGTCAAAGGCCGGGTGCTCGAGGAGATGATCGTCCACAACACGGAGATAGCCCTCCGGTTGATCAAGCGGCTCTCCACCCGATTGGAGACCGTGGACTCGTTGTTGAAGGTGCTCATCCACAGGGACCCCCGGGATCGGGTCATCGAGAACCTGAAACGGCTCGCCAAGCTTCATGGATGGACCCCCGGCAGCGATGTCACTATCGACGGCGATATCTCGGCCATGGCCGAACAGGTCGGCCTCAAGGAAGCGGAGGTTCACGAGGTCATCTCCCGGTTGGTCAAGGCCGGTGCTCTGATTCAGGACCAGAAATCATGGACCATCAAGGATCCCGGACAGCTGGATCATTTTCTCGAATTTCTGAAGAAGAAGGAGGAATTTCGCTAGTGCGGTGTGTCAGGTGAGGCCCTCGTGAGCTACCAGGCGGCGCTCGACAAGCTCTATAGGCTCTCCGCCAAGGGAATCGTCATGGGACTCGACAGGGTGCGCCGAGCGGCTCGGCACCTGGGGGCTCCTCAGAGCGCTTTCCGATCCATACAGGTGGCCGGCACGAATGGAAAGGGGACCGTCTCCACCCTGACGGCCCACGCGCTGGAGCGCTCCGGAGTCCGCACCGGGTTGTTCACCTCGCCCCACTTCCACCGCTTCTCCGAGCGCATCCGAATCGACGGTGAGGAGATCGCGCCCGGTGACCTCCTGCCCCATCTGGAGACTCTGCTCTCCCTCGCGGAGACTCGCGACATCCCCCTGACCTTCTTCGAAGTCGCCACCCTCGCGGCGCTCGCGGCGTTTCGGGAGGCCGGGGTGGAGGTGGCGGTGCTCGAGGTGGGCCTCGGGGGTCGACTGGATGCCACGTCGATCGCCGATCCGGCGGTCTCGGCCGTCACCTCCATCGGCTTCGATCACACCGCTTTCCTGGGAGACACCCTCTCCCGAATCGCCGAGGAGAAGGCGGCCATCGCCCGCGATGGGGTTCCCCTGATTCTGGGCGATCTGCCGGACGAGGCCCTAAAGACGACCATCGATATCGCCGAGCGGGTCGGCGCCCCCTGTTGCCTCATCCACCGGGACTTCGACCTCCCGGAGAATCTCCTCCCCCCCTGGCCCGGAGCCCACCAGCGGGACAACACAGCCATCGCGTTGGAGCTGTACCGGGTGATCCTGAAGGAAGATCCGCGCTTTTCATTAAATCGCTTTCGAGAAGCCCTCGAGACCGTCTCGTTGCCGGGACGCTTCGAGGTGCTCGAGAGATCTTCCCGGTTCATCCTGGACGGCGCCCACAACCTGGAGGCGGTCTCGGCCCTCGCGGGTGTTCTCGACCGCGAAGAAGAACATCCGGAGGTGCTCCTCTTCGGCGCCCTCTCTGACAAGCCCGCCGCGAAGATGCTCTCTTTGCTGCGTCCCCGGGTTGAACATGTCGTTCTGGTCCCCCCGCCGATCGCCCGCGCCCTTGACCCCCGCGCCATCGCCGGCCCCGAAGACAAGGTATGCGACACCGTTTCCGAAGGGGTCGCGCTGGCCACAGGGTTGGCACCCAAGAGAACCATTCTCGTCACCGGCTCGATATTCACGGTCGCCGCGGTGCGGGGAGAGCTGCTGGGGGAGCCCTCCGATCCCCCCATCGGGATGTGACGGATGCCCGGCTTCGAGACCCCCTTTCTGCTCCGTGTCCTCGGGTCCCTCGCCGCGATCCTGGTGCTCAACAAGCTCACCCGTCGGCTGACCCTCTCCATGCTCCTCGGCACCCTGCTGCTCGCGGTCTGGTGCGGCCACGCCCCCGGCGGGATGTGGCGCATCGCCGCCACCCACATGGTCTCCGGCGACACGATTTTTCTGATGATCGTGGTCACACAGGTCATCTGGCTCAGCTCCCAGATGAGCCGGACCCGCTCCATGGCGGATCTGGTGGAGACCGTCAAAGGAGCGCTCCCCGCCCGGGGCGCCATGGCGATGCTGCCGGCCATCATCGGCCTGCTCCCCATGCCCGGCGGCGCCATCTTCAGCGCCCCCCTGGTGGACGACGCGGACGATCGCCGCGAGCTCCCGTCCCTGCTCAAGACCCAGATCAACTACTGGTTCCGCCACGTCTGGGAGTACTGGTGGCCCCTCTACCCCGGGGTCATCCTCGCCATCCAGATCACGGGGCTCCCGGAGCCGATCTTCATGTCTCTACAGCTCTCCCTCAGCCTCCTCTCGGTGCTCGCCGGATACCTCTTCCTGCTCCGCCGCGTCCCGAAGCGTCCCTCGGATCGGTCGGCGAATCACCCGTGGCACCGGCTCGTCGCCATCACCGCTCCCATCCTCCTGCTCATCGGCGTTTATATCGCGCTAAAAATCCTACTCGGCGTCCTGTTGCCGGCGCCCGGCGATCTCCCCGCGACGGTCTCGGTGGTGTTGAGGGCCAAGTACTTCCCCATGGCGGTGGGAATCCTGGCGGCCCAGCTTTATTTACAGCGGCGCCGCCCCCTCCACCGCGACACGTGGCGGAAGATCCTCCTCTCCCCCTCGACGGCGAGCCTGGCGGTGCTCGTGCTCATCGCCACCGTTTACGGGGCCTTCGTGCAGGCCCGCCTCCCCGACGGCGACTTTTTGATGGAACAGGTGAGGGGCGAACTCGTGCACCTGGGAATCCCGGTGCTGCTGGTCATCATGCTCGTCCCGTTCGTGGCCGGCCTCACCACCGGCATCGCCGTGGGCATGGTGGGGGCCGCGTTTCCCGTGGTCATGGGGCTCCTGGGAGAATCCCCTTCCTCGGCGGAGCTCCTCTCCACGACACTGCTCGCCTATGCCCTCGGCTACATGGGGATGATCCTCTCTCCGGTGCACGTCTGCCTCATCGTCTCGAACAAGCACTTCGAGACCAACCTCACCGAGAGCCTGATCCAGCTGCTCAAACCCGCCGCGGTGGTCGTTGCCGGCGCGACCGGACTCTATCTCTTCATCCGACTATTCGGGGTCTAGACGCCGTGCGGCTTCCAGGATCTCCCGGGTCCGACTGGCGCCGATCCGGGTGACCCCGAGGGCGCGGAAGGCCATGACCGTATCGAGGTCCTTGATCCCGCCGGAGGCCTTCAGCTGAACGTCCGGGCCGGCGTGGGCCCGCATCAGCTCGAGGTCCGCCGCGGTGGCGCCGCCGGATCCGAACCCAGTGGACGTCTTTATCCAGTCGGCGCCGAGGTCGGTACAGATCCGGGAGAGGCGGATCTTGTGGAAATCCTCGAGGTAGCAGTTCTCGAAGATCACCTTGACCATCGCGCCGCCGTCGTGGGCCACGTCGACGACCCCCTTGATGTCCTCCTCGACATAACGCCACTCGCCGCTCAACACCGCGGAGACGTTGACCACCATGTCCAGCTCCTGACCTCCGTCATCGAGGGCCCGGACGCTCTCCGCGATCTTGACGGCGGCGGCGTGAGCCCCGTGCGGGAAGCCGATGGTGGTGCTCGCCCTGACACCTGATCCGTGGAGTAACCGCGCGCACCGCGCGAGCCGGTAGGGGAGGATACAGACGCTCGCCACGTCATAGGTCAGCGCCAGCCGGCACCCCGCCTCGAGCTCCGCGTCGGTGGCGGTCGGCTGCAGCAGGGCGTGATCTATCATCTTCGCGATGGTCTTGAACGTAGTCATGACGTCTCCTTGTCTGTGAGGGCGGTCACTCTCTCGGTTGCTGCTCCGCTTCAGTGAAGTCGTCGATATGGCCGATGGGCCGCTGATGCGCCGCCAGCGCCGCCTGGAATGTATCGTAGGTCTGCTGGAGCGCGGAGACGATCTCGGGGTGCGCGGTCGCCTGATTCGTGGTCTCCCCGATATCGGCCAAGAGATCGTAGAGCTCTCCATTGACGAGCTTCCACTGACGGTCGCGAACCGCCCCGGCGGCCCGGCTGTAGAAGAAGTGCTCCCGCGGGGTCGCTGCGCCCGAGGCGATCACCGGCCAGATGTCCACCCCGTCGATGACGCGGTCCCCCGGAAGGATCGCGCCCCCCAGCGCCGCCAGGGTCGGATAGAGGTCGATGAAGCCGGCCATCTCGGTGATGACCGATCCCTCCCGCAGCCGCCCCGGCCACCGCATGATGAGGGGAACCCGGAAGCCCCCCTCCCAGGGCTGTCCCTTCTGACCGCGGAGGGGTGTATTCCGGCCGAGCAGTTGGTCTCCCCGGGCCACGTTGCCGCCGTTGTCGGAGGTGTAGAGGACCAGGGTCCGCTCATCGATACCCAGCGCCTGGAGCTTCTCCAGTATCATCCGCGTGCTCCAGTCGAGCTCCTCCATGCAGTCCCCGTAAGGGCCGTAGCTCGAGGTCCCTTGGAACTCGGCCGAGGAGGTCACGGGGAAGTGGGGCATGGTGTGGGCCAGATACAGAAAGAAGTGCTCGGTGTGGTGCGTCTCGAGGAGCTCGAGGGCCTTGAGAGTGTACCGATTGATCAGCTGGGTCTGGTCGGGGCTCTCCTCGAGGGGGGTCTCGTTCTCCATGATCCAGAAGGGGGTCATGTCGTTGCTGTAGGGGACGCCGAAGAAATAATCGAACCCGTGGCGGGTAGGCAGAAACGGGGGCAGGTGACCGAGATGCCACTTCCCGATGTGGAGGGTGGTGTACCCCGCCCCCTTGAGCAGCTCCGCGAGGGTGATCTCGTCGGGGTGGATGCCGACGACGTCCTCGGGGGTGAACACGTTGGCGGATCCCCCCGAGGGGAACCCCGCCCGGGTGGGGTAGCTCCCCGTCATCAGCGCGCCCCGGCTCGGCGTGCACACATTGGAGCCGGCGTAGAAGTCGGTGAAGCGGACCCCCTCGGCGGCCATGCGGTCCAACGCCGGCGTCGCGAAATCCACGGCGCCGTAGACCCCGACATCCGCATACCCCTGGTCGTCCGCGACGATGAGGACGATATTGGGACGCCCGTCCCACGGCTCGAGGGGCGCCTCTTTGCGCTCCGGGGTCTCACAGCCCGCGGCGACAATCACGCCCGCGACAATGCCGGCGACACATCCGTCGAGTCTGAGCCTGATCTCTTTTCGCAGCATGATGTGATCCTATCATCTCCGAGGCGCGTATCGCCACCCGTTTCAACGCATGACCGGCCCGGGCATCGTCCAGATCACTTTTATAAGGTGAACGGAGCGGAGTTGTTCTATAAAAGAGGCCGGATGAAAGGCAAAGGCAACACCAAGCACAAGCGAATCCAGCGGGGGCTCCGGCTCACTGGGGCCATCGTCGCCCTCGGTGTGGGGGTCATCCCGCCGGTGATCCTCTCCACCTCCGTCGGGATCGTCGCACTGGTGGTGGGCGAGGGCTCCCTATGGCTCATCTTCGGGGTGCTCGTCATCTCCTTCACCTCCGCGGCGGTGGCGGGCGCCATCCTGGTGACGGTGCTCCTGGGTCGCCGCACCCGGACCGCGCGGCTCCAGGCGGATCTCCTGGCCAACATCACCCACGAGCTCCGGACCCCGCTCACCGCGATCCGGATGTACGCCCAGACCCTGGAGATGGGCCTCGTAGACTCCAACCCGGAACAGCACAGGATGTGTGTCGATACCATCATCCGGGAGACCAAGTGGCTGGAGACGATGATCGACCGGGTGCTGACGTGGCGCTCTCTGGCAAAGGATCGGGACAACCTCGACTTTGTCCGCGAGCCGGTGGTCGAAACCATTCGCGACACGGCGGACCACTTCCGCAAGATGACCTCTCCGGACGAGGTGTCCTTCGACCTCGAAATCAACAACGCGCTTCCGGTGTGGCACGACAAGACCGCTCTGCGTTCCATCATCCTCAACCTGCTGGTGAATGCCTACAAGTACACCAAAGAGGACAAGCGGATCTCCCTTGCCGTATCCGATGGAGAGGATCAAGTGCACATTACCGTGCGGGACAACGGGATCGGTATCCCCGAGAAAGAGGTCGCCCGGATCATGGAGCCCTTCTACCGGGTGGACTCCCGCCTCCGGCAGAAGGCGCCCGGGGCCGGGTTGGGGCTCGCCATCGTGAGCCATCTGGTGTACGCCCATTCGGGTGAGATCGATGTGACGTCACAGGAGGGGGAGGGCAGCACGTTCCAAGTGACGCTCCCGGTGGCCCACTCCAAGCGACCCAAATCCGACGATGAGTGACAAATCGGAATTTCGAGGTATGAGGGAAGGTGAGGAACCCATGACGAACAACAACCACAGGCTGCCGGACCAGAGCGAGAAGAGCGACACCATCCTCATCATCGAAGACGACAAGTCTCTTCGGGACGGCCTCGCCATGAACTTCACCCTGCACGGATACCGCGTGCTAACGGCGCGGGACGGAGAGGAGGGGATGTCCAAGGCGTTCGATGTCAACCCCGATCTCATCATCCTCGACATCATGCTCCCGGGGTGGAGCGGACTGGATATTCTGACAGAGCTGAGGGCAAAGGAGAACGCGGTGCCGGTGCTGGTGCTCTCCGCCCGAAACACCACCGCCAGTATCATCGAGGGGCTCAAGACGGGGGCGGACGACTACGTCACCAAGCCCTTCGAGCTCAAGGAGCTCCTGGCGCGGGCGGAGGTGATGCTCCGCCGGCGGCGAAACGAACAGCGCCTCAGGGACGATCTGACCTTCGGCGATATCGTGGTCCGCCTCAACGAACGTCGGGTTTTGGTGCGGGGCGAGGAGGTGGAGCTCTCCTCCAAGGAATTCGACCTGCTCACCCTGCTGGCGGAGACCCCCGGCCGGCCGCTGTCGAGGGACACCATCCTGGATCGGGTCTGGGGCTGGGGATTCGACGGCACCACCCGCACCGTGGACAACTTCATCGTGAGCCTCCGGAAGAAGCTGGAGACGGACCCGTCGACCCCGCGACACATCAAGACGGTACGCCAGGTGGGGTACAAGCTCGAGCTCTGAGGCGGATCGCGGGCTGAGGAGTCATCGTATGGCCAAAACCATTATCGGTATCATCGGGTTCGGGCGATTCGGGAAGGTATTGCATCGTCTGTTCGCGGACGGCTTCGATATCCTCGTCAGCTCTTCCAGTTATCGAAACGGCGACCTCGAGGGGGTCTCCTTCGCGCCCCTCCCGACCGTCGCGGAGCGCTCGACGGCGCTCTTCCTCACGGTGCCCATCAACCGGACCGCCGAGACCGCGGAGCGCATCCGTCCCTTCCTCAAACCGGGACAGCTGGTGGTGGATGTCTGCTCGGTCAAGGAGTGGCCCTACGGCGAGCTGAAACGGGCCCTGGCGGGAACCGGGGTCCTGATCTGGCCCACCCACCCCATGTTCGGTCCGGACTCCGCGCAGTCGGGATTCGACGGGCTCAACTGGGTCTCCTGCGAAGAGGACATCGACCCGGCGGCGGTACATCAGCTCACGGAGTATCTGCAGCGAAAGGGCCTCGTCATCGTCCGGACCACCTGCGAGGCCCACGATAGGATGGCCGCCGAGACCCAGGGGCTCACCCACTTCATCGGCCGTTTCCTCGACGAGATCGGCATCGCGCCCACCCCCATCGACACCCTGGGGTACAAACGGCTGCTGGCGGTCAAGGAGCAGACCTGCCACGACACCTGGGAGCTCTTCTGCGATCTCCAGCATTACAACCGGTTCAGCGTCGATATCAAGCGGCGGCTCCAGGACGCCATCTTCAAGGTGACCTCGCGGTTCCTGGACACCACCATCCGCCGGGAGACCCCGGTCCTCGGCTTCGCCCTACAGGAGGGCAGCGCGGAACACCTGGCCATCGCGCCAAGGGTACGAGACGAGTTCCCCGAAGAAACCTCTATTTACCAGTTCGATTCACCGGAGGCGCTGCTCGAGGGCCTCAGCCAAGGAGATATCGACGGCGTCGTGCTGCCGCTTAGTCCGGACAGCCGGGCTGTCAAAGAGACGCTCGACGCGATGGGGAAACACAGCTTCAATCCAGTAGACGTGGTGGATGTCGACCGAGAAGACGGCGCCTCGAGACGATTTGTCATTGTGAAGCGGCGACGCTGGAAAGTGCGCGCACCGTCGCCGAGATAGGATCGGCTAGAAACACCCCTCTCCACCACAGCCGCCGGGACCGCGGAACCCCCGTCCCACGTGACGGAAAGCACAGGTGTGGTCCAGAGTGACCGGGTTGACCTCGCCCTTGTTGAACGAAGCGACGATCTCCTCCACCCTGTCCTCTCGGGTGGAGACGACATCAATTCCGGCCTCCTTGAAATCGCAGAGGGATCGGACGCCGATCCCCCCAACGACGACGCTGTCTATCTTTTCGGAAGCCATGATGGCTTCCGGGACGGTCTGATCGGAATCGTCGCCCTGAACGATATTGTATTTCATGGTGTTCGTATCAACAATGATGAACTGAGACGCGGTGCCGAAGCGAAGGCATATCTCGCTCTCCAGTCCTTTGTCTACTTCAATCGGGATGCAGATGTTCATAACGGTCTCCTTAGCTTGAACAACAGGTGGGTGAAACTCTATATCAACTCGATCTCATGCGTCTCCCTGCGGCGGCTCTCGGGCGATGAGGGCCAGCTGCCGCGGATCCACGGGTTCCGGCGCAGGGGTCTTGCGTTTCTTTCGCCGCTTGGCGTTCTTCTCGGCGGGTTGGGGGTTGGTGAGCACCAGCGGGTCGGCCTTCTTCCTCAGATCGTCCACTTCGCTGAATCGATTCTTTCGGGTCGCCACCACTTCCGCGTGTCCCGCTCGGGCCGCTGTCATCACATGGGACCTCAACGCCTTCAGGCGCTCCTGAAACTCCACGCGAATCGCCGCGACCTGGTTGAGCAGCGCCTCGAGGGGTTTATCCACGCCCTTGAACCGGATGAGCTGCAGGTGGGGACAGGTCTCGGAGGGTCCCGGGGGGTTCACCACCCCGCAGGCCGGACAGATGCGAACGACCGCGTCCTTCATCTCATCAGTTGTGAATCGGTCCTCCATCGCTTCCCCATTCTACTGGTTTCAATCCCAAAACGCGAGAAAAGCTGTCATCAGTGAGCGAGGCTCCTCTCCGAGAGCTTCACCCGGTATACACCGCGCCCGCAGACCACAGCCAGCCGGCGGGGACCGATGTTGCTGACCGACAGCGCGGTGATGTGCTCGGGCGCCTCGGCGAGCAGATCATCCCTCGCGGGCTTGATGATCAACACGGTACGCCACGATTCCCCGCCGCTCTCGCTGACCCGAACTTCGGCCCTCGGACCCTCCCGATCCAGCAGGGCCACCGCCATCCAGCTCGAATCCTCCGAATCGAGGGCGATCGCCGTTGTCTCGGCCTCCGACATGCTTTCGATGCGCTCCCAGCTCTCCCCGAGGTCCAATGAGCGATGGAGGATGCCTCTCTCCGTATCGCAGAGAATGATGGTACTGTCGCATCCCGTGAGCAGGGTCGCGCCGCGGCTGAGCGGGTCTCGAAGGGACTCCGGGAAGGTGATGGATCGCCAGTTCTCCAAGTCCTCGCTCACCGACAGGTCGACACCGTCCGGCTGGGAATCGAAGACCGCCAACAGGCGGTCGGTGCCCTCAAGAGGCGTGACCATCGCGCAACGCCCCTGGGGTACGGGGCCGTGCCACGTGACACCGTGATCCAGACTCCAGAAGAGCTGCCCTTCTGTGGTGACGCCATAGAGCCTGAACCCGTTGGACGTCTGTTGTCCCGTCACCGAAAAGGATGTCGATATCTCGTCGAGGGGAGAGCCGCTGCTCTTGAGCCCCTGGGTATACCAGCTGTTGACCGCGTGGAGAGTGGACCCCCGATCCCTGCTGAGGTAGACACCGCTCCGACGGGTACCGACGAACATCGTCCGCTCGTCCATGGTGACACTGGTCGCTCCTAAATTTCCGGAACGGGCGCCCACGGCGTGGAGCCTGTCGTCAGCCCCCAGGACGAATACGCTGTCTCCAACTGCGACGGGCGTCTCCCCGGAGAAGACCACCGCCTTCACCCCGCCACCATCGGGCCCCAGGAAGGAAATGTCGGCGGACGACAGGGGAGATTCGAAGCCCGTGTTGTCCGAGGAGACCGCAAACATCTCTTCCATCATCCCGAGACGCTCCATTGTCACCAGGATGTCCTCCTCCTCGTCCTCACCATCGTCCAAGGCGTCCCAGCGTGACTCCTCTATCTCGTAGAGCTCTTTATGGACAGGTCCCTCGGCGCCGTCATCTTCAGGGGTGTCGTCCCCGATCTCCGGCTCGAACCAATCAATCGCCATCGGCGAGTCCTCCCCGTCCGTGACCGCCCAGTCGGACTCGTCGAGATCGCCGGAGAGGTCGACGTTCATGGGGGCCTCCTCCTCCCCATCGACAATCCAGGAGGATTCCTCGAAATCCGAGAGCAGCTCGGAGGGGTCCGGCGCGATGTCCATCGAGGTCTCCTCAGGCAGCGACTCGTAGTCCGTGTCCAGCAGATCCGCCATGGTGTCCCGATCGATTTCAAACAGCTCGTCGCTGTCGAGGGGGGGCAGCTCGAGATCCAATAACGACTCGGGAGGTTTGGGGCTCGACCCCCGATTAGAGGTTGTCATCGCCTACTCCTTGTCTTTCGATAGATCGAGGATCGCCATCACCTTCTGCATATCCTCCCAGACCGCCCGTTTGCCGCCGGGGTTTCTGAGCAGGTAGGCGGGGTGGTAGGTGGGCATGACTTTGATCCCGTCCATCTCGTGGAACCGGCCCCGCAGGCTGCCAAGGGAGCCCGCGCTGCTCAGGAGATACTGCGCGGCCGTGGATCCCAGCGCCACGACGACCTTGGGCTTGATAATGGCGAGCTGGCGTCTTACGAACTCGCCGCAGAGGCGTCGCTCCTCCGGGTCGGGGGTCCGGTTGTTCGGCGGACGACACTTGACCACGTTACAGATATAGACCGATTCGCGATCCAATGTCATCGCCCGAACGATTCGATCGAGCAGCTGACCGGCGGCGCCCACGAAGGGTCTCCCCTGAAGATCCTCATCCCTCCCGGGCCCCTCCCCGACGAAGACGAGCTTCGCGTCCGGATTCCCCTCGCCGAACACCAAATGGTGGCGCCCGTTCGCGAGGCCGCAACGCCTGCAGTCGCCGATTTCGTCGCGGAGTGCGACAAGAGCCTCGGAGGCGTTCACCTCGATGGGACTTCGGGCAATGTCTGCCGGCCCCGAGGAGGCGTCAGATACAGGAGACAGAGGGGACGCGGAAACCGGCGGCGGCGTGGAAACCGGCTGCGGCGCCAAGACAGTATCACGCGGATCATATCCTGCGGCCCCTAACTCATGCTCCCACCGGATCCTCGCCGCCAGATCCCGCGCCAGGCAGGCGACGGTATCACTGTTTTGCTCAAAGGCCATGCGCCCCCTCCACTGTCACAAGGTTCGTATGTCGAACAGGCGCTGTCAACTATTTCCGTCCCGTCCGCGATGTATGGAAGTATGACGAGTCTCCGCTCGGGCGCCGTTCGATGAGCCCCGCCGCCTCTAGGCGCTCCACCGAGCGCCGCGCGTCGTCAACGGTGACGGAGAAGGAACTGGCGATGTCCTCTATCGTACATGGCCTCCTGAGCAGCATCTCGCGAATATCCTTGTCGCGATCATCAAACGAATGTCTCCGCTTCTGGGTTCGGTTGTCCCGAAAATCGCCGATAGGGCGGGCCTTGGGACCGAACAGGGCGGTGGCCCTCGCCAGCGTCTCCTTGTCGCAGGGCAGCGCCCCCCGCAACGGCATCGGCGGTCGAACCGGGGTGTTGATGTCGACGCGGTCGACCCGAAGCTCGCGGATCCTCTCGGCCACGGCCCGAAGGCTCGCATCGTCATCGTTGATACCATCGATCAGCATCACCTCTAGGTGGACCTCCCCAGGATGTTCGTGGGTCGCCCGCTTCAACCCGGAAAAGAGCTTGTCGAAGGTGATGCTCGAGTGAGGTCGATTGATCCGCCGGAAGCTCTCGTCATCGAAGGCATCCAGCGACGGAGCCAGTATATCGGCCCGCTTCACCGCCTCCCTGACCGCCTCCTTCCACAGCATGGAGCTGTTGGTGATGAGGAGGATAGGGATATCCCGAAGAGTGCGAAGGCGGCGCAGCAACTCTCCGAGGGACTTGTAGAGCGTCGGCTCACCGGAGCCGGCCAGAGTGATGACATCCGGGGCCGGCCCCTCCATGAGGGCATCCTCGACATCACGAACAATGTCGTCAACGGTAAAGAAATCCCCCTGTTCACCCGCCGTGCGATCCGTGGACCCCACTTGGCAATAGATGCAGTCGAAGGTGCAGGTCTTGTGGGGGAGCACGTCCACCCCCAACGAGAGGCCGAAGCGCCTCGACGGCACCGGTCCGTATACCCGCATGTTGTCCTCAGATATCCAGATTCTTGACGTGGAGGGCGTTGTCCTCGATGAACTCCCGCCGCGGCTCCACCTGATCTCCCATGAGCACCGTAAAGATCTCGTCCGCCTCGGAGAAGTCCTCCAGCTTGACCTTGAGGAGTGAGCGGGTCTCGGGGTTCATCGTAGTCTCCCAGAGCTGATCCGGGTTCATCTCACCGAGGCCTTTGTAACGCTGGACCGAGAGTCCTTTCCGGGTCACCTCGTCTAGGAGGGGGAGCAGATCGTCCAGGGAATCGACCGTCCGCTGGGCGCTGTTGATAGACACCTTGTGCGGCCCCGGCCCATAGCCACGGAGCTCCTCCTCGGATTTGAGCAGGTCCCGGTACTCCGCCGAGGAGAAGAAGGAGAAATCGAATTCGGTGATGGCGCGGGTGCCGTTGGAGCTGACATACCGAATCAGGTTGCAGCCGTGAACCTCGTCGGGAAGAAGGGTCATCGCGCCCTCGCCGAGGGCGAGCTTCTCCGACATCTTCTGGATGACCCCGTTGAGCGACTCATTATCGATCAACATCTTGTGGGTCATCCCCTCGGCGGCGAAGGCGATGGCGATCTTCGGATCCGTCCATTTCGACAACCGGTTTATCACATCACGACGCTCCATCAGCCTCCGGATGAGGGATTGGGTGTTGTCATCCTTGACGGGCATGTCGGCGTCGTCGATGAGCTGTATGGAGTCGGTGCTGATGTTGATGATGAACTCACGGTATTCGGTCTCATCCTTGATGTACACGTCGCGCTTTCCCTTGCGAATGCGGTATAACGGGGGCTGGGCGATGTAGAGGTTTCCCGCGTCCACCAGGGGCCGCATCTTGCGGAAGAAGAAGGTGAGGAGCAGGGTTCGAATATGTGCGCCGTCGACATCGGCGTCCGTCATGATGATGACCTTATGATACCGAAGCTTCTCGTAATTGAAGACATCCTTTCCAATCCCCGTCCCCAGGGCGGTGATGAGATAGGAGATCTCCTGCGACGCGAGCATCTTCTCGATCCGCGCCTTCTCCACGTTTAGAATCTTCCCGCGGAGGGGCAGAATGGCCTGGAATTTCCGGTCCCGTCCCTGCTTCGCAGAGCCGCCGGCAGAATCCCCCTCGACGATGTAGAGCTCGCACAGGGCAGGATCCCGGGATTGGCAGTCGGCGAGCTTTCCGGGGAGGGAGGCGGAGTCCAAGGCGCCCTTCCGGTTGACCATCTCCCGCGCCTTGCGGGCGGCCTCGCGCGCTCTGGACGCAGTGATGGCCTTGTCCACGATATCCCTGGCGGTCTTCGGATTCTCCTCGAAGAACGCGGCCAGATGCTCATTGACGATCCCCTCGACGATCCCCTTGACCTCGTTGTTGATGAGCTTCTCCTTGGGCTGGTTGTTGAAGGCCGGGTCCGGGTGTTTCACCGCCACCACCGCGGTGAGCCCCTCCCGTGCATCCTCACCGGAGAGGCTGGCCTGGTTCTCCTTGATGACCTTGTTCTCAACCCCCCAGGCATTGAGGGTTCGCGTGAGGGCGGACCGGAGACCGGTGAGGTGCGCCCCCCCGTCCCGGTTGAAGATCGCGTTGGTATAGCAGAAGATGCTCTCCTGATAGGAGTCAGTCCACTGGAGGGAGACCTCGACATAAACATCTTCCCGGCTGTCAGAGATGGAGATGACCTCCGGGTGGATCAGGGTCTTCTTGCGGTTGAGGTACTCGACGAAGGTCTTGATGCCCCCTTCGTAATGGAAGACCTTCTCCCGCCCCTCTTTTCGCTCATCGATCACCCGAATGCGTACGCCGGCATTGAGGAAAGCCAAATCTCTCAGGCGGGTGGACAGCGTTTCGAAAGAGAACTCACGGTGAACGAAAATCTCCGGATCCGGCTTGAAGGTGATGCGGGTGCCCCGCTTCTTGGTCTGGCCGATAGCGGCGAGCTCCCCCTTGGGCTCTCCCTTTTCATACTCCTGGTACCACGTGACATTGTCACGCCAGATCTCCATATTGAGGAAAGCGGACAACGCATTGACGCATGAAACGCCCACCCCGTGCAGACCACCGGAGTACTTATAGGATTCGTCACTAAACTTGGCGCCGGCGTGGAGTGTGGTCATAACCACCTCGGCAGCGGGACGCCCCTCCTGCTCATGAATATCAGTGGGAATGCCTCGCCCATTATCTTCGACAGAGACGCTGCCATCATAATGAATAACGACCTTTATCTCATCACAGTGCCCCGCGAGATGTTCATCAATGGCATTGTCCACCACCTCCTGAACCATATGGTGGAGTCCTTCAGGAGACTCCACGTTGCCGATGTACATTCCCGGGCGTTTGCGAACCGCCTCGAGACCATGGAGCACGGTAATCTTTTCAGCACCGTATCCAGTATCACCATTTCCATTTGCACCTTGATTGTTCGTTTTTTCTTCCATTTTCAATCTCAACTATATTGTGAAAATCAACACTGAATTGTACCTGTTTACTCTTTAAACTACTATACATAAGTATACAACTGCTATCACTCCTGTTAATGTAAATATATCATTAGAATACCCCCTGTGATACCGTAAGCAACAAAAGTAATACAAGCTTATTAAGGAACAATAATACAATATCATACATAAGATAAATATAATAATATAATAAAATATCTGTATTATATGGATACAAAAAGATATCGACTATTTGCATCCAAAACGTGCCTCATCAATTTGAAAAGGAAAAAGCCAACAAAATCAAGGCAGCCAAGAATGTGGAGGTTTCCATTATTGGTGTATCTTATTGTTATCTTTACTGATTATTTGATTTTGTAGCCTAATTATATGCAAATTATGATCAAAGATCACTTAATATTCATATAATTTATATTAAAAATGTGCATCTTTATATTGACAATCCATAATTTACAAATCATAATCCTTTTTAATTAGAACAAGAACGGGAGGTTCCAAAATGGCAAAAAAGGTCGTCAAGAAAAAAGTGGCTAAGAAAAAAGTAGCCAAGAAACCTGCCAAGAAAAAAGTGGCTAAAAAGACGGTAGCCAAGAAAAAGGTCGCTAAGAAAAAAGTGGCTAAGAAAAAAGTGGCTAAGAAAAAAGTGGCCAAAAAGACGGTAGCCAAGAAAAAGGTCGCTAAGAAAAAAGTGGCTAAGAAAAAGGTCGCTAAGAAAAAAGTGGCCAAAAAGACGGTAGCCAAGAAAAAGGTCGCCAAGAAAAAAGTGGCTAAGAAAAAAGTGGCGAAGAAAAAAGTGGCCAAAAAGACGGTAGCCAAGAAAAAGGTCGCCAAGAAAAAGCCAGCTAAAAAAAAAGTAGCTAAGAAAAAGGTCGCCAAGAAAAAGCCAGCTAAAAAAAAAGTAGCTAAGAAACCGGCTAAAAAAAAAGTAGCTAAGAAACCGGTGAAGAAGGTTTTGGAGCCCAAGCTCCCACCATTGCCACTTCCCTAGTCAGGGCGGAATCCCTGTTTTTAGCGGGTTTATACCCTCCGCAAAGCCACTGTAACAAGCAACGCCGTATTGGGAAGTACTCTTCCTTATCAATTGGTCTATCTTCTGGGGATCTCTGTGATGAGCCGGCCATCAGTTATTTACTTTATTTCTATGTTTTGCCGCTATGCCTTCCAACACCATCACCTATAAAAATACGCCCTAGCGCCATCTCCCCAATTTTGTTATTCGAAATCCTGAGGCATCCTGATGAGAGTAACTTTCATATATCCAAGATTCGAGAAATTCCTGGAAAGTATTGTCGGCGTCAATCGTTCGCTCATCGACCATTTTTTAGGGAACTTCACCACTCCCCCATCTCTCGGTATCCCCATTTTGGCGGCACTGACGCCCCCGGATTGGGATGTCGTGCTGGTGGATGACAATAACGGTGACCTGATTGATTATGAAGCCGAGACAGATCTTGTAGCCATCAATTGTTTCACCCCCCAGGCCTCACGGGCGTTCGAGATTGCCGATGAATATCGGAGACATGGAAAAAGAGTGGTGATGGGGGGATTCTTTCCCTCAACCATGCCGGAGGAGACTCTCAAACATTCGGATTCTGTCAATATCGGAGATGGCGAACCAACCTGGCAGGAGATTTTGAACGATGCGAAATCCGACTCCCTAAAGCCAATCTATTATGGTCGTTCTGGCTTTGACTTGGCGCAAATGCCGCGATTGCGTCGTGATCTGTTCTATGAAAAGAAGGGGTATGATTGGGCGGCGGATCTCGTCCAAACCGCGAGAGGATGCACCTATAATTGTGGAATGTGCGCCATACCCGCCCACCAGGGTCATCGAATTCGGTTGAGGTCTGTCGAGAGTATCGTGAAAGAGATGCGGACTCTCAAGTTCGACAATGTCTATCTGGCCGAAGATATCCTCTACTTCCCCAATCGCCGAATCGTGGAATGGGCCAGCCAGCTGTTCGAAGCACTCGTACCGCTCAAAAAGAGCCTTTTTGTATCTTCCACGGCCTCCCTCAACACATCGAACGATATCCTCGACCTCAGCGCCAATGCCGGTGTGAAATCCTTTTATTGTACTCTCAATGTGGATTCCGTATCCATCCGGGCGCTCTCGGGAGACATCACAGCTTTTCAACATATTGTAGATTTAGTAAAAAAAATAGAAGATCGGGGAATGCGCTTCTTTGCCTCATTTGGAATCGGGAGGGATTGGGATAGTGAAAGAATGGTGGACGCCGTTTTAGAGCTTTGTGAGCGGGCGCAAATTCGAACCGCGGAGTTCTTCCTTTTCGCCCCCTATCCCGGCTCCCGCCAGTGGCATCGGCTCGAGCGTCAGAATCGTATCCTCCACAAGAACTGGCAACTCTACAATGGGGCTCATGTGGTATGGCGTCCTCTCGGAATTGAGCCGGACACGCTCTATGATCTTTTTGTATCTCTCTGGAGCCGGTTTTACAGCGATCAGGATTGGCATGAGACCGTGGAGGCTCTCAAACCCGAAACATCCGATGAGCATATGATCCAACGTCGGCAACAATTCGAGAAGAGGTGAGGTGTGACTGAGAGGAGAAGAGCGGTGGTCACCGGTATCGGGGTGTTGTCACCAGTCGGTAAGAATCGAGATGAGTTCCTCGAAGCGATACTCTCCGCCACTTCGGGAATCGCCCCTATTCAATCCTTTGACCCTTCACCTTTTAGAACCCGGATGGGAGGAGAGCTCAAGGATTTCAATCCAAGTGAATATCTCTCAAAAGAGGAGATAACACGTTACTCTGATATCAACCTCCAATACGGCCTTTCCGCTGCTCGGCAGGCCATCAAGAGCTCAGGTATCGTTATTGATACTTATCCGGCACCATCGAGGGTCGGCCTGGTGGTTGGGACCTGTAATGGCGGACTCCGCACAGCTGAAAAACAGTACGAAATCATTCTGGGAAAAAGAGAGGGGCTAATCGATGCGGGAATGATTCTGCTCATTCGGTATCATGCCCTGGGAAAGGCTCTAGCCTTCAGCCTTGGTATCCGGGGACCTACCTGGATTGTCGCAACCGCTTGTTCCTCCTCCACTGGTGCGCTGGGAATTGCATATGACCTTATTATGAGAGATGTCGTCGATGTTGTTATCGTAGGGGGATCGGATTCCCTCTGTTTGTCGACTATGGCCGGATTCGATGCAATTCGGGCGACATCAACAGGTCACACCGCACCCTTCTCCATGCCCGTGGGGCTCAATCTGGGAGAAGGGGCTGCCTTCTGGGTTATGGAGGATCTGGCCCACGCGACTTCGAGGGGGGCCCATATCGAAGGTGAGGTCCTCGGCTATGCCACAACCGCGGATGCTCACCATCCAACCGCTCCAGATCCGAGAGGTGATGGTGCCTTTCGAACGATGACCGGGGCTCTTAAATCCTCGAACATAGAAGTGGATGCGTTGGGATGCATCAACGGTCACGGGACCGGCACTGATGCCAACGATCGCGTTGAGTCCAAGGCTGTCGCGCGTTTGATAGGAAATCGAAATATCCCGTTGTATTCTTTCAAGTCCCAGGTGGGGCACTGCCTTGGAGCGGCTGGTATCATAGAGGCCACAGCCGGACTTCTGGCCATGCAAAGAGACACTATCCCCGCCACCATCAATTTCAACGAGAGGCGGGCGGGTTGTCACCTGAACTATGTTCCCAACACCCCTCTCCAATCGAGTTATGACCACTTTCTGTCATGCAACTATGCTTTTGGAGGAAACAATGCCGGCGTGGTGGTGGCAAGGGAAGTGAACGGGGATGTCAAATCCTGTAAGCCGAAAAACGCCGTTATTACAGGGGCAAACGCCCTCACCTCTCTTGGAGTCGGCCTTGGGACCATGCTCGAAGCGATGAGAGGGCGGAGGAGGGGGATCTCCAAAATGATTCGTCCCCTCCCCTATTCGACTCATGCCTCCCTTGCGGGATTGGTGCCGGAGGTCGAGCCCCGCGACATTGACCGCCGATTGGATCTCCGCTCCATGAATCCCATCAGTCGATACGCCACGATTGCCGGAAGGCTGACCCTTACCAGCGCCGGTCTCAGGGTGAGCCCCCGAGAGGGAATCGATACCGGCATCGTCAATGGAGTCTATGTGGGTCCCAGTGAGGAAGAGTACATGACGGCTGTCGTGGGAACCGGCGGAAGGGAAGCGGATATCGGCGGCTTCTCTCAAATTGTCGCCAATGCCACCGCGGGATGGGTCTCCAATGCATTGCAACTCAGGGGATACTCCACGACGATTGCACAAGGTGCGGATGCCGGTCTGTTTGCGCTCCTTTGCTCCCACCTCGCGGTTGTCAATGGGGAAGCCATTAGACTTCTCGCGGGTGCTGCGGATGAGCTATACCCTCGTTATTATGTAAATTACGATGATATAGGGTTTCTCTATTCCGGAGAGGACGAGACCCGATATCGAATCCGTTTAGATACGGAAAGGAAGCGGGTTCTGGGAGAAGGCGCAGCATATTTAATGGTGGAGGAGGAGGAGCAGGCCACCCACCGAAACGCAACCATATGGGCAGCGATTATGGGATACGGGATGACGACGGACAATGAGGGGTTTTTCGAGGCATGCACTCACCCTGAGAATACCGCTTCCGCTATTGAGACCGCATTGGCAAACGCCGGCTGGGACGCAACGGATGTGGGGACCGTCCTTTGGACTCCCCAAGGAAATCGCGGAGACCAGAAAGTTTTGAGCGCCCTCGATATGGCATTGGGGAGTCGATCCCAAACCGTCCCGTTGATGACCTCGGTTTTCAACACCGGCCTGATGGAGTCGGCCTCCGGTACGGCGACCTTGGCCGGCGTGCTCGCCGCCTGGCAACAACAGGAGCCCCTCTGGCCTCAGATCACGGGATTGGAGATGATTGATCGACGTGAACTGCCTGACAGGCCGGTCAACCTGCTGGTCGTCACAACGAGTGAGATCGGTTTCAATCTGGCTCTCGCCATCTCTCCCAAAGGGCTTTTGTCATGAGGCGTCGGGTGGTGGTCACGGGGATTGGCGCTATCTCGGGGGCAGGTCCTGATTCCCTTTCGTTTCGGGATACATTGAAACAGGGAAGGGCCTGCTTTCGAGAGCTGGATCCCAAGAGGACCAAGAACTGGAAAGCAACTCACGCCGCGTTGGTGCCTGATGAGTGGTTGAAAAAGACTTCCGCCGACCCCCTCTTCTCCAAGATGGATCGCATTGTTCACCTCTCCCTCACAGCGATGAGGGAGTCACTTCGAAATTCCGGCCTTGACATACCTGTGGGAGAAGCCGCGGTGGTCCTCGGGACCTGTTCCGGTGGAATGCTCAGCATCGAGAGGCACTATCGCGCCCTCGCTGAGCATCGGGACCCGCTGGACCCCATACTCCTTTTCTCGAAGAAGTACTACACCCCCGCCAAGGTCCTGGCCTGTATGGCGGGTGCCAATGGTCCAGTGCTGACCGTGGTGACCGCCTGTGCCGCAGGGGCCGGCGCCATCGCCCAGGGAGCCGATCTCATCCGGACGGGGATGGTGGACATCGCCCTGACCGGCGGCGCGGACACCTTCGCCTACTCCACACTGGTGGGATTCGATGCCCTCAAGGCGACCTGTGAAGGGGTGTGCACCCCGTTTTCAAAAAACATCGGGCTCAATCTCGGAGAGGGATCCGGTTTTCTCGTTCTGGAAGAGCTGTCCCACGCGACAAAGCGGAAGGCGACCATCCTCGCTGAGATATCCGGAACCGGTCTCTCAAACGACGCGTACCATCCCACCTCCCCTGATCCCTCCACCAAGGGGCAGGTATCGGCGATGAAACGGGCGCTTTGCGACGCCGGACTCGATGCCTCGCAGCTGGAGTACATCAACGCTCACGGAACCGGCACTCGGGCCAACGATCCCATAGAGTGCCGCGCCATCGGAAAGGTGGTCGGCTCGCGAGAGGTGCCGACGAGCTCCACCAAATCCATGATCGGACATTGCCTCGGTGCCGCCGGGGCGTTGGAGTCGGCGGCCACCGTCCTCGCGTTGAGGGAGGGGTTCCTGCCGGCCACGTCGGGCTTCACGGAGCCCAGGGACGGATGTCATCTGCCGGATTTCGTTGCGGATGCCGGACGTCCGTTCTCAGGACATATATCGATGACCAACAGCTTCGGGTTTGGGGGAAACAATGCTTGTGTCGTCATCGACACCAATCCGGAAGGGGAATCCCAAAGTCCCGTGACAAAGGCGTCGAAGCCGGTGATTACCGGTATGGGGGTGGTTCATTCCCTTGGAATCGGGCTTCAACGCCTGACGGGGTCTGAGGTGACAGGACTAAAAACGCCGGATCGCTTTTCCCTCGATACCGAAATTCGCGCGGGTCTCGTGCCCAATATCAATCCCCGCGAGGTGGATCGACGGCTCGATGTTCGGGGAATGGATCTCTGCTCTTTATACGCCACCTATGCGTCCCGGCTCGCCCTCGAAAACGCGGGACATTCTCTTCGACCCACTGTTACGAAGAATATCGGAATGGTGTTGGGGCTCGCTACCGGACCCACGATGGGGGAGACGACCCATCTCGAGACCTGCTTCAAAGACGCCGATCACATCGGCCGGCTCGACGCTTTCCCCTATGTCGTTCAAAACGAGGTGGCGGGTCACGTCGCCCGATCTCTGATGCTCAGAGGGCACAACACTGTTCTCTCCAATGGATGGGGAGCGGGCCTCGCGGCGTTGATATCCGGTGTCGTAACCCTCGAGCAGGGACACGCAGAGATACTGATAGCAGCGGCCTCGGATGAACTGACGGAGCGGACACTCGAAGACGGTCTGAAGGTGGCCTTATGGGGTCCTGGAACCGAGTTGACACCCGGAGAGGGCGCGGTCGCCTTCGTAGTGGAACAGAATGATGTAGCGATATCCAGAGGGGTCTCTCCCATCGCCGAGATTCTCGGATACAGTATCACTTGCGATACTTCTCATCCCATGTGGGCTTCAGGTCACGCCATCAAGAGGGCTATCGACCAGGCGGTTTCACACGCCCGCATCAATCCGGAAGCGGTTGTCAGGGTGGCGGTATCCCTTGATGTACGACAGGAGGGAAGGTGGGAGACCACAGCCGCTCGCAACTGTTTCACAAACGCGGAATTGGTTTGTCTCCACCATCGGGTCGGTTTTCCCGAGGCCTCTCTTTCCCTATTGAACCTCGCCCATGTCTTCGCAACTTCCGAGAAAGACGACTTGGTGGTGGCCACCTCCCTCTCCCAGGAGGGGATCGCCAATGTCGTTGTAATGCGAATCTTGTAGTCGGTGTTCAATCGATAGGGCGCTCAAATCCTTTGGTGGATCCGCCTCGGTGATGACCTGCTCAATAGAGCAGATACTGTCGTCTCTCTTCCCTGAACCGGGTCTCCCCCTCTTGCCAGGTCTCTGAAATTTCTTCCAGTGAGGCCCCGGCGTCCACCAGATTCCGGATGTCCGCGGATCCGGTCAGCAGATCGATGGCCGGACGCTCCGTTTCGAACTCGTAGGGTTGCCTTCGCCATTCGAAAGCGTCGCCGCACTCGGCCTTGAGGGCGATGAGCGCCGCCACACCGGTACGATACGGCTTGAAGGTCCTTGGATCGACGACATGAATCTGAACCCCCCCGAGCGGGGTGTTTGTGTGCTTCTGAAAGCCCGGCTTGAACCCCGCCGGTCTGAAGACAACGCCATCGAGGGCCATCCGGTTCAACCTTTGGGCCAGGGAGTGGCTGCGCACGCCGGGAGCGCCGAAGAGCTCGAAGGGGCGCGTGGTCCCCCGTCCCTCCGAGGCCCAGGTGCCCTCTAGGAGGCAGAGCCCGGGATAGACCAGCGCGGTGTCGAAGGTGGGCATATTGGGGGACGGCATAATCCAGGGGACACCGGTGTCGGAAAACAGCATCTCCCGGCGCCATCCCCGCATCCTGACCACCTGAAGCGCGTCCTCGAGACCTTCGTCCCGGGCGGCAAAGGTCATGAGCTCACCGACGGTCATCCCGTGGCGGTTGGCCACCGGTTTGAGCCCGACGAACGAGAGGAACCCCGGCGCCTGACAGGCCCCCTCCACCACCGCTCCCCCCAACGGATTGGGACGATCCAGGAGTACGAGCTCGACGCCAGCGCGATGGCAGACGCGGAGACACAGGAGAGCGGACCAGACAAAGGTGTAGTAGCGAGCCCCCACATCCACCAGGTCGACCACCAGATAGTCCAGGCCGCTCAGCTGATCCGCGGTGGGCGAGAGGCTCGCTTCATCGCTTCCGTAGAGACTGATCAGAGGGATGCCGCTCGGATGACGGATCCGTCCGTCAACGGGTTCCATGTCCTGCGCCTCGCCGAAGAAGCCGTGCTCCGGACCGAGGAGCAGCGCGACCTCCGCGTGGAGTGACCTCAAAACCTCCAGAGCATGCGTCAAATCCCGGGTCGTGCTCGCCGGATGGGCCAGCAAACCTATCCGCTTCCCCGAGAGACCCGGTTTTCTTTCTTGTGAAAGGTTTTCGATACCAAGATCCATGATGTACTTGGAGTGAACGACATGATCAAAGAAAAGTACAGAATTTTACAAGTATATGCGTAACTTTTTAGTTTGCTTAAATGAGATCGTTTTTAACTATAAATTAGAGCATAAATAGTCTATTCCTTAAAAAAGGAAGAGTGGTATGAAGCTCACAGGGTGGACACCGAGTCAACGACAGAAAACGAAAGGTTAGCGTCATGAATAGAGTTTGGATTCTTTTGGGGTGTCTGATGGCGGCGATTTGGGCCATCGCATGTTCCGACAGTGGAGAAGATACCTCGACTCCGCCTCCCGGGGCTGATGCGGATTCGGACACGGATTCGGATTCGGATACCGATACGGACACGGACACGGACACGGACACCGATACCGATACTGACACAGACACAGACACGGATACGGATACCGACACGGATTCAGACTCGGATTCAGACGCCGATGGGGATACCGCGGACTGTGTCGCCACCCCGCGGGACATCCAATTGCAGGATATCAACCTGCTGATCGTCCTGGACCGGTCGCTGTCCATGAGCCAGTCCACATTCAACGACGGGGCCACCTACGAGCAAATCGTCGATGACGCATTGACCACAGTGGCGATGGCGTCCGATACGCTGGTCAACTTCGGTCTGATCGTCTTCCCCTCCCAGGACTGCATCCTGGGGGACGATGCCGATATCATGGACCGCTGCGTGCCCGCCAACAATGTCCTGGTCGACATGGCGCCCGGCAACGGTACCCGCATCCGCGACACCCTGGCGAGCCTAGATACCTGCGGCGGCACACCGATCTGTTCATCCCTCACCTGGACGATGAACAATTATCTGATGAACCTGCCTCAGGAGGTTCTCGCCAAGCCGACCTTCGTCCTGCTCGCCACGGACGGCGCGCCGAACTGCAGCGACACCCTGGACAAGGATACTTGTACCACCACGCTGCTGGACGGGGCGCCGCCGGTCCACTCGGTTCAATGCCTGGATGACGCTTGCGCCAACGCGGCGGCTAAAAACCTGCTCGACACGCTGGGCATCGAGACCTTCGTGGTCGGCGTCGGCGAGGACGTGGGAGCGTTCGCCGACGTGATGACCGCCCTCGCCAATAACGGCAGCAACGGACAGCGGGGCTACTTCGCAGCCGGCGATCCCCAGAGCCTGTCGGATACCTTCACCGAGATCATCGCCGAGGCCACCCCCTGCACCTTCCCGGTGACCTGGGAGGAGATCCCCGGGCAGCTCGGGGTCACCAAGGGGTGCAACCTGGTGGCGGCCACGGAGATGGTGGGGGGCACCGAGCAGGATCTCCCGGCGCGGCTGCTGGAGTCGGAGTGCGGCACCGAGGACGGCTGGTTCTGGCAGGGCATGACCGAGAAACCAAACTACTCCACCCCGCTCGATCAGTGCCTCACCATCGAGCTCTGCCCCGCCTCCTGTGACCGGTTGAAGCACGGCCAGATGGATTCGGTGAACTTCACCTTCGGCTGTCTGCCCCCGCCGGTCTGATCTTCAAGTCTCTTTTCCAGCCAAACACCAGCCAAACACCAGCCAAACACCAACCCTATGGCGACCTCCTGTTCGCCGCGAGACCCGTGTGATATAGTCCCGAGCCATGCAACCTGTCATCTTCGGAACCGCGGGGCACATCGATCACGGGAAGACGGCGCTGGTGAAGGCGCTCACCGGCACGGACGCGGATCGGCTGAAGGAAGAGAAGGCGCGCGGGATCACCATCGAGCTGGGGTATGCGTTCCTCGATGATCGAATCGCGTTCATTGATGTCCCCGGTCACGAGCGGTTCATCAAGAACATGGTGGCCGGGGCCTCCACCATCGACTTCGCTCTGTTGGTGGTGGCCGGGGATGACGGCGTCATGCCCCAGACCCGGGAGCACTTCGACATCCTCCGGCTGCTCGGGGTGTCCCAAGGGCTCATCGCCATCACCAAATGCGCCCTCTCGGATCCGGAGTGGATCGATCTGGTGCAGGAAGACCTCCGTGAGATGACCGCCGGCACCTTCCTGGAGGGGTGTCCGATCCTCCGGGTGGACTCCCTCTCGGGGGAGGGGATCCCGGCGCTCAAGACCGCCCTCGTGGAGATCGCGGGAAAGAAGGCGGATCGCGCCTCGAGCGGCGTGTTCCGATTACCCGTGGATCGGGTCTTTTCGGTCAAGGGGTTCGGCACGGTGGTGACGGGCTCGGCCCTCTCCGGCACGGTGTCGGTGGACGACCGGCTCACCCTGCTGCCGGGGGGGGTGGAGGTGCGGGTGCGGGGTATCGAATCCCAAGGGGCGACCCTCACCTCGGCCACCGCCGGAATGCGAGTAGCGTTGAACCTCTCCCAGATCAGCGTCGACGAGATCTCCCGGGGGGACGTGCTCGCCACCCCGGACCAGCTCAAGCCCACCTTCATGCTGGACGTGGAGTGCCACATTCTGAAGGGCAGCCCCGTCCCCCTCACCCAGCGCCAGCGGGTCCGCCTCCACATCGGCACCAAGGAGGTGATGGCCCGGGCCGTTATTCTCGAGGGGGAGACCCTCTCGCAGGGGGAGACTGGGTTCGTCCAGCTGCGGCTCGAGGCCATGGTGGCCCAACAGCGTCTCGATCATTTCGTGATCCGCCGCTACTCTCCGCAGATCACCATCGGCGGCGGACGGGTGCTGGATACCCATCCTCGGAAGCACCGCAAGCGACATGAAACAGAGATCATCGGCACCCTGACCCGCCTGGGGGACGACCGGGTCGGTCGCTCCATCGAGATGCTGGTGGTCAAAGAGGGGGTCCTCACCCGGGACGAGCTCATCGCGCGATCCGGGCTGCCGGCGGACCAGGTGGAGGAGGTGGTGGGCATCCTGAGCGTGGCGGGCCGCCTGATGGAGCTGGAGTCCAAGGGAAAGCAGTACCTGGCGGCCGGGGTGAAGTACGATGAGTTCATCGATCGGGTGACCACCGCGCTGAAGCGGTACCACGAAAAGAATCCCCTGCGGGCCGGGCTCAAGAAGGGAGAGGTCCTCGGACCGCTCCGAAAAACGGCACCCGACTTCCTGGTCCGGCACTTCACCGAGCTCGCCGTCGCGAACGGCCAGCTCCGATCACCCGGCAGCGATCTCCTCGCGCTCGGAGATTTCGAGGTCACCCTCACCAGCGCCCAACAAGGACACCTGGAGCGACTGTCCGAAGACATCAAAGCGGCCGGGTTTCAGCCCCCGGATCTCCCGGAGCTCTTGAAGACGGGGGCCGATATTCGCCCCCTGATAACGCTCTTGGTGGATCAGGGGGAGCTCGTCCTGCTCGAGGGGAAGCTCCCGTTTCACCACACCGTGATCGCCCGGGGCGCCGAGCTGCTGTCGGAGGCCTTCGCCTCTCAGGAGAGCCTCACCATGTCGGACTTCCGCAAGCGGGTCGACACCACCCGAAAATTCGCGGTGCCGCTCCTCAACTATTACGACAACCAGGGATACACCACCCGCAAGGGGGATGTCCGCGTCAGGGGGCCCAGGCGGTAGGCGGCCACGGCATCGACCGGGGCTGCAGCTCCTCTTCCGAGAAGTCGTCGACATGGGCGAGGGGACGCCCGTTGAGATCGATGTCCTCCTGGAGCGACGCGAGGGCCGCCCGCAGCTCGTCGGCGATCTCCGGATGCTCGCCGGCCACATCAGTCGTCTCACTGATATCGTTGACGAGATCGTAGAGCTCACCGTCGAGGTACTTCCACTGCCTAGAACGCACCGCCAGGGTGCTGTAGAAGAAGTACTCGTGGGGCGAGGGCTCCCCGTCCAGCAGAGGCCAGAAGTCCCGACCATCGATGGTTCGATCCGCGGGAACCACCGCGCCGGTGAGGTGGGCCAGGGTGGGAAGGATGTCGATGAACGCGGCCATCTCATCCACGACGAGCCCCTGCTCCAGCATACCAGGCCATCGCATGAGGAACGGGACCCGCATGCCCCCCTCGTAGTTCTGCCCCTTCCGCCCCCGGAGGGGGAGGTTCCTTCCGAGGATCTGCTCGTTCCGCTCCACGTTCCCGCCGTTGTCGGAGGTGTAGATAACCAGGGTCCGCTCGTCGATGCCGAGCGCCTCGATCTTCTGGAGGATCTGCTCGGTGCTCCAGTCGAGCTCCTGCACCGCGTCGCCGTAAACCCCGTATTCCGAGCTTCCGGCGAAGGTGTCCGACGCGATGGCGGGGTAGTGGGGCATGCTGTGGGCCAGATACAGGAAGAAGTGCCGGTCGCGAATCTCATCGAGGATTTCCAGGGCCTTTTCCGTGTACCGTTGCGTCAGGTAGCGCTGATCGGGGCTCTCCTCGATGAGCGTTTCGTTCTCGAGGACGATCACCGGGGGCATATCGTTGCTGTAGGGGATGCCGTAATAGTAATCGAATCCATGGCGCGTGGGATAGAAGGGCGGGTGATGTCCCAGGTGCCATTTGCCCACGATGGCCGTGGCGTAGCCCACCTCCTTGAGCGCCTCGGCGAGGGTGACCTCATCCGAATGGATCCCCACCCGGGCGGCGGGATAGAACACATCGGCGTTGCCGCCGTCAGAGAACCCGGCGCGGGTCGGATAGGATCCGGTCATCAACGCGCCGCGGCTCGGGGTGCAGACATTGGATCCGGCGTAGAAGGAGGTAAACCTCACCCCCTCCTCGGCGATGCGATCCATGGCCGGAGTCAAGAATTCAGTCTCCCCCTGAACCCCCATATCGTGATAGCCCTGATCGTCCGCGAGGATAAAGACAATATTCGGTCTGCCGTCCCAATCGTCATTTCCGCCATCGACACCGGCGTCCGCAGTGGTCTCTGATTCGGTGTCCTCCCCGGCGGCGGTCGGCGTATCGGTCTCGGTATCGCCGGTATCGGTGTCACTGTCCGCGTCGGTATCGGCATCCGTGTCCGCATCGACGTCGGTGTCCGTGTCCGCATCTGTATCACCATCTGAATCGGTGTCGCCGTCCGTGTCCGTGTCGCCGTCCGCATCCGAGCCGGTTTCCGTGGATCTGTCGATGGGGTCATCGCTGTCTCGGCTTTCCGAGCAGGCCACGATGAGCAACGTCGCCCATAAGATTGTAATGATGCGGGGATTCACATTAATCAGCCATTTATGGTTTTAATACATTGCAGGCAGTATAGAAACGTGTTGATGAACGCGTCAACTACGAAATCATGGTAATTTATCTTGGGCCGAGCCTGGTGATACCGCAGACTGACACTTTATCCACCGCGTATGGATTCATCTGTTGATTTCTAATGCGGTTGGATGCGAGGCGTTCAGATGTCGGATACCGGCGAGAGCTCGTTCTCGGCCAGGGAGATGCCCAGGATGGAGTTCCGCTTCGCCTCGCTCAGCGCGGCGCCGGCTCTGTAGATCCATTGCTCGATGGTCTCCCACGGCAGGAACTCCGCGAGCCCGCAGCTGATGGCGGCGGTGAAGCGGTCGTCCAGGCCGGCATAGAACTCGTGGTGGTCGAAGTTGTCGCGGATGCGCTGGATGATCCCAACCCCCTGCTCCTGGGTGCAGTGGGAGAAGACAACACAGATCTCGTCTTCTCCGAAGCGTCCGACGGGATCTTCCTTTCGAACGGTCTTCTGGATGACCTCCGCGAGGTGGGTCAGGACCCGATCCCCCGTGGCGTTTCCGAAGCGCTCGTTGATGGACTCGAGATGCTTCAGGTCGCAGAGGGCGATGGTCAGGGGGTATTTGTGGCGCACCGAGAGGGCGGTCATCTGGGGCAGGCGCTCGAGGAGATGACGCCGGGTGAAGACGTTGGTCAGCTCATCGTGGGTGGCGAGCTCCGTGACCCGCATGGACAGACGATGGCGCTCCACCGCGTGGCAGACGGTGCGCGCGATGAGGTCCGCCGTGGTCTCCTCCGCCGTGAGGTATTCGTGGGCGCCGCTCTTCAGGAGCCGTTGACCCTGCTCATCACTCTCGGCATCCAACACCACCACCGTCAGGCCGGGCCGTGTCGATGAGACGAGGGCAATCGTCTCCCTCGGGGGCCCTTCCGGAACCCGACCGACGAGAGCACAGTCGATCGCCTCGCCCGATGCGATCTCGAGCCCCGAGGCAATGGTGTCCGCTTCATGAACCTCGAAACGGATTCCCCTGAACGGCGCGGCCAACGCCGCCCGAACCGTCCGACGAGTCTCCCCGCTGCTGACCGATAGCACTCTGATGGTTTTCGACGTCATCCTGAATTGAATATTAGTATTAATTTCGGTCGGAGGCTCTTTTTTTTCCCAATTCGATCCAGATCGGTTCTTCAACAGATCCGGCCCACGGGTATTCCTTGGGTTGAAGCGAGGGCGGGTGAACGGTCATACCGCGTTGCGGTTCCCGATGGCCTCCTCGACCGATTCGAAGATTTGTATCGCCTTGTCCAGGTTCAGAATCTTGAACACCGCCTCGGGTTGAGCGCTGAGGTTGGCAATCACGGTGTCCCCCCCCTCGGAGCGGGTGTGTTTCAGTATCGAGACCAGGACCCCGATCCCCGAGCTGTCGATGAGGGTGACCTTCTCCAAGTCCACGACGACATACCTAATGATAGGGGACATTTTGATGGTGTCGGCAATGGCCACCAACTCCTCAGCGGTTATCGCATCCACCTGACCGGCGAGGGAGAGGACCAACATCTCATCGTTCTGCTGTTGAATGATGCCTAGCTGATTCATTGTACCTTAACTTTTCAAACAATCCATAAATGCTGCGTCGAAATTCCAGAGTCAGGAGTGTACATTTCTTTACCTATAAAATCGAAGTTTTTTTCTTCTCGGAGGCCATCTCGAGGCCCGTTCTACCTGAAAAACACAATTGCGGCTCCGGTAGACCATGGTTTCGCCCTTCACCCTGAGACCGCCTTGTGATACCCTGCGGCCTTTGAATTCGAGGCATTGATGGTGCTGAATCACCCGGGAGTGCGCGCGATGCTGGAAATACTGTTCTGGCTTTTTCTTGGATTGGTTCTCTGGACTTATGTGGGCTACCCTTTTCTGCTCATGCTCCTTCTGGGGTTCCGGCGCCGTCGCATCTCCCGAGCCGCGGTGGAGCCCGCCATCACCCTGGTCATTACGGCCTATAATGAAGAGCAATCCATCGGAGACAAGCTCGAGAACTGTCTCAAGCTCAATTATCCCAAGGAGAAGCTCCAGATCCTGGTCGCCTCGGACTGCTCTGATGACCGAACCCATGAGATCGTCCGCGGCTTTGCCGACCGCGGCGTCGAGCTGATGGTGCTCCCGGAGCGGGGAGGCAAGACCGCCGCGCAGAACGCCGCGGTCCGGGAGGCCCGCGGGGAGATCGTCGTTTTCACGGATGCCAGCACGGAGTTCACCGCGGAGATGCTCCGCGACTTGACCAAGAGCTTCGCGGATGATCGCGTCGGATGCGTGGGCGCCGAGCTGGAGTACGTCAGCGATCAGCAGAGCGGGGTCGGCAAAGGCGCGGGGGCCTACTGGCGATACGAAAGGCGGGTCAAGTCGATGGAATCGTCGGTGAACTCCCTGATCGGTGTATCGGGGTGCCTCTACGCGGTTCGGAAAGACCTCTACTCGGAGATCTCCCCCGACATGATCAGCGACTTCGTCATCGCCAGCGAGGTCTACTCGAAAGGCTTCATCACGGTCTATGGAAAAGGCGCCATATCCAAGGAGAAGACCCTCGAGAACGCCCAGCAGGAGTTCGAGATGCGGGTCCGGGTGGCGATTCGCTCCATCAACGCCCTGATCCGTTACGCCCGGATGTTGAACCCGTTCAGGTACGGTCTCTTCGCCATCCAGCTGCTCAGTCACAAGGTCATCCGCTACCTGGTTCCGGAGCTCCTCATCGCCCTGCTGGCGGTCCATGTGTCCATCGTCGTCCTGAACGTCCAGAGTATCATCCCGTACGATATCCTCCTCATCGGACACCTCGCCGTGTACGGCCTGTCCCTGCTGGGATGGATGACGCACAGCATCGGGGTGCGGGTTCCCGGGTTGCACATCCCGTTCTATTTCATGCAGGTCAACGTCGCGGCCTTCTGGGCGCTCATTCGGTATATACAGGGAGAGCGGAAGACCATCTGGACCCCCATTCGATGAATGGGCACCGGTTCTAGTGAATGGAAAACGATCTGAACATCCTCCACGTCATCGCCCCCGGCACCATCGCCGGCGCCGAGAAGTCGGCCCTGGCCTCCGTAGAGGCGCTTCGATCCGCCGGGTACAGGGTATCGTTCGCAGTGATCAAGGAGTCCCGTCATCCCGCCTTCGCGGATGATTTCGTCCATCTCGCGGATCGGCTGGGGGTCGAATCAACGGTCTTCACGACGCGGAGACGGCTCGATCCCCGTCTCGCCCGGGGGCTCAGAAAGCACATCCGCGCCGCCGGGATTACGGTGGTTCATACCCACGGATACAAACCCCTCTTCCACCTCCTGACGTTTCGCTCTGAGGTGCCGGCCCTGATCACGACCTACCACGGCGCCACCTCCCACTCCCTCGCGGTCTGCTTCTATGAACGCCTCTACCAGATTCTGTACCGGAGCACCGATTGTGTGTTCGCCGTGTCCGAGGGCGCCAAGGCGGCGATGGAGAGCCGGGGCCCGTTGAGGTGTCGCGTCGCGATCATCCCGAATCTCGTGTCGAGGCCCCGGGTCGCGAAACCGCTCATCGATCCCGCCAAGAAGACGTCCTATTCGCTGCTCTATCTCGGCCGCCTGAGTCACGAGAAGGGCGCGGACGTTTTGATGGAGGCGATGTCGATGCTCGAAGCGCCCCATATCCGCCTCCATGTCGTCGGCGACGGCCCGGAGCGGACGCGCCTGATGGGGCAGGCGAAATCGTCGGGGAGGGACAACGTCGTCTTTCACGGCTTTCAGCGGAGCGTCGATAAGTTTCTGCTCGACGCGGACATCCTCGTGATGCCCTCCCGGACGGAGGGGTTGCCCATGGCGCTGATCGAGGCGACCGCTCTCGGGCTTCCGGTCATCGCCTCGGCCGTCGGGGGGATTCCGGAGGTGGTCACCCACGGCGAGAACGCATTGTTGGTGAGCCCGAACGATCCCTCGGCGCTTCACCGGGCCATCCTCGAGATGACCGGCGACTATCCCCGCTTCTACCGCGGCGCCCTCGAAAACGCCGAGGGGGTGCTGGACCGGTACAGCACGAAGCGGTGGGTCAGCGCCGCGGTCTCGGAATACCGACGGGCCGTCGACACCTCGCGATCGGGATAGATGCCGTGCGGGAGTTGCACCGGAAGAGGCGGACCTTCGAAGAGGGAAAGAAGACAAGGGGCGAGATGCGATTTTCAACAAGCTCATTTAGGATGGAATCATGTGCGGCATAGTCGGTTATTTCGATATTCACAAGGCGTCATCGCAGGCTCGAATAAAAGAACGATTGAAGAGAATGACACGGGCGATCCGTCACCGGGGCCCCGATGACGAGGGGGAGTGGTCCGACGCCGAGAGCGGCATCGGCCTCGGACACGTCCGCCTCTCGATCATCGATTTGTCGAGCGCCGGCCACCAACCGATGACCTCCCCGAGCGGGCGATACTGCATCACGTACAACGGCGAGATCTACAATTTCAAGGCGCTCGAGCAGCAGCTGAATGCGATGGGGATCACCCCCCGGGGGGATTCCGACACCGCGGTGCTGCTGGCGGCGTTCGATGCCTTCGGCGTGGAGGAGACCCTGTCGAAGCTCGTCGGGATGTTCGCCTTCGGTGTATGGGACAAGCAGGAACGAAGGCTCCATATCGCGCGGGATCGGATGGGGGAGAAGCCCCTCTTCTTCGGGTGGCTCGGCCATGTGTTCGTCTTCGCCTCGGAGCTCAAGGCCCTCCGCACCTGTCCGGAGTGGGATCGTCCCATCGATCGGGACGCCCTGGCGCTGTTCATGCGGTACGGCTACATCCCGGCGCCCCATTCCATCTACAAGGGGATCTACAAGCTGATGCCCGGGACCTCATTCTCCGTCAGCGCTGAGGACGGGCTTCCGGATTTCTCACCCTGGCCCGACGAGGACGCCTTCGCGTCGCGACCGACCGCCTATTGGACCGTGAGGTCGGCGGCGGCGAAGGGACGGGAGGCCCCGATCGCCTCCTGCGAGCCGGCGGTAGAGCAGCTCGAGACACTCCTGAAGGAGGCCGTTCTCCAGCAGATGGTGGCCGACGTCCCCCTCGGCGCCTTCCTATCCGGAGGGGTCGACTCGTCGGCCGTCGTGGCCCTGATGCAGGCGCAATCATCGATGCCGGTCAAGACCTTCACCATCGGGTTCGATGTCCCGGGCTTCAACGAGGCGGAGTTCGCCTCGGCGGTCGCGGAGCACCTCGGAACGGATCACACCGAGCTGTACGTGACCGCCGATGAGGCGATGGCGGTCATCCCGTCACTCCCCACGGTTTACGATGAGCCCCACGCGGATCCCTCCCATATCCCGACCCTGCTGGTGTCCGAGCTCGCGCGGCGGCACGTGACCGTCAGCCTCTCGGGAGACGGGGGGGACGAGCTGTTCAGCGGCTACAACCGATATCTGCACAGCCACCGCATCTGGAAAGCCATTCGGCACCTCCCGTCTTCCTTGCGAGGTACGGCATCCCGGGCGATCCAGGCGGTGTCTCCGGGGACCTGGGACCGGCTGCTCGAGCACCTCCCCGGGAGACTCCCCAGGATAGGATACAAGCTCCATAAGCTCGCGGATGGGATGCAGGCGTCCAGCCTCCAGGAGGTCTATCGGGGACTCATCTCCTATTGGCACGACCCCACGCGGTTGGTGTGCTCGAGCGTCGAGCCCCGGTCCACTTATGACTCGTTCGACGATGCTCATTCACGAGACGGGTTTCTCAGTCAGATGCTCTACTGGGATCAGATGGCCTATCTCCCGGACGACAACCTGACGAAGATGGATCGGGCGAGCATGAGCGTGGGCCTCGAGACCCGGGCGCCGCTCCTGGATCACCGCGTCGTGGAGCTCTCCTGGCGGCTGAGCAACGATCTGAAGATACGAAAGGGGCGAAGCAAGTGGTTGCTTCGACAAGTGCTCTACAAATACGTTCCGAAGAAGCTCATCGAACGCCCGAAGATGGGGTTCAGCGTGCCCGTAGGGGAGTGGCTCCGCGGACCGCTCCGGGACTGGGGGAGTGATCTCCTCGACATCACCGCGATCAGAGGCCAGGGAATACTCGATTCTCAAATGATCACAAAGATATGGGACGACCATCTCGCAGGGCGGGTCGAAGGACAGAACGCCCTATGGCCGGTCCTGATGTTTCAGTCGTGGTACAAGACCTTCGAAGACCAGGCGTCCTGAGGGGACCGGATTCTGATCAGGGGCCTTGTTTCAACAAACGATGATAGAACCCCTCGAGCTTCTTCGCGATAACATCATTGTCGTAGTGTCCCCACGCCAGATCGGCCGCGTTCCGGCCGATGCGTTCGAGCAACGTTCGATCCGCCAGCAGCAGGGACAACTTGTCGACGAACGCCTCGGCGGTGTCGGCAATGAGGAGGTGGGTTCCATCCTCGTAGTCGATGCCGGTCGCCCCTAACGTAGTGGAGACAATACACTTCTCGAGCGCCAGCCCCTCGACGATCTTGATACGCATACCGCTCCCGGAGAACAGGGGGACCACCATGACGGCCTTTGACGCCATGAAATCGTGGGCGTTCTCCACCTCACCGAGGACCTTGACGGATGGCCGGTTTTGACGGGTCAGCCAATCCGGCATGGATCGCCCGGCCAGATAGAGGATGGTTTCCGGAAAACGGGCGATGATCTGAGGCCACACCTCGTCCAGGAACCACCGGATACCCTCCTGATTGGGGAGCCAGTCCATGGAGCCCAGATGGAACACCGTAGGGAACTCCATCGGCGTCTCGGAGCGCACGCTGGAGAGGTCGACACCAAACGGAATCGTCTCGATGGGAACCCTGCACCCCATCTCCGACAGCCGGCGGCCGTCCTGCGCCGTGATGGCGGCGATGCCATCGAACTTATTGAGAATCGATCGCTCGAACACCTCCATTTGTCTGGCGAGGACGCCGAAGTAGGCCCTCTTGAAGGCGTTCCGCTCGAGCGCCCTCGTCCCCTGCCATATCTCGTATTCGATATTGTGCGCCCTGAACACCGCGACCGCGGCGGTGGCGCGCCTCACCGCCGGGAGGTAGGACGCGGTGTAGGCGGTCTCGAAATGGATAATATCGAAAGGCTCCTCCCGGATCCGCGAGACAATCAGATCCTCGAACGCCCTGGAGTAGAACCGGTCGATGGTGTAACAGCTGTTCGAGATGTAGCTCTTCAACGCGTCCCGGGGATTGAGCGTGTTGTCCATGAACAGCGTCTCGAAGTCGGTCTCCCGTACATAGGTCTCGTTCGCGAGCGCCATATCCGCCGGGTGCTTTGGGTTGTTCAAGGAGAGCACCTTGACCCGATGCCCTCTTTTGAGGAGTCCCTTGGTGACATTGTTGGACGCGATACAGCCGCCGTCGATCGGCGGATACGGCACCTTGGGACAGATCTGCAGAACGCGAAGGACCATCAATCAACCTCCCATACTGTCAACGCATACAACACTACAGTGACACACGGATCCCACGGGTTACAAACGGACGATATGGTCCCCCCGGACCCCGTTCTTGGCGAACGCATTGCGGCAATCGAGGACGAGCCGGGACTTCTCCGCGATCGCGGGGTAGTCGAAGTCGCTGTGGTCGGTGACGAGGACGGTCGCGTCGAAGGTGCTCAGGACGTCGCCGTCGATGGCGCTCGACGTGACGATCTTGTTGAGCATCGATCGAAACTGCTCGGCGTGGGGATCGTTGAACTCCACCCACGCCCCCTTCTGGCGCAGCAGGCGGTAGATCTCGAGCCCCGGCGACTCCCGGAGATCGTCGATATCCCGCTTGTAGGCCATCCCCAGGATCATGATCTTGGACCCCTTGAGGGCTTTGCCCTGCTCGTTCAGCAGATCCTGCAGCCGGGAGATGACGAAGCGGGGCATGTTGCCGTTGATATCGGTGGCCAGCTCGATGAACCGGTTGTAGAAGTCCACCGCCTTGGCCTTCCAGGACAGGTAGAGGGGATCGAGGGGGATGCAGTGACCGCCGATGCCCGGGCCGGGGTAGAAGGGGGTGAACCCGAAGGGCTTGGTCGCTGCGGCCTCGATGACGTTCCAGATATCGATGTCCAGGCGGTTGCACATCAGCATGAACTCATTGACGAGCCCGATGTTCACCGCCCGGAAGGTGTTCTCCAAAAGCTTCACCGTCTCGGCCTCCCGAGCCGACCCCGCCACGTGGATGGTCTCGAGCGCCATCGAGTACAGGGCCTTCGCCACCTCGGAGCAGGCGGGCGTCACCCCGCCGATGACCTTGGGGGTGTTCCGGGTGTTCCAGGTGGGGTTGCCGGGGTCCACCCGCTCGGGAGAGAAGGCGATGAAGACGTCCTCCCCCGCGGTGAGCCCCTTCTCCTCCTGAACCCGGGCGGCGATGAGCTCCTCGGTGGTGCCCGGGTAGGTGGTGGACTCGAGAACGATGAGCTTCCCGGCCCGGAGCTCCGGGATGATCCGCTCCACCGAATTGGTGATGTAGGAGATGTCCGGCTCCTTCGATTTCGTGAGGGGGGTGGGGACGGAGATGGAGATGCAGTCCGCCTTCTGCAACACGCCGTAGTCGGTGGCGGCCTCGAGGCGGCCGTTCCCCACCAGCCGGGCGACCTCCGACGAGGGGATATCCCCCACGTGGGACCGCCCCGCCATAATCGTGCCGACGACCTTCTCGCTGATGTCGACGCCGATGACCTTGAACCCGGCATCGGCGAAAGCCACCGCCAAGGGCAACCCGACGTAACCGAGGCCGATGATGCCGACCACCGCCTCCTTGTTCTCTATTTTTTTGATCAGAGTCTCTTTCATCGATGCTCCTCATGCCGTTGCCCTTTTCGAGCAATAACCCGCGAAGTGAAATGGAGCCGGGATTATAACGGAGGTTGGGTGTCGAGAAAAGAACAGATTCCGACGGATCCGAATGGAGGAAGAATCGCCCCCGGATCCGACCCCCGTCTCTCCTGACACAATGCTGTCAGCAGGCCCGGGGTATAACGGTTCCAGGCTTTGCAACAAGGAGGCACCATGAATATCTCGAAAATCGTTCCGTTGGTCACCACGCCGAATCTGGACGCGGTGAAGGCGTTCTACACCGAGCACTTCGGCTTCGAGCCGAGCTTCGATGCGCCCGAGTATCTCGCATTGAGGTCTACCCGGTCCCCTGATTTGGAGTTAGGCTTCATGCCGTCGTCGGAAGGATGCTCCACACCCTTCGACGGCAACGGGATGACCTTCTGTCTGGAGGTGGCGGACGTGGACAAGGAGCACGACCGATTGGTCTCGGAGGGCGTCGCGCCGCTGGGGCCGCCCCGGGACAACCCGTGGGGGGATCGCTCCTTCCAGGTGATCGATCCGTGCGGGGTGGCGCTCTACATCCACGAACCGATCGAGCCTTCGCCGGAGTTCAGGAAGTATTTCAAGGAGTAGGATGCGTCGAGCGGACAGACTGTTTCAACTGATTCAGATCCTCAGGCGCCGCCGGGTCACCACCGCGGCCCGGCTCGCCGAGGAGCTGGAGGTCTCCCTTAGAACCGTATACCGGGACGTCCGGGACCTCATCGCCTCGGGCGTCCCCATCGAGGGGGAGGCCGGGGTGGGGTACGCCCTCCGCGGCTTCGATCTGCCGCCGCTCATGTTCACCCAAGAGGAGATCGCGGCCCTCGTCCTGGGCGCCCGCCTCGTCGAGAGCCAGGGGGATCCGGCACTGAAGCGGGCCGCCCGGGATGTGCTCGCGAAGGTGGCGGCCGTCCTGCCGCCGGATCTCGAGCGTCGCGTACAATCGACCCCTCTGTTCGCCCCGGCCTTCGCGCGCGACGAGCCCCTCGCCGCCCTGCTCGGGGTGCTTCGGGTCGCCGTCGAAACTCGGGAAACGGTCGCATTCTCGTACAAAGACAAAACCGGCGCTCGTTCCACCCGAAGGGCGCGACCCCTCTGCCTCACCTACTTCGCCCCCAACTGGCTGCTCACCGGCTGGTGCGAGACCCGGGAGGATTTCCGAAACTTTCGTCTCGATCGAATGGAGAATCTCACCCGCACCGGGGAGCGGTTCGACCCGGCGCCGGGCCGGGATCTCGACACCTTCCTGCGGCGGGTGACCGGCCGTTTTCCGTAGACGAGATGGAATTCCTCACGGAATATGTTCACTATCGGAATATCGCCCTCATCGAGATGTGGGAGGAGATCGTCGAAGAGGATATTGAAGAGGATGTCAATAGTAAAAGTGATCGCAGAAGGCGCCTGAACGAGGAGGAGAAGGTCTGTCTCGCTCCTTGTCATCCCGTAAATAGACAGGGGCAAGGTCTGTCTCGCTCCCGGTCATCCCGGTAAAAAACAGACCTCGACTCACTGAATCGGCTCGAAGGCCTCGCCGGGCCAGAGGTCCGCGGTCCGGACGCCCGCCGCCGGGAGCTTCGGGAGGGGGGCGCTCGGGACGGGCTCGTACCAGAAGGCGGTGGCGCTCCAGTCGTCCGATCGCTCCACCAGGCCGTCCGCCATACCGATCTGCTGGAGGGTGACCCGGGCGCTCTCCCGCCAGTAGACCGGGTCCGGGAGGTGCCAGCGGTGGAGGGTGACGAATCCTTTCTGATCCAGGCTGCAGCCGTTGTAGCGGAAGGGGGTCTGCTGAATCTTCCACGAGAGGCCGACGTAGTCCTCGGTGCCGGTGCCGCAGATGGTGGGCAGCTCGTCGTCGCCGTCGAGGTAGATCTTCACCTCCCCCTCGCCCCACCAGCCGGGCTGAAGCGGACGGACGCCGAGCACCGCGCCCACGTACCGCCCCTTGCCCTTCCGCTCGGGCATGACGATGAGGTCCTGCCTCGGCGTGGTGGGGTTCTCCCGTCGGAAGCTCGCGTGGAGCCTTCCCGTGTCCCCGGCGTGGCGATCCCCCAGGGTATAGTCGATTTGGTAGTAGAGCTGCACCCGCTGGTCGGTGTCGTTGGTCAGGGTGACCCGGGCCTCCGTCACGAACGGCATGGGGAGCCAGAGGTTCATCCCCGCCCGCCGGCCCAGGGAGTGGGCCGCGGACTCGTAGGGTTCCACCCGGCCGTGGGCGAACCCCATGAAGTCGCCGAGGGGCACCTCGATGCTCGGGTGGTCCTGGCCCTCCCAGTAGGCCCGGATTACCAGGGCGCGGAACAGGGCGGGGGGACCGAAGGTGGTCATCCAGACGTGGCGGATCGTGCCCGGCCCCTCCACCGCCGCGAGCTCGGCGGTCTCGTGGGGCTCGATGAGGATGAAGGGCGACCCCTTCCGCCCCTCCCCCAGCCGGCTCGCCGCCCGCCCCCCGAGCCCCGGCTTCCCCGCCTTGTTCTCCGCGCTGATGGATCGGGAGGAGAGGCCCACGTCCAGCCGGTAGGGCTCCCGGATCACGTCCACGGTTCCCGGTCCCGAGGCCGGCGGTGGCGGCTCCTCCCCCCGGCACGCCGTGACCAGCACCGCCGAGAGGATGAATGTCTTTGTCTTAGGAATCATGAATCGAGAGTAAACCACATCTCCCCTCGTCCGGCGAGGGAGAGTTGTCGAACAGCCCCAACGTCGATCGTCACGATGGGATCACCAATCCCCGGCCGTCTCTATTGTCTTCCGGCCCACGGGATCAATCGGCGCATCTATGGACGAACTGCTGACGTCGTCTGCCGTCCACGACGGTCTCCTGCAGGTGCGCGTGGCAGCCGAACACATCGAGGTATTCGGCGCAGCGCCCCTTCAGGGTACGCGGCTTGAAGGTTCTGCCGGAGCAGCGCCTCGGTCCGCAGTGCTTGCGCTGATGCGATTCATCCGCGGGGAAATCGCACCGTCCCTCACAATCGTTACCGGACCAGCAGCGTTTGCCGCCGTCTTTTGTCTTGCAGTAACAGCCCGGCCGTCCCGCTTTACCGTGCACCCCCCACCGGCCGTCGCACTTTTCGCAGGCCTCCCGCGCGCTCCGAGTCTCCTCGTCTTCCGGCGCGGTGTCTGTTCCGATCTCGGCGTCCGTATCATTCACAGCGTCCGATCTCTCCTCCGGAACCGGGCTCTCCCCTGTGTCGGTTCGCGTCTCCGGCATCGATATATCAGTGTCTGCGCGAGGCCCCGCGTCGCGCATGTTTCCCGGCTGAACCCTCGCGCCGGGCCGGGCCGATACCCCGTCCGCCGTTGACGGGCCGGATCCGTCCGCTCCGGCGCAGCCGGTGAGACAACCGAGCAGGTGTGCTGCATACAATGTGGCGAAGAGTCTCTTCCTTTTCATCGCAGGTCTTCCCTATGGTTTGATGGTCGAGCATCTCACGTTGATCCCTTTCTTTTTAGACGAAAGCCGCAGGCGTGTCCATCCGGCGGTTTGCTATCGAGGTCGCCCTGAGATGGGGAAGATCGCTGCGTACGACCTCCCGTGGGGTCCCCCCGTCTCTTCTTTCTTTTAACCCGCGAGGGCTACGAGAATGGCCAGTGCCTCCGAAATTGATTGTACAGGTCGAAGGATTGAAGAATCCTTGTTACTATCAAAGCCGTCGGTGACAATAACCACGAACGGATTCAAAATGAAAAAGCTATTCTTCTGTCTACTGGGTATTTGTTTTTTGGAGGCTTGTGCCGGTGATCCACAAAACAACGGGGATCTCGACGGGTCGGCAGGGACCGACTTCTCGACCAGCGACGCGGACGCCGACACCGACACCGACGCGGACGCCGACACCGACGCGGATGCCGACGCGGACGCCGATACCGATGCGGATGCGGACACCGACACCGACACCGACACGGACGCCGACACCGACGCGGATGCGGACACCGACGCGGACACCGACACCGACGCGGACACGGACGCCGACACCGACGCGGACACGGACGCCGACACCGACGCGGACACCGACGCCGACACCGACGCGGACACCGACGCGGACACCGACGTGGATACGGACGCGGACACCGACGTGGACACCGACGCGGATACGGACGCGGACACCGACGTGGACACCGACGCGGATACGGATGCGGACACCGACGCGGATGCGGACGACTGGGTTACGGCCTGGGTCTCCATGCAACAACTGGTCGAGACAAACAACAACCCGCCCATGTCGCTCAGCAACGCGACGCTGCGTCAGAAGGTGCTCGTGTCCCTCCCGGGGGAAAGGGTGCGGTTCGAATTCTCGAACCAGTACGGAAACAGCGCGCTCAATATCGAAGCGGCCTCGGTCGCGCTGTCGGACGGCAACGGCTCGCTAAACGGATCACCGACCGCCATTACCTTCAACGGCGGCAGCCCGGGCGCCACCCTCAACCAGGGGGAGCGCCTCAAATCGGATGAGGTGACCTTCCAGGTTCCGGCCCCCATGACCGAGCTCGCCGTCTCGGTGGCCTTCGGCGGCACCCCCTCCAATATCTCGGGGCATCCCGGCTCCCGAACCACGTCCTACATCGTCAGCGGAAACCGCGTGAACGAGACGAGCCTCGGCGGGGCGACCACCACGGTCCACTGGTACTTCCTCAGCATGATCGATGTCTACACCAGCGGCAGCTCCGTCGTCGTTCTCGGCGACTCCATCACGGACGGCAGGGGGTCCACCGACAACGGGAACGATCGCTGGCCCAACGTCCTCGACGGGCGAATGACGGATGTCGCCATATTGAATCAGGCCGCGGGCGGCAACTGTGTGGTGCGGGGCGGCCTGGGGGACCCCGCGCTGGTGCGATACGAACGGGATACCCTCGAGCCCCTCGGGGTCACCCACGTCATCATCTTCGAGGGGATCAACGATCTGGGGGGCGGTGCCTCTGCGGATTCCCTGACCTCCGCCTACGCCACCATGGCCGACACGCTTCACGCCGCGGGGATCAAGGTCATCGGCGCCACCATCATGCCCTGCAACGGCACCACCACGTACAACTGCGGCGGCTTCGACCCCATACGAAACGAAATCAACGACTGGATCCGCACCTCCGACAAGTTCGACGGGGTCATCGACTTCGACGAAATCACCCGCGATCCGAGCGATCCCTCCAGACTCTCCGCGGAGGTCAACGGCGCCGGCACCTGCCCGGTGGGGGGGGACTGGCTGCACCCGTGTCCCGGCGGATACGCCATCATGGGGAACGGGATCGACCTGACCGTGTTCGATTGATTTCGAAAAATTACGAGACGTGGTGGCGCGATCCGGTGAGAATGGGGGCCGGGGGGAAAGATTTTTTCCTTCGGTCGGAAAGATTCTCCTCCCGCTATGACCTGGGACCGCCGCATTGCTCACATCGCCCCAGGGCCAGCCGAAGCAGTCTCAAAGGAAAGAGGAAAAACTGGACGACGGTCCCCAGCATATTTCTGCGAGGGCGAAGGGGCGTGCATCTCTTGCAAAGTGCCATCGGGTGACTCCGATAGCAGTATTACCGTCGAACCGGGCGTGTCAACTCCGGCCTCCCGTCGGTCGATTTTTCCCCGGTGGCAACGCCGGCCAGAGACTTCATGCCATCGGTGACCCGCTGATCAATAAACTTTGACGATTTCTTCCATCGAGGACATCTCGGTGCTGGCCAACATGCGCGATCTCTCGGTGCTGCATGTCGCGCACAACGACCTCAGCAATAGGTCCCTGACTCCCTGTTTTCTATTTGGCGGAGTTTCTCAAGAAGCTCAAAGACGGATTCACAACGTCGATTTCCCCGCCGAAAAAGCCGTGGGTCCCAGAACTTCTCCTTTGGGGTACGGGGTATGCGGTAGATTTCCGAAGAATGCTCCCAGCCATCAGGCCGACAAGCAGGACAAACGAAAGGGTGGAGAAGGCGAAGGTGATGCCTTGGGCCGGGAAGCCCCCCACCGGCACCAGACCGATGAGAAAGTAGAAGAAGATGCCGCAGATACCGAACAGGACAGCCAGCCTCCAGTTGGAACGCATCTCCATCGCAAACGTCGTCAGCAACCAGATGGCGGGAATTGTGACATAATCACCCCAGGCGGCCGGACTCATGAGCGAGGCCAAGCCGAGGATGGAGAGCCAAACTTGAGCCCGTCTCACGTTGGTGTCGAGGCGTTTTGCCGCACGGATGCTCAACCCGATCAGGGCGATGGTACAGAGCGTATTCACGCCGGAGGCCATTGTGGAAACCATGCCCGGAAGTCCCATCTCGCCCAACTTCATGATCTGTCCATAGGGGGAGAGGTTTGCGGTGAGCAGCTCAAAACGGACCTCCGGCCAGGTGTCGAGGAAGGAGAACGCCGCGAATGAATACAGCCTGGGCAGGTGGTAGTTGAAAAACGCTACAAACGGATCGGTGCCGAGCACCGCCAGGGCGAGCGCAGTAAAGGCCGCGCCGAACCCAGCGGTCCACGCCACCGCTTTCCAGCGCCTCTCGGCGATGAGCAGTATCACGAGAAACCCGGGGAATATCTTACCCAGAACAGCGCCGGCCAGGAGTGCTCCTCCGAGGGCGTTTCTCTGTTTTTCGAACGCGACCATGCCGGCGACCGCAAGGGCGATAGCGATGAAGTGAAATTGCGTGTACTGATAAGCGTAGAGAGCCGCGGGCGATACGATGACAATCGGGCTGAGCATCCCCATCCAGCGTCCATGTTGGCCCCCCACCCAGCGGGCGAAGAGCAGCAGCACCCCCAAGACGCCGATAAACTGCAGGGCAAACCAGAGAACCCGAATCGTGGGGTAGTGGTCGGTTGTCAGCAGCAGGAGCTTCGGCAGCAGAAGAAACTGCGGGGGGTACTGGTACGAGTCCTCGACTTTCATTCCCTGAATTTCGCTGTGGGGCGTCATCTCCCGGTTGAGAACAGGGTAGTGATCCGCGTGGTAGATGTTCTTTTCTCCCCGGTCGTGCAGCTCCACCGCGTGGAAGTAGGCCGTTCCGCACTCGTGCTCAGTCCAGAACTCGTTGGACGTGAGAATCCACCACGGGGTATCCGGATCCACCATGTGGGTGGTGAGCCTCGCGGTTTGTACGATAGCGAGCAGGGCCAGCGCTGAAAAGGCCGCGACCCGAACCGGGTGGGAGCGTACGGTGCCGTCGAGCCAGACGGGAAGGCGGTTTGCGAAACCGGGAAAGGCCAGTGACGCCATTGCAGCGAGGCCGATGGCGCCGTATGTGATGGGCCATGCCGCAAGGGGCAGACCCGGGACTACACGCCGGAGCAGGGTGACCAGGAGGTGAATGGTAACAATGGATAGACAGGCGGTGATGGCGAACCAGACTGCCCGACGCTCGATACCCGGTTTTCTCGTTTTTGCAGTTTTCATCGTATCTTCCTTTCTCGTTTCTATCAGCCATGGAGCCGATAGATGTTGAAAAACAGGTTCTCGATGGGCAGCACCTCGACGCCGGTGAATCCGGCATCCGAGGCGTAGCGCTCGAGGGTCGGCAGCCGCATTACCGTACCGGTGCCGCCGCAGTGACACTCCGCGCCGTCTGCCATTCCGACGGGCAGACAATGGAGAATGGACCATCCGTACATCATTGAATCGAGATCGCCCCCCTCTCCCATGAACCTGTCGGCGACCTTCTCGTCAACGACGAGAGCGGTTCCCTGAGGCTTGAGGTGGCGTCGCGCCGTCTTGAGGGCGCTCACGGGATCTGCCATATCGTGTAGGGTTTCGCAGCAGATGAAGAGGTCATACAGCCGGTTGGATTCAACGGTTGTGGCGTCCTCACAGTGGAAGGTGACACGATCCGATATCCCGTTTTCGATGGCATTGGACCTGGCTTCTCTGATGGAAGCGCGATCCAAGTCGTAGGCGTCGATGTGTGCATGAGGGAAAGCAAGAGCCAGGCCGATGCTCGACCACCCCGAGCCGCAGCCGACATCGATGATCCTCGCCCCGGGACGATTCAGCCGTTTCTCCAGTCCCTCCACCTGGGGTATCCATTTTGATCCGAGCTCGCGAAGGAAGCTCACGCGGTTGATCCCCGCCTGTCCGTTACGCATGTCCGTGCCATAGTCCGCGAAGGCAACGCCGCCCCCGTGGCGAAAGCAGTCGAGGAGATTGCGCATGGGCCTGGTGACGCCAACCAGAATCTCCGTGAGGGGGGCGAGGAAATCGACGCTGTCCCGATTGACCAGCACCTCGGCGTGGGCTGGGGAGAGGCTGAACCGGCGTTCGAATTTGCCGTCGTGGGGGTTGCGCACATCGACGATGCCCGCCGTGGCCTGCTGCTCGAGCCATTCCCGGGTGTAGCGTTCATGGGTCTTCGCGCGTGAGGCTAACTCAGTAGATGTCATTGCTGGGCAATCGGACAGAATATTGTAGAAGCCGAGCTTGTGTCCGATGTAGATCGAGAAGGAGGTGAACACGCCGTCCGCCCCCTGAATCATTCGATGCTGCAGGGCCTCGACTTGTCCTTGAAATTGTTTTGTTTGTTTTGTTTGTTCTATTAACGCAGTCATTTTGGGTCCTCCTTTTGCCGTTCATGGCGGCAATGCGTTTGCTCGGTTAAAATTAGGGTGCAACTCGGCGTTTTGGTAGGAACTCCAGGTCCAAAGAAATGGACCCCGGGTGCAAAGAGATGGACTCGAAGTCCATCTCCTGCGAAACGATTCTTAGTCACAGTTTTTGATAGACGGAGAAGCCCAATGAAAGACACGACGGACAAGAGAACGGAAGATCTGTTCGGCGGAGGCGTTCAGCCCGCAAACACCCGTGAAAAGTTAATCTTTACCGCCATTCACCTGTTCCATGAACACGGGTTTCACGCGGTGGGCCTCGACTACATTCTCGCCGAGGCCAAGTTAACGAAATCAACCTTCTACAATCACTTCGAATCCCGGGACGCGCTGGCCCTCGAGGCGGTGAGGCTCAGAGACAAGTGGGAGATGGAGACGTTCAACCAAGCGGTACAGAAAAAGGCGGGCTTTGACCCCAAGGCGATGTTGCTGGCGATGTTCGACGTGCTCGACGAATGGTTCAATCACCCTGACTACAAGGGATGCATCTTCATCGCCGCCTGCTCCGAGTTCCCATCTCCGGACAATCCGATAAATAGAGCCGCGAGCAAGCACTACGCGGATGCCGGCGACAGCATCATGCAGATGGCCAAGGCCATCGGGATAAAAGAAGTGGAAGGCTTCGCGAAGGAGTGGGTGATGCTCATCGAAGGGGCGGTCTCCTATCGACAGGTCACGGGCGACAACGCAGCAGCCCTCAT
>JBNLED010000006.1:0-18926 GCA_050304755.1 Polyangia bacterium | reverse complement strand
TATCTGGAGAACGCGCGCTCCCCGTCGCGCAAGGTAAACGAGCCGGACAACCGCACTGCCACCTTCTACCTCGCCCTCTACTGGGCCGAGGCCCTGGCCGCCCAGGACACGGACGGCGCCCTCAAGAGTCGCTTCTCGGGGGTGGCGGAGAAGCTCGCGGCAAAGCAGGAGCAGATCGTAGCGGAGCTCCTCGCGGCCCAGGGGCGCCCCGTAGATATCGGCGGATACTACCGCCCGGATCCCGCCCTCACCGAGCGGCAGATGCGTCCGAGCGCCACCCTCAACGCCATCATCGACGCGCTGTGATCGACACCTCCTGCAGCGAGTACATCCCGGTGGTGTGAAGGGCGATGACGTTCACCAGCCTCGACTACCTCGGCTTCGTCGCCACTACCTTCGCCGTCTACTGGATCCTTCCGGGACGGCGGTGGCAGAATCTCCTGCTCCTCTCGGCGAGCTATCTCTTCTATGCCTACGTCCACCACTGGTTCGCGGCCCTGCTCGCCGGCACAACGCTGGTCAACTACCTGGCCGCCCGCCTGATGGCGCGATACCCGGCGCACCGAAGGCGCTTCCTCGCCGCCGCCGTCACCCTGACGCTCCTCCACCTCGGCGTCTTCAAGTACTTCGATTTCTTCGCCGAGAACGTCCGGGCGGCGGCGGAGATCATGGGCCTCTCCCTCGGCGCCTTCGAGCTGGGGGTGGTGCTGCCAGTGGGCATCTCGTTCTACTCGTTCCAGTCCCTCAGCTACACGATCGATGTCTCCCGGGGGAAGCTGGCCGCCCGCCGCAGCCTCCTCGATGTCGCGCTCTTCATCTCGTTCTTCCCCCAGCTGGTGGCCGGGCCTATCGAGCGGGCCGGGCGTCTCCTGAAGCAGATCGAGGAGAAGCGCGCCTTCCGGGCGGATCGCTTCGCGTCGGCCTGGCCCCTCCTCGTCAGCGGCTTCTTCAAGAAGCTGGTCATCGCGGACAACGTCTCCATATTCGCGGACAAGGTGTTCATGCTGGCGCACCCGTCTCCGGTGCTGCTGATAGCAGGCAGCCTGGCGTTCACCCTCCAGATCTACGCCGACTTCTCCGCCTACACCGATATCGCGCGGGGATCCGCCCGGCTCTTCGGCATCGAGCTGATGAAGAACTTCGACTCCCCCTACCTCGCGGTCTCCCCGTCGGACTTCTGGCGGCGGTGGCACATCTCGTTCTCCACCTGGATCCGCGACTACCTGTATATTCCCCTCGGTGGCTCGAAGAAGGGGGGGGCGGCGAGAGGTTTCGTGATCCTCGTCGTCTCCCTGGGGCTCAGCGGGCTGTGGCACGGCGCGGCCTGGCACTTCGTGGCGTGGGGGGCGTACCACGCGATCCTCCTGTTCGGTTATCGCATGCTGGGGCTCGGCGGGCGGTGGCGGCCCCGGTCCCTCGGGACGCGGGTCGTCGCCTGTGTCGTCATGTTCGCCTTCACGGTGATCGGCTGGGCCGTGTTCCGCGCGCCGGATCTGGGGTGGCTCCTCCGCGCGTTCGGGAACCCCCTGTCGAAGACGCCGCTTCCGGACGTCCTCCTGGTCTCCTCGGTCATCGTCCTCTGGACCGCGCTCTACGCCGTCCCGCTGTTGCTCCTGCGGTTCGTCGAGGGGATCGAGGCGGCGTGGAAGCCCCCGGTTCGGGGGGCGGTGCTCGGGATCCTGTGCGTGCTGATCTTCGTCTTCATCCGCGACTCCCAGCAGGACTTCATCTACTTCCAATTCTAAGGAGCGGAATGCGACGATCGATCTACAGTCTCCTCGGTTTCGTCCTCGTCGTCGCGGCGGTCAACGTCGCCGTCTCCCTGAACGGCCGCCGCCTGGACCGCGCGGGTCACGGGACCCTCGACCGTTACGCACAGACCCTCGCGCGGGAGCGGCCCGAGGTGGTCCTCATCGGCAACTCCATGCTGGGCCAGGGGGTGCACGCGAGATGGCTGGCGAAGCTCCTCGGCAGATCCGTCGTAAAGTTCGACCGGGGCGGCAGCGCCAGCGCCGTGTGGTATCTCATCGTCAAGAACGTCATCGCGCCGGCTAAGCCCGGGCCCAAGACGGTTGTCATCTTCTTTCGGGACATCTACCTGACCCACCCCCGCCAGCGGGTGGGGGGCGACTACTTCGAGCACATCCGCAGCCTGTCACACACAAGCGAGCCCCTCCTGGAGCGGCTCGCCCTCGAGAAGGGGTGGGCGGAGACCCTCGTCTCCCGCCTGCTGCCGGCCTTCAGGTACCGACACGATATCACCGAGGGGATCGACCGGGCCATCAAGGACGCCGCCGTCGGGCGGATCGCGAGGGTGAAACGGGGGGAGGTCCAGCGCGCCATCCGACGCTCCTTCGCCGACCGGAAGATGGACAAGGCGCAGCTGAGCGCCGCCCAGGACAAGGCCGAGAAGGTGGATCAGTCGGACCTGTTCGACTTCGACGCCAACATCGACCGATCCTTTCTCCCGGCGATCATCGAGGCGCTGAAGGGGGCGGGGATAGGGCTGGTCTTTGTGCGGGTGAAGACCCGTAAAGCCGCGGTGCATGGCCGGGAATCCAAGCTCCTGAAGAAATATATCGCGAGCCTGAAGGCCTACCTGAACAGGGCGCAGGTCCCCCTCCTCGACTTCACCTACGACGAGCGCATCACCCTCGAACACTACGCTCGGGGCGATCACCTCAGCCGGGACAAGGGGCGGAGTCTGTTCACCCAGATCCTCGCCGAGGCGCTGAAGCCCCTGCTCTGAGGCGGGTCATTGCCCAGATCTGGATCCCGATGACCATCACGACCTCCAGCGCGGTGACGAACACCGAGCCTTCCAGGCCGAATCCGCCACCGGTGAGCCAAGCGGGGCCGTCCAATGAGTGCCGCAGCAGTCCCCCCGTATCTGTGCCGCTCACGTTGAAGCCGAACACCGGCCCCTGCGTGAAGTTCCAGGTGAGATGCAATCCGACGGGGAACCAGAGGTTCTGAAAGTGGTGGTAGTAGAGTCCGAGGATGACACCCGCCAGGGCGAGGTTCAGCATACCGAGGAACGATAGATGGGCGTTCCACATATGCAGCGAGGCGAACACCGCGGCGGAGACGAAAACGGCGAGGTAGCCGTTCATGGACGCGCGGAGGTTGGAGAGCACATACCCGCGGAGCACGATCTCCTCGTTCACGGCCACTACGGCGAACACCGCCAGCATGAGGACCAGCTCGGACCCGCTGAACGGGTTCCATCCATCGAAGGAGAGCAGTCCGGCTCCGAGAAGCACCGCGTACCCGAGAGTGATGGCCACGGCGCCGACGAAACAACCGGCCCCGAAGTGCAGACCGTATCCGCGCAAACGGAACCCGAGGGAGAACACCGTCTTTCCGTCCACGAGCCGGCGGAAGAGCACCACCGCGAGCAGGGTGCCCGAAAAGCCGACGAGCTCCACGGCGAAGAATGTCGTCGGCACGGACGCGTCGAAGTACAGTAGAGATTGGCCCAGCGCGGCCAGTTGTCCTTCGGAGACTCCCGCCACCGCGCCGCAGGCCGCAACGATCACCACTGCGGTCAAGGCCACGCTCAGCTCGGCCACGGCCCAGGCGGGAAGAAAGAGCAGCACCCGAATCCAGCCGCGCCGAATCGCCGGGTGGGGTTCAGGTTTGCCGGACCGCTGGGGACCGCCCCGACGGTTTCGAAGGGCGGGCGTGTCAAAGATGGGATTCATGCGCTGGTCGTTTTTCCTTCTATCTGGTTTACCCTGTCCCCGGTTTTTCGTCCGTACTCGCAAACAACTCGACCCATTATCGTACAAGGAGGCGGCTCGCCGCTAGGAAAGCGCAAATTTCGAACCGATTTCTTTCATCGAAGGAGACAGCAAGTGAAGCCACATATCTGTGGATTGGCGGTATCATCCGTGTCTCTGGAGGGCCGCGCGGGCCGATCACCGGAGGGCGCGGCGGTTCTGTCTACAAGAGTTATGACTGGGCGGTCGGCGCTTCCCCGATGAGGACATCCTGCACATTCCGATATTGAAACCAACGCTTCGAGCGCGCACGGCGGCTCAAACCACAACCGCGCCCGCCGTGGGCGCATCGTACATAATTATAAAGGCAATCATACAATTGGGCCAAGGAACGCTTCTCATATACCTATCTCGAGGACGACGAATTCATAAACGCCTATGCGAGAAATGGCGGATATTCCTACGCAGACCCTGATGTCGCGTCGATTTTCATCCGCAGCGGGCAATACGTATTGGACATTGTGGGCCCATGAGTTCTCTCATCTTGTTACACATGATCTGGTCGGTATTCAAAATTTCGGAGTCGACGAAGCATATTCAGATATCTTTTCGGTGATGGTAGACCGAGAGAACTGGACTGTTCAGATATGCATCATGAGTCTTTTATTTGATGTTTTTATCGATTCTCATATTTCCCCCTTTTGAGTGATGCCGTGTTGATGTCACGCTGGAAGTGACAACAACCGGCACGGATACGGACGTCGACGCAGATGGGGATTCTGATACCGATGCGGATGGGGATTCCGATACGGATACGGACACGGACGAGCGTGGCCCAGGGGGGTGCAATTCGCCGGTTGACGCGTTCGGGTTAAAAAAAGGCTAATATGCGGTGTATATAAAACAGAAAAATGGGTGCTTTCTGCTGATATTTCTTTGGAGCATCCACCCTTTTTTGTTTATCGGCTTCCACATTGATATTAAGGGCTCGCGGAACAATAAGTTCCGAGCTTTCAGGGATGGAGGCGCAATTCTAACAAAAAGCGAGAAGTCTTCATACTGGTGGTATGGGGGCGCCGAGCGATGCCGTTAGAATTGATGGATCCGCCTCAAAACCGGGAGTTATTTTTCCGTGAGGCCTAAGGATAGAAAAGAGAAGGGACTCTTTTCTATCAAATCAGCGGGTCAATGGAATCACAAGGTTGCGGTCATTCAGGGACAGAATATCAGGGGGCTTCTTCAGCTTTCTACCCTTCACGAGTTGTGCCAGAGGGGAGACTACGCCGGATGGGGAGATGGGGGCGAGTGTAATTTAATAGCAACTTCCCTTTGGGATTTAGGCTTCATAGGAAGGGAGCTTTAGACGATGCGGAAAATTCTACTGAGTTGTATAGTATTGACGAGTTATGCCTGCGCCGAGGTTGAAGACTCGCTGCCTAGAGATTCCCACTCTACCGACTCCTTCGTTGATACAATCGGTGACTCGGATGCTGATACCGATATGGACACGGACGCGGACGGGGATACGGACGCCGATACGGATGTGGACTCGGACACAGACGGAGATACGGACACGGACGCGGACACAGATGCAGATACAGACACGGACGGGGATACGGACGGGGACACGGACGCGGATACGGACGCGGATACGGATGCCGATACGGACGGGGACACGGATGCAGACACGGACGCGGATACGGATGCCGATACGGACGCGGAAAAGGACGGGGACACGGACACGGATACGGACGCGGATACGGATACGGATGCCGATACGGACGAGGACACGGGCGCGGACACGGATGCCGATACGGACGCGGATACGGATGCCGATACGGACGCTGATACGGACGCGGATACGGATGCCGATACAGACGCGGATACGGATGCCGATACAGATGCCGATACAGACGCGGACACGGACTCGGACACGGACACGGACGCGGATATCATTTCCAGCGGCAGCCTCGTTCACAGATGGCGGTTCAATGGCGATTTGATCGACGAGATCGGTTCCAGCGACGCGAGGATTGTTCCGCCAGATGGTGCTCCGGGATGGGGGGTCTCCCTTTCCGGTTCCGAAATCACACTGGATGGAGGGGACAACGAGGTGATGTCATACGTGTCATTGGGCTCCCATCTCTTCACCGAGGTCAACGGTCCGGTCTCTATCGAGCTCTACGCGACTCCCCTGAAAGTAGTCTATTTCGGCCGTATCTTCGAATTCGGGGGCTGGATCAAGGAATATCTGAATATGACCTGGAATCGCGAGTCGGACGGCAACACGGATCAGGTCCGCTGGTGGGATAATAGCTACGTAACCGTACAAGATACGAACGCTCCGTATATCCTGGGCACAGAATACCACATCGTGATGACGATCGATCCCTTTACCGGCCCCTCCGGTAACATCATGCGGATAGCCTGGTACACAGCGCCCTCCGGAAATGCCGATATCGGCCAGGCCAAGGGATCACTCACAACCACCGATCGTTTGGCCGACCTGAATGACGTCAACTGCTGGATAGGACGGTCCCACTCGGATGTCGATCCCGTCGCCAATGCCCGCTACAATGATATCCGCATCTGGCGGGGGGCGATCACCCACGCCGACATCGAGATTCTCCACGATCTCGGTCCGGAGATGTGACGCGAAGACGCATGAACGCGAGTAAACGACTCGGACAACACCGTAGGGGATTCTTTAATTAAGAGAATCCTTCATGCAACCTATGAAAAGTGAGCAACAATCTACGCATGGAAGATCCGGCGTGAGTAGAAGTCTACGCATGAAAGAGGTGGCATCTGGAGGCGCTGACGGGGGGCTACATCATCGGTTTAAATGTTTTATAGAAGACATAGATCGAGAATCTCGGATTGGACTGCATCATTCCGGTATGGTGTAGAAAAAGTTATATGGTTATGATGTGTTACATTGCTGATGGGCCCATAACGGTCCATCCGACACCTTCCTGATCCATCGCGGAGGACACTGGCTGATGTCGTTCTGTTTCCAGTAATACAACGGGTATCCGCCGGGATTCAGATGGTTGGCATCCTCTTTGCTTCTTAGGAGAAGCGTCCCGTCGAAAACCGGGATGAGTGAGGAGGCTCAAATGAAGAAGAATATCCGAACCATAACTTCGACAGATGAGAACACGGACCCCCAACAGGAGCCAAAACGGCCCACCTCGATCGGGACGGCGCGGCGATCAGAGGGTGTTGGTGAAGAGCCAGCGGAAGACCGGGAGTCGCCTTCGTCGGACGGGACATCCGGGGCCGTCTCACCTCTACGAATCAATCTGGTGCTCTCGACGCAGACTACCGCAGAGGAGGACTGGTGGGACTACAGCGTCTGTAATTTCTAACGTGACATCGCGGGCTCGGTTGAAGACCGCGGTTACAGCGCGCCGATGTTTCCATAGATGAGCCCGCGCCCCACGGTGCTCATGTAGACGCGGCCGAAGACGTTCATGTCCCCCTGCACGAACGCGCCGTTGCCCGGGCCGCCGTACTGATGATCGTCGTCATTCATCCGCTCCCAGGTCTCGCCGTTGTCAACGGAGTAGTAAATGCCCAGGGGATCGGTCTCGCCTCCCACCACGCCCCAGATAAAGAGCGTCTCGTAGTCGGCGCCCCCCGCGGCCTTGCCGATGCCCACCGCGTGGGCGGAGTAGACCGCCGGAAATCGGCTCCAGGTCTCGCCGCCGTCATCGGAGAAAGCGAGCCCGTTGGTGCTGAACCGGCCGTTGGTCGCCCAGGTCTGGGGCTGGTCCAGGGGGGCCCAGAGGTGCCCCTCCCGGCCGGGGACGGTGCGGATGAGCCCGTTGCTGGACTGCCAGAGGCTCGCCGCGTCGTCCTGAACGGATCCCACCTCGGCGAACGAAATCCCCTTGTCCTCGGAGCGCTTGAGCTTGCCCTGCTGGTCGAGGATATAGAAGACGTCCGGGTTCACCGGATCGCAGACGATGCGCGCGTACTGGGCCTGACCGTCCAGGCCGGTGACCTCGGTCCAGGTCGTCCCCAGGTCGTCCGAGCGGTAGACCGTGTTGGCGTTCTCGGGGCGGTGCAGCAGCACCTCGCCGTCGGCGGAGAGCACCACGAGACCATGGGGGCCCAACGGCGTCGGCAGCTCGGTCCAGGTGGCGGCGTTGTCGCTCGAGTAGTACATCACGTCGCTCTCGATGCCGACCCCCGTGGAGTAATCGGTGACGTGACCCGTTCTGAGGAAGGCGCCCGTGAGCGGCGCGTACCCCAGCGACTGGGTAGTGCCGATGGCGGGATCGTGGCGCGGGGTGGAGCGGGTGATATCCGTATAGGCCGCGCCGTCGTAGTCCCCGATGGCCGTCACCAGCGGGCCGCCGGGGACGCTCACGATATCGAGGGGCACGGTCTCCTCGATGCCCCGGGACTCGAACTTCCAGATCGGCTGCGCCTCACCGAAGTTCTCGGTGTGAAAGACGCCGTTGCCGGAGACCACCCACGCCTCCTTCGTGTTGAACGGGTTAAAGGTGATATCCCCGGCCCAGTGAATCGCCATTCCGCTGATCCAGGCGTTGCCGTTCAAAGAGGCGTTCGCGTTCGAAGGCACCTCGGGATCCATGGAGGAGAAGTTGGTGGTCCAGGTGGCGCCGCCGTCGGTGGTGAGGTAGATGCGATCCCCCCACCCCTCGCTGCCGTCTCCGTACCGGGTCTGGCCGCCGTAGTAGCACATGGTGGTGATGGCGATGTGGTCCGGATCGGCGGGATCCACGCTCACGCCGCCGAACCCGTGGGCCGTGCTCTGGCCGCCGCTCCCCATGTACTCGGTGCCGTCGTCCGACAGGGGGGTGAGGTTGGTCCAGGTGTCCGAGGCGATGGTGTACTTGTAGAAGGCGCCGCTGGAGACCGTGTGGGGCCCGGGGCCGTTGGCGTAGGTGATGAAGAGGCTCCCGTCCGCGAGCACCGCCCGGTTCGGCATCAGGCCGGAGGGACCGCCGGTGATCGGGGTGAACGTGCCGCCGCCGTCGTTGCTCGCATAGAGGTTCTCCCCGGCCTCGGAGACCCCCATATAGAGAGTGCTCGTCCCCCCCGCGGTCGTGAGCGTCGAGTCCGCGTCGAACAGAACGAAGGCGATGCCATTGACGTTCACCAGGTCGGCGCCGGGCTGGGCTCCGATGGGGCTCACGTTGGTCCAGGTGAGGCCGGCGTCCGTGCTCTTGAACAGGCCGGCGGCCCGGCTCCCCGAGAACACGACGTCCGGGGTGTTCGGATCCACGGCGAGCTTCTCGCCGGTCTGGCGCCCCATACCGTTGCCGTGGGCGCCGAAGAGCTCGGTGACCTCGGTGACCGTGAAGGTTGCGCCGTAATCGTCCGAACGAAGGATCGCGGTCTTTCCGCCGCTGAAGTAGCTCGTCCCGGCGAGGATGTAGAGCCGTCCCGGATTGTTCGGATCCAGGGCGATGCTCTCGATGCCGTAGAGCCCCACGTCGTCCTGGGAGATCCAGTCCATTAGGGGAATCCAGACGCCGCGCCCGTTGTCCCAGCGGTAGACGCCCCCCACGTCGGTGCGGGTGTAGAAGAGCCCCTCGTCAGTGGTGGACGCGATCACCCCGGCGACGAAGCCGCCCCCGTCGAACCGTACGTTGCCCCATCCGGAGGCGTCCGCGTCAGCGTCGGAATCAGTATCCGTGTCGGTGTCCGTGTCCGTATCCGTATCCGCGTCCGTATCTCCGTCCGTGTCCGTATCCGTATCTGTATCCGTGTCGGTGTCCGTGTCACCATCCGTATCTGTATCGGAGTCGGTATCCGTATCGGTGTCTCCGTCCGCATCCGCGTCCGCGTCCGCATCCGCGTCCGAGTCCGTATCTGAATCCGCATCCGTGTCGGTATCCGAATCGGTATCCGTATCTCCGTCCGTGTCCGTGTCCGTATCCGTGTCGGTATCCGAATCGGTATCGGTATCGGTATCGGTATCGGTGTCAGTATCAGCATCGGTGTCCGAATCGGTATCAGTGTCCGTGTCGGTATCGGCGTCTGCTCCCGAGGCGTCATCAAAGGTCCCGTCGGATTCACATCCGAGGAGCAGCGCCCCGGCTCCGACAAGCATCAAATACACTATCTTCTTCATCATTCTACAACCCTGTACTATTTTCAACTACGGCCATTCCCGCCGTCCCGCTTCCTCGATATCTCCGGGAGCGGAAACGACACCATTGCCGTGCTCGCCGGTGGGGGCGCTCTTTATTCGTGTGGTCAGTCTTCGGCGTCTCGAGGATACGCCTACCCATGCTCACATCGTCACCCTCGTTTTGCTGAATAGCACGGTTTGACTGGCCCAACAACGGTCCGGAGGGCTTCGAGGGGCGCATTCGCCATTCCGCTGTTGCACAGCCGGGGGAGTAAATATACTCTGTGGGGCGTTGAAAGAACGATAAAAGGAGCGACACGGAATGATTGGAGACAAGCTAGTAATTACCGATTACCATCGGGCGAACGGACGAAAGGTGGCCGACGCGGTCCTCCATAAGATCGAAGGGGTCGACCGCCGGTTCACGGTCACCGTCGCGGGGGAGTCGGGATCCGGAAAATCCGAGACCGCCGCCACCACGGCGGAGGCGCTCGAGGCGGCCGGGCTGAAGACCGCTATCCTGGGGCAGGACGACTATTTCCGGCTGCCCCCCAAGTCCAACGCGGCCAAACGCAAGGAGGACATCTCCTGGGTCGGGCTCGGGGAGGTCCGGCTCGACCTCATGGATGAGCACCTCAAGGCGGCCAAGGAGGGCGCGGCGTCCCTCGTCAAACCCCTCGTGTACTTCGAGGAGGATCGCATCGACGAACAGACCCTGTCGCTGGAGGGGATCGATGTCGTCATCGCCGAGGGGACCTACACCACTGCCCTCGAGGAGGCGGATTTCCGAGCATTCATCGATGCGACCTATCACGACACCCTCGAGCACCGGAAGAAGCGCGCCCGGGACGAGCTGGAGGGGGCCCACATCGAACAGGTCCTCGAAATCGAGCATCGAATCATCTCGTCCCACAAATCCCGGGCCGATATCATCCTCCCCCCCAATCCGGACAAGTAGGCGCTGAGTGCTCCGCCATCCTATCGCTCACATCGCCTTCGGCGCCGTCTTCGGTGCGCTGGTCACGGCGTTGATCTTTCTTGGACAAAAACCGGATGCGCATGATGAACCGCAAACGGACGACGGGGCCGGGGAAGAGGAAACGACGGAGGAACAGGAGACCGGCGAGGCGATCCCTCCCGAGGTCTTCGGGAGGGATATCTCGGGGGCGTGCGATTTCCGCGGCGTCGTGACAGCTCCGGACGGTACCCCCATCGCCGACGCGATGGTGAGGCTCCGCCTCGGGGACGAGCCGTGGGCCGCCCCGCTCCCTCCCCACCAGGAGGAGACCGATGACCAGGGACGGTTCCGGATGTCGGATCTGAACGGCTCCCTCCCGTTCGTGTTCTGGGCGTACAAGCCCGGCCACGCCGTGGCGGGCGTCCAGGTGACGGGGTGCGACGAGGAGATCGCCCTCGTGCTCGAGCCGGGAGGGGCGCTCACCGTGGCGATCGCGGGAGAGGCGCGGGGGATGCTCCACCTCCAGATCGCCGGCGGCGCCCTCTGGCCGCCCCGGGTCGCGCGAATCTCCGCGGACGAGCCGGTCACCATAGACGGCCTCGAGCCCGGAGAGTACGCGCTCTCGCTATGGACCGCGAAGCAGAGCTACTTCTCGGCGGAGCTCGTTTCCGTGGCGGCTGACGAGATCCGGAAGGTCGAGGTGGCCCTGTCGCCGTCCAAGGCCTCCGAGATACATGTCCGGACCGCGGACGGCGCCCCTGTTCCGGGGGCCCGGATGATCATCCACCCCCTGGAGCAGCCGCTCCTGAAGCAGGTCCTCACCGCGGACGAGCGCGGCGCGGTCTCCTACCGGGGCCAGTCCGGCGCCCGGTTCGCCGCGGTGATCTCCCACCCGGGGATGGTGGACGGCAAGATCACCTTCTCGTCGGGCGCTCCGGTGAGCGTCGATCTCGAGGCCGGCATCTCCGTATCCGGATTCGTGAGGACCAAGGAGGGGAGGGCGATCCCCGATGCCACTCTGGAGGTGGTCCAGGAGGTCGGGGGCGGGCTCATCCCGTTCAGGGCCTCCATGGGCCAGGACTTCCACCGCGGGCTCATCACCGCCGCCGCGGACGGTTGGCCCCGGTTGGCTCCCCTGGCGGAGGGAAGGCTCATCCCCGGTCCCATGAAGCTCCCCCTCCCGATGCCCGGCACCGATCGCCAGGCCGGAGGTCCGCTGCCGTGGCATCCCACGGATGAATACGGTCGGTTCGCTCTGGACGGCCTCTCGACGGGGCGGGTGACCCTCACCGCGAGTCACACTGAATACGTCATGGCCAGACCCGCCGTATTGACCCTGGAATCCGGAAAAACCATAGTAGACGCGCTGGTCTATATGAAAAAAGGCCAAGAGATCCTGTTGCGGGTGGTGGACAAAGACGGGTTTCCGATCCCCGAGGCGGAGGTCGCCGTATTCGACTTCGACAGCCAGCTCATCCAGTCCGGGACGACCGCCCCGGACGGGTATGCCGAGCTCAAGGGGCTCCCGCGTTCCGTTCGCATCGAGGTGAGTCGGGAGGGGTATGTCTCGCGCTTCACCCAGCACCACGGAAAGACCGGCGAGGCCGTCGATCTGGTGGTGAAGCTCCCCCCGGCGGACCGACATCTGAGGGGGCGGGTCAAGGATTCGAGAGGGTTCGGGGTCGGGGGGGTGGCCATCGTCGCTCGGGCCAAGGGGAAGGGGCTGCTCCAGGTTCTCACCGGAGTGACCGAAGGGGACGGCATCTTTGATATCGCCGGCGCCGGTGACGGGATCTATCACGTCACGGCGGATGGTGCGGACAAGGGAGGCGCCCAGGTCCTGGACGCCGACCACAGGAGCGAGATCAAAATGAGCCTGGACCTCTCGAAGCGGTCATCGGGGCCGATTCTCCCGGCATCCCCTTCTGCATTTTCACCCGCTGTTTCCGGTGGCATGGCCTCATCCCCCGACAACCTCGGGGTCGTAGGGGAGGCCTTCGGGAATCCGTCTCCCGGCGATCTCGGCGCTGGGACCGACGAGGCCGAACCTTCCATCCACACCCAGTTCGGCATGGCGGACGATTTGCCGGTGACCGGTCCCCCGTCCGGGAAAGGCGGCCTCCCCATCACCCTCAGCGGCGGCGCCGGAAAAGTGACCGTGACGCGAGTGGCGCCGGGCTCGAGAATCGAAGCCGCGGGGCTCACCAAGGGGTGCCGGATTATCTCGGTTGACGGGAACCCGGTGAACGGTCCCGCGGATGCCAGGCGCGCCCTCGAGGGGGCCATCGGATCGGTGGTGATGCTCGAAGTCATGGAAAACGATGAGACTTTCACCATCGTGGTTCAACGGGAGCGGGTCTCCCAGTAGACCGGCCTCGAAAAAGAGCCGTATTTTGTGAAGTGGGGCGTTTGCCCGGTCATCGATTCACCCCTATAAACTCATGTACGCTGACCCTCGAACCGGGAGGAATTTCAGTTGAAAAAAGTTCTCATAGCTGATGATGATCCCATTGTGCTCGAGAGAACCGGAGCGCTGTTGAAATCCGCTGGATATCGGGTGGTGACCCATGATGGGGGACGCGGACTATCGACCGTGATCTTCAAGGAACGCCCGAACGTGGTCCTCGTCGACGTGATGATGCCGCACCTCTCCGGGGATCAGGTGGTGACCTTGATTAGAGAGAATAACCTATTCGAAGATATGAATATCGTTTATGTTTTCTTCTCCGTCAAGAGTGTCGAATACATGCGGCCGCTGGTGAAGAAGACCGGTGCGCGGGGGGCGATTCACAAGGCCCTCTCCGACGAACAGTTTCTCAAGAAGTTCGCAGAGCTGCTCCAGGACCCGTAGCGTTTCGAGGACTCGCCGGAGCAGATCATCGTCGGACATTGAGTTCACCACACCAGGTGTTACACTCCCTCAATCATGTCGCGGCGAGCCTCCATTGCGATAGTCGTCCTCGCCATCGCGCCATTCGCTCCCGGCGCGGCGGACGGGCAGGACGCCGACACCGCCGAGCGGTTTGTCCCCCTCGGCGAGGGGCGGATCCGGGTGCTCGTCAAGGGAGACGCGGAGGCGCCGCCGGTGTTGCTCCTTCACGGCGCCACGTTTCGCGCTGAGCTGTGGCGGGAGACCGGCACTCTGGATCGGCTCGCGGGGGCCGGCTTTCTGGCGGTCGCGGCGGACCTCCCCGGACATGGCAAGGGGCGGCGCACCGGCGTCTCGCGGGACGAGGTGATGTGGCGGCTGATTCAGGCGATGGGGCTCGAAAGACCGGTCGTGGCGGGGCACTCTCTGGGGGGCACCTACGCCCTCCGCCTGATCGCCCGACACGGCCCCGACCTCGCCGGAGCGATCCTCGTCTCCCCCGCGAAGGTCGGCGACTACAAGAAGGTCTTGAGGAACAACCCGCTCAGGGTCCTCGTCCTCTGGGGCGGTCGGGATCGGCTGGTCCCCCTCGCCCACTCGAACACCCTCCTCTCCCTTTTCCCGAATAGTCGGCGAGTGATCCTGAAGGGCGCGGGGCACGAGTGCTACCAGGCCGATCCGGAGGGATTTCATCGGGCGATGATCGATTTCCTGCGCTCCCTCCCGCGTCCGGCCTCCTGAATTCGACGAATGCACCGCACGGCGCAGGGCTGGGCTCGACGACCAGAATTTGGTGTTCGCTAATCCCATGCAGGCCGACTGAGCGCCGCGTGTCCGGCTCCCGACCCCACATTCAGATGGTCCTCACCGGCCGGTCAAGAACAGTTTCCTGTTCCCGGCGTGGCACGACCATGAAACCTCGAAAATGGTGAAGGCCGGGTTCATCGATGACGTGCTGGACGGGTTCTTCAGGGCGATGTTGGCGCATCGGCCGTTTCTGATCGGGGTCTCTCCCCCGTCGAGACTCTGGAAGGTTCCGACGTCCGTGACGACGTGAACGACCTGTCCGAACGATGCGACGTCCGATGCGCGGAGATCGATGAGACGAACACCTTCCACCTTGAGCTCGTAGGGCTCGCCGAAGGTGGCGCCGGAATCCCGACTCGCGCTGTAATAGACCGATGCGTCGAACGCCGCGTCTCCGGTGATCCGCACCTTGCACCAGATGATCCTGACCCTCTCGTCTGACCCCCCCTCATACCCAATAATGATAAGTACAGAACCCATCCTCCTGACCGGACGGGGTCTCGAGTAGAGGATAGCTCTCACGGTCCTGGGCCACGATATCCAGGAGCTGCCGGAGCTCTGTCAACACATCCGGAATGGGCACGCACGACGGGGAGTCTCCGGTGCAGGGGGTTCCGACCCAAATGATGTAGGCGTCGTCGTCCCCGAAGGATAACCGGATGCTTAAGCTGGGAATCGTTATCTCCCCAAAGTTGGTGTTTTCCCCTTGTAGCACGGCCCATAGGGCCTCTGAATCCAGCATCTTGTTGATGACTCGCGAGTTGACCTGGTCGTCGTTTTCGCATGTCGGCAGGATGGGCACGCAGGCATAATCGCTTGGACTTTCGAATGTCTCGCCGCAGCGCGGAAGATCGAAGTACGGATCCACGTGATCCATCATGCAGTCGGAGCCCCAACGGATACTGGCGTGCAGGCAGCAGTCCGCCTCCTCCTGGTTCGTATCATTCGACACGGCGGTGCCTCGCTCCGACCCCGTGTCCTCCTCCACTGAACGGGAACCGGTATCGCCGATAACCTCCGAATCGGTCCCTGGGGTTGCGTCTGTCCCGGGCGTCGTATCCTCCACCTCGTCGGCCTCGACGTCCGTGGATGTCTCGATATCGGCCGCGGCCCGCCGGCATCCGGGGCCGGCCGCCAAGACTATTAAGATAGGCAGGAGGCGTTTCATTCTATTCACCCTTGGATCAAGGGTATCACTTCAGTGAGCGTGTTTGGCTTTTTTTTCTGCTGTATCATGGCCAGCTCGGCGGCCGTCTGAGAGCCGCTTCGTCGGCTGGGCGAACCGCCTTGAAAGTGCCCTCCCCGGGAGGTCTGCCCGAAACCTCGGAGGCGTTCGATACCTCCGCATCGGACTCATTTACGCGCGTCAGTTCGCGGCCGACAGCGTGGCCTTTGACGCCGCGTTCAAGCCGGCGGGGTTCGACGTGAAGACCTACGATGACATGCACGAGCGGGCCATGGGGTACTGACCTCACCATCGCCGCTGTCGGACCTGAGCCCAGGTGCACACGTCACACCACTCTTGACAGTGGCGCGTGCTGTTCGCACGTTTTGTCGAATTTAGTGTCGCCATGTCACCAAATGAAATATACTTTCGCAATCGAAAAGAGACGGGTCGGTTATGCGCACCGCATACAGGGAGAACGGTGTAAAAGGAGGCAACGTTATGGGAATGAGTCAAATTATCATCTTCGTAGTGGTGCTGGTTGGCATCGGTGTTTTCTGGTGGATGAAATACGGTCGTCACGGCGGCGGCGGGACAGGATGGATGCGCAAGCAGCTCGGGCTCGCAGAGGGCGAGGAAATCGCCTCCATGTGGATGGGCTACTACCACATCGAAAAGGATACAGGGGACAAGGTGGGGGAGGTATTCGGCGTGCACACGCGTGGCGTCAACCTCATGATCGCGCTCACTAATACCGGTCGTCTGGCGATTGGGCACAACGAAGGGAACAACCCCCCCATGGGGTTCAATCAGGGGCAGGTGGCGGTCAGTCTGGACCCCTCCAAGCCGGAGTACAAGAAGCTGACCGGTGCGAGCGGGATGGAGCCGGCGGTGGTGATGCAGCTCGAACCCGCCGGGGGAGGGCAGTCCGTCCAAATTCAAATCGCCCGGTCCGGGTTCGACGCAATTCAGGCCTGGGCCGGCGCTTCGGCCTGAGCACATCCTTTCCTTCTATCCATTTCCAAGAGAAAAAAGGCTTCGTTTTTCGAAAAAAGTCTTTTCCGAGATTTACAGGACGTTTGAGATACGTACCCTTAGAGGCGCTCCAAATACGTTCTGTACTTTGCCATCACAGTGTCAATTTTGCTCACGATACCACTCCTTTCTCATGCGTACAAAACCTCCTCGGACAATTCTCAAAAATGTTTCCAACTTTTCTGTTTACAGGGTGCCATAACGTCGTTTTCCACATATTTTGCAAATCTGAACAGGAGCGATCCAGATTCACCTGGATATCAGACCGGTCGGATATCCAGGATATCTCCGGGCAAAGTGGCATCGCTAAACCATACACGGAAGTCCGTCTTCACGATTTTTCGGTTGAAATTACGACTGTGTGCGGCTAATGTTGCTAGATATAGAATTTTCTAGAGTTACTGGAGGACATGGTCAATAATGGCAGTTTTTGAAATTGATAAACCGTCCGTATAATAATGTTGTTGGCTGTAAAACGCGATGAAATTTGATCCGGAAAAACACCGTCGGCGCTCGATACGATTGCCCGGATATGACTATTCAAAGTGTGGTGCATATTTCATAACGATATGCACTCGAAACGGCGAGTTGATCTTAGCGAAAGACGTAAAAAGTGTAGGGGTAGCCCTCGCGGCTACCCCTGATTTCGAAAGTGAAATCGAAAGTCGAAACGAACTCGAATTCGAACCGTCACCAAGATATGATCTGACCTCGATTGGCGAAATCGTAGATCGAAATTGGAGAGAATTGCCCGAAAGGTTTCCGGTGGTGTCGTTAGACGAATACGTGATCATGCCGAATCATTTTCATGGCATCGTGATCATAAACGCACTCGCCGAATCGACGACGAATGACGCTGGACAAAGGGTAGCCGCGAGGGCTACCCCTACACTTGGTAGGATCGTCGGTTTGTTCAAATCGAAATCGATCAACGATACAATTGCTCACATCAAGGAGAACCGTTTGGATATGATCGGGAAGATCTGGCAACGGAACTACTTCGAGAAGATCATAAGAAAAGAGCGAGATTTAGAGGACTTCAGAGAGTACATCAGAAACAATCCCTACAAATGGGAAGAAGACGAGGAAAACCCGAACAGGTTCGGTAACAGCCAACAAGAACATGCAACGGAAACCGCTGCGCGGCACCGTTGATGTCGGCGTTAGCGAAAAAAAGTAATGTGCTACTTTATTACTATAGCAGTCCCGAAGAACAAAGCTGAGAACTTTGAGAAGACAGTCCCGCGTGGATTGCATATCGGTGCTACGTCGAATCGAACGTTAAAAAATCATCTGCCTGATGACGTGAGTCTCTATCTCGTGATGAGCGGGGGATGTTCTTGTGATCTTTTTTCCGAGAATTCCAAAGGCATAAGGAACGATGACCTTGAGGAGCATGTCGCCAAACTTCGGCGGAAGTATCAGAAGAAAGGGTGGTCTGAGGCGAAAACAGAGCGAGCTATTGCCCAGGCCATGAAAGGAGCCACTTCTTCCGCGGGAAAAGAAAAATCGGGGTTGCGATTCGATGTTCGGGAGTTTCTCGCGGGGCTCCTAAATGACATGAAAGAAATTGGAGTTTTCGTTCAGTGGTATGGTGGCAACGTAGAGAGCGAAGACGTTATCGTCAAACAGGGACCAAAAATATCCGGATATCAGCTACGGGTCGACAATCCGGTAAAAGAAACGGGCAAGATTTACACCGTGACGGAATGAATATGGGCTAACCATCCGTTGCACAATCTCCATGTCTTCATTTGCGGTACGAATTATGATTCTGGATGGCGATACTTCCACAGTAATTCGGTCCTTTCTTTTTACAGTATACGCTAACGCATGAAGTGTCTCCCGTGTTACCAGGCGTTCAGCGTCAGTCAGCGACGAAAGATCTTCGAATCGGGGAAGTGACGTAGTCTTCTCGCCATCAACTCCAGGTTGTCGGGTTGTCGACCGGACAAGATGGGTTTTACCTGACGCACAGTTAGCGAAGACGAAAAGAATAGTGATCCACATAGCGTATGCGAACAATCGAGACTGTATTGGTCCATTCTGTAAAAAAGGCAGGAAAGGAATGCATCGATAAAGCGGCCCCTCGGTCAAGGGAAAAATTCTTCTTAACGTCATTTTTGTGGTGCCATCTTGGTTGCATTGTTTACCTAATAACCTCTTCCAAACGCCTTGGATGATGTCCCTCGACGAGCTACCGCCCGCTTGGGACAAGGCCGACCGTAGAGCAGCCGCACGAACCGGAGGCGGTGAGA
>JBNLED010000005.1:0-3937 GCA_050304755.1 Polyangia bacterium | reverse complement strand
CGGCCGCCCGATACCGCATCATCATCGACGATCCCGCGGCCGTGGCCAAGGCGATGAACCAGGGGCTCCTGCAGGTCAAGGCCTCCCGGGAGGCCCTCTCCAACTCGTACTACTTCAACCGCAGCCTGTTCATTCCGCCGGTGTTCCAGCAGCCCTTCACCCCCTCCCACGACGCCGCCTTCCGGGTGGTGCCGTCGGACAGCCCCCACGCGTTCTCCGCCGCCCTCAGGCGCTTCTTCTCCGCGGTGGTGTGGGGCAATGTCAAGCCCGCCGGCCTCCGGGCCATCGAGGCCCGCGGGCCGTTCAGCGTCTCCGGGGACCCGGCGGTGCTCGGACAGGTGGACGACCTCGTCCGGGCCTTCGCCGAGCAGGGCCGGATGCGCCTCGCCCGCGACTACACGCCGGTCTATCGCATCGTCTCCTGAGCACAGCGGAAACCGTTTGTTTCAAGAGGCGTCGATTTCGCCTTCGACCGTCGATACCGCTTTACTTCCCACCGCCGGTCGCCGATAGAATGCGGGAAACCGAAAACAATTTTCTTGGGGAGAGGAGGAAGAGATGTCAAAGATCGCCGTCATCTACTGTAAGCGGATCAAGGACTATTCGTGCATCGCGTGCTCGAAGTGCTACAAGGGGATGGCCGAGAAGAACGGAGAATTCGCCCGCCACGACGACATCGAGCTCGTGGCCATGACCGACTGCGGCGATTGCCCCGGCCTCACGGTGCCGCGGGTCAAGCTGATCACCGAGACGCTGAAGACTCTCGGGCGCTCCATCGACACCCTTCACCTCGGCACCTGTGTCAAGCTGGCCATGGAGACCGCAGCGTGCCCGATTGACTTCGACGATTTGAAGGTGACCCTCGAGAAAAAGTTCGGCGTCGAGGTGGTGCTCGGCACCCACTCGTATTGAGCCGCCGCGGGTCAGAGCGCCCGACCGTTGACCTCTCTTCGAACCTCGTCTGCCGGCTCGTTCGTCAGCTTACTGCAAAGTGAGCCGGAATGACAGGGATACGAAGATACGGGCGACGACGCGACGCGAAGACGCGGTGACTTGCGGGTCTCTTTATTGTATTCTACGATCGATAACCGTCCAAGAGGCGGGACAAGGGCGGGTGGCAGAGATTGTCGAGGAGACCATGATGCGGAGTGTTGCCTATCTGAAACGGTATTTTGTTTTGAATTTACTGATCGCGGGATGCACCGAATCCGAATCCGAGCCGGTGACGAACTGCGAGACCAGCACCGACGTCGATCAGAAGCTCCGTTGGGTGCAGCAGGCCGGCGGGAGCGACAGCGACTCATCCGGCGGCATCGCGGCGGCGCCGGATGGATCGTTCGTGGTTGCAGGGGGGTTCTACGATAGGGCGGTGTTCGGGACCGCGGACGGGAACAGGATTACTCTCGGCTCGGGGGGCGGCCAGGATATCTTCATCGCGCGATACAACCCGGAGGGGGGCCTGGTGTGGGCCAGGCGAGCCGGCGGCGGCAACAACGACAGCGCATGGGACGTCGCGTTACAGCCGGACGGCACCGTGCTCGCGTCCGGCGTTTTCATGGGAGAGGCGGTCTTCGGTCCGGGGGAACCGAACGAGACCACGGTGACGGCCGAAACTCAAAACAGCTTCGTCGCCGGGTTTAGCAGCATGAGCGGGGATCTGCTCTTCGCCCGTGCGGTGGGAACCGGGGGGAACAGCCTGGCGACGGACCTGGCGACGGGCGCCGAGGGGTCCTTCTTCGTGACCGGGAAGTTCGAGGGCTCGACCGCCTTCGGACCAACGGGGAGCCTCACCTCCGTCGGCGCGGGGGATGTCTTTCTGGCCAAGTACGACGCAGCGGGGCAACTCGTCTGGGTCGACCAATCCGGCGGCGCCGCCGAGGACGAGGGGCGGTCCGTCACCGGTCTGTCCGACGGCTCGCTGATTGTCGCCGGGGGGTTCGAAGGCGCGGCCACCTTCGGCCGCGGCGGGGCGAACGAGATCGCCCTGACCTCCGGCGAGGGGCGGCGGAGCGTCTTCATCGCGCGGCACAGCGCGGCGGGGGCGCCGCTGTGGGTTCGGCAGGCGGCGGTGGACGCGTCCCGAAGGGTTCTGGTGTCGGGGGTCGCGGAGCTGTCGGACGGCGCCGTCCTGCTCGCGGGTGAGTTCGAGAGCACGATAACCTTCAGCCCGGGAGAGGCCACCGAGACGACGCTCACCGGTCAGTATGAAAAAGATCTCTTCATCGCCAAGTACAGCGCGGACGGCGTCCTGGCCTGGACCACCAGCGCGGGCGGTTTCGGGTACGACACCTTGACTGGAATTTCGGCGCTGTCGGATGGGGCGTTCGCCGTCACCGGCGGTTTCTCCGAGGAGGCGACCTTCGGCTTCGGCGAGGCGGCGGAGACAACGCTCGCGGGCCTGGGCGCCGCCGACACGGCGTTCTTCGCGAAGTATCACCCCGACGGAACCTTGGCTTGGGTCGAGCCGGCGAGGGGCGACGACAAGGTCATCGGCGCCGGCGTCAGCGCCCTTCCCGACGGCGGCTTCCTCGCCGCCGGAGATTTCTACATCAACGCGGAGTTCGGAAGCGACGCCTGTACGCCGCGGCTGAAATCCGAAGGCGGCAGCGATGTGTTCATCATAAAACTCGGTCCTTAGGCTAAGCTAAGATGACCCCCCCCAGCCTCCCCCGGGGCGGGGGAGGCGCCGGAACTAGTGCCATGTCAATTGAGAACTGAACGGGTATCCCTCTCCCCCTTTCGTAAAGGGGGCCGGGGGGTTTTTGTCAGAGCAAGGCGCCCGTCCGTGTCCCCATAGAAACAGGCGAAATTATGCATCGGCACCACAGAGGCGATCATCCTGCCGGGAAGGACCTCGTTTATCTGACGGGACAGAACAGCGGCTTCGGGGATTTCAATCATGGGACCTCCTTGTTTGCGTTTCGACTGACGACGGAGAAACCTACTCTTCGAGAGTGACACCTGTATGTCAGGTTTGCCCTGATGCGGCAAAGAAACCCGCCTGAACAGAGGCCGACCTCACTCTGCCGGGACGTAGCCGTTTCTCAAGTCGTTCCCCCGTCCGGTGGGCCAGAGGAGGCAGTTGTCCGAGGAGTCTGGGACGGTGTAGACCAGCACCTGGGCCTCGCCGTCGCCGCCGTCCTTGAGGCTGACCACGATCTCGAGGGTACCGTCCCCGTCCACGTCTGCGGCGGTGGGCACCGGCATGGCCCCCCGCTTGGGCAGCGGGATCCGGAACCGCTCGTTGCCGCCGCCGTCGAGGACGAAGAGGTGGCCCTTGTCTTCGTCCGGGGAGTAGCTGTTGAACACGATCTCCGGCGCGCCGTCCCGGGAGAGATCGACCACGATGACGCCGCCGGTGAGCACTTGATCGTCGTCGGTGTAGGTGTAGCTCCACAGGTCCGTGGCATCCGCCCGGACCGCGTGGATCTGCCCGTCGAAGCCGGCGAACACGAACTCCGGTCCCGGGCTTTCGGGATCGATGTCCGCCACGGTCACCTGGTTGGTGGCGGCCACCACGTTGGTCCCCTCGAAGTCCCAGAGGCCGGCCAGGTAGTCGGGCACGTGGAACGGCTCCGTCCAGTCGTCCAGGCGGGTGCCGTCGTTGCGCACCGCCCAGAGGGCCACTCCGCGGTACCGGTCGTCCTGGGAGGCGTTCTGGACCGATCCCAGCACCACCACATCATTGACGCCGTCCCCGTCCACGTCGGTGATGGCCGGCGCGGAGTTGGTGAAGTGCGCCTGGTTGGCGGTGTCTTCGTCGTTGGCGTATCCCTGTTTCGCCAGATCGTAGTCGTGCAGGAACCGGATACCCGAAAACTTGGTGGCGCGGGTGAACACGGGCGCTGCGTCGAATGCGCGACCATCACCCTCGTACAAGCTGAGGGACGCGTTGTCCTGGGTGACGAACACATCCACCACCCCGTCGTCGTTCACG
>JBNLED010000004.1:0-62532 GCA_050304755.1 Polyangia bacterium | reverse complement strand
CCCCCCCCAAGGCCGGGGACGTGCGATGTCTGGGTGGCCGCGGGGACCTACTACGTTTATGAAACGAATCGAGAGGATACCGTTTTGCTTCAGCCCCACGTCCGGTTGTACGGCGGATTCGTTGGCGACGAGATCGCGCTGGGTCAGCGCGATTTGAACGAGAACCGATCCATCCTGGACGGGAAGAGTCCGGAGCTGGAGGACTCCGTCTACCACGTGATCACCGGCGCGAGCGATACGTTGGTCGACGGTTTCACCATCACCGGGGGGAGGGCCGATCACGAGAACGACCTCAGCCCGCACCGCGGGGGCGGCGGCTTGTACAACGGCAGCGGGCCCCTGACGGTCGCGAATTGCATTTTTGAGGAGAACCGCGCCCGCCGTATGGGCGGGGCCATCGCAAACGTCGAGAGCCAGGCGACGATTTCCAACAGTATCTTCGCGAGCAACATCTCAGGCTCGGTGGGCGGCGCGGTGGACAACTACAAGAGCACCGTGACATTCTCCAACTGCACCTTCTATGGCAACGAGGCGGCCAGCGAGGGGGGCGCGCTCAGGAACTACAGCAGCAACGTGGAGATCTACAACAGCATTCTCTGGAACGACGCGCCCGAGGAGTTGCACAACACCACCACCGCGCTGGTGGTCGAATACAGTGACATGGAAGGCGGAGATCCCGATACGAACAACATCAGCGAGGACCCGAGGTTCGACGACCCGGCGTCGGCCAGCTTCAATCTGCTGCCGGAGTCGCCCTGTATCGATGCTGCGGACGGGGCGAAGGCGCCGGAAACCGATTTGGTGGGGCGACCGAGGATCGATCGGCAGGAGGTGGAGAACAGCGGGACGGGGTCCCCGAACTACGCGGATATGGGCGCGCTAGAATGTCACCTGTAGGCCCAGATCGGCGGCGCCGATGACGGGACGTAGTCGGAGGGCGGGCTCGGCATAACGCGGGTGGACGGGCTTCGGCGGCAACTCGGGCATAATTGCCAACAGAGCGATGCCGGTAATCAGGGAAGCCACGCCCACCGACAGGGTCCCGAGGCCGACGGCGTGCTGCAGGTCCCTCCGGTTTTCGGCATCGACGATGTCCTGTTTCAGCTGTTCCAGCTCGTCGGGATTGACGGATTCCATCCACTGCGCGCGATAGTCCTTGACCCGGTTGTGATTGACCGAGGCCGTCACCTCCAGGATGCCCCCCGCGGTCAACGAGATGCCCCCGATGACACTCAGCGAGAGCCCCAGGCTCTTATAGGGCTTTCGCTTGTTTCGCAAGGGGAGGGTGTCCGCCTCCCATTGCCGCTGCTGCGCCCGCCACGCCTCGACGGCCTGTTGTTTCTCCGCCATCACGGCATGGTTCTGCCTTTCGTACTGCTCCTGCCAGGTGAGATCCTCGGTGTCGATAATCGGGTACCGGGCCGTGTCCCCGTCGGCCTGTTTGTGATCGCTCATCGCGGCGAAGAAACGGTCTCTCGACAGGAGGGAGTCCAGGGCCCCGAGGATCAGCTTGCCCACGTTTTCCTCCGGGGGATTCTGGCGTCGAGAGGCCATTACGAAGCCGCGGGTCTTCACCTTGTAGACCACGGTGCTGGGGACCTGGTCGAACAGCTCCCACGTAACGGCGATACCGCAATAGACGGTGTCGACGCCTCCCCCCTGGACCGGCAGGCAGGTCAGCTCCTCGGCGACACCGCCCAACAGGAACCGGGTGTCCGGGGGGGTATCCTGATGGAAGAGGGCGTTTTGAGAATGGTGTACGGAAAATCCGCGCTGCTGCAGGCGGCTGATGATGACGCTGTGGTAGTCCTCCGCGACCCACCGGAAATCGTATTTCCCCTGAGCGTGGAGCATCAACTTGGTAAAGGTCAAGGGAGTACCGGGAGAGAGGCCGGTGCTCGTTGCGTCTCCTGCCGTTCCTTGAGCGTAGCCGGTCCCCGACGCCAGCAGAATAAAACAGAGGGTGAGCGCCAACCGCCGGGGTCGGGAAGCCCCTCGAGTCCAACGTCGTGTGCAGGTCATCGTGTTCATCTCGCCCTCCCGGTTAGGTTCAATTATACGCATAATCCGTTCGACTTGGGGAATAGTTCTCATCGAATTGCCCGGGATCAGTAGATCCCGGGCACCACTCTTTCATGAGACACAATTCCGAGAACAATAGATATATCTCGGTGATGCTTCTCGCGACGGCCGTTGCCTTAGCGAGGTGCTCCTCCTCCGGGAGTGAAGGCCGGGATAGCAACGACACCGGTGGCGGCTGACCACCGTCGTCGCGGATCTGAGAGCCGATCTCGAGCTGGGCGAGGAAATCCCCTTCATCGCCGGGGAGATCTCTCCGGAGAGCAGCTGGAGCGGGCACAACGAATATGTGAATCAGATCCCCGACGCCATCCCCAATTCGGCGGTCGTCTCGGCCGAGGGGACCGCCATCCACGACGTCGCCCACTTCGACGAGGAGAGCGCCCGTATCATGGGACAGCGCTACGCCCGGACCTTCCTGGAGATAGTCGGCGAGCCGTAGGACAGACGAAGGGCGGCAGAATCATCTATTGATGGAGGCGGGGCTGCTCAGGGAAGCTCGCAGCAGACCTGGGCGCCGACACAGCTCATTTCCTCGTGAACCGTTCCTTCCTCGGTGTTGATGCAGCGGTCTTCGCCCATACAATCGAAGGTGCAGGCGGCGACCGTGGCGGTCTCGGTATCCGCGGTATCCGGAAGCTCTGTCACTTCGCAGCAGACCTGGGCCTCCTCCGGACAGGTCATCTCATCGTTGATGGTACCGTGGCTGTTGCACCATCCCAGACCGGTACATTCGAAGGTGCAGGTATAGCCGCTGTCCGATGATGTCTCGGTGCTCGAATCCGCTACCGAGTCGGTGTCTCCCGCGTCTTCAGCGGCGGTGACCTCACAACAGACCTGGTTTTCAGCTTCGCACGTCAGCTCGGCATGGACCACACCGTTATTGTCACACCAAGAGCCCCCCATGCATTCATACGGGCAGGACATGTCCGCGGTGGCCGAGTCCGTGTCGGCGTCCGTGTCGGTGTCGCTGTCCGTGTCCCCGTCGGTATCCGTGTCGGTGTCCCCGTCGGTGTCTCCGTCGGTGTCCGCGTCGGTGTCCCCATCCGTGTCCGTGTCGCCGTCCGTATCGGTATCGGTGTCGCCGTCCGTATCGGCGTCAGTGTCGCTGTCCGTATCCCCATCCGTGTCGGTATCTGTATCCCCGTCGGCGTCACCGTCGGCATCGCCATCGGCATCGCCATCGGCGTCCCCGTCGGCATCGCCATCGGCGTCCCCGTCAGCGTCCCCGTCTGATCCCTGGCCGGACGAGCTGTCACCACCGTCACTCGCTCTGTCGCTGTCGCTATCGCCACATCCGTAAAGGGGTAGCAACACCATCATAAGAATGAGGACAAACGATAAATTTTTCTTTTTCATCAGCGTTCTCCTGTGTGTATGTTGGTCGCCTGGTCGGCGACGTTACAAATTATCCACTTCGCCGCAGCAGAAAGTATGCCAACACCACATCGCTGAAACACGCCGTTTTGCAGCCGAGGTTCACTGTTTTTTCGACCAATTGGTCGAATGCTCGACGTTTTGGACGACTGAAAACTTTTCCGCCCTGATTTTCCTTACCAGAGGATGGTGGTATTCAATATGCATGAGCCGAGCCCTCGGATGCAACCGATGAAGAAGACCCTTCCCCTGGCATTCACACTCCCGATTCTGACCCTCGCGACGGGGACGGCGGTCCTGCTCGTGGGCTACTGGGATCACCGGCGGGATGTGGATGAAGTAGAGAACCTCTTCGAAGCGCATGTGGACTCGGTGGCCCAGCTGATTAAGGAGGGGGCCCGAGAGGCATCGGCCTCCACCTCCCTGATTTACGATTTGACGGAGGATCACCTCGTCAGCCTCTCCCAAGCGTTGCCTTCGTCGCCTTCGACGCTGATCGAGCCTTTGCTCGTCCGGATATCGGTGCGGGAAAACACGATCGACGGACACTTCGCATCAGTCCCCGAGGCGGACCGAAAAGGTTTGGTGGACTGGATGATGAGTGGACCGCTGGATCACCTGATCGACGACGGCCCCCTGCGACGATTGGGGCTGGCATGCATCTTGCGCAAGACCTCCGACGCGGCGTTCCTGATCGTGTGTCGGGATGCCGAGGAACTGAGCATGCTGAGGAAGGAAATCGGTATCGGTCCGCTATTGAAAGGGGTCATTAAAGGAGATGTTCTCTATGTGGCCCTGCAAGACAGTGAAGGAATCCTCTCGGTCGCACCCTCTCAGGAGCTCGTCTCCCGGTGGCGGGACGATCCGTTCCTTGCGGCGACCCTCAGCGCCCGACCGGGGTCCGGTACATCGCGACTTCGTCGGATCGGTGAGGTTACGGTTTTCGAAGGGGTGATTCCGTTCGTGATGGCCGATGAATCGACGGTCCTTCTCCGGGTGGGCATCGACGCCGCCCCGCTGATGCGAATCCGGCGGGGCGCGAGCCAGCGTTTTGTCACGCTGATCGGGTTGGTCCTCGGTATCTTCCTCTTCTCCCTCCTCGTGGCGCTGCTCCTCCGCCGCTGGCATCGGAAGCAGACGGAGATGAGCCGCATTATCGAGGCTGAAGAGAAGCGACGCCACCACTGGGAGACCATCGGCCAGATGGCCGCCACCGTCGCCCATGAGGTGCGGAATCCCCTCAACACCATCAGCATGGTGACCCAGCGGATGGCCCAGGAGTTTCATATCGACGATGACGAGCGACGGGAGTTCGAAGAGATGCTCGGGGTGCTCTCCTCCGAGTCGAGGAGGGTCGGGCGGTTCATCACGGAGTTCCTCGATCTCGGCAAGCCCCTCCTCCTCAACCGCGAAGCCGTACCCGTGAAGGATGCGGTACAGGAGGTCCTCTTTCCGCTGACAATGCGGGCGGAAGAGGAGAACAAGACCCTCGAAATGGACTATGAAGGTGATGATATCATTGTAGTGGATAGACACCGTTTCCGTCAGATGCTCACCAATCTGGTGAGCAACGCGCTCGATGCCGTCGATGGGGAAGGAAAGGTCGCCGTGCGTCCCCGCGCGGTCTCCCGAGGAATCTCCATAGAGGTCAGTGACAATGGTTCCGGAATGACCGACCAGCAGCTCGCCGAGGTGATGAAACCATTTGTGAGTTACAAATCCACCGGGACGGGACTTGGGCTCCCCCTGGTCGCGCGCATCGCCGAGGTCCACGGCGGCGCGTTCGAGCTCTCCTCCAATCCGGGAACGGGCACTGTCGCTACGGTGTTCATCCCCGCGTCAGCAGAACACGAAGGCAGGTCTCAATGACATCTCCGACCCCCAAGACCATTCTCCTCGTGGAGGATGACCGGCCGCAGCGAAAAACCCTCAGAGGCTTTCTCGAAAAACGGGGATACCACGTGATTGATGCAGAATCGGCGGAGGCCGCTTCGAAAGTGGATTCCGGCATCGTGATTGACCTCCTGCTCACCGATCTCCGGCTCGGCGGGCCGGACGGTATCGATCTTCTCGAGGCCCTCCGTGAGCGCTCACCGGATCTCCAGGCCATCGTCCTCACGGCGTACGGTACAGTGGACGACGCGGTCCGAGCCATGCGCGCAGGGGCCTACGACTTCCTCAGCAAGCCCGTCGACCTGACGCGGCTGGAGATCCTCATCGAGAAGGCCTTGGAGAAGTCCTCCCTCTCCCAGGAAAACCGCGCCCTCTGTCAGGTGGTGAAGAATACGGGCGCCTTTGGCGGCATTATCGGGGAGAGTCCGGAAATCCGACGGATTATCGATCTCGCGGTCAAGGTGGCGTCGTCCAGGGCCTCAGTGCTGATTCTGGGCGAATCCGGGACAGGCAAGGAGGTCCTGGCGCGCGCCATCCACCTCGCGTCTTCTCGAGGCGAAAAGCCATTCGTTACCGTCAACTGCGCGGCGTTGCCGGAATCCCTCATTGAATCCGAGCTCTTCGGTCATGAGCAGGGGGCGTTCACCGGCGCCACCTTTCAAAAGAAGGGCCGCTTCGAGCTCGCCAACGGCGGCACCCTGTTTCTCGATGAAGTGGGGGAGATTCCGCTCCAGGTTCAGGTGAAGCTCCTCAATGTACTGCAGTCCAGCCGCTTTGAGCGGGTCGGGGGCCAGCAGACCCTCGAGACAGATGTGAGAATCGTGGCGGCCACGAATCGGGATATCGAGCGGGAGGTCGCCGAGGGCAAGTTTCGAGAGGACCTTTTCTATCGGCTCAACGTAATATCATTTACTATGCCGCCCCTGAGAGACAGAAAAGAGGACATTCCCCTTTTGGCCAGGCATTTTCTCCAAAAGCAGGCCGATCTCGCCGGGCTCGGAAATCTACGCCTGGAGGCCGAAGCGGAGCGGCTGCTCATCGCCTATCCCTTTCCCGGAAATGTTCGCGAGCTGGAGAATTGGATCGAGCGCGCGGTCGTTCTCGCAGAGGGGGACACCCTGACCGTTGAAGATCTGCCACAACAGTTGGTCTCCGGCCCAAGAGTTCCAAATAATGGATTCCCGGCCGACGGACTGGAAGATCAGGTCGCGGCTCTCGAAATATCTCTGATTCTGAACGCCCTCAAAAATGCCGGCGGCAATCAGTCCGCAGCGGCCAGGGCCCTGAAGATCACCGAACGGAACATCCGCTATAAAATGAAGAAATACGGTCTGTGACTCGACAAATCCGTCGATGCCTGTCGACAATAGAGTCGATTTCTCTCCCGATTTTGCCTGGTATCAGGTTTCTGGTTCCGTAATAAATTAATAATTCTATTTAGTTGTGGCGTTGGCACGTCTCCTGCAAACTCTTTGGCGCGAATGGTGGCAAAAACACAACCATAGGAGGTAACAATGAAACGCTACAAAAACACTATTACTCTGATGGCGATGCTGGCCCTTTTCGCATGGATCACTCCGGCGTTAGCGGAAGAGGGACAGGGGGACGAGGTCAAGACGCAGACCAAGACCCAGAAGAAGGTCCAGAAGAAAGACCAGACCAAGGACGGCGACAAGACGCAGACCAAGGCCCAGACCAAGGACGGCGACAAGACGCAGACCAAGGACCAGACCAAGGACGGCGACAAGACGCAGACCAAGGCCCAGACCAAGGACGGCGACAAGACGCAGACCAAGGCTCAGACCAAGGACCAGACCAAGGACCAGACCAAGTTCATGGACAAGGATGGGGACGGCATCGATGACGCTGCGGCGAAGAAACTTCAGAACAAGAAGATGGTTCGCGCCAAAAAGCAGGCGAAGACGATGAGCGGTAATCGTGCAAGAGGGCAACAGAAGGGCTCTGCTGCCGCGAAAAAGGCCGCTGCCGCGAAAAAGGCCGGTTCATCCAATAAGACCGGAACTGCTTCCAAGCAGGCTTCCAAGAGCGGGAAATAAAGTCATCCATGGTTTATCTCTCCCCACCTGTGGACTCTCGCCGGTCGCCCCAAACACAAAGATCGGAACGATGTGATGAGGAAATGTGGTATGCTCTAATGGCGATGAGACGATTCGTAAATAGAGGGGTCACAATTCTTCTGGGAGTCCTGTTGGGGATGGCGTTGCTTCTCGAGCTCCCCTCGGCCTATGCCGAGGACAAGCCCCAAAACGAAAAAAGCATGTCCGCCAAGAAGAGTCAGGGCATCTCGAAATCCGACGAAAAGAAGGGGACCCCAAAATCGACAAAGAAGCCCTCAAAGGCCGCCCCTGAAGTCGAGAGCTCTAAAACCGGGACTCCGAAGGCCGAACCCCCTGCAGCGAAGGCTAAAGCGCCCGCTTCGAAGGCCAAAGACTCTGCAACGAAGGCCCACGCTCCGAAGGCCAAGGCCCAGAAGCCGCCCCAAAAGCAGGCCGGGAAGCCCCCTCACCAGTCAGAGACGGCCTCGCGACCGAAAACGTCTGCTCAATTCATCGATCGGGATGGTGACGGTATAAATGACGGAAAGGAACACCGGTTTCGTAGAAGAACGGGTTCGAGGACGGAGCAGGGGACGAGACATCGGGGGAAAAACCGGTTTCAGAAGGGGCGACAGCCAAGACGCCCCAATTAGAGAGTATCCGATCAAAAGAAGGCTTTCGTTATAACATCTCACTATGCGTAGTTACTGGCTACATCGGATCTTGCCCCTTGCGTTGACCTTGCTGATAACCGATTACTGTCGCGCCGCGGACTTCTTTGCGGATGTCGGAACGCACGCCTATTTCACGAGCAATGTGTACGTGAGCCGCAGTCAGGAGCCGGATTTCGTTTTGGAGCCCTATCTCGGGTTGGGGCTCGAGTTCGCGGATATCTGGTTGTTGGGGTACAATGGCCGGCTCGAAACCTACATCCTCAACACGGAGCTCCTGTTTCACGATCACCAGCTGTTCGTAATGGCCAACCCCGCGTTCGGTGACGATGGTCAACACGAAGTCGTCGCGGAGATTGGGGTGGATACGCAACGGAACACCGATACCTATGCCAACGTGAACCTGCTCAAGCCCTACGCGCTCCTCGAGCTCACCATGGAGCCAAAGACCTGGTTGCGATGGTCCCTCTCCGAGCGGGGCACATATCACTTCTTCTACAACGAGACCGGGAACGACTCATTCGATGCCTGGACCCGGGCGGCGGTCACGTTTACCGCCCAGACCCGGACCACCGTCAGCCCGAGGATCGCGATAGGTCACCGCTACTATCCCCATCCCGGTCTTGCCGGGAACGACCACAGTGACCAGCAGCTGGAAGCGGGACTGCATATCAGCCAGGGAATTTGGAGGAACGCCGGGCTTCAATGGGACTATGCCTATCTCCACGCGTTTGATGACAGCCTCCTCATACAGAGAAATGTGACCGCAGAGGAGTTCAACTACATCGGAGAATCCTTTCTCTTTACAGGCCATACGGCGCTGTTCGGATTCAAGCAGGTGTTCGAAGCCGGCACGAGCCTCGGGGTCACCCTCTCGTTCCGCCACAAGCTGTTTCAAGGTTGGACCGCCCTCGACGTTCTCGGGGAGCCCCGCACCGATGGGACCGACCGAACCGATCAGCAACTGGAGCCCGACGCATGGGTAAAGCACACTTTCTGGCCCAAGCGGGAGGCCTCGAGGGGCGTTCCCGCCGTCACCCTCGCCCTGAGCTATGGATTCCTGAGACAGTGGTCGAATGATTACTGGTACGACACCCACAGGCATCTGACCAAGCTCACCTGTGAGATTTCGTGGTAGCCATCCGGTCTGTACCAAACCTTATCGGGCCGTCCCCCCAATCCTTCTTTTCAGAATATAAATTGGAAACAAGTCATTGTTTTTGTTAGTATTATTCTATAAAAATGGCACCTGTTATGGCTCGCCTCTGGGGTTCGGTTTGAGAGAAAACCGGGAACATCTCAGTGGCGGGCCGTTGGATTGGCCAAAGGCCAAACGGTTCGATGCGCTAGACGACGATGACCGGCTTGAAGCATCCGATGGTGGTCTCGATGCGGAAATTGGATTCCTCGGTGTGGCGCTCGGCATGGAAGATATCCATGTTGTACTCCGTGTTCGGCTGGAGCCCGTGCTCCGTTGCGAACTCGTCGATATCGATGGTCCCGGAGGTGGGGGGGTGGAGACCGCCGAGATCCAGCGCCAGAATTCCGTCGATGAAGATCCACAGGTCATCGTCGCCGGAGAAGGTGAAAATCTGTCCTTCGACATAGGTGAACATCATGTGCACCTCGGTCGTGAAGAGGTAGTTCTCCTCCAGATCCGGGAGGAATTCCGCACCCCAGCCGTCATCCGGATTAATGGGGAAGAACGCGGAATTGGCGTAGACGAGCAGCTCCGGATTGTCCTCGCTGGCGACGAGGGGGAGCTCGATCTCGAAGGTGTAGTTCACGCGGGGCTCGTGCTTGTCCCGGTACCACTCGTCAAAGGTCTCCTCACTGGTAATCTGGGGACGGAGAGCCCCGTTGGATTGCCAGACGGGCTTCCGGTCCGACCCCAGCGTGCTCCGGACCAGTCCGAGGCTGGCCTCGTTGTTCGCGAAGGATTCGAAATCCGGATGGGAAACCGAAAAATCACGGATCGTTGCCGGGATGATGGTGGAGCATTTACCATCAACGATATTGGGTTGTCCGTACTCTGTATTGTTATTGTCTTTTGTGCCGTCATCATCGGGGCCGCTCTGGAGAGGTATCTCGTCTCCTTCACAGGCAGGCACCCCAAGTGCAAAAATAAGCATAAGAACCAATTTTATAACCATTTTTAGACCCTCCGCTGAGATCGCAATTTGCGAGTTTATTAATAACACATTCTTTCAAATATAAAATCCTTGGATTGAGGCCTCTTTGCGAAGTGGAGAGCTCCTGTTTGACAAGGCACCGGTGCGGGAGAGGCTGAGGCGGTCAATTTCAACGACGCTGCAGCGGCTTTAGCAGATACTCGAGGCCGTTCACCTTGATCTCGTAAAGGGTGGCCAACAGCCGGCCGAGCTCTCCGGAGGGGAATCCGTTGCGGGCGAACCATACGACATAGGGTTCGGGCAGATCGATGAGGGGGACCCCCTTGTATCTTCCGAAGGGCATCGCCATATTCGCGAGCTTCTTCAATCCTTCGGTGTCCGGTCCGGCTGTGGAGGGTCGCCGTGTCATCGTGGTGTTTTACGACTCTTGCGCGTCAGTTGCAAACGTTCTTGGCTCTTCGTTTCTTGAACCTGGAAGGGATGCGACTATGCTTATTGGAGGAGTGATATACGCCGACCATGACGATGACTCCGGGAAAAATAGTTGGAGAGAAGTATCGCGTCATCCGGCAGATCGGTGAGGGGGGGATGGGGACCGTATACGAGGCGGAGCACACCATCCTCGATCGACGGATCGCGCTCAAGATTATGAACCCCGAGTTAACCGAGGATCGGAAGGCGGAGGCGCGATTCTTTCAAGAGGCCAAGGCGGCGAGCGCTATCGGACATCCCAATATCATAGAGATATACGACATCGGCCAGGATGATGACGGCACCGTCTTTTTTATCATGGAGCTCCTTCAGGGGGAAAGCCTCGAGGAGTTGCTGGCGCGTCAGGAGCGCCTCAGCACCGAGCGGGCGGTGGCGATCATTCTGCAGACGCTCTCCGCGTTGCACTTCGCCCACAAGAAGGGGATTATTCACAGGGATCTCAAGCCGGCCAATGTATTCCTCGCTGTCGATACACAAGGGCGGGAGGTGGTCAAGCTGCTCGATTTCGGGGTCGCCAAGGTGAGGGATCCTTCAGGGAAGGATAAGAAGCTCACGGTGCCGGGGGCCATGATGGGGACCCCTCGATACGCCTCTCCGGAGCAGATCAAGGGGAAGGGGGAGATCGATCAGCGGATTGATATCTGGGCGGCGGGGGTGCTGCTGTACGAGCTGATCGCCGGAGCGCGACCTTTCGAGGGGGAGTCGTTCAGTGAGGTGCTCAGCAAGATCCTGACGGAGAAACACACCCCCCTCCGGGAGACCCTGCCGGGGATATCCATCGAGCTTTCACTCATCGCCGACAAGGCGATGGCGAAAGACCCGAACGACCGGTACCCGTCGGCTCAGGAGATGATCGCGGATCTCGCTGCGTTTCAGAACGCCGCGATGGACATGATGAGCGGGACCGCCGCGGGAGTGATCCGGAGCAGCTTTCCGCCGTCATCTTCCTACGGAGAGGTCCCGAGCAGGGCTTCTTTGGAAGAGACACTACCGACAGATCGGGGAGACACGGCCGGGAGGGATCCCGAGCGGGAGCAGATGGTCGAGGTCAGCCTGATTCCCGACAATGTCGCCAAGAAGAGACGCCCCTATCGGATATTACCGATTTCATTGGCGGTGATCCTCTCTCTCGGCGGGATTGGCGTCGTCATCGTCCTTCTCAGCCATTCCGAGACGGCGGAGCAAACTACCTCTCCGTCCCCATCGAAGAGTGCACCGACCCCATCCATGGTAACCATCAACCTCATCGGTCTGCCGCCGGGGGCCGAGATATCTCTGGATGGAGAGAAGGTCTCGCTTCCCATCAAGGTCGATCCCACGGACGATCCCGCTGTCCTGAAGGTGACCGCGCGCCGATATCGCCCTCATATCCAGGCGATCTCCCTCAAGGAGAGCCAGGACATCGAGATCGAGATGACGCGGTGGGGCGTCAAGAAGGCCAAGAGTCGGGTCTCGAAGAAGAAACCATAACTTTCATCCATCACTCCGGCGACCTCGAAGCCGAACGCAGACGCTCCATTTCTGGATTGTTACGATTTAACTGACAACGGTCAGTCAACGCACCGAAGCCGTTCTCGTTTAATGACACCCTCCGGGGTTTCTGATAAGATAAGACCCGGTCGGGTGTGAAACAAAAAGGAGTTTGTTTTCAATGAATGTAAGAACGGCCGCTCAATGTATTATCCTACTGCTGACCATCGTATGGGGGTGCGCGGCCGAACCGGAGGAGTATAAGGGCTCGACGGATTTCGGGGAAGGCGACACAGACAGTGATACCGACTCGGATACGGACAGCGATGCCGATACGGATTCCGACGGAGACTCAGATACGGACAGCGATACCGATGGCGACGGAGATTCAGATACTGATACTGACACCGACACCGACTCGGACACTGATAGCGATTCGGACATGGACAGCGACGGCGATTCGGATACCGACGGCGATTCGGACAGCGATTCGGATACCGACAGCGATTCGGACACCTCGGATACGGATCAAATCTGTGACGAGCGGGGGTTGAATATCACCCCGGCGCCGGGACGATTGATGCTGCTGTTCGATATGTCCAACTCGATGCTGGATTCGCTCGAGGAGGGGGGCGCCACCAAGCTGGAGCTGGCCAAGGAGGCGCTCTCAGGGCTGCTCCTGGGCTTCGCCGGGCGGGGCATCGAGTTCGGGCTCGATCTGTTTCCGGACGGCAGCCTGGATCCGGGCGGCACGGAGCGGTGCGGGGTCGGCAATCCCGTGCTCATCGACTGCGGCATGGACAATGAGCAGGCGATTGTCGAAGAGCTCGGTGAAAATCACGTTACCGGCGCCACGCCCCTGCTCTGCGCCATGGAGAACTTCACCAATCCGGAGTATGCTCCCCGGTACGCCTCGGTGGACGGAAACAATATCCTGGTAGTCATCACCGATGGTCAGGATAACTGCTACACGGACTGTCAGGAGGGGACCCAGCTCTCCTCGGACAAAACCTTTGGAGACATGGCGGCCTCCCTCTGTCTCGATCACGGCATCAAGACGGTCGCCGTGGGGTTTGGTCAGGAGGCGGACGAGGGGCAACTCAATGCCATCGCCGAGAACGGCTGCACCGAGTTCACCGAGTATATCCAGACCGATGACCAGGCGGGGCTCGAAGACGCGCTGGAGCAGACCGCCGGGCTGGTCATCAAATGTGTCTTCAAGATCTCGGATATCGATCCCACGGCCGATCCCGAGAAGGTAAACATGTATTTCGACGATGAGGTCGTTCCCTACGATCAGGGGTGTGAAAGGGGCACCGGGTGGAGTTGGACATCAGACACCCTCGATGAGCTCGAGTTTTGTCAGGCAGCCTGCGATCGTCTGAACAGCGGTGAGGTCAACGAGGTCCGCGCCACCTTCGGGTGCGACACTGTGAATGTCGTGTAGCGGCCGTTTCGATTTCTCCATAAAAACGGGTGAACAGGGAGCACCGTTCTCCTTGGGGGGATAGGGCACCAACGCTGACCACTTCGACAACCGACAGGTTAACCGCTCGAAGATGCCGAAGCGGATTGACATAATATAACGAATTTAAGACATTACCTTATGATGCAAAACCAAAGGTCAATGCTCCTACTCGTTCTGGCCCTCACGGCGCTTCCGGAGACCGTATTCGGCGCGAAACCGCTCGTACTAGTCCTCTCCACAGATAACGACGAACACCATCTTTTGGCGGAGAGCTTCAAGAGCGAGCTCGGCCTGGCGCTGGATACCTTTCGGGTGGAGCGTCGGATGGTGGGTGATGAGACCTTCTTTTCCGCATCCGAGGACCGGAAAATCGAAATGGCCGGACAGTTGCTGAACGAGGCGGCCGCCACCGCCATCATCTGGCTGGACTCGACCGGTGATTTCGTCGCCGGCGTAGGGCTCTATGTCAGCTGCGCCAATCTGCACCTCGCGCGGATGGTGGCCTTCGACTCCCCCATCGATTTTCTGCCGGATGTGGCGCTCATCACAAGCGGACTCATCGAACATGCTCTCGACTACGGCAAGGAGGCGGGGGTGGCGGAGCAGGAGAATTCCATCGACAGGAAGGGCGAGCCGGAGAAGGGGGAGAACGGTATGGGCCGGAGAATCCCGGCGCCGGATGGATGGCTGCTCGTTTCCCGCGCGCCGGAGCGAACAGATGACAAAGATACCCTGTCCGCAAAGGATGGCGTCGAGACCGAAATTGTCAAAGAACCGACAGGGGAGTCGGGTTCGAAAGACGATGCAAAAACCGAGGAAGATGACGGGGAAGCTCAGGGGGGCGAGGAATCCGCCGCGCAATCGAAGGGCGAATCCGAAGAGGAATCCACGGAAGAGAGCGCGCCAAACAAGAAGGGGGATTCGGCCAAAACACGAAGCGGAAACCCGTCCTTTCGCAAATTCGGGATCAACGCCTTCGCCGATCTTGCCCAGGGGATCAGCTCGTTCAGCGGCCCGGGTACCTGGGCCGGAGGGGGCGCAGAGCTCTCCCTATTGCTGCGTCCGGAGCTCTTTCTGCACGCCGCATTCATCGCCGAGGGGGGCGCCTTTCCGCGAAACAGGGGGGACGTCTCCGGGGTGAGGCTCCTCTTCGATTTTGGCGCCGCCTACCTGTTTCCCCTGGGGATCCTCGGCCTCGGACCGGAGCTCCTCATCGGGCCCTGTCGCACCTCCATCACTCTCAAGGAGCCGGGTTACCTTCCCATGGACAAGAAGTGGTGGGTTTTTCGCATCGCCGTCGGTCCTGCACTGAGACTCCCCGTCAATAAAAGGTTATCTTTTAATTTAAAGGTGCTTTTGAGCACCTACATTCGAGGTGAGCGATTTATCCGATCGGATGAGGAGAGGTCGGAGGTGTTCAAGACCTCCTTGCTGGATCTGACGGCGCGCGCGGGAATTCTACTGCTTATTTGAAAAAGTGGGCGTTCAGTCGTAAGTTGGAGAAAGCTCCGCGCAATGAACCGTTTGGCTAGAGACGAATGATTACTGAGCTCGATGACAAGCAACTGATGCAAAAGCTCAAGGAGGGTGACATTCGAGCCCTGGGGGAACTATATCTGCGACACGGCGACATGGTCAAAGTCGCGTTGCTTCGCTTCGCACCGGAGATAGCCGAAGCGGACACGGATGAGCTCTGCCAGGAGGTGTTTCTGGCGCTGAACGACTCGAGCAGGCGATACGAAGAACGGACCAAGCTCAAGGCCTGGATTTTCGGTATCGCCGTGCGAAAGGCCAGGATGTGGCGACGAAAGACATGGATGCGTAGAAACCTGCTGGAGCTCCACGGCAGCCGAGGGGTTGCCATGGCGTTGCCGACTCACCAGACCCCTGCGTCCACCGTGGAGCTTCGTCAAGAGATTTTAGACTGTCTGGACCGGCTGACCCACAAGCAGCGCGAGGTGGTCATGCTCCACGCGGTGGATGGATTCTCAGGGGAGGAGATCGCCGATATCCTGGGAATTCGGGTGGGGGTGGTTTGGTCCCGTCTCCACCGCGCGCGACAGCTCCTCCTGGAGTCGGGCGCCGAGCCGGCCCGGGATCGGGTTTTGGAAGGTGAGCTATGAAGCTCTGCCAACTTCGGACCGGCTATCTGGATCGGACCCTCGACAGGGAAGAGCTCCGGGTATTCGAAAGTCATCTGCGAGGTTGCAAACACTGCCGCGACAAGACCAACGAGTGGCGTCACTTCGAGGGCGCCCTGAAATCCATCGAGCAGAGCCGGCATATCACACCGGTCACCATCAAAGACGCCACCGAGCTGATGTTCCAGGCGGAACGTCCCCCGAACCTGTTCCTCCGGCCGCTGACGCTGGTCACGGCTCCGCTCGCCGCGGCCGCCTTCCTCTTGGCCGTCTTCCTGTGGACCCATGAATTCCTGTTTTCCTCGGGAGAGGTCGATTCGGTTCCGGTGCGTATCGAGCTTGTTTCATCACACAACACGGAGGTCATCGCCGCCGATCGGCTGCGAGATCCCATCGTCGCACCTGTCGGCGGGGCGTTGGTCGCGAGCATCGATGCGGATCGGGTGGGAATGGCGCCGAACGCTGAGATGCGAATCATCCGTGCCAGCGAGCGGGTGGTTCGCATCCGTCTCGAGCGGGGGACCGTGGCGTGCAGCGTGTCGCCGAGGCGGGGGAACGGTCGCTTCATGGTGGAGGCGGGCGATTATATGGTGAGCGTTCTGGGCACCAAGTTCAAGGTGACGAAGACCCCGGCGACTCCCCTGGAGGTGACCGTCGAACGGGGGACCGTCAGGGTGGAGAACGCCAAAGGGGTCTCGTGGTTTCTCAACAAGGGGGACATCTTCGCGGTCGATCAAAGCGGACGGGTGGTGCCCGATCGGGCGGAGCCTCTCGCGCTTGCCGCTACGATGAACCGTCTGCTGAGGCCCGCATTCGAAGCGGGCCCCCGTCGGCCGGACCCGGGCGAGCCTCGCGAATCCGTAAACGCGGCGCAAGGATCCGCGGACGGGCCGCGAGCGGTGGCGGGGGCGACCCTGTCAGAGTCGACGGCGCCGACGACGCCCGCCGCCGCGGAACCGGAGAGACCGACCTCCCGAACCGTCCAGACGGTCGCGCGAACATCTCGACCGACCGTCACCCCGTCATCGCGTGTGCACAAGGCGGTATCCATCAACGCGCCCGAGAAGAAAGCTCCCACAGGGGAGCTGCCGACGTGGCGGCAATGGATCCTGGACGGACGGATGGCCGACGCCCGCGTCGCCATGAAGCGATATCTGAAATCCGCTCCCGCGGACGGAAAGGCGTGGGCGCTCCTCGCGGATTGCGAGCGCAAGGAGCGGAACTGGTACTCCGCGGTGACCGCATACGAGAAGGTTATCGAGCACGGGAGTGCGAAGCAGGCGAGTCACGCCAAATACATGGCCGCCACCATCTACCAGGAGCGCCTGAACGATCACCGTCAGGCGCTGAAGATGTTCAAGGAGTACCGCCGCTCCGGTTTCGTCCAGGGGGAGCTCAGAGATCTCACTGATGTGAAGATGGCCCGATCCCTCATCGCCGTCGGCGACTGTGCGGAGGCCACGCAGGTGTTGGGTGCGGTTATCGAGAATCAAGGGAACTCCTTCGTTGCCGCCAACGCGAAGAAACTGATTAAAAAATGTGATCGCCCGCGTTAGGAAATTCCCCCTAGAGGCAATGAGCCTTCCGAACGAAGAGACTTCCCCCTCCTTTCTCGACAAGAGGAATGAGCGGACAGCATCATGGAGAATATCGGGATCGGCTGCGGCTTACTGATCCTTTAACAATGAATGAAAAACGTTACCACACTCGACATGATCCCCCCCGGCACCTGGATGTGCTGACGGACTGCAGAGACGCGTAGGAGGGAAAAAGATGACAACCAAGGCCTGCCAACACCCGCCAATTCCTTGGTTGCGGTTCGCCGTCTGTTTCTGTGCTCTGCTCAGCGCATCCAGGTGCTACGATTCTTTCCGATCCCATGGGCGGCGGTGAGTGCTGAGTCCCTTATCCTCCCTGAACAACACGAGCTCGACACTCATCGCCGCCCAATTATGTCAGCTCGATCATCCCCATCATCAGCGCGGGCTTGCTTGATGTAACTGGGAACCCTCTCGTATCATTTTGGCTCGCGTTATGGCAGGGGCGGCGATAGGGCCATCTCCCCATGGAATAAAAGGAGCGACAGATGAAAACGTGGCGTATCTCGTTCGAGGCCTTCGTTAGACACCGGCGTCGAGTGACTGCTGTGGCCCCGGATCCCGTCACTGCGATATATTGAGATGACAGCAGCACAACAAAGCGCGCGTGAGGCGCTCGCGTCCAGGTTCATCCGGGCGGCGATCCGATCTCTGGAGTCCCAGGAACCGTCCGATCGGAACACCGCGGGGATGGAGGTGGCCGCGACGGCTGCGTCTTTTTTGAACGACGCGCGCCTGTTCCTGATGCTGGAACTAGTCTGGGCCGACACCCCGTTGAAGGGGGCGTCGAAAGGGCAGGGGACTCGGCGAGTCGATCGCTCAGTACCCGGACGATCACTCCGTCATGTCCGCGGAGGAGTTCTCGGCGTATCTCCCGCGGCTCGCGCAGGAGCGCGTGGCGCTGTGCCGGAGGCGCGACCTGACGCCCGGCGAGGTCCTCGAAACGGCGAAGACGCCGCTGGACATCGAGGAGATTGGCTGCACATACGCCGCGCTCGGCCGGTTCGATTCGGCGGCGGAGGTCGCGCGCCGCGAAGGCCTCGAGCCGTCTCGCCGAGACGGGATTCTGTGGACGAGGGAGGTCGAGAATCTCAGGCGCGGCGACCTCGAGACACCCGACCTGGAGATCCTGGGGCTCCGCGAGGGGACCGCCGATCCCTGGCGCGCCGGCTACGTGGCCCTGTGCGCGTTGGGCCGGCTCCCCTACCTGGGGTATCCGTATCCCGACTGGTGATCCAAGGGTTCGGGGGAGATCGCCGCTGTTGAGCGCGAGGAATCGGCCGATGGTCCCCTTATCCGCCAGCTGCCCCGGATCGAGCCCCTTCACCGTGGAGGCGAGGGTCGTGGGTCGGCCTGCCCGAGCGCCAGAAAGACGAGGTAGGTGATGATGACCCCCGCGAGGATGAGCGACGCCCCCTGGATGAGGTCGGCCCAGGCGCACACCTTGAGCCCGCCGACGAACACGTAGACGGCCGCCAGGGAATCCCGCCGTCCCCGGAGACGGACAACGGCCGGATGTTAGAGGAGCCCCGCTTTGTAACGCTGCCGGAACGCCGTCTCGGAGAGCCAGAAGGAGAGGAGATCCATGATCTTCGGGGACCGGATCACCAGGTCCTTGCCGTCCATCGGGGGCAGACTCCCGGCCCGGGCCATCTCCTCGACGACCGGGGGGAGATCGCAGGCGAGGATCGCCGCGGCGCGGGTGGCTGTAGTATCCATGGATTGGATGATATCCTCGATGTTGCCCTTCGCGGCGGCGTATCGCAGGGTGACCTCCTCCACGTTCTTTCTGGAGCGCCACGCGGTGGCCTTGTAGATCTGTTTCCCGACCCGTTCCAGGGTCGCCGTGTCGAACCGGCGCGACGCCCTCCCGGGGTGGTACTTGTGGACGACCCCGTCCAGCGCCAGGGCCAGCCCCTTTTCGTCCAGCTTCAGGGCGGCCTGCTGTCCTCTGGTGATGTAGGTCAGCGCCCGGCCGAGGATGAACACCTGGGCCGCCTGGGGAATGTTCATGATATACCCCGGCACGATGACGCCGACAGGGCTGGTGAGCTCGACGGCGAAGGCGTTGTTGCCGGTCCTATCGATATAAAGATCGAGCTCCTGGGTCCCGAACGCCTCCCCCAGCGTATCGACGATCCGCCGGAGGGGGTGGCGCGAGCCCTCCCCGATGCGATCCCGTGAGGAGAGCCCGTAGCGGGACAGCTCCGGCGGATACACCTTGGTGAGGGTGGTGTTGAGGGCGGTGAGCAGCTCTCCGGCTTCCCGCTCCCCCGGAACCCCCGGGCTCAGCTGGGCGAGGCTTTTTGGGTCGAAGGCTCCGGCCTTCGCACGCCCCGGCGTCACCTCGAACCGATCGAGCTGCGCCCGCTCCTTGGCGTTGGCCTCCCCCAATACCTCGAGGGGCGCCAGCGCATATCCGGCCTCCTGAGGCTTTCCCTTCGCCTTCAGCGCGTAGCTCATGGCCCGCCAACCGTTCGCGTGGGTGGGGTCCGCCAATAGAAGTCGCCGGAACTCCGCGATGGCCTCGTCGTATGCCTTGCTGTCGAGGAGCCTGAGCCCCAGGTTCAGCCGAAGCAGCGGATGCTCTCCCAGCGCGTCGAGTCCCTGGGTCAGGAGGTGGATCGCCTCGTTGGTGTTCTTCATCCCCTCGTGGGCGACCTGGGCGAGCTCGCACACCGTCGCCGCCATGTTCTCGATGGCCTCGGGGGAGTCCTTGCGGATACGCTGCTGGTACTCCTGGAGCGCGCTCCGGTATTTTTCCCAAGGCTCTCGAGCGCCGAGCATGGACTTGTACTCCTGCGCCGCGGGGCTCATGGGACCCGCCAGCGAGACGGCCTCGTAGAGCGCGGTTGCGGCGGCGTTCCGGGAGCCCCGCTTCAGCTTCACCCGCCCGACGCCGAAGAGCGCCAGGGCGCGCTCCTCATCGGTATCGGAGACCTTGAGCAGCCGATCGGCGGTCTGCCCCGCCGCCTCCAGGTTGCCGGCCCTGAACTGCATATCGCAGAGCATGATGAGCCCCTCGGAGTTCTTGGGGTCCACCTTGAGCAGCTCCTCTACATACTTTGTCGCGCGGGAGGGACTCTCGAGGTGCTCCGCGGCGATGCAGGCCAGATCCATCTGCACCTGGCTCAGCTGCTTGCGCGGGGGGGCCTGCTTGATGACCTTCTCGAGGGTCCTGACGGCCTTCTCCCACTGCCGGTCCCGCTTATACAGATCCGCCAGCTGCAGCATGGTGGGGACATGGTTGGGCTTCTCCTTCAGCATGCGGTTGAGCGCGGAGATCCCGCCGGGGATGTTGTTCATGGTGTCGGCCTGGAGGCGCGCCACCATCCCCCAGTACTCGGCCTTGATGTCGTTGTTCCGCGTAGCGTTTGCGGCGCGGGAGAGGACCTCTATTAATACATTGACATCTTTAGAGAGGAGCTCCGAGAGCTGGCTGACCGCCTCGGTGTGCTCCGGATAACGGTCGAGGGCGGCGATCAGGTGCTCCGCTGCGCCCTTCTGGTCGTCCAGCTTCCGGAGGATGGCGGCACACTGGACCAGCAGGTCCGCGGCGGCCTCACCGTTTTGAATCCACTGGGACTCGCGCTTCAGGGCCTCGGTCAGGAGCTCCGCGTTGCCGGTCCGCTGGGCCAGGCGCCGCAGACATCGGATGGCCGACAGGTTGTCGGCGTCCGTCGAGAGGGCCGAGCGACACGCGGTGATGGATCGCTCTGTGTCAACGGGCTCCATCGTCCCGGCGAGCCGCGCGAGATACGCCGCTCTGGCGCCCGGATCGTCGAGGGCCTGGACCAGGTGGCCGTCCACCTGGGAGAGGAGGCTCTGATCCTTCCCGGCGATTGCGATGTCCTCCAGGGCGGTGAGCGTCGGGAGGTCGGTGGACTCGATGGCGAGGATGGCCTCCAGCACCGTCCGGATATCGGTCCCCTCGATCTCCTTGCCGCTGACGAGACGGCCGAGCTCGAAGAGGGCCATGATCTTGGTGCCGTTGTCCTTGGACACCTGGGACAGGCGGCTGTACACCTCGGCCAGAACCCCGTCGTCCTTTTCGCGGAGGAGCTCCGCGAGGGAGATCAGGGCGTTCATGTTGGCCGGCTGGTGCTCGAGGATCCCCTGGAAGGCGGTGATGGCGCGGCCGGTGTCCCCTAGGTAGTCATTGAGGATCTCGCCCGCCTTTAACAGGGCGCCGACGGTCTCCACCTCGTCCCGGGCGCTCGCCGCCATGGCGAGCAGCTGTTCCGACAGCTCTGACCACTTTTCGAGCTGCGCGGCGGTCCGGACCGCGCCGTCGAGCCCCGGCCGGAAGTCCGGGAGGCTCTTGAGGGCTAGGCCGTATGCCTTGAGCGCCTGCGCCGGGTTGCCGCGGTTGATCTCGTGGATCTCCGCCAGACGGACGGCGACCCGCGCCTTGTCCTCGGGATCCTCGCGGCCGTCCAGCTCCCGTTCCATGATTTCGACGAGCCCGGCGAAGTCGCCGGTTTCACGGAGCCGCTGATACAGCCCGTAGAGCGCCGGGGCGAAGGTCGGGTCGATCCCGATAGCGCGCTTGTAGTAAGCGATCGCCCGGGGGGCGTCGCCGAGCTGGTGCGCGGCGATGTCCCCCATCCGGGTCAACAGGGCGACCTTGGCGTCGTCCCTGGAGAGGGTCCTGAGCTCCCGCCCGTAGACCTCGAGCAGCGGCTCGAAGCGCCCTATGAGATGATAGATGCGCCCGACCGCCTCCAGCGCGGGGACGTGGTCGGCCTTGAGATCGAGCACTTTCTTGTACCAGACCAGGGCGCTCTCCTTGTCCTGTATCTTCGCGTCATAGACTTCCCCGATCCGCTGGAGCAGGTGGACCTCCCGGGGCTTCCCCTTGATCAGCGCGGCCTCGGCCTTGAGCCCATCGATGAGCTCGTTCAGCTGGTTCCCCGCCTCCGCGGCCCGCTGCTTGGCCAGGATGGCCCCCAGGTGATTGGGGGCCTTCGCCAGAATCCGGTTGTACGAGGCGATGGCCAACACCGGCTGCTCCAGGGCGTCCTCGAACAGGGCGCCGATCTTGAACAAGTAGGCGATCTCCAGCTCGGTCTCGGCGGTCTGGCTCGCGGCCTGCTCGTACAGCTCGATCAGCTCCTTGTAGAGCTTCTTCTGCGACAGGAGCCGCGTGAGCGATTTGAAGGAGGTGTCGAGTCCGGGGAGCAGGGAGAGCGCGCGGGTGTGGTGGGCGATGGCCTCCATGGGCTGCCGGAGCCGGTGCTCGAAGAGCTCCGCGATGCGGGCGTGGGCGTTGGCCCGTCTCTTGGTGTCGTCCGCCGCCTCGGCCTCGGCGGCGTACATCCGGATGAGATCCTCCCACCGCTCATTCTCGGCGTAGAGCTCTCCGAGGGCGTTCACCGACGGGAGGTAGGCGGGGTCGAGGGCGAGCGCCTCCTCGTACCAGCGGATGGCGGCGTCCGGGTCCCGCAGCTCCTTCTCGCTGATCTGGCCGAGGCGGTGCATGACGCCGAGCTTCTCCGCCGCGGAGTTGAGGGACGGCACGAGCCGGGTGAGGGCGCTCATCCGGGCGGCCGGATCTCCTCTGACCGCGTGGTGCTCGGCCAGCTCCTCCAGCGCCAGTGCGTTGCCCGGAGAGATCTCGATGGCCCGCTCGAGGGCGACCACGGCCTGATCCAGATCCCCCAAGCGTTCGCTGTAGATGCGGCTGATTTGAATGTAGGTGGTGGTCCGCACAGCCGGATCGCTCACCCGTTGGATCTCGTCCTCGAGCAGCGCGATGAGATCGTGCCAGCGGGACTGGGTATAGAGCAGCGGTCTCAACGCCGGCGACGCACCGCTCCCGACGGGGTCCAGGGCCAGGGCGTTCTGGTAGACCTCGATTGCTGTCTTGGCGTCCTTCAGCCGGGTGTCGTTGATCCGCGCCCGCTGGGCCATGAGGGCGGCCCGGTGCGCGGTATCGGTGACGGCGGCGCTCGCCGCCTGCTCAAGCAGGGCGGAGACCGAGGCCCAGTTCTTGGCCCTGACCTCCAGCTGCTTCATGGCCTCGATGATGGCCGGGTTCCCCGGATCCAGGTCCATCGCCCTGGCATAGCATTGCCGGGCCTTGCTCTGCTGGCGGAGCTGGTCCTCGAAGATCCGCCCCTTGAGGAGGTTGAGGGCCGCCTTGTTTTTCGGGCTCCCGGTGGCCGCGATCTCGGCGTCGTAGAGCTTCACCACCGCGGCGTATCCCTGCTGCCTGAGCTGGATACGGCGGGCGCCGCGTATCGCCGGGATGAACTCGGGGAGCAGATCGTGGCTCCTTTGATAGTGCTTGAGCGCCCGCGCCTCGTCCTCCAGCATCAGCTCGTAGGCCTGGGCCATCTCGAAGTTGAGCCTCGAGGCCCGCACCTTATCGGGGGCCAGGGAGAGCTCGGAGACGCAGACTTCGATGAGCGCCTTGGCCTCGGGAACGATGTCGCCATCGAAGGAGTGGATGACCGTGGGCTCCTTTTTCGAGGTCATGATCTTCTTGACGATTTCGGAGGGGGAGATCGGCGCGGGGGGCATCGAGCTCAACGTGAGCCGGGACAGGGTCGGAGAGGTCAGCTGGGTCTCGCTCAGCTCCAGGTCGGGGAGCTCGATCTCCTCCAGGACCTCACTGGAGATGGTCTCGCCGAAGAACGAGGCTTCGACTTTCTGCGCTCCCTTGGTGACCGGTGTCTTCGGGGGGGGCTTGGGCGCCTTCTTCGAACGGGACGGCGGCCCCAAATGCGAGGGGTTGAAGGTCTCGGTCGGGGAGTCATCATCCTCATCCACCTCGAGGAGCTCGGCGGAGATGTCTTCCTCGACGAGATCCTCGGACAGGTCGGCGTCCTCGGCGAGCGCTTCGGAGAGATCGGTGTCCTCGATGAGCTCCATCGTGAGGTCGATCTCTTCGGTGTTCTCGCGGATCTTGGGCGGGACGCTCTTGTCTTTTGGGGCGATTTCCGGAACGGAGGCTCTGCCGGGGATGCTCGGCTTGGAGCCCCTGACGGGAATCGCCGGCGGCCGGGAGGTCCGGGACGGCCGCTGCGGAACCGGCGGCGGAATGGAGGGCTTCGCCGAGGGTCTTCCGGTCTCCTGACCAGCGGAGACCTGCCGCGCGGGGAGCTTGGGATCCCGGGCGGAGGCGTCGGGCTCCGCGGGGCTCGTCGTCGGACTCCGCTTCGCGAACTGTTGAATCAGCGAGGGCCTGGCCGGTCTGGCGATCTGTTTCTTGTTCTTCGCCTTGGCCTCCGCGTCCGCGCCCTTCGCCGTCTTCTTGGAAGTCTTGGTTGCTTTTGTCTTCGCCTTTGTTTTTTTCTTTGTAGTCTTTGTCATTGTGATGACCATTATAAGCGAAATTCTTGAAATTGATCTACGCCAAAGCGGGTTTTTCAGTTTTTGCGGGGGCAGCGTCCGCCGAGAGACGGGGACCTTAAAATCGCGGTTCCCGAGGATGCCCCTTTGCTCCGGTCGCTGCCTGTAGTAGTATGCCTTTCCACTCAATTAGGAGCGAAGATCAATGAATAGACGAAAAGGCAAAACGATATGAGTGAAACCCTCTGGGCTCCGTGGCGAATGGAGTACATCCTGGAACCGAAACCCGAGGGGTGCATCTTCTGCACGGCCGTCGAGGACGAGGCCGGCTATGATGCGCATCACGTCCTGTACGTCGCGGACCATACCTATGTCATTATGAATCGATATCCCTATACCCACGGACACCTGATGGTGGTCCCGAAGCGACACGTCAACCGGATCGAGGCGCTCCGTCCGGAGGAGCAGCAGGAGCTCGGGGGGCTCTGGTTCAAGACCCAGGCCATCATCCGCGAGGAGTTCTCCCCGCAGGGGCTGAACCTCGGGATGAATATCGGCCAGGCCGCCGGCGCGGGGATCGAAGAGCACCTGCACGCGCATATCGTCCCGCGCTGGATCGGGGATACCAACTTCATGCCGATGCTGGCGGACGCGCGGATCATGCCGGAGCACCTGCAGGAGACCTTCGATCAGCTCAAGAAAGCCTTCCGATCCCGAATGTGAGGGCCATGTTTCCAAAGACACATACGCCGGTTCGCGGTGGGAGGGCTCGCGCCGCGGTCCTGCTCCTCTGCGGCACCGTCGCGGGGATATTCCTCATCCTGTTCGCGCTCGCCAACGACGACTGGATTGTGCTGAGCATGCCGAACCCTCCGTGGTATCGGGACCCCTCCTGGCCGGCGTTTGAGTCTCGTTTGTGGGCGGTGATGCTCGCGAGCTTCCTCCTCGGACTCGTGAGCGCCGGCGCCGGGGTTTACGCCTTCCGCCGGGGGGCCGGAATCCGCAAGGGGCGGCAGAAGCAGCGCATCGACGCGTTGGAGCGGGAGCTGGACAAAACAAACCGTCTCCTGGCGGCGACCCGAAAAAAGATGTAAGATAGCCGTATATTGTCATTGGCTAGATAGGTATTAACACGATGCAATCCTATTCCCGTCTCCTGAAAACGAAGATCTTCATCGTCGTCTCCGTTGCGATGGTGAGCGGTTGTTACACTCCGGCGAGCTCACAGAAGTACTTCGTAAAGGCTTCGAAAAATGATCCGGCGCTGGAGCCCATCTACTCCACCTCACTCTATACGGTGTACTTCGACTACGCGCTCTCCCGCTGCGTGATTCACTCCACGCACACCTGGGGGCAGAGCGGCGGCGGCGGCGGCGGCACCGGTATCGGCATCGCGGCGTTCCGATGTGATCCCTCGCGGGTTCGTAACCGCGCCGAGGGGCTCGGCCTCACGACCTTCCCGCCGAAGATGTCACCGGTGGTTACCCAACCCGGGCCCCGACGGGCGCCGGCGGTCCAGAGCGCGCCGGCCCCGGCCCCGGCCCCGGCCACCCCGGGAGGCGCCGGAGTCTCCGCGCCGACAGGCCTTTCATCCGGAGGAATGACCCAATGACCAGGAACGATGATCGGAACGGCGGGGGTTCGAAAGAGAACGGCGCGGGGGACGACGGCTCCATCTTCACCAAGGTTCGCTCCGACGTGTTCAAGCGAAAGTTCGAGGGCATGCTCAAGGACGGGGTGCTGAAGAATATGCTGTCCGAGCTCAAGCTCCCCAAGGAGATCGCCACGCACCTGATTTCCCAGATCGACGAGACCAAGCACGCCGCCCTCGGCGTCATCACCCGGGAGGTGAGGAGCTTCTTCGAGAACACCGATCTCTCCACCGAGCTCGAGAAGCTTCTGTCCAAGTTTTCCTTCGAGGTCCGTACCACGGTGCGCTTCGTTCCCAAGGAGGAGAAGGCCAAGACCAAGGCCGCAAGAAAGCCCCGCGCCAAGAAGCCCCGCCCGACTACTTGAAGACGAACGTCAGGTTGAGCTCGAGGGCGATGAACCTCGGCAGCCGCTCCTCGGCGGCCAGGATCGCTCGGGCGCTGTCCGCCATTTCGGCGGAGCCGTCGACGTTGTCAATCTCAGCGCAAACCCTGGCGGTGCTGTTCATCTTTTCGGTTGTCGGGTCATAAACCTTGGCGCACCCCTTCTTCCAGAACGGGATGATCCATTGGACGTGCGCGCCGAATGCCAGGGGGGGAGCGACGAAGACATTGAGCCCCAGCTCCGGTACAATCGTAAGACCGCTCAAATCAATGGCGGCCCGTTCGGATCCGAGATACTGCGCTGCCTGCCCTGCGAACGCCGCCGGCACCGATGTCTCCTCGACGGGCGCGTTGTGCGCATAGAGCAGCCAGACCCAGCCGAGGTCGAGACCGACATAGGGATCGACAACGAAGCGCCGGACAGGATGCGCCCGGATTCCGCCGAAGATTCCCGCATACACGAAGGCGTCTTTGACATTCAGGAAGACCTCCGTGTCGGTGGTGACGGGCATCTTGTGGTCCGATCCCATCCCGGTAAAGGAGATGGCTACAATAGAGGCGATCCGCACACCGAATCGGATGCGTCCGCCGTATCCGTTATTCGCCGCTTGGCAGAGGCGATCCTTGAGACACCAGGAGAACAGGAACCCCAGCTCGGCGAAGATCCCCGCGTGATCCCACCGGCTCCAGTCGGACTTCTCCTTCTTTGGTCCCTCCGTCGGCGCGGCCCCGCGTTCCCGGTTCGCCTCGGATGGCGCCGAGGCGGGGTGATCAGAGGGGCGAAGGACGCTGGAGGGATCCAACGGCAGGATTTTCGGAAACGGTCCGTCCACCGAATTCGGGTTGGTCAGCAGCAGCTCGGCGATACAGACCGCCGCCGCGGGGCCGACCTGCTGACGGGAGAACCTGCCGGCGCCGCGGGCCGGCAGCCTGGCCCGGAATGCGAACGCCGCCCCCTCCGGGGCGAACACACTGACGACATCCAGATACAGAGCCCCATCGGGTGAGGTGTAGATTCTCGGCCAGAAGACGACATCCGTTTCCAGTGCGCCGCTCAACACCTTCAGGCCTTCCGACGAGGGGGGGCGCCTGAGCCCGATCGAGGACGCCATTCGTATCACCTCGATTTGCTCGGCCGGCTGGTAGCCGTGATATCTCAGCTGCCGTCTCACGGCGATGACCACCTCCTTGCGCTCATACCGATCAATTGTTCCGCCGGCGGGGACCACGGCCGCTTTCAGTCGATGAGCCGTATCCGCGACGGCGTCAGTGGCGGCAAGGAGCACCAGGTGGAGGAGGACCATTCGCATACCGTATCGTGCTCTCTCTTGCATCTCGGTCTTGAACACAACCGTTCGGGGACTTCCGGGTGACATAACGAAGGACTCGATTCCCCCCTGAATCCTCATATCCCCAGATCGGCCGGGAGACGGAATACTTTAGGGGAATTTCCGGGGCGTTTCAGGTGCGGGGGAGAAGTCCGAGTCCAACATCAATACACAGTACTTTCCCAAACCGGCGTAGTACCTCGCCACCCGATTGAATCGCGCTCGATCTTCCGAGAAAGCACGTTATGATTTCGTCATGGTCCGTTCTGTTCCTCGAAAGGACACACAATGACCCTCGAGATGGGAATTCTGCTCGGCGTGCTCGCCGGCATGGCGGTTCTGTTCTTCACGGAGAAGCTTCCGGTGGAGCTCACGGCCTTCATCGGCCTGGTCATCCTCACCCTCGGGGGCTACGTCACCCCGGCGGAGGCGTTCACCGGGTTCGCCTCTCCCGCGGTGATCACCATGCTCTCGATCTTCTTCGTGAGCGCGGCGCTGCTGCACACGGGGGTCGCGGACGTCATCGCGGGGAAGGTGCACCGGGTCATAGGTGATCGGGAGGTGCCCCTCGTCATCGCCATCATGCTCGTGGCGGGGGCGCTTTCGGCCTTCATGAACAACATCGCCGCGGTGGCCGTGCTCATGCCCGCGATCTCCGGCATCTGCAAGAAGACCGGCATCGCCCCGGCCCGGCTCTTCATGCCCCTCTCCTTCGGCGCCATCCTCGGCGGCACCACCACGCTGGTGGGCACGCCGCCGAACATCCTGGCCGGGGACCTGCTCCGGGAGCGAGGGCTCGCGCCCTTCACGCTGTTCGACTTCGCCCCCGTCGGCCTGGTGCTCCTCGGGGTGGGGATCGTCTATATGATCACCCTGGGGCGTTGGCTGCTGCCGAAGCAGTCCGTCGCGGGGGGTGGCGGCGGCCGCGGCGAGGATCTGGCAGGCGTGTACCGCCTTCAGGAGAACGTCTTTCGGGTCCGAGTGCCCAGGGACTCACCCCTGGACGGGGCCACCCTGGCGGAGGCGGCTCTCGGGACCCACGGGGTGCAGGTCATCGGCATCGTGCGAAAAGGCAAGCGGCAGCTGGCGCCCGGACCGGACGAGCGCATCCAAGGCGATGACGAGCTCCTGGTGGAGGGACCGTCCGACCGGTTGAAGGCGCTCTTCGAGCAGCGGGGCGTGGCGCTCGGGGATCCGGATCAGCTCGCCGAGGCGCTCCGCCATGTGCGCTGTATCTCCGCCCGCGTCCAGGCGGACTCCCCCTTCGAAGGCCGAACGCTGAGACATCTCCACTTCCGCGAGCGGTTCGGCGCCGTGGTGGTGGGGGTTCGCCGGGAGGGGCGGCTCCTCGACGGCGATCTCGCCGAGGTGGCGTTCGCCGCCGGGGACGAGCTCATCGCCCTCGGCACTCGGTCCCAGCTGGACCGCCTCACCACGCCCGAGGCGCTCGAGGGGCTCGAGATCTTCCCGGCAGACCAGCGATGCCTCGCCGCGCTCCGATCCCACCTCTTCCTGCTCCGGGTACACGCCGGCTCTCCGTTGGTGGGGGTCTCCATCCTGGAGAGCCGCATCGGAGAGATGACGGGGCTCACCGTGGCGGGCATCCTCCGCGGGGAGGATGCCCTGTTCGCCGTGCGTCCGAGGGAGCGCATCCGCCCCGGCGATCAGCTGCTCGTGGCGGGGGATACGGAGCCCGTCCGCAACCTGGTTCGGCTGGGGGATGTACAGCTCGAGCAGGACATCACCCAGGACGGGCTCCAGTCCGACGAGGTGGGGGTCGCCGAGGTTACCCTCTCCCCCCGCTCCAGGGCGGCCGGCCGCACCCTCGCGGAGATCGACTTCAGGGAGAAGACCGGTCTCCAGGGGCTCGCCATCTGGACCCACGGGAGGGCGATCCGGACAGAGCTCGCCGCCCATCGCCTTCGGGTCGGAGACGCCCTGCTGGTGCAGGGGACCTGGCGACAGATCCGTATGCTCGGCACCAACCCGGACTTCGTGGTGCTACGATCGTCCGCGCAGGAGCGTCGCCGCACCCGAAAGGCTCCCGTCGCCCTGGGCGCCCTGGGGGTGATGATAGCGATGGTGGCCACCGGATACATGCCCATCCACGTGGCCGCCTTCACCGCCGCCACCCTGGTGGCCCTCTTCGGCGCGGTCACCATGGAGGAGGGATACCGCGCCGTGGAGTGGAAGGCCGTCTTCCTGGTGGCCGCCATCCTCCCCGCCGGCATCGCCATCGAGCGCACCGGCGCCGCCGCCCTCGCCGCCCAGGGGATCGGCGCCCTCGCGGAGCCCCTCGGTCACTACGGCGTCATCGCCAGCCTCGTCACCCTGGCGAGCGCCCTGAGCCAGTGTCTGGACGGCTCCCCCGCGGTGGTGCTCATGGCGCCCGTGGTCCTGCCCATCGCCGAGCAGCTCGGGATCAGCACCCACGCCGTGATGATGGCCATCGCCCTGGCCGCCTCCGCGGCGTTCATGACCCCCTTCTCTCACAAGGCGAACCTCATCGTCATGGGGGCGGGGGGCTACCGCGTGACCGACTACCTCAAGGTCGGCACCCCCCTCACCGTCGTGCTCCTCGGTATCATGGTGTTCCTCGTCCCCGTCTTCTTCCCCCTGTAGGACCTTGAAGGGGGAGGCTCAGCAGTACTCGTCCGTGTAGTCGTCGCAGTCCGGGGAGCCGTCGCAGACGTAGCTCTCCAGTATACACTGTCCGTTGCCGCAGGCCCATCCCCCGAGGCTGCCGCAGTTGGTGAGGCAGGTATCTACGTCATCGTCCTCCCCGCTGGCGCAGTCCAGGAAATCGTCACAGAGGTACGTGAAGGGGATGCATTCGCCGTCGTTGCATTCGTACTCGCCGGGGTCGCAGCTGGAGACGACGCCTGTCGTGACGGGATAAATCTCGTTGAGGCAGAGCTCGAAGTCCACTGGATCGTAGGCGTCCCCGGGCACCAGCAGCATCACGCTCTCGATGGGCTCGCCGTCGTATCGTTGTCCCAGACCCTCCCAGCACTCGGTCTCCAGCTCGCTGAAATAGACGGTGTCCCCTCCGGACGAGACCGACTCGGTGCAGTAGCCGTCGCCGCCCCCCGGCGGTTGTATCTGGAGCCGGACGTCGGATCCCCCGAGGTTGGTGAAGTCCACATAGATGCCGGTGTAGGTGGACCCCGGAGACCAGGTGCCGATGGCGGTGGTGTGCTCTACCTGGCTGAGGCTGATGCCGAGGATCCCCACGGAATCCCAATCCTCGGCCAGGATCCCGCCGGCGCAGAGGCTGGTCTCGCTTCCGGTGAAGTCCGAGTAGTCCTCCGGCTCCACGAGGCCGCCGTTGGCGTTATCGGCGTTGGTCCAGGGGTACCCCTCCCAGGGACCGGCGCAGATGTATCCGCCGGTGTTGATGTCAAAGGTCTCGTCGACATAGCTGCAGTCGATGGGCGCCTCCGTGTCCGTGTCCGCATCAGTGTCTGCGTCCGCATCAGTGTCTGCGTCCGCGTCCCCGTCCGTGTCCCCGTCCGCGTCGGAGTCGGAGTCCGTGTCCGTATCCGTATCACCATCCGCATCACCATCCGTATCGGTATCCGTGTCGGTATCCGTATCGGCATCGGCATCACCGTCGGCATCCGCATCGGTGTCGACATCGGTGTCGCCGTCACTGGCCCCCACCGCTACGGAGAAGTCGTTGAAGGTGGCCGTGCCGCGGCCGTTCACGATCTCTGTACCGACCTCCACGCCGGCATAGTAGAGAGTGCGTGAATCGATGATCCCCTCCGCGCGGAGATGCTCGACAATCGGTTTGAGCGCGATGGTCCCTGAATGGAGCGGTGTCCTGGCCCTGAGGGCGATGTACGTCCACTCCGCGTCCGTGCCGGAGTCGTGGCTCGCGTTGACCCACACCTCGAAGGTGATGCCGTTCTCCGCGTCCGTGTAGCGGGTCGGCTGCTGGGTTCCGGCGGGGCTCATGTTGCTGTGGTCGAGCCAGATCATGATCTCATAGGCGATGTCGCTGCTGTCAGGGGTCGTGCTGGTGGTCAGCCACACCTCTGGGGCGAAGTTGTACGAACCGCTCGAGGAGGCTTCGAGGTCGAGATCGAAGGTGAAGGAGACTTCGGTCTCGATATCCGCGGGCAGCCCGTGTCCGGTGTCGAGGGTGCTCCAGGGGCTCCTCCCAGCCATGATCTCCGGGTAGGCCCTGACCTGCCACTCCGGGCTCGACACCGGCCAGTCCCAGGTCCAGCCGAACACCCTGTCGGCGCCGCCACCCCGGAGAAAAATGCATTGGGAGTATCCGGTGACGTTCTCCGCCCCCCAGGTGTTGTTGCTGATGACATATCCATCCATCGTAAGCGCGGCGAAGTCCCCGCACTCCTCCAGATCCGCGTCCGCGTCGGTGTCTGCATCGCTGTCACCGTCCGCGTCCCCAGCTGAATCCGAATCGCCGTCCGAGTCACCGTCACTGTCCCCATCCGAGTCACCGTCACTGTCGCCGTCCGAGTCGCCATCGCCGTCGCCTCCGGCGGCGCACTCCGCGACCCCCTGCTGCACTCGGCAGATCTCGTCATCCACGCAATCATCCCAGGTTGTCCACTCCCCGTTTTCGCAGACCTCGACGATCGTGTCTCCATTACACCGGGTCGCGTCCTCCTTGCAGGTGCCGTCAGGAGACGGAGAGTCGGTGCTGTCTTTGGCACATCCGATTAATGTCAGGGTGACAAATACAAGTAGTGATCGAATCATTTTTTTCAATCCTTTCTATTTTGTAATTCATGAAATCTAATCCCTGATACTTAAATATTTCTTATGATAATGGAATCTAAAGCGCTGTTTGGATTGTGGCATTATTTTCATCTTGATGCATTTTCCGCCTTGTTGGTGGAAAATACGAACGCTTTTGGCTCTCTGGCGGTTTTTTTTTATTGGAGTGGAAAAAAGTTAGGAATCAATCGTGTCATATTAATGCGGTGATTTTGTAATACGGACGACAAGTCTGCCGAAAAAAAAACGATTGAAAAGGATTCCATAATCCTGGAGTTCCTCACAGGCGCCTTAAAAGTGTGTGGTTACAAACTGTTATGGTGGTTTGGCTGGGGATGTGGACTTTGAAAAAAAAGCTTTGGGGGATGAAAGCATTTGTTTCGTTCAGGTGATTACTAGACAGCAACGGTTGAGTTCCCTACCTCAGGTGTTGCGGTCGACAGGCTTGCCTGTCGGGAAAACTTGAGCAGCGGGTCGTCGCCAGCATTGTCACCCTCTTTACCCTATGCGCGGCTCGCTGCTTTTTATTCTTACCTGAATCTTGCACCCGCTATCGGCTGAAAACGCTGACGATCTAATTGTCGGCGTGCATTGACGCCTCTTTGACCTTCAGCGAAGATGTGAATTCCCTTGAGGTAAACAGAAACCTGCCAAATTAGGAGTAAGCAGATGAAGAGACGTTTCCATTTCCTGATATTCCTTGGGTTAATTATGAGTTGCGGTGCCTGTGCGAAGTACCCCGCGCCCGCCGTTCAGAACGCCGACGGCCAGGCGGCATTCGCGGTTCCGGACTCCCATGAGGCGTCAGTGGATCTTCTCTTTAAAACAATGAAGATGCGGGTTGTCTACGAACGTGCCATTCCGATCGCCCTCGAAGAGCAGATCAAAATCAACCCGCAGCTGGCCCAGCTTCGGGACGTCATGGAGGCCTTCTTCATAAAGTACATGGGGTGGGGGGCGATTCAGTCGGAGTTCAAGAAGCTGTACATGGAGGCCTTCACGAAAGAGGAGGTGGACGCGATGATCGCCTTCTATCGAACGCCGGTTGGTCAGAAGGCCGCCGAGCTGACACCCGAGCTGATGGCCAAGGGCGGGGCGCTCGGACGGGAGATGGTGACCCGACACCTTCCGGAGCTCCAACAGATGATCGCCGAAAAAATGAAGCAAATCGCTAAATGAGACTGTTGAATGGGCGGCTTACCCTCAGGTTATCCCGACCGCTTGCGTTATACACGCGGGGGCTTGAGGGCGACGTTTAAAAAAGATCATTGGCGGCTCCACCCTTGTCCCTGGATTTCCCCTGGGAACAGGGAGGCTCCGGAGGCACCTCTCCCGCTCCTGAGAATCGCGTTTCTTTTAATGATTTAGTACGGGGCTTTCAACAAGCGCTTCCGGTCCGGACCAACTCTCACCCCAAAAACGGTGATGTCCCTTGAAGCTCTTGTCTAGAAATGCAGGAACGAGAGATTATTTTTATAATGTGTTACATTTGATAAACTATCCAACATAAAGAAAATAAAAGGTAATTAATGGTGCGTAAAAAAGGTTTCAGTGGGGCCATATTTCAGTTGATTTTTGTGATGCAGGGTGTTAGCCCAAGTCAATCGGGAATGCTGAAAGCAATGTCTCAAATAGCCTATAAAACAACCCATAATCCCCCGCTTCCAAAGGAGAACTGATGTCCCAGAAAGTGATGAATCGGTGGTTGATTGTCGTGGGTGCCATTCTCATTCAGTTGGCGCTCGGTGCAATCTATGCATGGTCCCTGTTTACCCCTCCTCTGACTGCCGCGGATGGGCTGTACAAATTTTCAGCCGGTCAGGCCGCATGGATTTTCTCCATCGGTTTGGCGACCTTCGCCGTCGTGATGGTCCTCGCCGGCCGCTGGCAGGCCAAGGTGGGACCGAAGAAAGTCGCTCTGCTCGGAGGCGTCGTGCTCGGGGTCGGATACATCCTGGCGGGGTTCCTGGGCAGCAGCTTCGCCGCTCAATTCGTCTTCATCGGCATCGTCGGCGGCGCGGGTATCGGGCTGGCCTACGTGGTGCCAATCGCCGTGCTGGTCAAGTGGTTCCCGGATATGAAGGGGCTCATCACCGGTCTGGCGGTCGCGGGCTTCGGCTTCGGCGCCACCATCTGGGTCAAGGCGGGGGGCGCCTGGTTCGATCTCGTCAAGAGCCTCTCCCTGTTCGGCTTGCCGCCGGTCCAATCCACCTATATTCTCTATGGCATCATCTTTCTGTTGATGGTGTTGGTCGGGGGAATGCTCATGATCAACCCCCCGGAGGGGTACAAGCCCGAGGGGTGGGAGCCCCCGCCGCCGTCCGAGAAATCCGGCGCCACCGGTGCCGTAGACTTCACCAGCGCCGAGATGCTCAAGACTCCTCAGTTCTTCATGATTTGGCTGACCTTTGTCTGCTCGGCCCTGGCCGGTCTGATGGTCATCTACTGCATCAAGCTGTTCGGCATCGACGCCCTCAAGTTCGCCGAAGGGTGGACCACGGATATGGACCCCGAGAAAGCCAAGGGCATTGTTGACGCGGCCGGCGCGGTCGCCGGCACCGCCATGGCCTTCTATGCCATCCTCAACGGATTGGGCCGTATCGTCTGGGGCGCCGTCTCGGACAAGATCGGCCGGAAAACCGCCCTCATCGCCATGTGCTTCTTCCAAGGCATCGCGATGTTCGCGTTCTACTACATCGGCTCCGTGGAGATCGGGCTCATCGTCGGGGCGTGCATCATCGGCTTCAATTTCGGCGGCAACTTCGCCCTGTTCCCCGCGGCGACGGCGGACTTCTTCGGGAATAAGAATGTGGGGCTGAACTACGGCTGGGTCTTCCTGGCTTACGGCGTGGCGGGCATCGCGGGCCCCCAGATCGCCGGATATTTCAAGGACGCTGCCAAGGGCGCCATGGACGCCTCTGCATGGCAGACCCCGTTCATGATCGCCGGCGTGGCGTGTATTGTCGGCGGTGTCATCGCCCTGATGGCGAAGCCGCCCAAGAAGGCGTAATGAATTGACCGCGGCAGATCGCGGTGTATTTTATGTAACGGTTTTGGCGTTTCGATATAACAAGGAGTAGAAAATGGCAGACCAAATGTTTCAACCCAACGCAGAATTTCGAGAGAAAGCTTGGATCAAATCCTACGAACAATACAAAGAAATGTATGACCGCTCCATCAGTGATCCGGAGGGATTCTGGGGGGAAGTCGCCGAGGAGTTCACTTGGTTCAAGAAGTGGGACAAGGTCGTCGATTTCAACTACGATCGCCGCAAGGGCCCGATAAAGATCGAGTGGTTCAAGAACGCGAAGACCAACATCACCGTGAACTGCCTGGACCGCCACCTCGAGAAGCGGGGGGATCAGGTCGCCATCATCTGGGAGGGGAACGATCCCAGCGAAGACCGGAAGATCACCTACAAGGAGCTCCACGAGCAGGTCTGCAAATTCGCTAACGTCCTGAAGGCCAACGGCGTCAAGAAGGGCGACCGGGTCTCCATCTACATGCAGATGATCCCCGAGCTGGCGGTGGCCATGATGGCCTGCGCCCGCATCGGCGCCGTGCACTCCATCGTCTTCGGCGCCTTCTCGCCGGACGCCCTGGCGGATCGCTGCAACGACTCGGATTGCAAGATCATCATCACCCAGGATACCGGCCTTCGGGGCAAGAAGAACAACGTCCCCATGAAGACCAACGCCGACGCGGCGGCGGTGAAGGCCCCCACCGTATCGAAGATTATCGTGGTCAAGCGCACCGGCGTGGACGTCCCTATGGAGAGCGGGCGCGATGCGTGGTGGGACGACGAGATGGCCAAGGTCGACGCCAACTGCCCCGCCGAGGAGATGGACGCCGAGGATCCCCTGTTCATCCTCTACACCTCCGGCTCCACCGGCAAGCCCAAGGGCGTGCAGCACAACGTGGGCGGCTACATGGTCTACACGGCCATCACCCACAAGTACATCTTCGACTATCATGACGGGGACATCTACTGGTGCACGGCGGATATCGGCTGGGTCACCGGTCACTCCTACATCGTCTACGGCCCGCTGCAGAACGGCGCCACCACCATCATGTTCGAGGGCGTGCCCACCTATCCCGAGCCGGACCGGTTCTGGGCGGTCTGCGAGAAATACAAAGTCAACCAGTTCTACACCGCGCCCACGGCGATTCGGGCCATCTCCGCCCTGGGGAACGAGTGGCCGAAGAAGCGGGATCTGAGCTCCCTGCGCCTGCTCGGCTCCGTAGGTGAGCCCATCAACCCCGAGGCGTGGATGTGGTACCACAACAACGTCGGCCAGGGCCGCTGCCCCATCGTGGACACCTGGTGGCAGACCGAGACCGGCGGCATCCTCATCACGCCGCTCCCCGGCGCCTGGGGTACCAAGCCCGGCTCCGCGACGCTCCCGTTCTTTGGTATCGAGCCCTGCATCGTCGACGATCAGGGGAACGAGCTCGAGGGCGCCTGCGAGGGCATCCTGTGCATGAAGCGCACCTGGCCCGGCCAGATGCGGACCGTCTACGGCGACCACCAGCGGTTCGAGGAGACCTACTTCGATATGTTCAAGGGGTACTACTTCGCCGGTGACGGCGCGCGCCGCGATGAGGACGGCTACTACTGGATCACCGGCCGCGTCGACGACGTCATCAACGTCTCCGGTCACCGCATGGGCACCGCCGAGGTGGAGAGCGCCCTGGTCTCTCATCCCAAGGTCGCCGAGGCCGCGGTGGTGGGCTTCCCCCACGACATCAAGGGGCAGGGCATCTACGCCTACGTCACCCTGAACGCCGGCGAGGAGTACGTGGAAGAGCTCAAGAAGGAGCTCGTGAGTCACGTGCGTAAGGAGATCGGTCCCATCGCGTCCCCGGACGTGATCCACTGGGCGCCGGGCCTCCCCAAGACCCGCTCGGGCAAGATCATGCGCCGGATTCTCCGGAAGATCGCCGAGAAGGACACCGGCACCATCGGTGACACCTCCACCCTGGCCGATCCCACCGTGGTCGAGGACCTCATCAAGAGCGACCCCCGCTAGCCAACCATCTCGTCTACGTAGCTCACGGAGCGAGCGAAGTAGGACACTCATCACGACCATGCTATACCGTTACACATGAGTGATACACACAATACCAGCCCCCCCGGTACCGGCCCCGCGGGCGTTATCGTGTTCGACCTCGACGGCACCCTGACGGATACCTCGGGGGATATCGCCTTCAGCACCAACTATATGCGGGAACGCCTGGGGCAGAGCCCCCTATCGGTGGCGGAGGTGCTTGAGGCCGTGGGGCGAGGGGCGCCGTATCTCCTCAAGACACTGCTCGGCGTCGGGGAGGGTCAAACCGAGAAGCTGAACGAGCTGCTCAAGGAGTTCGAGCGCCACTACCTCACCCATCAGGGACAACACTCCCGTCTGTATCCCGGGATGCGCGCCGCGATCGAGAGCCTCTCCTCGCGCTACGATCTCTACGTCCTCTCGAACAAGCCGGAGCGGGCGACGGTCCGGGAGGTGGAGAAGGCGGGGATCCGCAAGTTTTTCAGAGCGGTCTGGGGGGCCGGATCCCTCCCCGGTCTCAAGCCGGATCCCATCGGCGTGTTGCGTGCTCTCAAGACGTCCGATATCCCGCGCAGCCTGGGGGTGATGGTGGGCGATCTCTTCGTTGATATCCAGACCGCCCACAACGCGGGAGTGATGAGCTGTTTCGTGACCTGGGGGTTCGGGAAGACCCCCGGCGGCCTCTTCCCGACGGTGACGGTTGACGCTGCGGACGAGCTCGTTCCAAAGATCGACGGAATGCTGCAACCTTGAGCGGGGTTACCGGGCCGGCGAGGCCTTGCGGGTCTTGAACAGATGTTTCGTGATCAGGTGTGATGCGAGGATCCCCATGATGCCGCCGAGGGTATCGGCGATGACGTCTCCGATGCTCGCGGAGCGATTGGCAACGAAGAGCTGGTGGATCTCATCAACGGCGCCGAGGGAGAGGATGAGGAGGGCGGAGAAGAGTAGGGCGGGGCCAGCCTTGAGCCTATGGGATTTGATGACGCCGAGGCTGATGAGCGCTCCCAAGATGAAATAGGCGGAGAAGTGAACGGCCTTGTCCCACAGGTTGACCCCTAGCTTCGCGAGGGTGTTGCCGGGAATGTGGGACAGGACGCAGAGGGCGCTGTAGTACAGGACGGCGAGGAGGGTATAACGGTTGGTGATTGATCTCATCCTTATAGACTACATCTTATATTTTCCGAAGATCTCGTCCGGCAAGTTCTCCAGGAAGTCCTCTTCGAGCTCATCGATGCTCTTCATCGCTGCGTCGGTGCCGACGGCGTCCAGGAGCACCCGCTCCCCTACGAAGATGGGCGCCTTGGCCCGCAGCGCCAGCGCGATGGCGTCCGACGGACGGGAGTCGAGCTCGATAGAGCCCGCGTCATTCGTGAGCCTGATCCTCGCGTAGAACGTCCCCTCCTTCAGCTCGGTGACCCGGATCCATTCCACCATCAGTCCGGCGGCCTTGATGGTGTTGTTGAGCAGATCGTGGGTCATGGGACGCGCCATTTTAATATTCTCGCATGCGACGGCGATGGAGAGCGCTTCAGATTGTCCGACCCAGATGGGGAGCACCTGATCCCCTGTTTCGTTCTGGAGCAGCACGACCGAGGAGTTGAGCTCCGAGTCGTACAGGACCTTCCAGACGATCATACGGACATCACTCACTCGGTCATCTCCTCTGGCGCGTCTCCCTCCAGACAGTGGGGAAGGGCCCGGGTGATACGGACGTCAAGCAGCTGGCCGCGCCACTTGTTTAGTATAACGCCTTTTGGCACCTGGAAATTGACAATTTGATTATTTCTGGCGTGGCCGGTGAGCTGGCCGTCCATCCGCGCCGGTCCCTCCACGAGGACCTCGAGCGTTCGACCGACGAGGGATTTCCGGATCTCCCGTTCGATTCGCTCGATCGCTTCGTGAAGGCGGTCGAGGCGGGCGGACTTCTCGTCATCGCCGACATCATCCGGCAGGTGCTCCGCTGCGTATGTCCCCGGGCGAACGGAGTACTTGAAGGAGAACGCCCCTGAGAACCGAACATCCTCGTAGAGCCGGAGGGTCTCGAGGAAGTCCGCCTCGGTCTCCCCGGGAAACCCGACGATGAGATCCGTGGAGATGTGAAAGCCGGGGATGAGGCGGCGGAGCTTGTCTGCGATGTTGCGGATGTAGCCGGCGGTGTAATGGCGTTTCATCGCCGTCAACACCCGATCCGAACCGGATTGGACCGGGAGGTGAATCGATTCGCACAGGGGCTCGATATCGGCAAAGGACCGAATGAGATCGTCAGTCATGTGACGGGGATGGGGCGAGGTGAACCGCAGTCGTTTCAATCCGTCTATCTTGTTCAGTTTCTCCAGAAGTGCGGGGAAGGTGGTACCCCTCTTCTTATAGCCGTTCACCTTCTGGCCGAGCAGTATCAGTTCCTTGACGCCGCTTCGCACCAGCGTTTCGGCCTCTTTGAGAATGTCCTCCGGCTCACGGCACCGTTCCGGGCCTCGGACTGACGGGACGATACAGTAGGAACACCGGTGGCTGCATCCCTTCATGACGGTGACGAAGGCCGAGGTCGAGGCCTCGGGAGACGGGAACGCGGGGAGGAAATTCTCCGGCGCCCCGCTGTCGAAACCGATGGCGACGTGGGTCTCGTTCTTAAAGAGCGAGGCTTCGATGAGATTGGGCAGCTCGTCGTAGTGATCCGGTCCGACGATGATATCCACTTTCGGAAGGGTGTCTCTGAGGCGCGCCCCCTCCTGCTGTGCCACACACCCAGCGAAGACCACCACCACGGATCGGTGTCGTTTCTGAGTGCACATGCGCCCGGTCTCCGAGACCGCCTTGTGCCACGCTTTCTCTCTCACGGTGCAGGTGTTGACGATAATGACATCTGCCGCCTCCGGGGTGTCGCAGGGCTGAAATCCCTTCCGAACGAGGAGCCCGACAATACGCGAGGAGTCGTGGAAGTTCATCTGACATCCAAAGGTTCTGATATAGAGCTTCATGGGCCAAGGGAGTGACCCAATCGACAAAAAAGGTCAATCTTTTTAAGGTCTATAGATTCTGGATTTGTCTTCATTGTTCTTGTATAGTTTCTTTGTGTTTTTATTTGGAACGGGAGTGAATGGTGTCCAATTCTGACAAGACTGAAAAGAGACAACATCCGAGAGCTCCCATAGAGCTCAAGGTTGAGTATCGGCGACTCAACACTTTCTTCGCTGACTACACCAAGAACATCAGCAGGGGCGGGACGTTCATCAAGACATCGAAGCCGTTGAATATCGGCACGGACTTCGTCTTCAAGCTCTATATTCCGACCCTGGAAGAGCCCTTGGAGCTCGAGGGCAAGGTGCAGTGGGTAATCAAGCCGGGGGACGAGGGGCCGGGGGAGAGCCCGGGGATGGGAATCCAGTTTCAATACGAGCAACCCCGCGTGCGCGACGATATCGAGACGAAGGTCGAGAAGTTGATGATCGACAGCCTGGGAAAGCATATCTACGATAAGCTCCAGAAACAACGAGACAAGGATGAGTAGTGACCGTCTAAAAAAGCGGCCCGGAAAGACGAAAAATCGGGGCGCTTCGTCATATCGCGATAGGTGCCGCGTCTTGTTTCCTCTTGATCTGGAGGGGCATTTCATCTCCCAACCGGCGGTCCGTTGCGGGCAATATCCTCCCGGCCGATTTTGGGGCCGAGCGGTCTCCGTTTGACAAAGTCCCGAACGCCTCATCAACCGATGATTTGATACTTCCTCTTGATATTGTCATGAATATCACTTTTAAATATGACATAGTACAATAATACAGAATGTTGAAAGGGAGTTAAGAGGACGGTAGAGTGAATTCTGAGATCCAGATTGATGTGACGGAAGGAAGCGAGCCCATCGAGGTGCGCTTCAACGGCGTCCTGACCCGCCGCACCGTCGCCAGTGCATTTCAGCAGCTGGATCCCCTCATCCAGCGCAACCGCCCGACGGTCTTCGAGATGTCCGGAATCACGTCTATTGACAGCGCGGGGCTGGCCCTCGTGGCCAACGCTATCCGTCGGCTCGATGACGGCGGGGGGCTCTCCCTGCGCGGCATCAGGGGAGAGCTCAGGGAGGTCTTCGATATCGCCGGCTGGACCTTCCCCTCTCCCTCCGAAAGGGAGACCATGGCGGTCGGATTCACCGAGGCCGTGGGATCCAGCGCCGAATCCGCCATGGCGGGTATCTACTACTACCTCTACATCATCAGCGAGACGGTCTACCACGCGTTGATCAGCCCGTTCAAGGGGGAGCGCCCCCGGTTCCGGATCTTCTTCGACCAGATGGCGCTGCTCGGGGCCGGGAGCGCCTCCATCGTCTGGCTGATCGCCCTGCTCGTGGGGCTGACCACCGCCTTCCAGGCCGCCTACGAGCTCCGCAGCTTCGGCGCCAACATCTATATCGCCGATCTCGTCAGCATCTCCATGATGACAGAGCTCGGTCCCCTGATGGCCGCGATCATCGTCTCCGGGAGGAGCGGCGCCGCCATCACCGCGGAGATCGGCACCATGCAGGTCAACGAGGAGGTGGACGCCCTTCGGCTCATCGGCATCCGGCCCATACAATACCTCGTGGTGCCCCGGGTCTGGGCCGTCGTGATCTCCCAGGCGTTCCTCGGCATCACCTCCGCCATGGTGGGGATCTTCGGCGGGTTCATCATCGGCATCACCCGGCTCGATCTCAGCCCCATGGCTTTCCTGCACGAGGCCATCAGCTCGCTGGTGCTGATGGATATCTTCAACAACCTCATCAAGAGCGCCATCTTCGGGTTCATCATCGTCACGGTGGGGGCGTTCTATGGCCTCCGCGTCAAAGGCGGCGCCGAGGGGGTCGGACGCTCCACCACCAACTCTGTGGTCACCTCGATCTTCCTCATCATCGTGGCCGATTGCATCTACAGCTTCTTATAGATTATGCGAATATCCTATCCACCTCTCAGCGACACGAACTACCCTGTAGACATTAAGGGTCTCACGGTCCGATACGGGGATCGAATCATCCTGTCGGAGGTCGATTTCAAGGCCCACCGCGGAAAGATCAACGTGGTCATCGGCGGCAGCGGCTGTGGAAAGAGCACGCTGCTCCGCCACGCGCTGGGGTTGTCAGCGCCCCTGGCCGGCGAGGTCAACCTGCTCGGAGAAGACCTGAAGAACGCAAACGATGACGACATCAAGCGCATCCGGCGTCGCATCGGCGTCCTGTTCCAGAACGGCGCGCTGTTCTCCTCGATGACCGTCGGAGAGAATGTGGCCGTGGTGATCAAGGAGAACACCGACCTGCCGGAGGAGATCATCAGCGAGATGGTGATGATGAAGCTCGCCCAGGTGGGGCTTCACGACGTGGTGGACAAGTTCCCGGAGCAGCTCTCCGGCGGGATGCGGAAGCGGGCGGCCCTGGCGCGGGCCATCGCCACCGATCCGGAGATGCTCTTCTGCGACGAGCCGTCGGCGGGGCTCGATCCGGTGGTGGCCTCCGAGCTCGACGATCTCCTGTTGAGCCTGAACACACACTTTGATATGACCATGTTGGTTGTTACTCACGACATCGAGAGCATCAGGAAGATCGCGGATCGCGTGTCGATGCTGGACGGAGGTAATATCGTGGCCGAGGGAACCATCGAGGAGGTGTTGCGGAGCAAGGACTCGCGGGTGCAGGACTTCTTCAACCGGGTCTCCCATGTGGAGGAGAAGGCCCAGTCATCCATATTCGCCGCGAGCAGGGGAGGGGAGGAATGATCTCACGTGTTGAAAAGATACGGCTCGGGATCTTCCTGGTGGTGTCGAGCTCCGTGTTGGTCGTGACGCTGGTGGTGATGGCCGGCATCAACCTGATGAAGTCGGTGGAGCGTTACAGGGTCTACTTCAACGAGTCGGTCAGCGGCCTGGAGATCGGCGCGCAGGTCAAGTACAACGGCGTGCGGGTGGGGCAGGTGGCCGAGATCAATATCGTCTCCGACCAGCTGAACAAGGTGCTGGTCGTCCTGGAGCTCGAGTCCGGCACGCCGGTGAAGGCCGATACCAAGGCGGTGCTCACCGGGATGGGGATTACCGGGCTCAAGTTCGTGGAGCTCACCGGCGGGACCGATGAGGCCGAGGCGGTGCCGCCGGGGGGGACCCTCAAGGCGGGGCGCTCGTTTATGGGGATCATCGGCGGCAAGGCCGAGGATATCGCCATTAAGACCGAGCTGGTGCTGAACCGCATCAACGCGGTGCTCGGCGACGAGAATCAGCTCAATATCGAGAAGACCATCTCCAATGTCCAGGAGATCACCAGCAAGGTCAACGGCCTCCTCGACGATAACGACGACAAGATCTCCGGTATCATCGATGAGCTCTCCCTGGCCTCCAAGGATCTGAGGACGGGCATCGGCAAGGCCAACCGGAGCATGGACGAGCTCGAGAAGGTCATCTCCTCCGCCAGCCCCGGCGTGAAGGATATCATCGAGAACCTGACCCACGCCACCGCCTCGTTCAAGAAGACCGGCAGGGACCTGGCGAAGATCGACAAGATCCTCGGGCAGGTCTCCGGTACCATCGACCTCTTCGATAGGAAGCTCTCCTCCATCGACGCCGCCGGGATTTCGTCAGGCGTCAAGACCTCCGTGGACGAGGCAGGGGAAGCCCTGCATACGATCCGCCGGACCGTCGAGGCCTCCCGTCAGAACATCTTCCATTCCTCCAAATCGCTGAAGCGCACGCTCAGAAACCTGGAGGAGTTCAGTTCCGCCATCCGCGACCAACCGTCCCTCCTTCTGAGCAACAAGAAGCCCAAGGATCGGGGCGGACCGGAGGATTAAATGCCACCTGTCAACAAGAAGGCCATCGTCTCGGCGGTCATCGCCATTCTCCTCATGAGCTGTGGCGCTCCGCCGATGAAGAGTTACTACACCCTCGAGAACAAGACCGTGGGGAAGTCCAAGAACCGCGCCGCGCCGCTCTGCAGGCTGCCCCTGGCGGTGGATCCGGTCAGCGTGGCGCCCCCCTACGATCTGACCAAGGTGGTGTTCCGGCCCGATGATCTGGAGGTCCGCTTCTACGCCAACCGATACTGGGTGACGGCCCCCGAGGAAATGATGACCAAGCTCATCATCCGTCGCCTCGATTCCGAGAACCTCTTCTCGTCGGCGGACGCGTCGGTCCATGTCTCCGGTTCCCACCTCACGATGATCGCCAAGCTCCACAACCTGGAGGAGATGGATCGGGAGGGGGTTTGGAACAGCCGGATCGCCATGCACTTCGTCATGAAGGACGAGATGGAGGAGTCCACCCTCTGGGAGCACACCTTCGACACCATCCGTCCGGTCTCCTCGATGGATATCAAATCCGTCGTCGGGGTGCTCAACGATATCTTCAACGACGAGATGGATATCCTCGTCAAATCCCTCGAGGCGTTCTTCAAGAGCCACGGCGGATGCGGCGTTCCGCCCCGGGGCGATGATGACGAGGAGAGCCCCTACGATTGACCCTCGTTCATGAGGACGACTTGACTTGTGTTTGATCAGTGCGGGGGGGCTGCGGGTTCGTCGGCAGGCGGCTACTCGTCCGCTTCTCGTAAAGACTGATCAGAGGTAAAGACCAGATATCGTCCCTCCTCCACCCAGTCTTTTTCGGTGATCTGGCCCTCGATGGATTGGTAGCCCTTCTTCTCCAGCTTGTACTCGAACAGGGGCTTGTACTTCATTCGGAGGAAGGTGAAGGGCGTGCTGCCGTTGAACTTGCCGTCGATGATGATCCGCGTGCCGTTGGGCTTGCTGTTCATCTTGAACTTCAGTCGCATGGGTTTTAGGTTGATCCTGAGCTTCCTCGATTCCTTTTGGGTGGTGAGCGTTTCGCTGTTAGTGACGTAACCGAACAGGCGGGTCGAGATCTCGACCTCCTTCCCCCTCTCGATGGTGACCTCTAGAGGGGTTACGCCGGTCTGGGCGACGCCGTCCACCATCACCATGGCGCCCTTGGGACGGGTGATCACCTCCAGCGTGGCGGTGCTTTCGTCGGTGGCTTTCTCATCCGCCGCGGCTTCTTCTGTGTCTGCCGCCGTGTCCTTTGCCGTGTCCGCTTGATTCGCTGTCCCGGTGTCTTCATCGGTGGTTGTCTCCTCGGCCTGCACCGCGGTTTCTTTATCGACGTCTTCTACCGAGGTCTCTCTTTCGGTTTCGGCCTGAGGGGGGGATTTTTCACCGTCTTGAGGAGGCTCGGAGGACTCCGGCGTTCGGGAGACATCGCCCGCTTCGGCGGCGGTCTCCTCGACTTGACCCTCCCCCTTTCTTCCGAGGGCGATCCAGATGAGCGCCACGACAACGAGGATTCCGATGACCCACACAACAGGCGATATTCTCTTGGGCTCGCCCGCTATTGAATCACGTTTGGCCTCAGGTGCCTTGGCATCGACCTCTTCGGGCTGAGCTCGAGGCTTGGGAGCCTCGGATTCCTTCTCGGGCTCGGGCTTCTTCTCGGGCTCGGGCTTCTTCTCGGGCTCGGGCTTCTCGGGCTCGGGCTTCTTCTCGGGCTCGGGCTTCTCGGGCTCGGGTTCCTTCTCGGGCTCGGGTTCCTTGTCGGGCTCGGGTTCCTTGTCGGGCTCGGGTTCCTTCTCGGGCTCGGGCTTCTTGTCGGGCTCGGGCTTCTTCTCGGGCTCGGGCTTCTTGTCGGGCTCGGGCTTCTTCTCGGGCTCGGGCTTCTTCTCGGGCTCGGGTTCCTTCTCGGGCTCGGGCTTCTTCGCAACGAGCTCGACCTCGGCTTCTTCCAGGATCTCGTCCAGACGCGCTTGGCACGCATCGCTCATTTTTACGAATTTGACGCCGATTCCGGGAGGGCCGTCAGCCGTTTCCGCTTCCCGATGCCATGCGACCCTCGCGACACCCGCAATGTTTTCCTTCCCTGGGACAATGATTTCAAACTTCAGGAGGGTCCCCTCGGAGTACGGAGACTCCATTTTGATGAAGGCGCCGCTTCGGCTCATGTTCAAGGAATTCTCATCTGAAGTCCTCGTCAACGAAGAATCCTTGAGATGCACTTCCAGTGTGACCCGCTTCCGTGGCTCCCGTTCTTGATAACTCATCTAACCTCCCTCTGGGATTGAAACGCTTCCGTGCGGGATTATTATAGAAGAGCCTTATCGTGTAGACAAGTTACGGAATGAAAGTGACTCGACTCGCCGTGGATTATTTTAGTTATTCTGGATTGCGACTACTGAATGAATGGTGGGGCTGAGACGCACAGGCTCAGGGACAGCGGCTCTTCCCCTCGTTGCACCACCAGGTCCCCATATCAGGATTCAGGATGTCGTCAGAGCAGGTTCCGTGCTCGGCGCAGTCGAGTATGTTTCTGACATTATTGTTATCGCAGTCGTCATCGTAGCACTGCATCAATAGGTTGGCGTTCGGCGCAGCGTTGACCATACAGTTATTGCTGTCGATGGCACATTCGAAGTTGCAGATAGCTCCGGCCTCACAATTCAGGATACAGTTCGTCACCGGCGGCACGCAGGTGAAGTCGCAGGTGGCGCCGGCCTCACACGTCATTTGGCAGTTCGACGCGTCACAGTCCATGTTGCAATAGGCCCCATCCGAGCAGGTGCAGGCTCCGGCGCGGCAGGGCGTGTCGCACACCGTGTCGTCTCCTTCGCATGAGATATTGCACTGGTTGGTAAGACATTCGAAGTCGCACATGGCTGCGTCCGTGCAGGCGCACTCATTGTGGCAGACAGATTGGCAGTTGGTCTCTTCACCCTCGCACCAGGCGTTGGCGTAGGTGACAGCAGTCTCGAGGTTGCACCCTTCGCCTGGACCGCAGTAGCAGTAGCCATTGTTATTCGTGGGGAGCGGTGTGGGCGCTAAGCCCTCTTCACATTCAGAGGGCGTGGCGGGAATCTCCGCCCGGGGACCGCCGGTGTCCGGCGGCCCGGCATCCACCTCCTCCGTGTTGGTGCTGGTGTCCATCCCACCGTCGGCGTCCGCGTCACTATCCGTGTCCGTATCCCCATCCGTGTCTGTATCGGTATCGGTGTCGGTGTCGGTGTCACCGTCCACGTCGGCGTCCGTATCAGTGTCGGCGTCCGAATCCGAATCCGAATCCGTATCGCCGTCCGTGTCGGTGTCCGAATCGGTGTCGGTGTCCGTGTCGCCATCCGCGTCGGTATCGCTGTCCGAGTCCGAGTCGGTGTCATTGTCCGCGTCGGCGTCCGCATCCGCATCCGCATCCGTATCGCCATCCGCGTCGGTGTCCGAATCGGTATCGGTATCACCGTCCACGTCGGTGTCGGTGTCGGCGTCGGTGTCGGTGTCGGTATCACCGCTCCCGGTGCCGGTATCCGGTGGAATCCATACTTCTCGCTCTCTTGACGGTTCGGAGGAATCACAGCCCGACACCGCGAGAAGCAGGATCACAGCCAACAGCCATTTCCCTGAAATCTGTGTACATGAGAGATTGTCAATGCGTGTCATAAGTAAAACTCCTTATGCCTTTATAAATACTGGGTTTCTCTTTTTTAATCAGCAAATTTCTTGAAAAAAAATCCCGTTTTGATCATCCCTCGTTTTTCTTTAGTATTAATAACGGGTTTCGGAAAAGTGAGGTTCGGTTTCACCTCATCCTTCAAAAAGAAGGTTCATCAGGAGGATCGATTCGCCGGGGAAGATCCGCCCGCAGGGGGCCGGTACTCAAATTCCGAGGAGAAGGGGTTTATTCTCTGACTGAACCCGAATGTTGCAAAAAGCCAATGACTGAAACCGCTGACGCTACGCTCGCATCAGTGCGCACCATCCGCGCCTGTGCGGTGAATTGGCCTTCTCCCCCAGGGCCGGCGCACTCCGAAGCGTTTCAGCACATCATTTCTGCATAATATCAGGAGGGGAATCCGGGGGGCGAATCAGCGGTGCCGTTTATGCCGAAAATCTGAAATGATTCGGGAAGGCTTGCAGTCACAGAGGAAATAACAAAGTAAAGTCGATTGAAATAACAATGAAGACTTTGGACGGAATTTAGAGTATATAATAGACGGCTGTAGTTTAACCCATTAAGTATGATTTACTTTCAAAAAGGGAAAAGCCAATGAGAAAATTTGACAGTTTAAGAAAAGGGATAAGGAGACTTCTTGTTTTCATGGCGTTATGGTCCGTGATGATGATGGTCTCATCAATGGGCTGCTCCGACGATTCAGTCAAACCGAAACCGCCGATTACGGGAGGTGACGGTGATACGGACGCGGACACCGATACCGATACGGACACAGACACAGATACCGATTCGGATGTGGATGGAGACACTGACTCAGATGTTGATGGGGACAGCGACTCGGATGGGGACAGCGACTCGGATGGGGACAGCGACTCGGACAGCGACTCGGATGGGGACAGCGACTCGGACAGCGATTCCGACAGCGACTCGGACGTCGATACTAGCGGAACCAACATCTGCATGCTGCCCAATCCTCCTCCGGAGTGCAATCCGCCCGCCTGCGGCGACGGCGAAATCAATCAGGCGACCGAGGAGTGCGACGATGGCAACACCCTGCCGGGGGACGGCTGCTCGGGCATCTGTCTCATCAACAACGGTTATGAATGCAAGGTTCCGGGACAGCCCTGCGAGTCCATCTACGCCTGCGGGAACGGGGCCATCGAGCCCGGCGAGATCTGTGACGACGGGAACGCGGTCGGGGGTGACGGCTGCGCCGAGGACTGCACCTATCAGGAGCCGGGGTGGTTCTGCGAGGTCCCCGGTGAGCTCTGCATCGATCTGAACGTCTGCGGCAACGGCATCGTGACCGGTGGCGAGGCCTGCGATGACGGTAACAACAACGACCAGGACGGCTGCGCCGGCTGCCAGATCACCCCGGGATACGAGTGCCCGTGGCCCGGCGCGCTCTGTATCCCCCTCTGCGGTGACGGCGTCATCCTCCTCACCGAGGGGTGTGACGACGGCAACAAGCAGGACGGCGACGGCTGCTCCAGCAAGTGTCAGTGGGAGGAAGGCTTTGTCTGCGACGGTCCCCCGGGGGACTACACCTGCCGCAACACCGTGTGCGGCGACGGTCGCAAGGAGGGTACCGAGGGGTGTGACGACGGCAACGTCTCCGCCGGTGACGGCTGCTCCCCCTTCTGCAAGATGGAGCCCGATTGCTCGAACGGCGGCGCCTGCTTCTCCTCCTGCGGCGACGGCATCGTGGTCGGCGAGCAGTGCGACGACGGGAACAACACCCCGGGGGATGGCTGCTCCCCCGAGTGTACCATCGAACCCGGGTTCGTCTGTAATCAGCCCCCCCTCGGCGAGACCATGGTGGTCCCCATCGTCTACAGGGATTTCAACTCGACCCACGACGACTTCGAGCCCGGCATCACCGGAGAGTTCGAGGAGACCACCGGGCTGGTGGAGAACGTGCTGGACGATGACGGCAAGCCCATATTCGCCGGAGTTCGGGGCCAGGGCGGCATCACCAGCGCCGACTCCTTCTCCGAGTGGTACCGGGATGTGGCCGACAACAAGACCCTCCCAGCGACCCTGACCCTCTTCGACAACGGCGAGGGCGTCTATGTCAACCGCTACACCGAAGACGGCGAGCAGTGGCTGATCCAGGACAGGATCCAGTGCGGTACGGAGGATGACGTCATCGCTCCCTGCCTCTCGGTCAATGACTTCGAGCGGTGCGACGCGGCGTGGGAGGCCGGGCTCATCGAGGACTGCATCGTCGACAACAGCGGCATCAACTGGGGCGTAATCATCGAGGGCCGTATGGACGGCAACCCCATGTTCTTCCCCATCGATATCCCCGAAGCCCTGACCCCCGCGTCGGGGTACCTCGATCCGACCCACATCCCCCCGCTCTACAACCCGGGCGGCCTCGAGGCCGAGCTCTGGATCGAGGTCGACGAGGCCCACAACTTCCACTTCACCAGCGAGGTGCGGTACTGGTTCACCTACGAGGCGGGCAACGCCTACATGCTGTCATTCGTGGGTGACGATGACGTGTGGGTGTTCATCAACGATCGCCTCGCGGTGGATCTCGGCGGTATCCATACCCCGTGTGAGGGGGACGTCACCATCAACGACGGAAACGCCGCCAGCTTCGGCATGGAGCCAGGCAACGTGTACGAAATCGTCGTGTTCCAGGCCGAGCGGCAGAGCACCTCGTCCTCGTATATGCTCACCCTCAGCGGTTTCAACGCCGCCAGCAGTGAGTGCGCCCCCATCTGCGGTGACGGCGTGATGACCCCGGGTGAGCAGTGCGACGACGGCGTCATGGATGGCAGCTACGGCGGATGCCTCGAGGGATGCCTCATCGGTCCCTACTGCGGTGACGGCATCATGCAGGGGCCCCCGGACGGCCCGGAGGAGTGCGACAACGGCGTCAACGACAGCCAGGCCGGTGATGTGGGGCAGGAATCCTGCGGCCCCGGCTGCATCAAGCCCGCCTACTGCGGCGACGGGGTGACCGCCCGGCTCGCCGGCGAGCAGTGCGACGACGGCGAGAACGACGGCGGTTACGGTGAGTGCGCCGAGGGGTGCCTGTTCGGGCCCCGCTGCGGCGACGGGGTGGTGCAGGCGGAGTACGAGCAGTGCGATGACGGTGTCAACGCCGGCGGCTACGGCGAGTGCTCGGAAGGGTGCGTGCTCGGCCCCTATTGCGGTGACGGCGTCGTAACAGCCCCCATCGAGGAGTGCGACGATCAGAACGACATCAACTTTGACGGCTGCACCAACGATTGCCAGATCGTGGTGGTGGTGGTTTGATCGGACATCGGACGCTCATCCGAACGTCCGAACACTCCTGATTGCCTCCTACAATCACCTCAGTTAAACTATCCTCCGGAGCTTGAGATATGACCGATACCGAATACCGCGCATTCGTTCAAAACGTCATCGATAACGTGAAGAAACACGGCTTCCCGGACAAGAAGGTGGCCTTCCCCCTGGAGCAGCTGTACGAGGCGGCTGAGGAAAAGGGGTTAAACTTCAACAAGGTCCTCGAAACCCTTGACGGGATTCAAATCGCGCACACGAAGACACCCGAGAAGATCATCTTCTATCCCAAGGACCGGGAGCCCCCGTCACCATCCCCTCGACCCTCCACCGACATCGATATGAACCTCTCCGTCGATCTGGATCCCGCCATGCTCGAGAACATGGATTTGAATGGGATGATGCAGGCCGCCGCCGCGGCGATGAAGAACATGAGCCCGGAGCAGCTCCAGTCCATCAAGAGCATGTACGACAACCTGTCGGACGAGGAGCGGGCGGCGATGATCGAGCAGGCGAGGAAGCTGGGGCTCCTGTGAGCTTTTTTACGGTGTCCGCTTGATAATGGACTGTGTGGTGCTCGGAAACGGGGGCATGATGCCTATGCCGGTGCGGCTGACCACGTCGGTGCTCGTGCGGCGAAACGGCCGAATGCTGATGTTCGACGCGGGGGAAGGGATTCAGGTGGCCGTCAAGAAGGGGGGATACGGCATCCTCAACCTGGACGCCGTGGCGATTACCCACCTGCACGCGGATCATGTGCTCGGCCTTCCCGGGATAATGATGTTTCGAGCTCAGAACGAGGCGCCGGGACCGCTGACGCTGATCGGTCCCCCGGGGCTCAAGCGATTCTTGGATGCCACCATCGGTGCGCTCAACTGTCACATCAATTACGAATGCGAGATTATCGAATGGGAGGAGGGGGGCTCCGAGACCGCCTGGCATTGGGGGGATGTGCGCCTGGTGTGGCGTCCCTTGGAGCACTCCTGCCGGTGTCTCGGGTATCGGCTGGAGGAGCCCCGCCGCCCCGGACGGTTTTACCTGGAGCGGGCAGAGGCGTTGGGGGTTCCGAGGGGACCGCTGTTCAAGCGGCTTCAGGACGGTGAGACGGTGACCCTGCCGTCCGGCGAGCGGGTCACACCGAGTCAGGTCATGGGACCGGCGCGTCCGGGGCGAATCGTCGGTTTCGCCACTGATACCCGTCCCTGCGACAACCTCGAGGCGTTGCTTGCGGATGCCGATATCGCCTTTGCAGAGGGGATGTTCTCCTCCTCCCATCAGAAAGAGGCGTATCAAAAGAAACACATGACCGCCGAGGAGGCCGCCCGCTCCGCCAGAGCCGCCGGCGCCAAACGGCTGGTCCTGGTTCACATCAGTCCCCGCTACGGTCTCCAGGATGAAGCGCTCCTCCAGGCCGAGGCCCGAAAGCACTTCGCTGCCGCCGAGGTTTCGAAGCCCCTCAAGGAGTACATCGTGCCGTTTAGGGAGTAATGGTTGTGTGATATTTCCCTGTGATACATATTCTGTCGGTGATACATCGACCGGCTTTTTTCGAAGATGTCCAAATTGAAGAATAAAGGGGTTACAAAACCCGAGCATCAGGTGTCCATATTTCACTGTGATAATAAAAGTTGCATCAAAGCTAAATTTCCATGTATTATTTTCCATTATCAAGAGTGTTAAATAATCGGCGGGCCGGAATCGGCGCCGCGAAAAAAGGAGGACATGTGATGAATCGTTTCTTTGTGGCGAGCTGTGTTATTAGCTTGATGGGGATGGGGACTGCAGGGTGTAAAGATGATGAAGTCGGCGGGGGAGGGCTGAGTGAGCAGGGCGAGAGCTGCGAGCGGAGCGCCGATTGCGCGTCCGGGCTGGCCTGCTTCGGTGGCTCGTGCCTCCCGTCAGACCTCAGCATCACCCCCAACAACCGGCAGTGCACGTTGGTTCAGTGCGAGTCAGCGGCGGAGTGCTGTGACGTGGCGTGGTCGGCTTCGAGTATTTGTGACACCTATGAGGAGCTCTGCGCGGAGGATCCGGTAATTTACGAATCGGAATGTCAATATGTTACTGATTATTGTTCCTGCTCGGCGAGCAGCTTCGATTGCATCAACAATATTTGTATGCCGATTGACGCATGCACCGACGACGCAGATTGTTACCCTGACACTTGTGTCAACGGACGTTGTCAGGAGTGCGAGAGCGACGCGGATTGCGGCATGGATCAAACCTGTGAAGGGAACATATGCGTCTATCCGGAATGCGAGACCAGCTTCGACTGTCCGCCCTTCTACGCGTGCCAGGGGGCCGAGTGTGTCGAGGTCGGCTGTCAGACCGATCGCGAGTGCATGGTCTACGAAGGCAGCTACCTGGCGATCTGCAACAAGAAGGCGAAACCCGTGGCCTCCTGCGAGATCAAGTGCAGCACCGACGCGGAGTGCTATGAGTCCACCAACCCGCTGCGCAGCTGCGTCAAGGGGAGCTGTGTCGACCCCGGTTGCGAGACCGATGAGGAGTGCAAGGTGCTGCTCCAGAACGCCATCGGCGGAATTTCGGGCGCCCGCGCCGTCTGCAAGGGTGCGAAGTAATCCCTGAACCTTCCCTATACTGATCGATCAGCGCCTTTTTTCTTCCTCACATTTCATCCCCAAGCCTAAGCCGAGATCCCCGGAGCAGCAGAAGGACTTTTCCGAACCTAGGCCCCCCGGAGCGGCCGAAGGGAGACCTCTCATTGGGGAAGGGAAGTTCGTCAGCGCTCCATACCGAGCAGGTACCCGTACAAGGCCATCTTGCCCCGCATGGTCTGTTGGGGGGTGAACTCGGAGTAGGCGTAGACATACCGCGTGTTGATGTAGATCTCACCGTCGGGCCACTGGCCCACATCGGGGTAGAGCTGCGCCGTCATCCAGGAGGGATTTCCCATGATCAATCCGCCCCAATCGTAGATATTCAGGTACGGCGTATGCCCCGGATGAACACCGGGGGTGCCGTCGTTCCAGCCGGAGGTGTAGGCGTTCTCCACGCTGCGCAGGCTCTGCATTCGCGTCGTCGCCGTCGTCATCTGCACGAGGTTCGCCGGATTGCGCCCGAGCCCCCAGCTCGCCTCCAGTAACATCGCCTCCTCCAAGCGCGCCAGATCATCGGCGTCGGCGGCCACCGAGTGGGCCACGATGGTGCGGTGGACGTTCTGCGTGGTGTGGAACCACCCGTTGTTCTGGTCCGAGGCCCGGCGCGATGCGCGGCTGTGGGAGTAGGCCACCTCCTTTTCGAGGGCCTGGTAGACCACCGCTTCACGCATGTTGTCCTGCAGATCCGAATAGTGGATCGCCTGATCGGTGTGCAGATAGGCCACCATGCCGTACAGCTGATTGTGTTCGGTCGTCAGGAACTCGGAGGTGCCGCTTGTGACGATGCTGTCGTCCGCCATCACGTCCTCGAAGTCCGTGTCCCCGGTCAGGTGATAGAGCCACGCGGCGGCAGTCATGCGGAAATCGCGGCCGGTGAACGTCCCACTGCCCAGATCCTGCCCGTCGTCCAGCATCTGATCCTCCAGCCCGTTCGCGTAGTCCCACGCCTCCTGCGCGGCCTGCAGATACTCGTCGGCGGTGGCGTTTTGGCTGGCGACGCGCAGCGCGGCGGCGAGCATGGCCGCGTTTATGGCGTTGGCCCAGGCGGCGAGGGCGGTGTTGTCCGCCTGGTACAGCACGTGGGTGCTGCTGTCGGGGTTGGAGAGGCCGTGGCTGTAGCCGCCGTCGTATCTCAGCGACAGCCAGAAATCCACCTCGTTCCTCGCCTCGTCGACGATGTCGGGGATGCCGTTTCCACTCTCGGCGATCCCGAGGGTGTCGCTGCCGATGACGCCGTCGGTCAGGAGGTAGGGCAGCAGCATATCGTAGATAATCGATACGTGTCCCAGATGCCGGTCCCAGTCCATCGCGTCGCTATGGCCCCCCTTGGCGTCGGGGTTCTCCGGTGACCCGTCCAACACGTAGTTGGAGAAGAAGCTGGGGCTGTCCCACCGGTCGCCGCCGCCGGCCCAGTCGGGGTGATAGGGGTCCATGTCGGTGACGATCACCCGGCAATCCGAGGGATCCTCTCCGGGGATCCACAGGGGGCGCCTCGGGACCGGGGTCATGTCCAGGCTGTCCTGGCCGATGCGCATGTAGAAGAAGCCGAGGGTGGAGACCTTGTAGGGTTCGTACAGGGCCGACTCCCCGATCACGAAATCCTGGCTGGCGCCCACGCCATCGATGGCGAGGCGGTAGATGCCGGGCTCATAGGTGCCGGTGAAGTCCGCGGTCCACACCGAAGACTCGATGAGATCGTGATCCCAGAATTCATTGGCGCTCTCCTGCCAGAACGCCACCTCCCCCACCTCGGTGACCTCCTCCGTTTCCACGTTGTACAGATAGACCGTGTTGCCCTCGAAGTCCGAGTAGTCCCGCGCACCGCCGTCCCCCATCCAGTGGTACAGGTCCGCGGCGTGTATCGCCGAGGCGGGATGATAGCCCGCGAGGTTGACGTGAACCGCTTCGGAACGGCGCTGGAAGATGTCGTAGGTGAACGTGTATTCGCTGACGTCTGTGTTGGTGGCGGCGGCGATCTCCACCGTGTAGACGCCGTCCGCCTCCAGCGGCGAGGGGAGCTCCAGGTAGACCCAGTGCTCCATGGTCGTCTCGTACTCGTAATCGTTGCCGACCCAGTCGTGTTGGGCCATTCCGTTGATCTTGGACTTTATAGCGCATCCCTCCGGGCTGACTCCCGAGCCGTAGTTGCTGTCGGTGGTGGAGGTGATGCTCCAGGAGGATGGGGTGGTGGCTTCGCCGATGTCGAGGGGATCGCCGTAGTACTCCGCCCAGTTCTCGGCGAGCTCGCTACAGTTCGAGTACGCACAGTCCCCCTCGACGATCTCCTCGAACATCACCTCGCCGTCCACGAAATGGACCATCAGGTATCCCTCATCGACCACGTGAACGCCACGGAACTTCTGTCCTTCGAAGGACTCCAGCTCCGGATCGGCCTCGTCATCCCAAAGCGACGTGTCCCAGGTACCCGGGGTGGTGTCGTCGCCGTCCTCATCGGTGTCGGCGTCGCCGTCCGCGTCCGCATCCGTATCGCCGTCCGTATCCGCGTCCGTGTCCACGTCGGTGTCCGCGTCGGTATCCCCATCCGTATCCGCGTCCGTGTCCACATCGGTGTCCGCATCGGTATCCGCGTCGGTGTCACCATCAGCATCGGTATCCGCGTCGGTATCCCCATCGGCGTCGCCATCGGCGTCGCCATCGGTATCCCCGTCAGCGTCTCCGTCGGTGTCTCCATCAGCGTCCCCGTCCGTGTCCCCGTCAGCGCCGATGTCGGTATCGCTGTCAGAATCCGTGTTGTTGCGGCTGCTATCGGAGCAGCCGAACAACAACAACGCCATCGCCAGCCCAAGAAGCCTTGTTACCGTGTACGTCATCATTTTTCTCCTTAGCGAATTCCGTTTTCGGGAAATCCGATTTGTCCCCAACGCTCTCGTTGTTGTTGGAGGGGTATCACCCTCCGCTACCTCATCAAATTCGTCCGTATACAATAGCATTACGTGTTTTACAGTGAAAGAAGAATATTGGATGAGATTCCGAATTCAAACGAGGGGCGGTCTCCAAGGCTGATTCCTAAAGGTGATTTATTACTCGGTGAGGGGGATTGTGAATAAAAAAATTTGAAAATGATCCGATTTGAATAGAGAAAACCACATACATAGTAGGGGATGTGTTTGAATTATGGAAGGACTGGAAATATATGAAGTGCGTAAAAAAGACAGGACAATGGCCGGTGCTTGTAATGATAAGCGCCACGATGCTCATGTGTTCCGAGCCCGAGGAGCGGGATTGGGGGACCAAGAACAACAACGCGGGGAGTGGAGACGCCGATTCCGATGCGGACGCCGACACCGACGCGGACGCAGACACTGACACCGATACGGATACTGATACTGATACTGATGCGGACACTGATGCGGACGCCGACACGGACACCGACGCGGACACCGACGCGGACGCCGACACCGACGCGGACGCAGACACTGACACCGATGCAGATACCGATACGGACGCCGACACTGACGCGGATACCGATGCGGATACTGATGCGGATACCGATTCTGATTCCGACGATAGCAGTGATGAGTGCAATACGGTGTTGACCGCCATCGTGAGGGACTTCCCCAACGGACACCCGGACTTCTATCACCCCGGTATTCAGAACGCGACGTTGGGCATGGTGGCCCCCGAGCTGGACGCGGATGAGAAGCCCGTGAGCGAATCGGGGGATATGGACTCGACGAATATCGCCGAGTGGTATCGAACCATCGACGGGGTGAATCTCGAGTTCACGTACTCGATTCCGCTGACCGATCTGGGGGGAGGGGACTACGAATACGATAATGACGAATACTTCCCCATGGACGAGATCGACGGAGGGTACGGCAATGATATCGACCGGTATCCGGATCACAACTGGCTCTTTACCACCGAGCTGAAGATGGAGTTCCAGTATGAATCCGGTCAGGTCTTCACCTTCCGGGGGGACGACGACCTCTGGATATTCATCAACCACAGACTCGCCCTGGATGTGGGTGGGATTCATGTCCCGGTGGAGGACTCCGTCGACATCGACGAGTTCAACAGCGAGAATGACATGGGCATGGTTCCCGGTGAGAAGTATCCCATGCACATCTTCCACGCCGAGCGGAATCCGGTGTATTCCAATTTCCGGATTCAGACCAACATCGGTTGCTTTGTCATCATCCTCTCCTAGGCGTTAAGGCGGCGACACGGTTCCATTGGCGGTGGCCACCGCCGCGGCCGCGATCCCGGCGGCGCTTCGAGCGTGGAAGCTGGAATCCCTGCAAGGGATCATCCCATATAGAAGAGCCCACTCCAGAACTCCTCGGCCTTCGTCAACATGTCCCGGGGCGTGAGCGTGGGCGAGAGGGCGCCGTTGGTATCCAAGCCCACCCGCCCTCGCGTGCTGATGCGCCCGCACGCGTACGCTCTCAACTCCACGAAATAGCCGCCGCAGAGGGGAAAACAGGACAGCGGTTTGTCAGCCCGTTTGCCATACAAAAGTGCCCAAAAACCGACAGATAAAATATTGGGTGACAATTATGGATTTTATGCCTATAAAGAGCAATACAGTCAAAAGCGGATACTGAATATTGAATTGTCGATGTTCCTCTGCGTGGTTCTGAACCAACGGGAGTGTCCGTTCTAATTGAGTTTTGTGGCCATGTGAAGGACAGGGTCACTTTCAATCAGAAAAAGGAGAGGAAATGGTTTCGAGAAAAGAGCGACAGAAGGGGGGGGTTCTTTTATTGGTGTTGGCGGTCATTGTGTCCGTGAGCTGTACGAACCAGAAAGGAAAGGAGGGCGGCGTCGATGTCACCCGAAACGGTGCGGCGTTGAGCTTGGATTACCTGGGGGACAGCGATGTCATCGGATTTCTGTTCGAGGTTTTTCTTTGCGATGAGGAGACCCTGGTTCTCGAAGAGGTTGTGGGGTTCCAGGATCAGCTGGCCCCGGGCGGGATCTCGCTGTTTGACCTTTTCGACATGGGCTCCGGACATCTCATGGCAGACCTGTTCGTGCCGCTCGACCCCGGCTGCTATGATATCGCGGTGACCCCGGTTCAATCCATCGAGGAGATCGTCGCGTCGGACGACTGCTCCGCCGCGTCTCGTCGAGGTGTGATCGTTAACGAGGGCGAGGTAACGGAGATCGATCCGCCGTTAGTGTCCCAATGTGAAGGCGACAGCCCGGGGGGACTGGACGTTCCGGTGGTATTGAACCATGAACCCGTGATCGAGATCTCGATACCTGACAAGTTCGGGTACGAATGCGAGCTTTTGGAGGTCTGCGCCCGGGTCGAGGATCCGGACAACGATCCCATGGAAATCGTTTGGGCCAGTCTGGTCGAAGAGAACGGAGAGATCCTGCTCGATGGAGACGGAAACCCCGTCCTTAATCCCGACGTCGTTTCGGAGATAAGCCAACCGCTCACGCTGATCGGCGAGGCGGACGGTATCCACGAGTATGAAGAGTGTCGGACCTTCGCCATGGACAACCCCGGCACATACCATTTCATCGCGCTGGTCTACGACCTGCTGTCCGATGGCACTCGCATAGAGGATGCGCTGATGGACCTCGGGACCGACGCGGATGAGTCCCACGAGTCGTTATCGTTTCCGCTGCACGTCAGCCTGGGCGGTTCCCTCTGCGACCCGTGTCTGCCGACCACCGACCGCGTCTGCGCAGAGGACGGGAACGCATATTTCCTCGATTCTTGCGGCGAGATCGGTGAGCTGGCCGAGCGGTGCCCACGCGGCTGCGTCGACGGGGAGTGCTATTGTGTAATCTATACGAGCCTGATGGGGGACAACAACAACGACGGACACAGCTGGGAGTCGGCCAAGCTGGATATCCAAGTGGCGATCGATACGGCGGAGGCGGAAGGCTGTGAGGTCTGGGTGAGGATGGGCACCTACGCCCCGGTCCCGGCGAGTGGGACGATTCAACTGAGACCCAACGTGGACGTCTACGGCGGTTTCATCGGTTCAGAGACGATGCGCTCGGAGCGCGATTTCGGTTTGAATCAGACCGTGCTCAGCGGACAGGATGTGTCACACCACGTGGTCACCGGCGCGGACAACGTGATACTGGACGGGTTCACCATTTCGGACGCGAATAACATGTCGGTGGAAGCAATCGAGCCGACCGCGGACAACTGCGGTGGGGGGATGCTCATTGACGGCGTATCCCCTGTCGTTCGGAATTGCGTGTTCACGGACAACCACGCGCAGCGCTACGGCGGGGCCATGTGCATCTGGAACGGGTCGCCGCAAATCGACAACTGCCGGTTCTATGAGAACACGGCCGGGATGGCCTCCGCCGGCATATTCATCTCGGGAGGCGCGACGGGTATAGTCGATACGGTATTCGAGGACATGTCGATCCGCCACCCCCCGGGCCCGTTGACATACCGCGCTCCGGCGCTCGGTGTGTACGCCGGGTCATTGGAGCTGCTGCGCTGCCGTTTTACGAACAATTCCAATTCACGTGACGGCGGCGCCGTGGTCATATACACCGACGGCGAGGTTACTGTGACGGATTGTATGTTCGAAAACAATAGCGCATACTACCGCGGCGGCGGGATGTTCGTCTATGACGTCGCGTCGCTCGTCGTCAGTACTTGTGATTTCATCGATAACGGCGGCATCGAAGGTGGCGGCGCGATATGGTTCAGGGGAACCGATCTCTATGTTATCGGGAGTACTTTCAGGGGCAACGTGGAGAATAATTACGGCGGAGCGGCGATCGACGTCAACCACAGTAATGCGACCATCGTCAATAGCGTATTCGATTCCAATCGATCAATTCACAAGGGGCCGGCAATCGCCAACAGCGGTGATCTGGACGCCGTCAACTGTACGTTTGTTTCGAACCATTCGAACGCGACGCATGGAGTCAGCGGCGCCATATGGGACGACGGGACCGGCAGCACGACCGTCGCCAATTCCATTTTCTATGACAACTCGGCGTCGCGGAATCCCGATGTTACCGCCTATGTGACGGTGTCCCATAGCATCGTTCTCCCCCCGTACACCTGCCAGACCATGTGCCTGGCGGACGATCCTCAGTTCGTGGATTTCGCGAACGGAGATTTCACTCCGCAGAACGCCGTATGCATCGACAACGCGGATGCCGGCGCGCTCCCGGATGATATCGCGGACATCGATAATGACGGCATCGTTTTCGAACCCGTTCCATTGGATTATCTGGGCAACCCCCGCGTTATGGGCGGCGCGCTCGACATGGGGGCGATCGAGGTCGAGTGAGCCCTCGCGCCCCTGCGATTCATCTCACGCGCAACCGCTGGCGAGAGGAGGTCCCCAAGTGTCCAGCGGTCGTATGCATCTTCGAAACGAAATCCATCTGGTGACCAATCGGTGCTTTCAGGAGCGACTGTTCCTGCTTCCAAATGATGAGATCAATTTCATCATCGGTTAATGGTTCGTCAGGGCGCTCGAAAAGTTCGGCGCGGGCCTGGAGATCTTTATCCATCGCCTGGAGAGAGCTGGTTTCGCGTTTATCCAGTGCCTGATCTTGGTGAGGGATGATCTTGAGAAAGGGCGGTCATCGAGGCAGGCGTCGTTGTTCGTTCCGGGAATGATGCGGATTGGACAGGGAAGCGGTCCACTTATCTCCCGTTTTCAGTTGCTTTGCATTTCCAGAACGCCGGCGAATCCTCCCCGCGGAAGGCATTCTACATCTAATGTGTCCGCGCTGTTGACCACAGTTTCCTCTGTTTCAAACGACTGATCAGTTGCCCCGTCTTTAATCAGCTTCAGACTGTAATTCCCGTCGGAAAGAAATTCAAAGGTGAGATTTAGCGTCTGGGACTCATCCTTGCCATTGAGGCCGCCGATAAACCATTGGCTCCCTTTTTTCCTTGCGATGATGACCCTTTCTCCGGGATATCCGTCCACGAGCTTGGTATCGTCCCAACTAACGGGAACAGTCTTCAGAAATTCTTTGGGGTCGACAGGTAGGGAATTATAGGATGCCGGGCTATCGGCGAAATGCTGCAACCCGGATTCGAAGACCACGGACAGCGCCAACTCGTGACCGTAGCTGGTAATATGGGGATGTTGTGTGTTCGAGAACGTGACTGGCGTGTAGTCCATCGGACCGATCACATTGCGCGTGAAAGGCAGCGTCGTGTTGTGCGCCGCCGCCCTGTCGGTAAGTACGGGTTGGTTGTTGTACCATTCGGCCCCGTATACCGCCTCCACCGTCATCAGGTTCGGATAGGTCCGCGACCACCCGCGGGGGATCGTCGCGCCGTGAAAATTGACCATCAAATGGTATCTCGCGGCGTCTTCCAGGATATCAATGTAGTATTCCATCATATCCTGCTGATCGCCCGCGAAGAA
>JBNLED010000003.1:0-4835 GCA_050304755.1 Polyangia bacterium | reverse complement strand
AAGTACTCCGCCGCGCCGATTTCCAAGCCCTCGTAGGCTCGGACCAACGGCCCGTACATGTGTCCGGCCGCCGTTCCGAGCAGGGCGTCTGCGATCATCAGGTCGCAGTCCTTCAGGGTGATCGTACCGTCGAAGTCGAGCAACACGGCCGCTGAAGATCGGGGATTCATGAGACGACAGAGTACAGGAGCCTTCGGATTTGACCAGGGCTTATCCATCGAGCTCAAGCGCTCCGGACTATCCCGGACTGGACCGGATGAGGCCGTCCGGATTCTTCAATCCGCCAAGACCTTCGCAAAGACATTGGTAGAGCCTGATACCACAAAAAGCGAATGACAACCGGCCTCGAGGCGTCTTTAATGGGCCGATGGCTCGACTATCTTCAAATGGGGGCGCGTGGATGCCCTGCTGGATCCATCGGTCGGTCGCCGTTCTGCCGATCCTTCTCGCCGCATGTTCCGCCGCCCCGAACGGCCGTCCCGGCGACACTCGTCAAGCCCATCGTCCCGCGGCGACCCCTGCTTCGCCGGCGGGCGCTGAGACGATCTCTTCTGACGCTGATTCCAATGGGGCGACGGCGCCGCAAGCGGACACCGGCGATCCAGAACCGTATTGCGGGCAGATTGATGATGCCTATCAAGTATTCATGGCCCGGGCCGCGCAAGGCAGGCAACGTGAAGCCTATGAGGCGTTCGAGGCGGCGGTTCGCCCATTCGAAGACGACCTGGTCTGTACGGCTCCCCGATTGGAAAAGCAGATCCGAAGCCGGGTGGCGCTCATCGAGGCGGCCCTGGAATTGAAAGACCCCGAACGGTGTTTTGGCGAGGACTCGCTTGTCGCGCTCAGCGACCTTGCCCGCCGCATCCGCGGCACGGATCATTTGGATCACGCGGTGACGGTCATGTGGGAGGACGCCCTGGAATCTATCTCGAGGGTGTATCGGAAGTGCGTGGATTTGGAGGGCGGAGAGGCCGCCGCAACGCATCGCGTATCCACTATCGAGGAAATCCTGGGGGACCCCTTTTTCTGGCGGGAAGCCATGTTCCGAAGGAGGAGCGTCCGTCCGCTCTTTTCAAGACCGCCTTGCCCCATTAAAGCCTGGCCCGACGCCGTCGAATTGGCGAAGGTCGGCGGCCGGGGGTGCCTCCGCCTCGAGCCCCCCACCGATGATCAGGAGCCCCGGTCTTGTCCCAGGATGTTCTGGAGAAACAACGACGCGGTCGTCGAGATCCGAATCGATACAGACCTCGGCGATGACGGGTGTTACAGGAGTGAATTGCTGCGACCAGAGGACTGCTGCAATCTGATGACAACGGACCTCTCGGTGAGGCGGCACAGAAACGAGATCCAGGTACACCTGACATCAGACGGCCAAGACTGTTTCGGCGGAACCGCCCATTGGCTCAAAGAAGAGATCTACAGGCTCGATTTGAAGAACAAGCGGATGGCCTTGATCGAAGAGATTCCGATTTGGGGATAGTCCCTCGTTGCAGGGTGACGGATACGCCTCAGTTCCCCTTGTACGTCTCCCGCAGCAGCTCCTCCTTGAACCGTTCGTCGATCCCGTTGATCCCGGAGCCGACGGCGCGGCCGTTGAGGAAGATGGTGGGGGTGCTCTTGATGCCGAGTTCCTCCGCGAGCTTCCGGTCGGTCTCGATGGCGGCGGTGGCGGCGGCGGACGAGATGTCCTCCTCGAACTTCTCCATGTCGAGGCCCAGCCCCTCCGCCATGGTGTTGATGAGCTCCTGGGGGAGGTCCGTCCCGTTGGCGGTGAAGAGGGTGTCGTGCATCTCCCAGAACTTGCCCTGCCGTCCCGCGGCGAACGCCGCCCTCGCGGCGAGCTCGGCCTGGGGGTGGAGGGAGGTGAGGGGCAGGTTCTTGTGAACGAGCGCCACCTTGTCGGGATACGCGCGCTCGATCTCGTCCAGGCGCTTCGCAGCCTGCTTGCAGAACGGACACCTGAAGTCCGTGAAGACGACGAACGTGAGGGTCGGCTTCTCCGCCCCCTTCACCGGAGAGCCCTCTATGGGCAGGTCCAACCCCTTGAGCTCCGCGTAGCGCATGAGGTAGGCCTTCGAGATCTCCTCTTCGTTGTAGTCTTCCTTTACCTGATCGACGACGAAGCTGCCCGCCAGGGGGGCCAGGGGACAATGCTCGGGGTTGAAGAGGGCCTCCGCGAGGGTGACATCATCGCCGCAGGGGGAGGCCTCCCGGTTGACCACGACCTCGAGGCGCTTGGCCTCCGTCGGGGTGAGCTCGCTGACATCCAGGTATGGTGAGAGCTCCCTCGCCGTGATGATTCGGGGCTTGGACTGGCTCGCGCAGGCGTACCAGATGGACAGCATGCTGAAGGCGAGCGCGATAACAACGAACAGCGTGTCTTTTTTCAGGAGCTTCATAATCACCAAATCCTATGCGGGTTTTTACTGCGGGTCAAAAAAAGAGGCCCCGCTCGCGATCCAGTCCAGGATAATCTCCTTCTCCAGCGCGGAGAGCGGGGGGGGCTTGTTTTCGTCCATCGAACGGGGCATGGTCTCCCCGGGGATGTCGTCGTCACCGATGAGCTTGAATAACAGGTAGCTCTCCCCGGGACGGGTGGGCTCGATGAGCTTCCACTCCGGCCACCCCCCGGCGTTTTCGTTGAGGGCGGTCTCCCGGACCCCCTCGGCGGAGGCCAGGTCGAGCCCGGCAATGGAGGCGCCGCCGCCGCCGTGGCAGGAGATGCAGTGCTGCTCGAAGATGGGCATAACCTCCTTCTCGAAGGAGCGAATCTTGAACGGCGTCTCCAGGGTCACCTCGTCTCCGGTTCGGAACCAGGTCAGCTCCTCCGGGTAGACCGGCGAGCCGTTCATTCCGTCTATCCCCTGGTTCACGCTCAGCACCCAGGTGGCCTGCCGGAGCAGGGGGCTGGCCGGCCACGCCACCAGCTGCATCTGGATGGGATCGTAGTACGACACGAGCCAGCGGCCGGTCTCCCCGGATCTCAGCGAGAGCCGCTGGCGCATGCTCCTCGCGTCCAGGTGCTGATCAAACGTGATGCGCATCACCTTGAGCCTGTTGACGTCCTCCGCGCCCTCCTCGGGCTCCACCGCGACCGGGACCGGCGCGTCCGGATCGGCGGAGGCGTCCGGGGCGCGGTAATCGATATCCTTGGGCGGTGTGCAACTAGAGAGGAGAACACATGTGGTGTACGTCACGACCGCCAACAGAAAGGCGGGGCGAAGCGCAACCATGGATCATGATTCCGCGTAGGTTGTCAGATGCTGACGGATGACATTAGCGTTGATGCCGTTCGGGAGGTCGGCGGTCAGGCAGTCGGCCAGCGTAATGAGCAGGTCGTCGATTCCCTTCTCTTCGATGATTTTCTGTAACAGGCCTCGGGAAATGGAGTCGTCGTCCCGCCTCAGAAAGGCGCGCACCGTCTCTGTCGTAACCTCTCCGTCAAAATCAAATAGCATTTTTTCTAAAAGATATTGTGCTAGCTCGTTCAAAATGCCTCCTCAGCCAATGGGGTTCTCTCTGCAGCGAGGGCCGAAGCTCCACAACTGGGCCGTTCTCCAGTCACTATATATAGCGCAACCTTCCATAGAGCAAGCCGTTTTAACTTTCAGTGACAGCAAAACCAGGGACCGGTATTGAATGGCAAGCCACCCATAAGGGGTACCCCGTGATCGCCGCGGTGATTCCCCAATAGACAATAGGAGACGCCCATTGAACGTGTTTTCGAATTCTGGGAACGCTCGAAGACATCGCTCGCCTTCAGGAATCGCGACGGGGCGGGCGGCGGAGCAGCCTGCCGCCGAGGGTCCACGGCAGAAACATGGGGACCTCCCGCTGATATCGTCGATAGGCTTCGCCGAGCGTCCGCACGAGCCGCCGCTCCTCGAGGTGCGCACCGACGACCACATACCCGAGCATAACGGCGCCAGAGGTCAGCGACGCGGCGTTCAGCGGTCTCGCCGCCAGGAGGCAGAAGACCCCGGTGTACCAGGGATGGCGAACCCACCGGAGCACCCCGTCCTCGATCAGGTCATTCCCCGCCGAGAGGGTGACCGCCGATCGTCCGGCGCGGATCTGCTGAAGCCCGAGGAAGGTCGGAAGGTGGTACTGCCTGGTCCCGGCGACGAACAGAACGATACCGGCGGCGAGGAGGGCGACCCTGACGGGCCACATCCCGGGGAACCAGTCCGTCCCGCTCGGCCCGAGGCGGGACTCGTATACCACGAGGAGGGTGAGGAGGATCCCGGCAACGAGGTTGTACAGCAGGCGGTAGTACCGCGCGTGATCCCCGAGCCGGTTCGAGATCCCGCGCTCCACCCGGGGGTGGAGGAGCGCGCTGTGCACCACGCAGTACAGAATCCATCCCAGCGACAGCCACAAGAGTGCCATGGTCTTCCTTTCGTCTCCCTATACTTTAAAATACTCTCGACCCGTCTGCCAATATCCACAACTTCTCGGGGGGACGCCCTTCGGTGACCGCAATGTCGGCGTGTAGAATAGTCTGCTGACAGTAAAAGTTGCGCAGGGGCTTCTGAATTCTTGTAGAATGGCACCGTAGGGGACTTGTTAAAGAGGTCATTTCTAACACAAGGAAGGTGGCTACCATGAAGACAAAGTTGGCCGCAATACTATTCTCAGGGTTCATGTTTCTTTCGGGGGCGTGCACCAGTGAGCGTGATGACACCGCAGCGACAGGGGGCGACACCTCGACGAATGCCGGAGGTGACACGGACACGGACACAGATACTGATACAGATATGGATACGGATACTGATGCAGACACCGACACGGATACGGACGCGGATGCGGACACGGACGCGGATGCGGACACGGAT
>JBNLED010000002.1:0-13962 GCA_050304755.1 Polyangia bacterium | reverse complement strand
GGGCGGGCGGCGGGTATCGCGAGGTCTCCCTGTGGCTCGACGCCGCCGAGGTGACCGCCGGCCAGTTGCGCTTTACCCAGAGAACCGTTATCCGCCAGGCGTTCCGCCAGCTGGGCGCCCCCTACGGCTGGGGCGGCATGTTCGGCGAGCGGGATTGCTCGCAGTTCATATCGGAGATCTTTTCCACCGTCGGGATCAAGCTGCCGCGAACCTCGAGAGCCCAGGCAATGATCGGTCACCCGCTGCCCGGGGTGGCGGCCGATACCGCGGACGGGGACAAGGTCAGGATCCTCCTCGCCGACGCCGTTCCCGGAGTCACGCTGCTGCTCATGCAGGGGCATGTCATGCTGTACCTCGGTGAAACAGAAGGGCGTCCCTACGCGATCCACGCCGCCTGGGGATACCGGGAACAAAGGAACGCCCGAGAAACAGTCCACCTGATCAACCGGGTGGCGGTGACGACGCTGAACCTCGGGGCCGGCAGTGAGAAGGGGAGCTACCTGAGCCGCCTCAACACTGCCGCCCTCGTCGCCCCGTAGGAGAAACCGAAGAGAAAGGGACATTGTTCCGAAGAGAAGGGGAGATTGTTCCGCTCCCTTCGATTGACGCAATGGAGGAGAGTGCATAACATCATTGCAGTTGTCTTCGGGAAGGCGGACGACCAGGCAAACGGCGCGGCGGACGGCGGAGCACCCCTGACCCCGGCGTCCGGGAGTGATAGATGAAGAGAATATATTTTCAAATCAGCCTTGTATTCCTGTCGATGGCGAGCTGCAGCGGTCAGGACAGGGATCGGGGGGAGGAGGCGATGCAGGTCGTCGGAACCTGGCGATTGAATCTGATCGGCGAAGAGGTCCCGTCTTCCATCGGGTTGAACAGCCACGAGATGACCATTCATCCTGACGGGACTTGGACAGGCCGATCCACCATGTTCGGTACGACCGTTGAGTTCGGCGGTAAATGGTCGATCGACAAGGATGGGGCGATTGAGTATACCGCCGGTGACAACTCGGGCAAAACCAGGTTCAATCTCGAAAATCAATCACTGGTGCTTCACAGAGATTTTGTGCTGGCAGGCGACAGAAAGACAACCTATCAACGGAAAAATTAGGGTAGGGATAAGCGCATGGTATCGATGATGAAAAATTTGTTCCCGGCGATGCTGGGCGCGGCCCTTGCTGTTTCGGCCGCCTGCAGCGACGACGATGTCTCGGCCGACCTCCCCGACGGGTTCGGGGATGCCCGGGAGGTGCCGCTGGCGCTCGGGAACGGCGACGGGGGCGTGCTGGCGTGTGACGGCGCCGTGGACGAAAGGCCCGCCACGCTCAATGTCGCGGCGCGGGACGGCGATCTCCATGTCGCCTACTCGGGCTGCTTCGGCTGTGAGTACGAGAAGTACAAGGCGTATGTCCGAAAGGACGGGGACGGCTACGAGGTCCTGTTCAGCGCCGCCCATATCGAGCACCACAACGCGTGCGGTTGGGGCGTCTACACCGCGCGCCTCGTGGCCGGGCCGGGATCGGCGGGAGACCCGGTCTCCGTCTTCCTGGACTGGTCGGGCGAGGCGAAGCGCATGGCGGAGGCCGTCGCGGCGGCGGAGCCGGTGGACTGCGCCGGGCTCGAGGCGTGCGACGCGGAGACGCCGTGCGAGAACGAGGGGATGAAGATGGACGAGCGCGCGGACGATTATACCTGGCAGTGCACCTCGCTCGACGCCTGCGGCGGGGCGTTCTGCATCTGGGACCAAGAGGCGTGCATGCTGGCGTGCGGTGCGCTCGGCTGCGGATTCCAGGAGTCCTATCCGGTGACCCCGGCATGCGGCTCGTAGGCGGGCCTTTCCCCCTTTCGGGCCTCGCCGAGACGGTCCCGATGATAGCAGAAAAACCATTGGTCATTGTACAAAGAACCATCCGTCGCGCTGGGGGGCATAGATGACGATTTCCGGGTGGGCCTAAACGGGGGCTTGACGAAACACGCGATATACCGAATAGCTCCAAGCGACCGGAACACGACGCCTCAGGAGCATGACCGCTGATGACCCGCCCCCCCGCAGATCAGGAGATAACCCTCGGGATGGCCCTCTTCATCATCGCCATGTGCGTCATGTTCGGCGCCAACACCGTTATGCTCAAGGTCAGCCTGGGGGGCTTCGGGGTGTTCACCGCCGGGGCGATCCGGTTCCTCCTCGGCGCGGCGGCCATCGCGCTCTGGGCCGCCGTGACCGGCCGCGGCTTCGGCGTTCCGAGGGGATACCGACGTCACGTGCTGGCGCTCTCGATCCTGTTCACCGTCCAGCTCGGCCTGGTCTTCTTCGGCGTGAACCGGACCGATGCCTCCCGGGCCACGCTCATCATGAACACCCACCCGCTCCTGCTCCTCGTCCTCTCCCACTTCCTGGTCGCGGGCGACCGGATGACGGCGCGCAAGGCCGCCGGCGTGCTCCTCGGCTTCGCCGGCGTGCTCTTCGTGTTCCTGGAGCGGGAGGGCGTCGCCTCCGACCTGCGGACCGGAGACCTCCAGGTGCTGTCCGGCGTCGTCATCTGGGGGCTGAACACCGTCTACATCAAGCGGATCGTCAGGACCGTCGCCGCCCACCAGCTGGTGCTCTACCCCATGCTCCTCGCGGCGCCCGTGTACGCAACCGCGGCGTTCCTGTTCGACCGCCCGATGCTCATGAGCCCCACGCCGTTCGCGGTGGCGGCCCTGCTCTACCAGGCCCTCCTCGCCTCGGCCTTCGGGTGGGTCACCTGGAACGCCCTGATGAAGCGCTACGGTGTCGTCGCCCTCCACTCGTTCATCTTCGTGATGCCCATCACCGGCGTCATCCTCGGCGGCCTGCTCCTCGACGAGCCCGTGGGCACGCGGAACATCATGCTCGCCCTGACCTGCGTGGTGCTCGGTATCTGCGTCGTGAACTTGCGCCGGCGCCGCCCGAACCGGGCCTTCAACGCTTCCGGAACCCGAAGCGGTAGTTGAGCCCTCGACGAGGGATTATCCGCAGATATTCATCTCCCCGCGGTTACTCTACGGCGGGGGCCGGGTGCCCTTCCCGACGGCCTCGAAGCCGTGGAGATACGTCACCTGGCCGCCCGCCTGCTTCACCGGGCACACCGAGAAGACCACCTGGGAGCCGCTGTCGCACTGAAGGAGGTTGTCCCTGACGTCGAAGAGCACCCCGGCCAGATCGATGACGGCCCCGTGGGTTCGGATGGCCGTCCGGCCCGAGATGGCGCCGCCGGTCATCCGCAGCTGCGCCCCTTCGATCCGGATACCGAGCTCCTCGCCGAGGATCTCCGTCCGTTCGATGGTCACCGCGGAGCGCTTGACGACGAGCTCCTTGATTCGGGCGTCGCGGATCGTCGCGCGCTCGCAGCTCACGATCTCGAGACGATCGAAATCCCCCTCGTATACGGGAGCGATCTTCTGCAGGTCGCGCATGTTTCGGCCCGGGACGAAGTCCGGCGATGGAGTCGGGGCGGCCGCCACCGATTCGTCCGGCGCCTCCAGGAACGCTTTGATTTTCGTGCCGAACAGGCGCGGCTGATCGACCATGGGGACATGACCGACCTCCTCCAACACGGACAGCCGCGAGTTGTCCAGGCGCTCGTCGAGGAGGATCCCGGTCCGGACCGGGGCGATGGGATCCTCGGCGCCCCAAAGGAGGAGGGTCGGGGCGTCGACGGCGGATATGGCCGGGCCGAAGTTGTGGAGTATCATCGCCAGACCGGCGATCTTACGGGGATCGCCGTCAAGGCGCTTCTCCCGCGTCTCGGGGGTTTCGAGCAGCTTTCGCGGGTTCGTATCGATGGCTTCGGACAGGTTCAGGAGCAGCGGCATGGCAACGCCCATGACCTCTCCCGAACGCTGCTTCATCTGGGAGAAGAGACCGCGCCGGGCGCTCGAGAGGTGGCCCACGAAGGCGTGGCGGTCGAGCACCCCCGCAACGTCGGCGAGGACGAGCCGGCGCACCCGGTCCGGATAGGTCCCGGCATAGAGCAGAGAGATCGCCCCCCCCAATGAATGGCCGATGACATCAAGCCTCCCGGTGACGGTCCGACCGACGAGCCATTGGAGGAGCTCGGCGTACCGCTCCGGCGAGTAGAGAGTATTGGCGTGGGTCGATCGGGCGAATCCGGGCAGGTCGGGGGCGATGACGCGGTAGTGTCCGGCGAGGTCCGGGATGAGGGGATACCAGTCCCCGGCCCCCTTCTCGCCCAGCCCATGAACCAGCAAAACGGCGGGCGCCCCCGGCGGTCCTGCCTCGAGGAGGTGAATTTTTCCGCCGAAGACAGGCTCGTCCAGGTCTCCTTCCCAATATCCGGGGAGAGCCGTGATTTTTGAGGGCGTGATGTTGAGGGGCTGGGTCCGGTGACGACCCGCGCAGCAGCAGACAAGGGTCAGGACGAGAACGATAACCGTTGACACCGCGTGGCGGGAGACAGCTCTTGACATGAAATACCTCGTTCGGCTCGCGCTGCTTCGTCCTACGACGGGATGAATCCGTTTCGAAAGGGCCAAATCAAAGACATTGATGATATCAAAAAATGCATGCGTCCCGGCATCGACTCCTCCAGTTTTCGGAATGGATACAACGGCACTATATTATCATCCTCTCCCCGGAAAAAGGAAGGTCGTCCTCGATGAGGAGCCCCGGGCGGCGGAAAAACACGTGTTGCGATGAGCGGATAATCCGATAAACTCCGTCTGCGGCGCCTCCTTTGGTGGGGTGACGCGTCGTAACACCATCCCGCCCGTAAGGGCGCTGTATTTATTGCAGCCCCCTTTCCTTGTGGTGAGGAAGGAGCCAAGACCATGCTTAGCTTCATTAAGACCTTGTTCATTATCTTTCTGATGGTTCCGCTGAGCTGGGGGTGCGGGGACAAATTGTACCTGGACGCCCCTGGCTCGTCGAAGAGCGATTCTGATAACGACACCGGCGGTGATGGAGACGCCGACGCGGACACGGACGCCGACACGGACACCGATACGGATGTGGACAGCGATACCGACGCCGACGCTGATTCAGATAGTGATGCGGACACGGATAGCGACGCCGACACGGACATGGACAGCGACACCGATACGGACGTCGACACGGACACGGATAGCGACGCCGACACGGACACGGATAGCGACACAGATACAGACGCGGACACAGACGCGGACAGCGACACCGACACGGACACGGATAGCGACACCGACACGGACACGGACGACACCTACACCGATACGGACCTCGATACCGCCACGGATGGCGATTCCGCGGAAACGACCCCCTGTCCCGCTGCCGTCTGCGGCAACACCGGTCCCGAGAACGCAGCGTGCGGCTCCGACGGCCAGTTGGGTGCATACTACCTCCTCAACAATCTCTGGGGCGCCGGCGGAACAGTGGAGACCGATGGCCAGTGTTCCTGGCCCCTGTGCGATACGAGCGACGGCGTGGCCTGGGGAACGGAATTCACCTGGACCTCCGGGGACCCGATCAGCGTCAAGTCGTATGCGGCGCTGATTCTCGGATGGCACTGGAGCGGCGTCGATCCCAGCACCGGGCTGCCGAGACAGCTCTCAAGCGACCCCTATATCCCCACGACGTGGAGCTTCGAGGTGACGGTGAACGAGGAGGCGTCCCTGAACGTGGCCTACGACCTGTGGTTGTCCACCTCCTCCGACGTCGGCCAAAACACCTCCCCCAGCGACGAGGTCATGGTATGGCTCTTCCGCCACAACAAGGACGATCCCATCGGTGAATACCAGGACACGGCCACCATCGCGGAGACCGACTGGGATGTGTACAGCGGGATGAACGGGGGGACCCAGGTCTACTCCTATCTGCGCGCCCCGTCGGCGTACTGCGACGAGCTGAACCTCATGGATTTCTTGAACGATCTCATTGATCGCGGCTGGATGGACCCCGCCAAGTACCTCATCGGCATCGAAGCGGGGCCGGAGCTGGTGATGGGGACAGGGCAGGTGATCACCACCCGCTACTCCTGCCGGGTGGAGTGATCCCTGTCACGCGACGCTTCGTTCGCAGCGATACGATGCCGGGGCCGATCCGAGACGGCGCCGTCCTATCTCAGAAATCAATCAACGAACGTCCGCGCAGAAATGCTCCACGGCGAGACCGTCGTTGCCGCCCCAGAGCTCGAAGCCGGCGAAGATGATATTGAGGTACATGTCCGCGGTGACCCCGTAGTCGTTCTCCACGGCGTCCTGGATGAAATCGTTGAGATCGAAATCGAGGCCGTCGAGGGGGGTCGTGCTGACGTAGGAGATACAGGGCGGGAAGTCGCCGGATTCGTCTATCCAGACGTCCCAGGTGCCCTCCACGCCGTCGACGGCGTGGTCAGGGTGATCGTTGGTGCCGCGAGGCTGCCGGTCCGTGGGCATGAAGAGCCAGACCATGAGGAAGACGCCTCCGTCCCCCGGATCGTACTGGTTGTCGGGCAATGGGGCCCCGCCCGCGGTCAGCCATACGTCGTAGGCCGCGTTCGTGTTGCTGAGGCTGATATCCGACGCATTGGTGTGAAAGGAGGTCTCCACGGCGGAGATGTCCGATACGCGCATCGGCAGGTTGCTCTCGGCGCTCTGGCTGCCCGCGTAGCGCCCGACGAGGAAGGAGGGATAGCCGGTGGGCGCCCCTTCGTTCGGGTTCATGGCGACGTTGTCGGGGTTTCCGATTTCGAAGGAGAGGCCGTCGTAGGAGACGGTCTGCCCGCCGAACAGCCCCCACCAGTTGGTCTGGAGCACGTAGGTCTTGTCGCTGTCTTCCACCGATATGATCGCGCTCTGATATTGCCCGTCGAACTCGCCGCTGTCTTCGCCGATGTCCGCGCACGGGCCGGTGGCCACGTCCGCGTCGCCGTCCGCGTCGCCGTCGATATCGCCGTCGCCGGACCCGTCGGTGCTCGAATCGTCCTCCCTGTCGACCGGGTCCAGGAGCGCCGCCTCTCCGTCTCCGCATCCTGATGGCAGAAGCAGGCCGGCGCCAAGCAATAAGCTAAATAAACATCTCAACTCTCTCATTCTGTGATCCCTTTCTTTGCATGAAACTGCTGACGGTTGACTATTCGGGGGCCCCAAAAACCCCCCGGGACGCCTCATCACGGCGCCTGACTGGAACCCCCCCCTCTCTGAAATTAATCATTGCCACCTATCGTATCAACAATGGTGCGTAGCAAATGCTATGCCGACGAAATTGTCCCGAAGCGGACAGCACGACGCGATCTAGGTAACAGATTTTGAAACCCCGTTGATACCTGAGTGGAAGGATTTATCCCAAGGCCGAGCTGTTTTTCGACTCCCGGACTGTGGGCGGCCTGTTCTTCAGAGGGATAGCCACAATGGCCGATCGCGGAGTCTCCGGTCGGGAGCGTCAAGCGGGATTGTCGATGCGAAACGGGGCGTGCTGAATTCCCGCATATGGATAGACCACGACCCGCGTGCTGGGACCGTGCCTCGCTGTCAGCAGCGAGAGCGCGTCCGACCAGTCTCGGACCCGCTTGACCTTCGGCATCGGTCTATCTCGTCTCCTCTACGCTCTAATTCGTTTTAGTGTTCCACACTCGAGTTACAGAAAAAGAGCAGAGCACCATATCCACACCGGGTCAAGAGTCGGTAGGGCCGGCGTCCTGCTCGGGAGCCCGGGGGAACAGATCCTGCCTGATCGCGATCAGGAATAACACCATCGCCGCGATCCACGGGATCATGAGGACGGGCCTCGGCTGGAAGGGGTGGGCCAACGCGATGACGGCCTTCGGGGTGGTCAGCCATTTATAAACGGCCAGGGCCAGATCGATGGCGAGGAGGAGATGGATTCCCCCGTTCCTCAACGTGTCCCATCGGGGTCTCGGGGGCGGCGAAGCGGCGGTGAACGCGAGGACAACCAACGCCACGGCCACGGGACGCAGCGTCCCGGGGAGCAGCACCAGCAAACGGATGATCGAAACCGGAAGCGAATCGTACGGCCAGGGACCCCACCCGAACCCCCAGGGGAAGACAAACATTCCGGCGATGGCGGCGCAGGTCGAGGCGAGCCCGATGACCGCGCCCCGGGCGAGGACGCGGCTCGCCCCGTCCGCGCGGACCAGGCCCTTCGCGCCGAGGGTCATCAACGTCATGACCACCAAGTGGGCGCCGGACACGATGTAATTGTAGTGCGCCATCCACGGCCTCACGTGGATGAGGCCGGGCTCGAATTTTCCCATCATCACTTTGGCTACGGGGATACCCGCGACACAGACGAAAAGTAAAAAGAGAGCGCCCCAGAATAGGAGCTTTCCATATGGCCGCATGCTAGCGACCGGGCCAGCGGATGCGTGTGCGCATCTCGTCGCAGGACATATCCTCCAGAACACGCCGGTCGCCTTCGCAGATATCCCGGTCGTGTCCTTCGCTCTCTCCCGGACACTTGTAGTCCTCGAAGCACCAGGGCTTGCATGAGGGGACGGTCATGTCGCAGCTCGCGGCGCGTCGGCAGAGCGCTTCACAATACTGCTGGCAGGCCCACACCGGCTCGGGCCCGCAAGACGAATCCATCCCATGGGGGATTCCGGTCTCTCCTGACGAGCGCTCCCCTTCGGGCCGATCCGGTTTCATTCGTCGACTGCTATCAGCCAAGCGCGATCCACAACCGCATATCAGTATTGCCATCATAAGAAGCGGCGTGTTCATCATCCCCGTCAATAGCTCCGTCATCAAGAACCTCTCCCCCGATGCATATCAGATAGAGAGATTCCGCTCCAGCCCTATTGATTCCTGAACAGACGAGACAGCAAACCGATGTCTCCGAGATCGGATGTAGTGTAGAATGAAGGCCGGTCGAATGATTGAAGGAAGGGAAAGATGAACTCCATGCGAAGCCTCTGGATAGCGGCGTTCGCCGTCACCGCGCTGGCGGGATGCGCCAAGAGCGTCGGCGGCGGCGCGGAAGGGGATACGGACCGATCCACCGGAAGGGTGGACGGGGATACAGGCGCCGACGGGGATACGGATACCGACACCGATGCGGACGCGGACGGTGACACCGATGCGGATACTGACACCGATGCGGACGCGGACGGCGACACCGATGCGGACGGCGACACGGATGTAGACACGGATGCGGACAACGACACGGACACGGATACGGATGGCGATACGGATACCGACACGGATGCGGACGGCGACACGGATATTGACACGGATGCGGATGGCGATACGGATGCCGACACGGATGCGGATGGCGATACGGATGCCGACATGGATGCGGATGGCGATACGGATACCGACACGGATGCGGATGGCGATACGGATAGCGACACGGATGCGGATGGCGATACGGATACCGACACGGATGCGGACGGCGACACGGATGTCCATACGGATACGGACGAAAGCACCGATGCTGATTCGGACTCGGATACGGGGTGTTCGGAGACGGAAGAGGTCTGCGGAAACTCCTCGGTTACCCGATGCGGGCTCACCTATCAAATCTGGAGCGACGGCGCATCGGCGGCGTGCATGACCAACACGGCGTACGGCTTCCGCGCCTACTGGGAGGAGGACAACGCGAACTATCTGGCCACCAAAGGGGTGAGACCCGGCTCCGCCGATCTGGTCGTGACCTACAGCGCGGACTACACTCCGGACGGCGTTTCCTATTTAGGCATCCACGGGTGGTTCGAAGATCCGCTCGTCGAATACTACATCGTCGATAGCTGGGGCGATTGGCGTCCGCCGGGGAGCTCCTCCCTAGGCACCGTCGATGTCGATGGCGGCACCTATGATATTCACAGCGAGCGGGTCCACCTTACCGGCCTGCCTGAAGACGGATTTTCGCGGTTCTGGAGCGTTCGCCAGGAGCGCCGTACCAGCGGAACCATCACCGTGGGCCAGCACTTCGACGCATGGGCGGGGCATGCGATGAATCTCGGGAGCCTCTCTGAGGTCGCCTTCCTGGTCGAAGGATACCATAGCTCCGGGACCGCGGACGTAACGGTGTCTTTCCGATAAGCGGGATGGTGTAAGAGCGGTCATCTCCCGCCTTGCCGGATCCCCGCGACTGGCATAAGCTCGTCTCATGACCGCCCGTCTCGAGGTGCTTTTCGTGGCCGCACTCCCCGCGGAGGGGCAGGCACTGATCCGCCGCTTCGGGCTGAAGCGGGACGCGCACGCCGCGGGATTCGACACCTATCGGGGAGATTCGGTGTCGCTCGTGGTGAGCGGGGTCGGGAAGCTGCGATCCGCGGCGGCCACGGCGGCGTTCCTCGCGCGACAGCCCGAGGGCGCAGCGGTCCACGCGGTCAATGTCGGTATCGCCGGGGCGACGCCGTCGTCGGGGGTCGTTGTGGGGGAGGTTCGGCTCATCAACAAGCTGCTGGACGCCGCGTCACAGCTAGAACAGTTCCCCGATCTGCTGGTCGACACCGGGCTGCGGGAGGCCTGCCTCACCACCGTGGACCGGCCGCTGACCGCCGCGCCGCCGTCCGTGCCGGCGGGGCTCGTGGACATGGAGGGAACGGGGTTCTTCGAGGCCGCGGCCGTCTTCCTCCCCCCCCACCGCGTCGGCTGCCTCAAGGTCGTCTCGGATGACCTGGACGGGGGGCGGCTGAAACGGGGCGAAGCGGCGGCGCTCGTCTTCGCCGCGGCGCCGGCGATCGAGCGATACCTCGAGCGCATCCGGGCGGCGCACCGGCCGGAGCCCCCGGTGCTGGGCGCCGAGGACCGCCGTTGGTTGGCGGCGGCGGGGGCGGCCCTCGACCTCACCGTGAGCCAGGGGCGGCTCCTGGAGGAGTGGACGGCCGCCTATCGGGTGTGCCGCGGCCTGCCCCTGCCGGAGATCCCCGAACCGATGTTGACCCCCCCTCAGAACAAACGGGAACGGAGCGAACGGCTCCGGGCCCTCGGGCGGCTCCTCGGCGGGTGGGGATGAGGTTCTCCCATATCTACGTGGAGCACCGGGCGCGCGGCTATCCGCTGACCGATCGGATCATCGCGCGATTCAGGGACGCCACGATCGTCGAGATGGGGAATTACAAGCGCCTCTTCAATCGGCCGCGGCAGGATTTCCGGGCGCAGCAAAGGAGCGCCAAGCTGATCCTGGCGGTCAAGCGATCGCCGTTCGTCTATCCGGTGTCGGAGAACTGCCAGACCTTCGGCTTCGCCCGATCGGTCTACACGACGCCCATGCTCGGGTGCCCCTTCGATTGCGACTACTGCTATCTCCACGGCATGCTGAGCAGCGCCAACCTCGTCCTCTTCGTCAACCTCCCGGACTTCTTCGACGCGGTGACCGCCCTCGGGAGGACCTCGAAAGATCCGGTTCAGGTGAGCCTCACCTACGGCACTGATATCCTCCCCCTCGAGGGGGACTTCGGCCTCTGTCGGGAGTGGATCCGGTTCGTGCGGGGACGAGAGGGGCTCGTCCTCGAGATCAGGACCAAGAGCGCCGCCTATGACGCCCTCGAAGGGGTGCGGCCGGCCCGGAACGTGACGCTGGCGTGGTCCCTCTCGCCGGCCGCGGTGGTCCGCCGGTACGAGCACCGAACCCCCTCCTTGCGAAGGCGTCTCGAGGCCATGGGCGCGGCGGCGGGGGACGGCTGGTCCCTGAGGCCGTGCTTCGATCCGGTGATCCCGGTGGAGGGCTGGGAGGCGATGTACGGGGATCTGTTCGCGCGGACCTTCGAAGCGATCCCCCCGGGCGCGGCGGCGCAGGTGGCGGTGGGGAGCCTCCGCCTCGGCGACACGCATCTCAAGCGGATGCGGGCGGCGCGGCCGCGCTGTGATCTGTTCCATCGCCCCCTCCGGCTCCCGGAGGCGGCGCTCGAAACCGTTGTAGCGAAGACCTTGTACCAACACATCGAAAAGGAGAAGGTGGAGCTGTGGAAACCGCCATCGTAACCGGTGCGTCGTCGGGGATCGGGCGCGCCGTCGCCGATTTCCTGCTGAAGCGGAGAATCCGCGTGTTCGGGCTGGCCCGCCGCTTCGAGGCCGTGGCGCCCGATGAGGGGGTGACCCCGATCCCCTGTGACGTGACCGACCTCCCCCGGCTGAAGGCGGTCGCGGAGGCGATCTGTCGGGAGGCGGGCGGCCTGGATATCCTCGTCAACTGCGCCGGCGTCGGGACCTTCGGTCCCCACGAGACGTTGTCCCCGGAGCAGATCGAGACCATGGTGACGACCAACCTGACGGCGCCGCTGGTCCTGACGGGCGCGGTGCTGCGCCATCTTCGGGCGCGGCGGGGTCGCGTCATCAACATCGCCTCCACCGCGGCGGTCCACCCCCACCGCCTGGGGTGCGCCTATGCCGCCACGAAGGCCGGGCTGCTCAGGTTCGGTGAGGCCCTCTTCGAGGAGACCCGTAAGGGGGGCGTGGGGGTCACCACCCTGCTCCCGGACATGGTCCCCACCCCCTTCTACGCCGCCGCCGACTTCGCCCCCGCGAGCGACCCGGACTGCCACATCACCCCCGCGTGCGTGGTCGACGCGATCCGGCTGGTGCTGGATGCGAGGGAGGGCACCGTGCCCGCTCAGATCACCCTCTATCCGCAGCGGGTGGGGATTCGGCGCAAGTAGGTCTCTCGCCACGGTTTTTGGAGATAGACAGTACCGCGATCGCTGGTTTCGGTTTACTCTATGATAAATGGAACACGGCGCCGCCATGTGCGGCGGAAGGGAGGCGCATGCCGGGCTTCGAGCAAAGAAGAGTTGTCTTGTTGGGGGTGATGGCCGTCACCCTCGGGTGCGGATCCGGGGCGGCGCAGGCGCCCGCGGGGCCCCAGACGATGGCGGCGCCGGAGGAGCCGTCGTTCGAGATCGGGGCCTTCGGGGTGCTGCGGGAGGCGACCCGGGACCGGAAGCTGCCCTGCCTGATGGACGCGGAGAACCAGCGGGTTGAGACGCCGTGTTTTCAGGAGGTCAGAAAGCCCCTGACGTGGGAGACCCGGAACCCGGAGGTCCTGCGCCTCTTCGAGGCCCGGCGGGGAGACATCACCGCGTCGGTGCTCGCCTGGTACAAGGGGGCGCTGCTCCCCGCGGAGATGCAAGGCGTCGATACCGCACGCTGGACCTTTGAGATCGAAAAGGCGGTGGTGCGCCACGTGCCGCCGAAGAAGACGGCGTTCGCCGAGGATCAGGCCTGCATCCCGGCGGACCGCTCGGCGCTCCCCCCGGAGATCCGGACCGTGACCACCCTCTTCGGCGCCACCGAGCTCCGTTTCAGAAGCGATCCCCCCCTCGACCGGCAGCGCGTCAAGGCCATGAGGCTCGAGGCGCAGAAGCACAAGATGCGGCTGGTCGCGGTGAACGGCTACACCCGCGCGACGGACGAGGGCGGCGCCCCGAAGGTGGGCCCGAACCAGGAGAAGCTCTTCAACTCCCCCACCGGCGAGCTCATCCCCAAGAAGGCGCTGCCCCTGCCGAAAGATCGTCTCACCGCGCAGTGGCGGCTGATCATGCCGAAGCCCCTCTACTTCGCCTTCGGGGATCTCCCGCCGGATCGGTGGCAGCGGGAGATGCTCCCGGACGCCTGCGCGGTGTTCCTGGTCTTCGATGACGCCGTGCCCCAGCTGCCCGAGTGCGCCCAGTTCGATCAGGCGGGGTTCGGTGCCCGCCGGGCCAAGACCCCCGGGAAGGTCGTCATCCGGGTGGCGACCCAAGAGGACACCTTCACTCGGGAGGTGCCGTTCGGCGAGCGGTCTCTCATTCAGGCGGGGGGGCAGATCCTCGTCTGGGTCACTCCGAAGCAGATCGAGGAGGGCGCCCATCTGAAGATCGACAGCCTCGTCCTGCGGGGGGCGGACACCCCCTTCCGGGAAAAGACCTTTCCCTCCTCGAACAAGAAGCGCGGATCCAGGAAGTCGAAGCGGTAGATTTCACCGGTCCGACGGCGGAACAAGCTCAGCCGCGGCGATCATTGCGGCGCGGGACGAACGCGATGAATTCGGGCTTGACCCTGGTCGTCTAAAGTTGCCTAATTGGAAAT
>JBNLED010000001.1:0-20255 GCA_050304755.1 Polyangia bacterium | reverse complement strand
ACCAGTCGCGATGTCCCAACCGTCCAGGCAGGTGGAGCAATCAGTGGCTGTGTCGTGGTTTGGGGGACATGTGCCACAGTCGTTCCCGGCGTCGACCCAGAAGTTCTTGCAGGTGTTGCATAAATCGTAGGGGTCCCAGTTTCCGGAGCACGCCCCGTCCACATTCTCGGAAATGCCGATGTCCGTGTAGTTTGGGGTTCCGGTACCGGTGTTGACGGGCTCGCTGGTTCCGGTGTCGACGGCGGTGTCGGTGCTCGTATCGCTCACGTCGACGGTGTCGACGGTGTCGCTCACGTCGCCGGTGCCTGTGTCAACAGCGGTGCCGGTGCCCGCATCGCTCACGTCGCCGGTGCCCGTATCGCTCACGTCACCGGTGCCATTCACGGTTCCGGTGCCGGTGTCATTCACGGTTCCGGTGCCAACCTCACTGGCCGTGTCCACCTCGCTCCCTGTCGGCTCGCTTTCGGTGTCTCCATCCGTGGCGGTATGGAAACCCGTTTCGGTGTCGTCTGCTGTGCCTGTTAGGCTGTCTTCATCGCTTTCGGTGTGAACGATCCCGTCATTGTCTGAATCGGTGTCAGCGTCGAGGCCGGTGCCGGTTTGCGTATCGCTGTCAATCTGGGGGGATGTCGAATCGGTCTCATCCTCCGTGCTTCCGTCGGTATCGTGACTGGCGGGAAAACTGGTGTCGATGCCCCCGTCCGGAGCTCTGCTCTTATTGAGGTCAACCGTCTGACACCCGGTGGCGGAAAACAGGAAGAACAAAGTCAGCGTGCAGGATTTCTTGGTCATTTTGGCATTATAGTTCCAAGTTTGTTTTTGTCACTATTATTACTATCCTAAGACAGCCTGGAAAATCCGCCCGATTGTTACCGATTTTGGCATCAGGTTATATGAGATGAAGAGCACTTCAACCTCCAAAAAATGTACTGACGGGCAAACCGCATCGGAGAACCGGGCCTCGAAATAGAACGCCGTGAACCAGAGGGGAGTCCAGGCTCACCATGCGGTACGGCCGCCCCGCGGGGGTCTGGAACGAGGCGCTCCCGGTGGGCAACGGACGACTGGGGGCCATGGTCTTCACCGATCCCGCCGGCGAGCGGATCCAGCTCAACGAGGACACGTTCTGGTCGGGGGGGCCCCCTCCCGCAACGACAATCCGGATGCCCGGACGCATGAACATCATCAGCGTCCGCGCTCGATGTTTCCCGATCTCAAAATACCCCTGGTCAGCTGTTGTCGATGCCCTTTGACGCGCTTCAACTCGATACCCCATACAAGATTCAGTAAAAAAAAGACACTTTTCCTCTGGTAATCTCACTGATAAAATGGAATGAAAAAAGATCAGCGAGTCACGCGGGTAGGGAAAAGAGGGTCTTTAGGCAAAGCCAACGTAACTCGCTGTAGTCTATAAGTGTCAACCGTTGAAGAAAAAGGGTGGAATAGAATGAGGGATTCTATTTAAATTTTCTGCAATGAGTCGCGGCGCGGGGCCTTTCGAGAATTTCCCCAGTGAGCGGCGGCCGGTCTCCTGTCAGGGGATCTTTCAAGGCTGGAAATATACAGCATATGGGTAATGGGGTTCTGCCGGGACAAGTTCCAGACCCCCGACGGCATAGGCCGCCCTTCTCATGAAAGGTCGGACGCCGGTTCCCATCCGGCGCCGATAGGGGCGGGACGGGTTGTGGAGGTGCTCGCCACCGGGGGGAGTGCCGGCCTCCACGGAGTTCATCGACTGCGTGGCCGCGGCCCTCGCGGACCTCACCTTCCCCTGCTTCGCGGACTTGGAGGTCGCCCACGACTATTCCTTCATCCTGGAGTGATTCCGAAGAAAAGCGCACCATCGGCTCCGCGCGCGCTTGACCTCCTCCTTTTCGCCGGGTAGGTTTCATATAAACGGAAGTTTTTCAACTCGTTATAGCGGTGAACATGTCAGAATCAGAGCAGATGGGAAAGGGATACCTCAAGCACGTCATCGCGGCGGTTCTCCTCGTCGCCGGACTCGTCCTCGAGATGGTGTCCCCGGGCAATGGGGGGGTCTTCCTCATTCTGGCGGTCGGCGTCCTCGAAACGGTGATGTCCGTCATGCTGGACCGCAAGGTCAGCCGGATCGGCGACTTCTTCAGGCGGTTGGCCAAGGGTGAGCTTCCGCCCCGCGACCAGCTCCCCGAGGCGCTCCGGACCCCGGCGGACAAGCTGCTCGAGACCGTACAGGAGTTCGAATCCAAGATAGAGATTACGGATACGTCCTACATGGTGCTCAAGGAGCAGTGCACGAAGATCTTCGGCGCCGTCGAGCGGATGGCCCAGAGCTTCTCCGACCAGCGGGAGCTCCTCGGAAAGGCGAACCGCGCCATCGCCAGCCTGTCCGAGTCCCTGGCCAGGATCACCTCCCTCGTCGACGCCCTGACCACCGCCGCCGAGGAGAGCTCCTCCTCCATCCTGGAGATGACCATGACCAACGAGGAGGTGGCCGAGAACATGACCGTCATGAGCGCCTCGGTCCGGGATACCGTGAGCTCCATCGACCAGATGGCCCACTCCATCCGGGAGTCGGCGGACAACATTGACGGGCTCTCGGCTGCGGCGGAGGAGACCTCCTCCTCGATGACGGAGATCGACCGCTCCGTGGATCAGGTTCAATCCAACGCCAACGAGACGGCCAAGATCATCGCGGACGTCGCCGTGGACGCCGAGCGGGGGGCCGAGGCCATCGGCAAGACCCTGGAGACCATCAACCGCATCAAGGACTCCAGCCAGGAGGCGGTGAATGTCATCTCCAGCCTCGGGCAGAAGATCGGCGCCATCGGCCACATCCTCAACGTCATCGATGACGTGGCGGAGCAGACCAATCTGCTGGCCCTCAACGCCGCCATCATCGCGGCCCAGGCCGGGGAGCACGGCAAGGGGTTCGCGGTGGTGGCAGACGAGATCAAGGAGCTCTCGGAGCGCTCCGGGGTCTCCACCAAGGAGATCGCCGACCTCATAAAGTCAATCCAGGCGGAGTCCCGCAACGCCATCGACGCGGTGGAGCAGGGCAACGCGCGGGTGGACGAGGGGGTGAAGGTCTCGGCCCAGGCCGAGCAGGCCCTGATGCAGATCCTCCAGATCGCCAAGAAGTCCACGGAGATGATGAACTCCATCGCCCGCGCCACGGTGGAGCAGTCCTACGGCTCCAAGCAGGTCACCGACGCCATCAGCCGCATCGCAGAGAACGTCCAGCAGATCGCGGCGGCCACGGCGGAGCAGGCCCGGGGCTCGGAGCTCATCATCAGCGGCGCCGAGACCATGCGCTCCATCACCCAGCACGTGGAGCGATCCACCGCCGAGCAGGCCAACGGCGGCCGGCAGATCACCCAGAACATTGAGGCCATCTCCAAGAAGGTGAAGGAGCTCGGGCTGACCCACAGCCAGCAGCAGAGCGAGATCAGCAGCGCCTTCGAGCTGTCGCAGCACATCGAGCAGCTCACGATGGAGCAGGATGCCCTGCTCTCGGGGGTGAAGGCCTCCTTCAACGACATCGAGGCCGTTTTCGCCGAAATAATGCAGAAGTGAGGGATCTTGCGGTATCGCTACGGGGACCATCCGAAAGACGGCCGAACGGACTTTCGTGACTCTAAAAGAGTATTCCTCGGGCGTCGACTCTGATAGGATTCCACCGTGTTTGGGATTGGCTGGACCGAATTCGTCGTTATCGCCTTCGTGCTCCTCATCTTCGTGGGGCCGCGCCAGCTTCCGGCTGTGTTCAAGAAGGCGGGGCAGATTATCGGGGAGCTGAAGGCCGCCAGCCGGGATCTCAAGAACCAGGTCTCCAGCGAGGTGAGGGAGATAGAGGAGGGGTTGAGGGCGGCTTCGAAGGACCTGAAAGACGATATCGAGCAGGAGCTGGACCTCGAGGTAGGCTCTCCCTATGACGCGGTCTACCGGGGAGAGGCGGCCCTCGAACGGGGGAAGGCGGCGCTGAAGAACGAGATTCAATCGCTCAAGGAGAGCGTGGAACAGGATGACTCTCCGACCCTCGGAAAAGATGCGCCGACGGATGATAAAGCGGTAGACGAAGCGGGCGTGTCGGCGGGATCTGGTGGCCGTCCCGACGGCAAGGGGAAAGCGCCGTGAGCGAAGCCAAAATGTCCTTCATCGAGCACCTCGAGGAGCTCAGGAAGCGCCTGATTATCTGCGTTCTCTCCGTGTTCGTCGGGATGGTCGTCTGCTGGTTCTTCCGCGAGCAGATTCTGGCGTTCCTCCTGGATCCCCTCTACAGCGCCTGGCGACAGGTGGACGGCCTGGACGAGCCCCGACCCCTCAACTTCTCCAGCATGCTGGAGCCGTTCATCGCTTACCTGAAGCTCTCGGCCATCGGCGGGCTCTTCCTGGCGGCACCGGTCATTCTCTACCAGCTCTGGCGGTTCGTCTCCCCTGGCCTCTATCCGAAGGAGAGGCGGTTCGCGGCGCCCTTCGTGCTGGTCTCCTCGGTCCTCTTCGTGGGCGGCTCCATCATGGCCTACAGCATGGTGTTTCCCATCGGATTCAAGTTCTTTCTGGAGTTCGCCGCCGGTCAGGAGATGATGACCCTCGAGGCCGAGGTGTCCGTCGGCGATCCGCCGGATCCCCGCGAGGAGATGCCGCAGGCGCCGCAAGCTCCTAAGACTCTCCCGGCGGAGCCGGCCGAGGGCCCCCGGGACACCGAGGCGCTTCCGACCGCCCCCCCCGCGGAGATCATCGCGGACGCCGGGGTGGATGCCTCCGTTCCCGAGGAGATCGTGGCGCCGACGCAGCCCTCGCGAGCGGTGTCCCCCGCGGCCTCCGAACCCCCGTCGCCGGAAGCGGCCCCGCCGCCCGAACCCGTCGCTGCCCCCGGGAACCCGACGCCCTCTGAAAAAGCGGCGGATGAGAACCCGTCCTGGTACAAGGTCTTCTTCAGCTTCCTGGCGAAGACGGACTGCGCGACCTTCACCGCCGCCCCTGGAGATGCCGGCACCCGGCTCACCGTCGAGTGGCAGGAGCTGCGCTGCGGGAAGCTGAAACCGGAGCAGCTCGTGGTGCGGCGGGAGGGCGAGAAGGTCGCCTCGGTCTGGCGCGCCGTCCCCGCCGGGGCGCCAGGGGTCCAAAAGCTGGTCGCCGATGATCCGGCGCCCTCCGGGCCCCATCGCTACACCCTGCGCCATCCCACCAACCCCAATGCCCACCGGCTCGCGCCGGTGCTGATGGTCAAGGACTACCTCTCGTTCGCCATCCGCCTGCTCCTCGCCTTCGGGATCATCTTCGAGCTGCCCATCTTCATCTCGTTCCTCGCGGTGGCGGGCATCGTCAACTACAAGCAGCTCATCCGTTTCTTCAGGTACTTCTTCGTCATCTCCGTGGTCATCGGCGCCATGCTCACCCCTCCTGACGTGGTGACGCAACTGCTGCTGGCCATGCCGCTGATGGTGCTCTACGGACTGTCCATCGGTGTGGCCTATCTTTTCGGCGAGCGGCCGACGGAGTGATCGACCATGACGGCGTACACCATCCTGCCCATCACCGCCTTCGCCATCAACCTCATCGTCTGGTCGTACGTCCTCGGACAGCGCAAGAAGGACCCCGTGAACCGGGCCTTCCTGCTGTTCTCGGCGAGCGGCGCCGGCTGGCTGGGGACCCACCTCCTGTTCTACATCCCCCAGATTTGGGGAGTCCACCACATCGTCATCGCGGTCCAGGCCCTGTTCTGGGTTCCCCTCGGCGTGCTGTTCCTCAATTTCGCGTACGCCCTGGTGGGCCGCAAACGGGACGCCTTCTTCAAGGTGGCGGCGGTCGTCACCATCGCGTGCACCCTATTTCACCTGAACACCGAGCTCTTCGTCACGGGCTACAAGCGGTTCTACTGGGGCATCATTCAGATGTATCGCCCCCTTCCGCATACCATCGTCTCGGCCATCGGCACGATCTTCGTCCTTTACGGCCTGTATCTCATCGCGAAGCGCTGGCGTCAGAGCGAGGACACGGACGAGAAGCGGACCCTGACCCTCATCCTGTTCGGCGGCGCTGTCACCCTCGCGGGTACCCTCGCGGCGAACGTGGTCCTGCCGGTCTTTCTGGGGACCTCCGATACCCCCCGGTACGGCTCCTCGGCCCTCGTCATCTTCATCGTTATCGTCCTTTTGGCGGTCAACAAATACCGCTTCCTCTCCATTTCGGTGGAGAGCGTCGCCGATGAGCTGTTCGACGATATTAATGATGGGGTGCTGCTGGTGGGATCCCGGGGCGCTGTTTTACGCGAGAACACCGCGGCCGTCAGCGTGTTTCGGGAGTCCGTGGCGGGAAAGCCGGTGGGGGCGGTGCTCCCGGGCGTCGACCTGAACGCCAACGTCGATCAGCTCGTCGAGGTGGAGACGGCGGGGGGACGGCGGACCCTGACGGTCTCCTCGTCCTCCGCGTCACGGCGGCGGCGGAAGATCGGCCGGATCGTCATCGTACGGGATGTCACCCGGCAGAAGGAGGCGGAGGCGATCCTGCGGCGCTCCAGGGATGTCCTGGAGCGGGAGGTGGAGGAGCGCACCGCCGAGCTCAGGCACGCCCAGCGGATGGAGGCCATCGGCACGTTTACCGGGGCCATCGCCCACGATTTCAACAACCTCCTGGCGGCCATCCTGGGGTTCGCCCACGCGGCCCGCAACGAGATCCCGAAGAGCAGCCTCGCGTTCCGCGACCTCGAGGAGGTCATCAACGCCGGCCGCCGGGCCCGGGAGATCATCCGTCAGCTGCTCACCTTCAGCCGCCCCGAGAAGGACTCGGAGTTCCAGAACGTCGCGATTCACGAGATGGTCGAGGAGGCCATCGAGCTGCTCCGGGTATCGCTGCCGAGCTCGATACAGGCCACCTATGACATCGAGGAGTGCAAGGACACGGTGCGCTGCGATCCGGTGCAGATCCACCAGGTGATCGTCAACCTCAGCGGAAACGCGTTTCACGCCATGCGCAAGAGCCTGAACGGCCGGTTCGGCATCGAGCTGAAGGGGGTGGACGTGGACGCGGATCTCGCCCGCCGGACGCCGCCCCTCAAGCAGGGGCGGCATGTCAGGATCACGGTGAGCGATACCGGGCACGGCATGGACCCGGAGATCCTGGAGCGGATCTTCGATCCGTTCTTTACCACGAAGCCGGCCGGCGAAGGGACCGGGCTCGGCCTGTCGACCTCCATCGGTATCATCCGGAATCACGGGGGGGCCATCACCGTCACGAGCCAGAAGGGGGAGGGGACGGCCTTCAGCGTATACCTGCCCCTGGTGGACAACGATCCGGAGCGGCAGGAGGAGCCCATCGAGCGGACCACGGGAGGGTTCGAACGCATCCTCGTGGTCGACGACGAGGAGCAGATGGGACGGCTGATGACGCGCCTGCTCGGCCCCCTCGGATACACCATCACGATAAAGACGAACAGCCGAGAGGCGCTCGATACAGTCCTCGGCGCCCCCGACTACGATCTGATCATCACGGACTACATCATGCCGGACCTGAACGGGATCCAGCTCGCCGAGACGCTGATTCGGGTCCACCCCGAGATCCCCATCATCATGATGTCGGGCTACGGCGAGGAGCTCGACGTCAAGGAGATCACGGCCATCGGGATCAAGGCCCTCCTCATGAAACCGGTCTCGGTCAACGAGTTGATAGGGACCGTCCGGACCGTGCTGAACGAATCGCGGCTCGCCTGATCGACTGTCCGAGAATATGGACAGTCGCCCCGGTGTCGAAAATCGTGAAACAAAAAATACCGAAAGATAACGGTGTGATGTGCCGATCACGATTGCAGGCTCAGGTTGGCTTTATAATTGCTTTTCTCTGATTCTATTCAACCTGCTGAACGGGAGAGTCCTATGAAAAATGTTTTACTGACGTGCTCGGCGGCGGTGCTCGTCGTGTGCGGTGTCTCCATGGTCTGGCCTTCCCAGGGCGTCGTGGAGGCCTCGCCGGCCCGCTCCGTCGGATCGACGCCGGTCTGCAAGGACGCGGACCAAGACGGCTTCGGCCTCGGCTGCGCGGCGGGGGATGACTGCAACGATCTCGACGCCTCGATCAACCCGGATCAACGGGAGATCTGCAACTTCCGCGATGACGACTGCAACACTCTGGTGGATGATGCCGCGGGATGCACGGCGCCCCCCCTCGATCCGTCGCCGGTGGTTCTCCCCGCCGGGCGTTTCCTGATGGGATCGGACACGGCGGTGGACGACGAGGCGCCGGCCCACATGGTGCGTCTCGACGAGGTGCTCATCGATCGGTATGAGGTCACCAACCGGCGCTATCAGGCATGCGCGGAGAGCGGTCACTGCGACCCACCGGTGTTCCTGTCGTCCCGCCGGAGGAGCGACTATTTCGAGAATCCGGCGTTCGCGGACTACCCGGTGATCTATGTCAATTGGGATCAGGCGCGGACCTTCTGCGAGTTCGTCGACGGACGGCTCCCGACGGAGGCCGAGTGGGAGAAGGCGGCCCGAGGGGACGACGGGCTCCCGCAGACCTTCCCCTGGGGAGACAACGAGCCCTCCTGCGCCCTCGCCAACCTGGGGGGCAAGGGGAGCTGCGTCGGGGATACGGATCGGGTGGGACGGCGGCCCGAGGGGCAGAGCCCCTACGGCGCGATGGATATGGCGGGCAACGTCTGGGAGTGGGTGTCGGACTGGTACGATCCCGAATACTACGACGAGAGCCCCGAGCGGGATCCTAAGGGCCCCCCCGAGGGCCGCCTCAAGGTGATGCGCGGCGGGTGCTGGATGAGCGGACGGGACTCCCTCCGGGTCTCGTGTCGAAAGGCGGAGCTCCCCTCCACCTGGGCTCACAACGTGGGCTTTCGATGCGCCTATGACCAGGAGGTGGCCCGATGATACGCGTATTTTCAGCGATGCTCTTCTGGACGGTCCTCCTCTTCGCCGAGCGGACCGCGGCCTGCGGCGGCGGGTTCGGGGAGCAGCTCGAGGTGGACGCCGCCCAGACCATCATCGTCCGCTTCCGGGACGGGCGGGAGACCTACGTGTTCAACCCCCGTTTCTGCGGCGCGGCCACCGACTTCGGGCTCATCCTCCCGGTGCCCGGGCTTCTGACCGAGGAGCCGGCGCTGGCCTCCCCTGCGATCTACGACGCCCTGGATGAGATATCTGCGCCCGAGGTTGTCGTCGACGAGGTGTGCGAGAGCAGCCCGCCGAAAGCCGGGATGGACCGGAACGGCTCCCTGGGCGACGACGACACCGCCGGCGGCGGGGTGGACGTGGTGAACAGCGGGCAGGTGGGGCTCTTCGATTGGGCGTTGCTGCGGGCCGACGGAGCGGCGGACTTCACCGACTGGCTCGACGCCAACCACTACCGTTATGATCAGGCCGCGGTGGAGCACTTCGAGCACTACGTCGACCGGTCCTGGTACTTCATCGCCTTCAAGGTGACCGCGGGGGAGGCGGCGCCCCCCGAGGGCTTCCTCCTGTGCGGCGACTTCGGCCCTATCCGGTTCGCCTTCCCGGCGGAAGCGCCGGTGATACCGGCCCGGATCGCGGCCGTGGGCGCGGGGGAATCCCGCACCTTCTACTGGCGGCTCCACGTCTTCGCGGACGCGCCCATGACCGCCGCCCCCACCGTGGACTGGGAGGGCCTCCGCTACATCGGTGAAGTCACCGAGGCGCAGATCGCCGGCTCCCCCGCCCTCTCTCAGGTGGCGGAGGCGGGCGACCTCTTCACCTCCGTCGACGTGCAGTTCTACGGCGGCACCATCAAAGAGGACATCACCCTGGTCCCCTCGGACGGTCCCACCGAGTACCGGCAGACCATCCATCAAACCGTCTATGTAGATTGCGCCAAAAAAGACGGGTGCACCGTGGTCGCCCCGGGCAAGGCCGACGCGTTCGGGCGCCTCTTCTTCATCCTCGAAGGTCTGCTGTTCTGAAGATAGTCTCCGGTCTGAAGCAACGCTTTCCAATCGATCGTAAAGATGCATACTGTGGCACAATGGCACACGGTTCGGCGGGGAGGTGTTTTTCTAACCGGTGGTTTTTATTCCGGTTGGAACTTCCTGCGGCATGGCGTGAGTATTGCTACCGAGTCTGGCGAGAGGCCTATCTAATAAAAGAGATGATGGAGAGCGCAATGAAAAAGTATCCAATGTATGCGGCGCTGTGGCTGCTCCTCTCGGGCTGCGCTCTCGGCTGTGCCGACAACGATGCCGGTGCAGCGCCCGGAGCGGACAGCGAGATCGGAACGGGTTCGGCGGTCGCCGTTGACACGGCCAGTGATTTCGGCTCGGACCCGGTGGGCGACACTGACGCGGATACCGATGCTGACACGGACGGTGATACGGACGCGGATGGCGATACGGACGCGGATAGCGATACGGACGCGGATGGCGATACGGACGCGGATGGCGATACCGACGCGGACGGCGATACCGACGCGGACGGCGATACCGACGCGGACGGCGATACCGATGCCGATGCCGATGCCGATGCCGACGCTGATGCGGACAGCGACGGCGACACGGATACGGATATGGACGGAGACACCGACACGGATACCGACAGCGACACGGACGCGGACGGCGATACGGACGCAGACGGCGATACGGACGCGGACGGCGATACGGACGCGGACGGCGATTCCGACCCGGACACCGATGGCTTCGACACCGAGATGGACGGCGGCCCGGATTCGGATGAGCCTTCGGCGCAATCCCTCGAATGGATCGAGCAGTGGGGAGGCGACGGCTGCGCGGGCAAGGGGGTGAGCGTTGACGGAGAGGGCAATATCTATGTGATAGGGTATGTGTATCCGCTCGACTACGATGAGGAACAGGTCGCCTTGTGGAAGCGCACCCCCGATGGCGGCGGGGACTGGGGGCGGAGCTGGGGCACCTCGTTCGTCACGGACATGGGCTCGGCGGTCGCGGTCCAGAGCACGGAGCGGATCATCGCCACCGGATATCTCGCCAAACATATCGAGACGGCCTTCCCGCCGGGAGATCTGTTTGTCCGCGCCTATACCGGAAGCGGGGAGATCACAACGCCGGACGAGGTCTGGGCCTCCGAGGGGGCGGAGGTGGGAACGGCCGTGACGGTCGACGGCGCCGGAGCGATTTACGTCACCGGGTACACCGATACCGCCCTCGGCGACGACGAGGGCGCTGGCGGAACGGACCCGTTCCTCATTCGATTTTCAGCGGAGGGGGCTCACACCTGGACCCGGCAGTGGGGCTCGTCGGACTACGAGATCGGGACCGGGGTCGGCGCGGACGCCGACGGCAATATCTACGTCGCGGGGGATACTTGGGGCGCCATGGACGTGACCCCGAACGGGGGAATGGCGGATATCTTTCTCACCAAGTACACCGCGGACGGGACCCGCGCATGGACCCGGCAGTGGGGCTCGGCCGGCAGCGACCGGGCCACGGGGCTCGCCGTGGACGGTAACGGCCTCATCTACGTCACGGGCACCACCGACGGCGCCCTTGCGGACCAGCGCAACGCGGGGGCGAACGACCTCCTGCAAATCGCGGTTCGCGCGGACGGCACCACCGCATGGGTCAACCAGTGGGGCACCGGGGGGGATGATCGATCCGCGAGCGCGGCGGTGGACAGCAGCGGGAACCTCTTCATCACCGGGTGGACGGACGGCGCCCTCGGCGATGGCGATCCCGCCGGGCAGCAGGACTTCTTCCTCGTCCGGATGGACAGTGAGGGGACGGCGGTGGGGGTCGATCAATTCGGCACACCGGACGACGAGAGGGCCTACGGGGTCACCGTGGACACCACCGGCCATGTCTATGTGACGGGGTGGACCTATGGGAACCTGCGGGGCAAATACAGCGACGGGGATACCGATTATGAGGTCGGAGAGTACGACGCCTTCCTCGCGAAGTTCTCGTACGACGCGTCGGAACGCTGATCCGAGGCCCCCTGTTCGGTATTCGCTGAAGATGTCGATCGAGGAGCGGCGCGGGGACCGTGGAGGTTACGAAAGGCAGTCGAGGAGCGCCGTCAGGGCGAGGCGGTAGCTGAGAGCGCCGAACCCCGAGATCTGGCCGAGGCAGACCGGGGCGAGGAGGGAGGTCTTGCGGAACTCCTCCCGGGCGTGGATGTTGCTGAGGTGACACTCCACCACCGGGAGCGCCACCGCGGCGATGGCGTCCCGGATGGCCACGGAGGTGTGGGTGTAGGCCCCGGGGTTGATGATGATCCCGTCCGCCCACCCCCGCCATTCGTGGAACCTGTCGACGATGGCCCCCTCGCTGTTGCTCTGGAAGGCCTTCACCTCGTGGGCTTCCCCGGCCGCCGCGGCGAGGTCCCGGTTGATCTCATCGAGGGTGGCGGCCCCGTAGATCGACACCTCCCGGGTGCCGAGCAGGTTCAGGTTGGGGCCGTGGATTACGCCTATCTTTGCCATCTCATGCTCCCTTCTCAACAACCCGGGCCACCGCGGCCCGGATGACGTCCCGGGGGACCTCCTCGATGATCCGGCATCGCCCCGGCGCGTTGGGGATGATGAACCGGAGGCGCTTCTTCGAGCGCTTCTTGTCGTGCTTCATGGCGTCCGTCACGGCGTCTACGGCGAACCCGGGGAGCCGCGTCTCCAGGTGCTGGGCCCGGAGCGCCCGCTCCACCCGCTCCACCAGCCCGGCGTCACACTCCCCCAGCAGCGCGGCCATCTCGGTCGCCGCGGCCAGCCCTACCCCCACTGCGGCGCCGTGCTTGACGGCGTAGTCGCTCACCAGCTCGAACGCGTGGGCGAAGGTGTGCCCCAGGTTGAGCAGCGCCCGCTCCCCCTTCTCCAGAGGATCCCGTTCGACCACATCCACCTTGACCTTTACCGCCTGCGCCACCAGCGCGGCGAAGTCCTCGGGGGGGGCCTCCTCGAGTCGTTCGAACAGCGCCGGATCGCCGATGAGGCCGTGCTTGACCACTTCGGCCATGCCGCACGCGAGCTCGTCCGAGGGCAGCGTGGCCAGCACCTCCGGATCGATCGCCACCATCCGGGGCTGGTGGAACGCCCCCACCAGGTTCTTGCCCTCGTCGAGGTCCACGCCGGTCTTTCCCCCCACCGACGCGTCCACCATGGCGAGGAGGGTGGTGGGCATCTGGACGAAGGGGATGCCCCGGAGGTAGGTGGCCGCCGCGAAGCCCGCCATGTCTCCCACCACCCCGCCGCCGAGGGCCAGCACCAGCCCCGTCCGATCGATCCCCGCCGCCAGGAATTGGCGGTAGAGCCCGTGGATCGTGTCGAGCCGCTTGTACTGCTCCCCGTCAGGGACCTCCGCGAGGGTGGCCGAGAGCCCGGCATCCGAGAGGCTCCCGAGCACGTCGTCCGCGTACAGCGCGCCCACCGTGGGGTTGGTCACCACTGCGATGTCCCCGCCGTGGCCCGCGCCTTGGATCAGAGCGCCGATCCGCCGCCGGAGCCCCGGATCGATGAGGATGGCATAGGGGCTGTTTTTGATATTCACGTCGAGCTGCCGCATGGTCGACCTCCGGTTTCTGTAGCGCTCACCTCTACAAGCCGCGTATACCGCGTCCCGCCTTTTTTTTAAACCCGATAAAAATTGCTTAAAAACATGGGCTGGATGCACTCAATAGTTGTATAAATGTTACCTGCTCGACACAAAAGAGCCTACAATTCAAGGAGTTCTTCATGACAAACTGGTGGATACGATGTTCGGCGGCGCTCGCGGCGTTGCTCCTCCTCGGTTGCGGTAACACCGATCCCGGCAAATCCAACGATACCGACGGCGACGCCGGCGACCCGGATCCCGAGGGGGATTACTATCCCATGGCGGTGGGCGACTTCTGGCGATACCTGGAGACCTCGGAGCCGGACGATGGGAACCTGGAGGCCACCGCCGAGCTCACCTACGAGGTCACCGGGACCACCACCGATTCGGTGAACGACGGCGCGGAGCAGGAGGTGTTCGTCATCGATAACATGGTGAACGTCACCGCCGATCTGCTGGAGGATCAGGAGAAGCGGATCCAACACATCTCGGATGACGGCGTTCGGTCGGAGCGCGTCCGGCATTTTGTATATGAGTACGATCCCTTCGAGGAGGCGCTCTCCACGGTCACCAAGGAGCGATGGTACGATCCCGGCTTCCTCCGGTTCGATCGGACCCAGCTGCAGCTCAACGTATCGTGGGAGGAGACCCTGACGCGCTACTCGGACACCAAAGACGGCAGCCCGGTGGAGGAGGTGTCGCGGACGTACAGCTTTACGGTGCTCGCGGTGGACGAGCCGGTTCAGGTGCCGGCGGGGGACTTCGACTGCATCAAGATCCAGCGGTTCTCCCCCAGCGACGAGGACGACGAGACCAAGACCTACTGGTTCGCCAAGGGCGTCGGCAAGGTGAAGGAGGTGGACAAGGACTCCACCGAGGAGCTCATCGAGTTCGAGATCAACTGATCGCTCCGGCCCCCTTGTGGGCCGGATCACGCGCAGCGCATCGCCTTCTGATTGAATGCGGGGATGTTCAGGGCCACCACGCGGACGCCGGTGCCCTGGACCAGCTCGATGAAATCGACGACCTCCTCGAAGCCGATCCGGTTCTGGGATCGGATGACCACGTTGGTGGGCCGGGGCTTGAGGCGCCCCTTCCTGTTGACGATCTTCTTGTTGCGCTTCACCTTGTCCACCAGCGCGTCCACCAACGCGGCGCGGTCCACCCGCTGGTTGTCGAGCTCGACGCTGTTGTCTTTGTTGAGCATGATGACGTGGACCCCCTTGTCGTACCAATTTCGTTTTCTCATCGCGGACCTCCTTTGCGATTCCGATGTCTCCTGTGCATTTCCGTCCGGACACCTATTCAACGCTTGAGCGCGGCTCAGGTTCCGGTAAAATGTTACTGGTACCATTCCGAACCGGCTGGGTGAAAAGGAGCCGACATGTATATGCGAAACGGTTTTATTCTGTTGATGCTTACAATGTGCGTCGGCGTCGCATGCGAGGAGACCTCGGATTCAACAGCGCCGGACGGCGGAGCGGACGGGGACGCGGATACCGATGCGGACACCGATGCCGATGGGGACACGGACGCGGACGGCGATACCGACACCGACACCGATGCGGACGGCGACACCGATAGTGACGGCGATACCGACACCGACACGGACGGCGACACCGATAGCGACGGCGATACCGATACAGACACCGACGCGGACGGTGATGCGGACGCCGACAGCGATGCGGACACCGACAGCGATGTGGACACCGACAGCGATGCGGACACCGATAGTGACGGCGATACCGATACCGATACAGACACCGACGCGGACAGCGACAGTGACACGGATCCCGGCCTCCGCGTGGCCGACCTCCTGCTGCCGTTCGACGCCAACGAGCAAGACGTCGAAGGGCCGGACACCTGGGCCACCAATTACGGAAAGACGCCCGAGATTGTGGTGGCCGTCCGGGGGGAGGAGATGGACGTGCTCGCCCAGGACTACGATGACGCCACCGACTGGACCTCGGTCCTGTTCCATATCCAGCTGCAGGGGGGCTTCCGGGTGACCCAGGCGCTCACCGAGATGCCCCAGCTCGATCGGGTGATGGGGCTCTCCAACGACGAGGAGGGCAACCGGTACTACGCCACCGGCGTGGACGAGGACGACGTGGTGGACGCCGACTACCCGGGGCTGGACGAGTACCGGAGTGACGTGGTGCGGGTCATCAAGCTCGACCCGGCCGGCGGGGTGGTGTTCGACGTCGATCTGGATACCGCCCGGGTGGCGGCCGATTCCGGCGCGGAGAAGGTGGTCAACCCCATGGTGGCGGCCAGCAGCCGTCTGCTCTACGGTGGCGGCGCCCTTGGCCTGGTCCACGGCATCAACACGGATCCGGATCCGGACCTCGACGGCACCCGCCACCAGAAGGCCCTCTCCACTTACCTGGACGCGGCCACGGGGGATATCACGCGGACCGCCTCGGTCTGGTGCAGCCACTCGTTCGACCAGCGCCTCCTGTTCGACGGCGAGGGGATCATCGAGAACCACCTCGGGGACGCCTACCCCCGTACCGTGCTCTTCGCCAAGGAGCACCGGGACTATGCCCTGTTCCACATCAAGGGAAGTTTGGGGGACAACAACACCCACACCCGGCTCGGCAACGTGGCGCTGATCGACGCCGATCCGACCTACGGCTATCTCGCCCTCTTCGCCACCGAGAGCACCCCGGAGGTGGGAGAGGATATCAGCGGTCCGAGGAACCTGGCCCTCGTCCGGGTGCACCGCACGGACAGCTCCCTGGACGAGTCCCTGCCGGACCGCCTGACCGTGATGTCATCCGGCGAGGAGCGGGACAACCCCCTCCTCTGGTTGACCTCGTACACCGGGACCGCGACCCACGCCGAGCGGCCCAAGCTCGTCCCCATCGGCGGCGATCGCTACGTGGTGCTCTGGGAGCGCTGGGACGAGGCGGAGAATCCGGGGTGGTTCGGCGACTACGCGTTCACCGGCGTGTACGGCATGGTCATCGACGCCGGCGGAGCGATCCTCGTTCCCGAGCAGCTCATCACGGACGCCCACCACCTCCACCGGGGGGACGACGCCTTCACCCTCGGCGATCGCGCCGCCTGGATGACCGGGGATCAGGAGACCCGCGCCCTCGAGGTTCACCTGGTGGATGAGGCCCTGGCCTACGAGGTCGTCACCATCGAATAACCCATCGAATTAACGCTCAGGACTTCGACAGCAGCTCCGACATCCCCACCGGGGCGAGATCCCTTCTCCCGCACGCCGCCAAAATGCCGGGCAGCGCCTCGACGGTGGCCCGGCGGGTCTTGACGTACTTGGAGTTCGGTCCGACGCCGTCGTGGAGCAGCACGATGGCCCCGGGCATGAGCCGCTTCGAAACCCGCCGCTCGATATTTCCGGCGCCCAACCGGGAGTCCAGTGATGAGAAGCTCCAATGGGCGGTGACGAGCTCGTGTTCGGTCAGGAGGCGGCGCGGCCGCTGGCGCCCGAGGTGGGCGAAGGGAAACCTGAGGAGGCCGGGGGAGACCCCCGCGGCGTCCCGGATGAGCTCCCGGGTCCGGGTCAGCTCGTCCATGAATCGCCCGTCGTCGTCGGCCGCGGCGGGATCGTGGCTGAAGAGGTGGATGCCGAGCTCGTGTCCGGCGGCGGCCACCTTCCGGGCCAGCACCGGATGCCGCTCCACCTGGGCGCCGAGCATGAAGAAGGTGGCCAGTGCGCTGTGATCCGCAAGGATGTCGAGGATCTCCGGGGTCCACCGGTCGTCCGGGCCGTCGTCGAAGGTGAGGGCCACCTGCGGCCTGACCGGTCCCACCGTGACTGCGCCGCGGAGCCACGCGGCGTAGAGTCTCAACCAGGATCGCCTGAGCGCCTGGATCACCGCGGCGCCCCTTCGATGAGGCGGCCGCTCCAGCCGTGTTCCTTTGAGTAGACGAGCTCGAACCGCCGGCCGCCGTCGCACCGCACCCGGAACCGGCGGGTGACCGCGTCTCCCGCCTCCGGCCCGGACTCGATCCAGGCGTCCTCCACGACCCGGACCGCCAGCCGCACCCCGCCCTGCACCACCGCCCGCGGGCGCTCGGCCCCGCGATGGCCATCGTAGCTGACGACGGTGAGCTCGCCGGCAAGGGCCTTCGAGGTCACTGCTTGGCCTTTCGCTGCTTGGCCTGGTAGGACTCCATGGTCGCCATGAAGTCGTCCACCGCCCGCTTGGGGTCGATCTTCAGATAGCGGGCGTACTCGGTGACAAAACCGCGGATATAGACCGCCGCGGGGAGCTCATCGAATTTCTCCTGCTCGATGGCGTGGAGATACGTCATCGAAATCTTGGCTCGGTTGGAGATGTCGATGAGCTCGATGCCCCGCTCCTTCCGGATCTCCCCGAGGAAGGCGCCGGTGACCATCTGGTCCTCCCGGAGGGTCACCTCCGGCAGGGAGTCGTGGGGGGAGACCACCGGCCCGGCGACAGCCCGGCGCCCGTCCTCGAACCGCTTGTGCTCCTTGGGGAAACCGTCCGGGAACGCGAGGCGGTCGTACTCCCGGCGCTTGGTCCGATCGACGAGGATCTCATGGGCCTCCTTGACCCGCTGCTGATAATCCTCCCGCTCCTCCTCGCTGCAGACCCCGCTCACCGCTAGACCGTCCACACCGAAGTACTCCCGCACCTGCTTGAACCCCCGCCGCACTTCCTCCTCGGAGGCGCCGGGGTAGATCTCGAGGAGCTCGTAGAGGTTCTGCTCCCCCGTGGACTTGGGCACCGAGACCGCCTCGAAGAGCGCCTTGAAGTCCTGGCCGAGGAGCCGCCGCACCAACCGTTCCAGCCCCCGGCAGGCCCGGCTCTGGGGAAAGTCGATGAGCAGCGGGTTCCCGCGGCGGAGCGACAGCCACACGTTGTCGTCCCAGTCCACGGTGCCGAGGAGCCGCGGCAGGATGCCGATCCAGCGGGAGGTGGCCGCCACCATGGAGTCCCCGAGCCCGTGATCCGCCTTCATGCGGATCTTATTGACGATGATCTGCGGATGGAAGGTGGCGGCCAGCCGGTGGGCCCGGTCCGAGACGGGGAGCCCGGCGTCCTTCAGCACGGAGACGATCTCCCGGGGGGAGGGCGCCTTGCCCGGGCGGGCGCTCAGGTTCTCCAACACCGACTCGGTGAGATCGTCGAGATCGGGGCTCGCCAGGAGGCGGGAGAGGTAGCTCGCCATGAACAGGCGGTAGGTGGACTCCACCGCGTCCGGGGTGGCCGTGGTCACGGCGATGGAGATCTCCACGTCTCCGAACAGGTCCAGCGTGAGTGGGTGGAGACCCGAGGGCAGATCCACCACCACGAAGTCCGCCGCCACGTTCCTGAGCTCAGAGACGAAATCCTCCCGTTCATCGGCGGACATGCGGTAGCCCCTGCCGAGATCCACGCTTCCGGCGAGCAGCCGGAGCCCGGTGATCGGCGTGGCGGAGAGGACCTCCTCGATGGTCGCCACCCGCTTCTTGACGAAGTCTGTCAGGGTCTGCCCGGGGCGGGGCATCCCGAGCCAGGCGTGCAGCCCCGACCCCTGGACGTTGGCGTCCACGAGCACGACGTTCTTTCCGATCTGCCCCAGGAACACCGCCAGGTTGGTGGCGATCATGCTGGCGCCGCAGCCCCCTTTGGCGCCGCAGATGGCGATGATGCGCCGCGCGTCCGATGCGTTGGCCTCTCCGGTGCTCACCCCAGCTCCTCCGCGGCGATTCGTTTGACCACGGCGGCGTCCACCTCGTCTTTGTGGGTCTTCATGATGTGCCCCATGAGCTTCCCGACCATCTTGGGGTTAGAGATGTCGAGGGCCTGGATGGCCTCCTTCACCAGCGCGCGGGTGGCCGCCTCGTCCAGCTTTCTGGGTAGAAACTCGGAGAGGTAGTCGATCTCGAAGCTCAGGCTCTCCACCTGGGCGGCGCCCGCCTCCCCGGCGCTCTCGAATTCCGCGCGGGCCCGGGTCTGTTGCTTCACGTATTTTCCGATGACCTCCACCCAGAACGCGTCGTCGGTCTCTCCGTCGAACCCCGGCGCGCTCCGGGCGGTCTGGGCCTGGGTCTTGATCATGCGGAGCACCGACAGCTCCGCCTCCTTCTTCCCGCGCATGGCGTCCTTCATGCGGGCCGTAATCTGTTCTTCTATCGTCATGGTGCTCTCCGTTTTTCCAACGCGGACCACCCCGCGAAGGTCTTAGACTATAGATGAAGATGCCCTGATCCCACAACCATTGGTCACCATCCGATGATTTTCAGGAGCGAGCGCCGGGCGACGATGCGGCGGTCGGGGTCAAAGGACCCGGGCCTGGCTCTCGCCGCCGCCGAAGCAGACGTGCGCCCTGCCGTCGTCATCGATGACGCGGCCGGAAATTCGCGAGAAATAAAAGCGATTGACGTCATGAAGGGGGGGCGAATGATTTAGAAAATAGAAAATACTGACTCGGTACAGCGGTGATATGCTCAAATAGCAGATTCGTCTGCGAATTATGCGGGGGAATCGAGAATTCGTGAAACGCAAAGACGCCCGACGCGGACAGCGCTTGGTTTTTGAAACAGAGCCCGTCGGGCGACCCAAGGAGCAATCCATGATGAAGCTGATTCTTTTTGTTGTCATCTCTCAAATGTTGACAGGAGGTTGTCGGAGGACACAAGGCGCCGACGAAGATACGGGCTCGGAGGTTCGGGAGTCGGATACCGGATCGGTGTCGGACGGGATCGATGGCGATGCTGACACTGATACAGATGGCGATTCCGATACGGACACGGACGGCGATACCGACGCGGACA